>NZ_WCIM01000019.1:0-478824 GCF_009025585.1 Enterobacter sp. 198 | reverse complement strand
CCGTCTGCTGACCTGGCCGGTCTGAAAGAGGGCGATGCCAGCGTGCAGGTGAGCGTCACCAACGTCAACGGCAACAGCGCGTCTGCGGGCCGCGAGTACAGCGTGGACACCACCGCGCCGTCCGTAACGATTAACACCCTGGCGGCTGACGACATCCTGAATGCGACCGAAGCGAAAGCTGACCTGACGGTGTCCGGTACCAGCACCGCCGAAGCGGGCCAGACGATCACCGTGAGCCTGAACGGGAAGAACTACACCACCACCGTGGGGGCAGACGGCAACTGGACGCTGGACGTTCCGGCAGCCGACCTGGCGGCGCTCACGGACGGCAGCGTGACCGTGACGGCCGCCGTCAGTGACAAGGCGGGTAACCCGGCCTCGGTGGATCATAACCTGGCTGTCGACGTGACGGTGCCGGTCGTGACCATCAACACCGTGGCGGGCGACGACGTGATTAACGTGGCTGAGCATGCGCAGGCGCAGATCGTCAGCGGCTCTGCCACCGGCGCGGCGGCGGGCGATAAAGTCACCGTGACCGTTGGCAGCCAGACCTACACCACCGTGCTGGACGCCGCGGGCAACTGGAGCGTCGGCGTTCCGGCGAACGTGATTTCTGGCCTCAGCGACGGCACCGTGACGGTCAGCGTCAGCGTCACCGATGCCGCGGGCAATACCGGATCCGGCACCCATAACGTGACTGTCGATACCGGGCTGCCTTCCGTGGGCTTCGATACCCTGAGCGGCGACAATGTGCTGAACGCGGTGGAGAAAGGTCAGGATCTGAGCGTCAGCGGTACCAGCGCCAACCTTGCGGAAGGTACCCTGGTCACCGTGACCCTGAACGGCAAACAGTACACCGCAACAACCGCGGCGGACGGCGGCTGGAGCCTGACGGTACCGGCAGCGGATCTGACCGCGCTGGGTGAGGCGAACTACACCCTGAGCGCAACCGCGACGAACACCGTGGGTAACAGCGTCAGCAATACGGCGAACCTGCAGGTCGATACCGCGCTGCCGACCGTCATCATCAACACCGTGGCCGGTGACAACGTGATCAATGCGGCGGAAGTGGCGGCAGGCCAGACGATCGGCGGGAAAGTGGTGAACGCCGAAGCGGGTAACACCGTGACGGTCTCTGTCGGTGGCAATACCTACACCACAACGGTACAGAGCGATCTGAGCTGGTCGGTTGATGTCCCGCAGTCTGTGCTGACCGCGCTGGGTAATGGCGACCTGACCGTCACCGCAACGGTTACCAACGGACACGGCAATACCGGTTCCGGCGAGCGTGATATCTCCATCGATGCCAGCCTGCCGGGCCTGCGAGTCGATACCGTGGCAGGCGACGATGTGATCAACAGCATTGAGCATGGTCAGAACCTGATTGTCAGCGGCTCCAGCGATGGGCTGGCAGCGGGGACCATGCTTACGGTAACGGTGAACGGCAAAACCTATGCGGCGTCCGTACTGGCTGACGGGACCTGGAACGCGGCTATTCCGGCGACGGATGTAAGCGCGCTGCAGGCAGGAACGGTAACCGTTACCGTTGCAGGCCAAAGCACCACGGGCAATCCGGTGACCATCAGCCATGACGTCACTGTTGATCTGGCGGCCGTCGCCATCAGCATTGATACCATTGCCGTTGACGATGTGATTAACGCGGCGGAGAAAGGGGCAGATCTGCTGCTTTCCGGCACCACCAGCAACGTGGAAGCCAACCAGACCGTCAGCATCACGTTTGGTGGCAAGCACTACACGGCCACCGTTGATGCCAGCGGTAACTGGACGGCGACGGTACCGTCTGCTGACCTGGCCGGTCTGAAAGACGGCGATGCCAGCGTACAGGTGAGCGTCACCAACGTGAACGGCAACAGCGCCTCAGCAGGGCGCGAATACAGCGTCGATGCGACCGCGCCTGCCGTGACGATTGATACGGTTGCCGGCGACAACGTGATCAACGCCAGCGAAGCGTCTGCAGGTGTGGCCATCACCGGCACCACCACGGCAGAAGCGGGTCAGACGGTCACCGTAACGCTCGGCGATAAGCAGTACACCGCGCAGGTTCAGGCAGGCGGCACGTGGAGTGTGAATGTGCCCGGGGCCGACCTGACCGCGATGGCCGACAACGGCTACACCGTACAGGTTAGCGTGAGCGATGCGGCCGGTAACCCAGGCAGCGCGGATAAAGCCATTACCCTTGACACCACGCCACCGGTTATCAGCTTTAACGCGGTCGCCGTTGATGATGTGATCAACAGCGTGGAGCATGCGCAGGCGCAGATCGTCAGCGGTAGTGCAACCGGTGCAAACGTCGGCGACAGGCTGGTGATTACCGTCGGGTCTCATCAGTACACGACAACGGTAGATGCGAGCGGCAACTGGAGCGTGGGCGTCCCGGCCAGCGTAATTTCCTCGCTGGCTGACGGCACTGCGACCCTCAGCGCAACCATTACCGACAGTGCGGGCAACAGCAGCACGAAGACCCATGATGTGGTGGTCAACACGGCCTCGGTGGCGCTGACCGTGAATACCATTGCCGGCGACGACGTGTTAAATGCAGCAGAAGCACAGCAGCCGCTGACCGTGCACGGTTCTACCAGCGCGGAAGCCGGGCAGACCGTTACCGTAACGCTGGGGGGTAAAACCTACAGCGCAACGGTGGCGAACGATGGTACGTGGACGCTGGATGTGCCAGCCGCCGACCTGGCGGCCCTGAATCAAGGGGCGCTGACGCTGACCGCTTCAGTCAACGATAAAGCGGGTAACAGCGGACAGACCGCTCACACCTTGACGGTGGATACCGTGGCGCCAACCGTAACCATCGGCACTGTGGCGGATGACGATATTGTCAATAACGCTGAGCAGCTGGCAGGCCAGACCATCAGCGGCACCACCACGGCGGAACAGGGCCAGACGGTGACGGTTTCCTTCAACGATCACTGCTATCAGGCGACCGTGGGGGCGGACGGCTCGTGGTCGGTCTTTGTGCCGGGGCATGATTTCCTCGGCCTGAGTGAAGGGAATTACACCCTAACGGCGACGGTGAACGATAAGGCCGGTAACCCGGGCAGCGCGACGCACGACGTGACGCTGAACGGTGATGTCCCGACCATAACTATCCACACCTTTGCGCAGGACGATATCGTCAGCACCGCTGAACATGGTATCCCTCTGGTGGTCAGTGGTACCACCGACGCGCCTGCTGGCCAGACAGTGACCATCACCCTGAACGGCAAAACCTACACCACAACCGTGCAGGCTGACGGTAGCTGGAACTACACCGTAGGCAGTGCAGACGTGACCGCGCTGGCAGACGGAGGATCGTATGTGATCCATGCCCAGGTGAGTAACACCATCGGTAACACTGCCTGCGACGATCACACCGTGACCGTGGATCTGACCGCGCCGTCAATGGGGATCAGTATCGACGCCCTGCAAAACGATACCGGGCTGAGCGCGAGTGATTTCATCACCAACGACAGCCAGATTATTGTTAACGGTTCATTGACCGCGCAGCTCGGCAATAACGAGAAAGCGCAGATCAGCGTGGACGGCGGGGCGAGCTGGATTGACCTGGCCGTCACGGGCACCACCTGGCGCTACACCGATGGCCGCACCCTGACGGACGGTACGTATCAGTACCAGGTCCGCGTGATTGATAACGCGGGTAACGTAGGGGCAACGGACAGCCAGAACGTGGTGGTGGATCTCACCGCGCCTGCGGCGACGACCATTACGGTCGATTCCGTCAGTCAGGATACCGGTTTGTCTGGCAGCGACTTTATCACCAGCGATAACCAGATCAGCCTGAAAGGGACGCTCGGTGCGGCGCTGGGGAGTGGCGATCACGCGCAGATCAGCCTCGACGGCGGCGTAACCTGGACGGATGTCAGCGTCAGCGGACTGAGCTGGACCTGGGTTGATACCCGCACGCTGGCGGACGGCGATTATAACTATCAGCTTCGCGTGATTGACGATGCGGGCAATATCAGCGCCACCACCAGCCAGGTGGTTACCATTGATACCGTGGCACCCGATGCCAGTAAAACCATCGCCATTGACAGCATCAGCGATGACACTGGCCTGAGCAGCAGCGACTTTATCACCCATGATACCTCGCTAACGCTGCATGGCTCGCTCGGCGCGACGCTGGCTGACGGCGAATATGCGCAAATCAGCATCGACGGTGGCGTGACCTGGCAGAACGTGATTGTCACCGGCAACAGCTGGTACTACGTGGACGGCCGTACGTTGGGTAATGCCACCTATGACTATTATGTGCGCGTGGTGGATGCCGCAGGTAACGTGGGATCCAGTGCCCATCAGCAGGTGACTGTCGATACGGTCGCCCCGGATGCGGCGATTACGGTGACCGTGGATAACATCACCGTGGATACCGGCTTTGACAACAACGACTTCCTGACCAGTTCAACGTCATACACCCTGAACGGGACGCTGGGGGCGCAACCCGGTGCGGGCGAGTATGTTCAGGTCAGTATGGATGGCGGCACCACCTGGGTTAACGCGACGGTGAATGGCACACAGTGGAGCTATAACGACACGCGTACCCTGGCCGACGGTAGCTATAACTATCAGGTGCGGGTGGTCGATCTGGCCGGAAACGTCGGGGCAACCACGTCGCAGACGGTCACGGTTGATACCCACGCGCCTCAGTACGGCATCACCATTGACAGCATCAGTGAAGATACCGGGCAGTCCGGCACTGATTTCATCACCATGGACACCACGCTTACGTTCAATGGCTCGCTTGGCAGCGCGCTGGCCAATGATGAACGCGTGCAGATTAGCCTGGACGGCGGGAATACCTGGACAGATGCAACGGTAACCAACCAGCGCTGGAGCTACACCGATACCCGCGATCTGGCTGACGGTGATTACACCTATCAGGTGCGGATTATCGACCAGGCGGGCAACGTGGGCTCAACCTCATCGCAGGTGGTGACGGTGGATACCACGCCGCCAACCACCGTGGGAACCGTGGTGAGCTATACCGATGGCGAAGGTGAGCGTCTGGGCTCCTTTGGCAGCGCGATGGCGACGGATGACAGCTCGCCGCTGATCAACGGAACGCTGAACCGCGCGCCGGATGACGGTGAGATTGTGCAGCTTTATCGTGACGGGATCCTGCTGGGCCAGGTCACGATGAACGGTAGCGCAAGCTGGTCCTTCCAGGATAACGGCCTGAGCGATGGCAATCATACGTATATCCTGCGGGTGACCGATAAAGCCGGTAACTATACGGAATCGGACGGGTTTGTACTGAACGTCGATACCAGTATCCCGACCACCACGGCGGCAATTACCGCGCAGACAACATCGGATACCACGCCGATTGTCAGCGGAACGGTCTCCGCGGATCTGGTGAACGGCGAGTACCTGGTGGTGAATGTGAACGGTAAAACCTACACCTCGCAGACGGGCGGCGCGGTGGTGGTCGACCCGGATCACAACACCTGGTATCTGCAGATCCCGGACAGCGATGCACTGAGCGTTGCCAGCTATAACGTAACGGCACAGGTGAAGAGCAGTGCGGGTAACGGCAATACCACCGGGACGGCGAGCGGCAGCCTGGTGATTGATACCACAACGGTGAATACCAGCTGGGCCACTACGGCGGGTAACAGCGATAACTCGACCATGACCGTCGGCATGAACAGCAGCGGCCTGTGGAATATCATTGCTAACGGACAGTCCTATTCCAGCAGTGATGATTCAGCCTACGCGGCGAACGCGCTAACCAATACGCGTGGCTTCCCTGCCGTAAGCCAGACCGCCGCCGATTTCGACCGTAACGGCACGCAGGACATCTTTGCGACTGAAACCACCTACGGCGGGTCTACACAGGTGATGTGGACCTACGATGGCAGCACTTACAACGCCAGCCAACTGGGTATGGGAACCACTATCTGGTACGGCGGTGTCATTGCCTACGATAAAACCGGTGACGGGTATCTGGACCTTGCGTATGGCGATGCCGGTGCGGACTCCATTACCTACCTTATTAACAACAAGGGGGTACTCACGCCGGATGGGAGCTATGGCGGCGCCGGGTTCTGGGGACAATTCACCACCATGCGTGAAATCTCCGGCGTTGACCTGAATAACGACGGCACCGTGGATGTGGTTCAGCACACCAACCGCAGCGGCGCGTACTCGCTTACCGTGATTAACAACAACGGTAACGGGACGTTATCCCTCGGTCAGAACCTGACTAACGTGTTTGTGGCAAACGTGGCGAATACCACCACAGCGGCGTCGATGACGTGGGCGGATTTCAACGGCGATGGCTACATGGATCTGTACCTGGGCAGCAGCTATAACAACAACGGCGGGGTGATCTACTACAACGACGGTACCGGGAAACTCTCCACCACCAAGAGCGCGGTTGAGGCGTCTAACGCGTCAGCAGGGTATCTGTCGGTGGCGGTGGACTGGAACGCTGACGGCCAGATGGACGTCATCAAGCTCAGTACCTACAGCGGAGCGCAGACCGCAACCCTGTTTACCAACAACGGTTACGGTTCAAGCTGGACAGCAAGTCAGCTGGCTTCCGGACTGGCGAACGTCACCGGTGTGGCCGCCGTGGATTACAACTGGGACGGCGCGCAGGATCTGCTGGTGTCGCAGCAGAACGGCAAAGTGGTGCTGGTGCAAAACAGCAAAACCGTTGCCGACGGCACGGCGATGCATCTGCACATTGTCGACAGTGAGGGTATCAACGCCTACTACGGTAATACGGTCAATCTGTATAACGCGGCGGGCGTACTGGTGGCCTCGCAGATCATCAACGCCCAGTCCGGTATCGGTTCGAACGATACCTCTGCACTGGTGAGTTTCTACGGTCTGGATCCGAATGAAACTTACTCGGCCGAGATCCTGAAAATCACCAATGGCGTGTCGGATAACGTCACCTGGAGCGGTCTGGAAGCCGGCAACGGTAAAGAGGGCTACGTCCTCACTGCCGAAGCAGCAACCGGGGGGCACAGCGGGACGCTTACCGGTACCGGGTATAACGACACCTTTATCGCCGAGGACGGCACGTATACCTATAACGGTTCCGGCGGCTGGACGACCCACTCGGATCACGACACCTGGAGTAACACCGGGGGTATGGACGTGGTGGACTACCGCAATGCGACGTCCGGCGTGACCGTCGACCTGCGTCTTTCTACCGCGCAGGACACCGGGTTTGGTACCTCACGCCTGCTGAACATTGAGGGCATTAACGGCTCGGACTTTGACGATGTCATTACCGGCAACAGTGGTAACAACCAGTTCGAAGGCCGTGGCGGTAACGATACGTTCAATATTGGCAGCGGCGGTCACGATACGCTGCTCTACACGTTGATCAACGCCTCCAATGCCACAGGCGGTAACGGCAGTGATGTGGTGAACGGCTTTACGGTGGGCACCTGGGAAGGCACGGCGGATACGGATCGTATTGACCTGCGCGACCTGCTTTCAGGCAGCGGCTACACCGGTACGGGCTCAGCGAGCTATGTGAACGGGGTCGCCACGCTGGACGGCAGTGCGGGGAATATCACCGATTACATCCGCGTGGTGCAAAACGGCAGCAATACCGAAATCCAGGTTGACCTGGACGGTAGCGGCGGCCAGTTCTCACCCACAACGCTGGTCACGCTGAACGGCGTGCAGACCGATCTGGCTACGCTGCTGGCAAATCATCAACTGTTAATTGCGTAAAACTATGCCGCGAGGATCACTCCTCGCGGCCTTTTGCGTGGCTACAACGAAGAGCGATAAAAGATTTCACAACATTATGAAGACACATCCACAGTACGAACCCTGGTTGCAGGGCATGCTCATCATCGCGAAGCACTGTCGGCTGGACTTCTCGGCAGAGCATGTTCGGGTCACGATTAACCATGAAAGCCAGTCTCCACGCCAGTTGGTGCTGGAAGAGATGGCACGCCAGCTTGGGTTAGGGATGCGTATGGTGGCGGCCGACGCGGTCTCCCTCGACCCGTGGCGTTTACCTCTGCTTGCGGAATTTACCGGCGGGCAAATCGCGGTCATTAACCGCATGGACAGCGAGGGCAACGTGAGCCTGCAGTTCAGCGGTGACGGCGGCCTGGAGACGACGCTGACGCGTGATGCGCTGTGCTCACGGTTGACAGGACTGCTGGTGCTGCGCCCGCTCGAGTCCACGCCGGATGCCCGGGTGGATGATTACATTAAACCGTATGAGAAAAACTGGTTCTGGCAGCTGGCCCTGAAGGACTGGCGACGCTACAGCGATATTATGCTGGTGGCGCTGGTCGCTAACGTCCTGGCCCTTTCCGGCATGGTCTTTTCCATGCAGGTGTATGACAGGGTGGTGCCCTCGCAATCGGAAGCCACGCTGTGGGTACTGTTTGGCGGCGTGATGATCGCCATTGTTTTCGAATTCATCATGCGCATGCTGCGCGTGCACATTTCGGATGTGGTGGGTAAACGCGCCGACCTGCGTATTTCTGAACGCGTTTTTGCACACGCGCTGCGGATTAAAAACGGGGCGCGCTCTAAGTCAACCGGGTCGTTCATTGCCCAGATCCGCGAGCTGGAGTCGGTTCGTGAACTGATCACGTCCACCACCATTGCGGCCATCTCCGATCTGCCATTCTTCCTGCTGTTTGTGTTCATTTTGTGGATGATTGGCGGACCGCTGGTACTGGTTGTCCTGCTTGCCGTGCCGCTGCTGCTTATCCCGGGCCTGCTGGTCCAGCGCCCGCTGGGCAAACTGTCCAGCGAAGGGATGCGCGAGTCCGCCATTCGTAACGCCACGCTGGTGGAAGCGGTTCAGGGCATTGAAGACATCAAGCTGATGCGCGCTGAACAGCGCTTCCAGAATCAGTGGAATAACACCAATGATGTTGCCGCTAACGTCGGCATGAAGCAGCGCTGGCTGACCGGGCTGTTGCTGACCTGGACGCAGGAGGTGCAGTCGATTGTGTATGCCGTGGTGCTGCTGGTGGGGTGTTACCTGGTTATCAGCGGGGACATGACCACCGGTGCGCTGGTGGGGACCTCTATTCTCGCGTCGCGGACCATCGCGCCGCTGTCGCAAATTTCAGGCGTGCTCTCCCGCTGGCAGTCGGCGAAAGTGGCGCGTAAAGGACTCGACGATCTGATGCAGCGCCCGATTGACGATCCTCAGCAGGGCAAGAAGGTGCATAAAGCCCATCTGCGGGGGGATTATGCGCTGGAAGAGGTGGGGTTCTGGTACGACGATGAAGAAAAACTCACCGTTCTGAACATCAGCAAACTGCAGATTCGCGCCGGTGAGCGGGTGGCGGTGCTCGGACGCAATGGCTCCGGCAAAAGCACGCTGCTGCAACTGCTGGCTGGGATGCAGGAGCCTCAGCAGGGCAGCATTCTGCTGGATAATATCGCGTTGAACCACCTGGACCCGGCTGACGTTCGCCGCGACATGCAGCTGCTGAGCCAGCAGGCGCGGCTGTTCTTTGGCTCCGTGCGGGACAACATTCTGATGGGCAACCCGCTGGCCACCGACGATGAGATCCATCAGGCGCTGGTGAACAGTGGTGCGCTGGAGTTTGTCCGCAAACAGAAAATGGGGCTCAACTACATTATCAACGAAGGCGGTGCGGGCCTGTCCGGCGGGCAGCGTCAGGCGTTATTACTGGCTCGCGCCCTGATCACCTCTCCGAACATTTTGTTGCTGGATGAACCTACCGCCTGGCTTGACGAGATGAGTGAGAAGCAGTTTATCCAGCACCTTAAACCGTGGTTGGGCAAGCGCCGGACGCTGGTGGTCGCGACCCATCGTCTGCCTATTCTGGAACTGGTTGACCGTATCATCGTGCTGGAAAACGGCAAGGTGATCATGGATGGCCCGCGCGACGCCATTCTTCGCCAGCACGGTATGGCGCCGCAAAAAGCCTCACAGCGTACCGTGACCATGAAACCGACACCAGTAGCAGAGGAGGGCGTAGCATGACTGATTTCTCTCGCGTCAACAGCCGCCTGAAGGAGCCACGCTTGCCGCGGTCAACCTGGGTCGCCTGGTCGCTGTTCGCCCTGCTGGCGGTATTTATCACCTGGGCAAGCCTGTTCAGCCTTGATGAGGTCACCACCGGTAGCGGCAAGGTGATCCCCTCTTCGCACGAGCAGGTGATCCAGTCCCTCGAAGGGGGCATTATTCACAGTTTGCTGGTGCGTGAAGGCGACATCGTTGAGCGTGGTCAGCAGCTTGCACAGCTTGACCGGACGAAAACCGAATCAAGCGTGCTGGAAAGTGAATCGCGCCTGAATGCCGCGCTGGCAACTGCCTCGCGTCTAAAGGCCGAAGTGAACGACACGGCACTGGCTTTTCCGGCAGAGCTGGATGATGACGTTGAGCTGGTCAAACAGGAAACGGCGCTGTATCAGTCTCGTCGCGAAAGTCTTGAGAAAGGGCTGGCGGGGTTACGGCAGGGGGCCGAACTGGTGCAGCGTGAGCTGTCGCTGACCCGTCCGCTGGTGACGCAGGGGGCAGCCAGTAAGGTGGAGGTGTTACGTCTTGAGCGTCAAAAAAATGAGCTTGAGAACAAAATCACCGAGATGAAAAACCAGTATTACGTTCGCGCCCGTGAAGAGCTGGCGAAAGCGAACGCGGAGATTGAAGCGCAACGTTCGGTGATGAAAGGGCGTGAAGATTCGTTGACCAGACTGACCTTCAATGCGCCGGTGCGCGGGATCGTTAAGGATATCGACGTGACAACCGTGGGAGGGGTGATTCCGCCAAACGGCAAGCTGATGAGCCTGGTTCCGCTTGATGACCAGATGGTGATTGAAGCGAAAATCTCGCCGCGCGATGTCGCCTTTATTCATCCGGGACAAAAAGCGCTGGTGAAAGTGACCGCCTATGACTACTCCATTTACGGTGGGCTGGAGGGCGAGGTGACCATGATTTCGCCGGATACGCTTCAGGATGAGGTGAAAAGGGATGTGTATTACTATCGGGTCTATATTCGCACTGACAGTAACCATCTGACCAATAAACAAGGCAAAGCCTTCCCGGTGTTTCCGGGGATGATTGCGACCGTTGATATTAAAACAGGCAGTAAAACGATTCTGGATTATCTGTTGAAACCGCTTAATAAGGCGAAAGAGGCACTGCGGGAACGGTAAGCAAAGGGCGTTCGGGAAACCGAACGCCAGAAACATTATACCGTCGACGTTACGTTAACAACGTGGCGTCGTTCTTTAGGAACGACGTTGATATAGTGAGTCACATAGGCGAAGTATAATCCGGCATAGTTTTCGACCAGTTCTATAAACGCCGGGTAAATCGACATCTGGCCATCACCCTGATCTTTAAGATAACCCGCCTCTTGCGCCGATTTGATAATACGGTTGACGTGGATCCGTGAAACAAAAAATTCTTTAGCCAGTAAGTTGGCTGAATAAGGTATGACTGCACCATGTACGGTTTTATTTTTTATGGCCTGCAGGTAAAGATATAACATTATCATTCGCCCTCCGTCTTTATCAATAAACAATCCCACTTCAGGCAAAACCTTCCTGAACGTTAATCCCCTGAAAAGGTATTCCGCTGCGCGACGGAAAAAGTTATTTCGCAGGATGTCGTTATCCAGCAGATTAACGTTGATATTAAACTTTGGGAAAAGAATACTTACCGGCAAAAATGCGCCGGACATGTAGCGTTTAAGTTCATTAAGTCCCTTTTCAGTCGGTGCGATTCTCGTTTTGCGTCTGTCTTCACTGCAGCGCCAGGTCTTGATGCGCCCGGTGGTTCTGAGCAAGGTGATGATCGCAATCACACTGTTGGGGCTGGCTATTTTATAACGGGAACATAATTCTTTAATTTCTGATACTGACTCAGCCTGATTTCCAAAGATAAAACAACACATGGAAAGAATAATGTTGAACCGTGATTCCTGAAGCATCGTTTTGTAGAACAAAGGTTGTTTTTTGTAGATGGCGTCATTAATGGTGTAGTGCTCTGTTATTGCCTCACTGAATCGCGGATTGTTTTTAATGACATCCCTTCGATGTAGCAAGGCCCTGGATGAGATATGATTATCCATAGCGTTTGTCTCTTATATGAATGAGCCGATAGATGAAGTATCCAGTCTTCTTTCGGATTTTTCATTATACCTTGAGATTGACATATTTACCGTTATTATTTGATGCGAATTTTATATTTATACTGCATATGGATACAGGCGGTGATTAACACAAAGATGTTCTCGTGAGTCACGTTGATAACGGTTTCTTAACCTGATGGTGTACTGTAAAATTATTATCAACAACAGGGTTTTTTTATATTTTGTTACATTCACAAATGGGATATGTGTTTTTGTGCCCAGGAGCAGGTTATGACCCAAAATATTTCTTTCAGAAATGCTGCTTTTTATGAGCAAAAATTTGTCATCTCAACCTGCCATTTCACATTTCAGGGGTACAGTCTGTTACTCAAACAGTACGGTATAGACGCTTCGCACGTTCGTTTTGAGGGGGATGAACCTTCCCGGCAGGATCTGGAAAATATCCTTAGCAGTCAAAACGCTCAAATCTCGGTGTTTCTCGGAAAAGGTGTGGTCTCTCTGCTGGAGAGCCTGAAGCGACTCGCTTGCGTGCTAAATAAACTTCCTGTTATTCGAAAGGTAACCCTGTACGGGGAAATGCCGGATGGCTGGCTGTATCGAACGCTGGGGAATCTTTTAAATAATACTTTCCAGCTTTCATTGATTCGTATAGCCAGCGTGTCTGATGTTATGACCTGTTTTCGTATGCATAATGACGTATTTAAGGATAACTCACGTTCATTGCGTGACCAATATTGGGGGTTGTCTTATCAGGAAAACGTAAAAGGTTTAACCGAAAGAGAGGTAAGCGTTTTATTAAATTTTTATCGCGGAATGTCAGTGAAAGAGCAGTGTGAAAAAATGGGGCTGTCTAATAAAACGGTTTATACTCATCGTAAGGAAGGGGTGAAAAAATTACACCAGATCCGACGCTGGCTGAAAGATCCGCATGCCTTAAGAATGGAAGGAAGCACGGAACGGTTAACGCAAAAAGAAAGTCTCTCTGCCAAAGAGACGGCGATTTATAATGCATTGCTAAAAAGAGAGATATTCCCTGCGTATCAGATCATAACCGATCGTTATAAGAAGGGGGTGGGGTTTGAGATACTCATTCGCTGGAATAATAATGGTAAAATTATCAAGCCAGTTAATTTTCTTACTGATATTTCAAGCCAGGAAATATGGCTAAAAATTACTGCGCTAGTGATTCATGCTGCGGTGTCAGGTATTAATAAATATAACGGTAAATATTATTTTTCCGTCAATATCCCCCCGCGACTTGCCTCGGGTAATGCACTTCCCGACATGGCCAAAAAGGCTGTGGCGATGCTGCTCAATCCGCAGTGGGCCGACAAACTGGTCTTTGAATTTGCGGAAGATATTGATGTGACCAAGGATAGGACGATCCCAGAAACCATGCGGCGTTTACGCAATACCGGGTGCCGGCTGTTTCTCGATGACTGCTTTTCCAACCATCAAACCATGTTCCCGGTAAGGCAGGTGCATTTTGATGGATTAAAGCTTGACCGGGATATCGTCGAGCATTTTGTGGCGAATGACAACGATTATAATCTTATTAAAGCGATACAGATATACAGCGATATGACCGGCACGGATTGTATTGCTGAAGGGGTGGATAGCGAAGAGAAGTTTGAGAAGTTAGTCGCCCTTGGGGTTAAAAGTTTTCAGGGCTATTATCTGTCGCGGGCGGTGAAAGAAGACGAATTAGATCGCATGGTCAGACTGTTTAGCTAAAGCGCAAAAATAAAGCCCCGAAGGGCCTTTATTTATTTTCGACCCAGTAACAGGCCGAGAACAATACCTACCGCCCCGGCAGCAATTAAACCCGTCAGGGGATTGTTTCTCACCGCTTCAGTGACATCGGAAACGGCGTCGCTGGCCTGTGCGGCATATTTTTTGGCAGCACCTTTAACCTGATGCTTAGGGGAGTCAACGAAATCGCCAAACTGCTGCTGGGCTGAGCCTGCCAGTTCATCGAGTTTATTTTTCGCTTTGTCTTCTGCAAACTGTGTATTTTTATCAGTATTGAAATCAGTCATTTTTGCCTCCTTGTGTTGATAGTATAAGGATAGCCTCTCTTTTGCGTTTTAAGGGACGTAGGGCGGAATTTGGCACAAAATCCTCCTGTTTTCGGATATATCTCTACGCCATAAACCCTTTATTTCTCATTCTCATCCTGACCGTAATACAGTTTCCCAATCCGGATAAGCGGGCGGCCCTGAGACTTGCGGTGCAGGTTACTGTCCCTGAGCGAATACACGCACCCGCAGTATTCCTGCTGGTAAAACTGTTCTCGTTTGCTTATCTCAATCATGCGCGAGGAACCGCCCTGTTTGCGCCAGTTGTAGTCCCAGTAGACCATCCCCGGATAGCGCGCTGCAGCACGCTGGCCGCAGTCATTTATCTGCTGCATATTCTTCCAGCGGGAGATCCCTAATGAACTACTGATGACGCGAAACCCATTTTCTGCCGCATACAACGCCGTGCGTTCGAAACGCATATCGAAGCACATGGTGCAGCGGATGCCGCGCTCGGGTTCCCATTCCATGCCCTTAGCGCGTTCAAACCAGTTATCGGTGTCGTAATCGGCATCGACAAACGGCACGCCGTGTTTTTCCGCAAAGCGAATATTCTCCTCCTTACGGATGAGGTATTCCTTTTGTGGATGAATATTGGGGTTATAGAAAAATATGGTGTAATCAATTCCCGAGGCCTGGATGGCCTCCATCACTTCTCCCGAGCAGGGGGCGCAGCAGGAGTGCAGCAGCAGTTTGTCGGCATCGTCTGGCAGGGTAAGTTGAGGGCGGATAAAGGGGGTTGTACTCATCGTATCAACTCTATGTGGATGAAATTTATTGAATTGTAGTCCCGTAATCGAAGAAAGTGAACGTTCAGGGCAAACCTCGGCGAACGTAAACATACACGTTTCTTTTCTATGGCTCCGATCACGTCACCTCGTATTCCCCTGATCCTGCGACGACTCGCAGCAATCATGCATTGACCGAAGGAATAAATTCGACATAATTTATTTCTGTGGTGAATCCTCTCTGACGAGAGGGCGTTCCGGACTACTGCTGTCCGCAGGTATGCACGCGTCTTTGCTTACCAGGGGAGAGTCACTGGGATGCACCCGGCACCACGATTCTTTCTTTATTTTTTTATCCCATTGGAAGGGTATAGAGTGCACAAGTTTAATTCCTCTCTTCTTGCGATTTTTTTGCTGACAGGTTGTAGTTCCGATCTGGTTCTCAGCCCACCTCAAAAACCTGAATACAAGGCTATGCCAGAGATAACCCAGTCTGTGACGCCATCCCAACAGCGTGCGATCATGGCTGGCGAGAGGCCTGATTGGTCAGAAAGGACGCCAGTCGGCACCATGAAACGATATTGATAAATACCTAGCGACCAGGGCTGCCATTCGGTGGCCTTTTTTATTGTGATGAATGAGCGGGATGTGATGGCCGCAGCCAAAAGGCAGAAGGCATGGTGAAAACGACCCTGCACCTGGCGTTGATAATCACCAGACGTGTAGAATGCAACTGAATCAAGTTAATGTTCTATATGCTTATTTTATCAATGCACCAATTCCTGATAAGATTGTTCCTAATTTTTACTGATGGAATAGGGACATGAAAAAAATTGTTGGCGTGATATTACTTTCCTGCTTACTTGCCGGTTGCGATAAACCAAAAATTGACTCATCAACTGATGATGCAATGAAATCGTCTATAGCTAAAGTCAGAGAGTCACTTCCGGAGAATAAGCGGGAGGAGTTTGATAGCGCTCTGCAAGTTGTGGCATTCAGTAACATCAACATGGCTGATCTCATGCATGCTTCATCAGACAATGACAAAGAAGACCTCAGCAAAAAGATGCGCGAACCCCTGTCGGGAAAGACTGCTGAGGAAGTCATTTCTTATGCTCAGAAAGTAACAGCAGAGAGAGAGCTTAAGCAGAAAGAACAGGCAATTCAGGAAATTAAAACGCTAGAAAAGAAAAAAGCTGACTCAGATATGGCTAAAGAAGAGCTGAAGAAAATCCAGGTTTTATCAGCCAGATTTACCAGGGAGCCTGAGGAAGACGGTGAGCCACAACCCGTAATTAGACTGGTTGTAAAAAACAAGAGTGAAAACGTTATTTCCAGAGCCTACCTGCATGGAGTGATAGCAAGCAGCGGACACTCAGATCCCTGGTTGGAAAGTAAGTTCTTTTACGATATTCCTGACGGGCTTAAACCGAATGAAGAAGCTACATGGGCTCTGGCTCCGCCTAAAAATTCTGAATGGGGTCAACTTTATGCCCCAAGCGACGCTGTTTTCACTGTGACAGTCATGAGAGTAGACGGTACTGATAAGCGGGCGTTGTTTGATGCAACAATGTTTACAGAGGAAGACGGTAACAAGCTTGATGAATTGAAGAAAAAATACCCGTGATTTTTAGCTAAAAAAATGACCCGCTTAGGCGGGTTTTTTTACGTCCGGAGGAAACGTGGCGACAGATATATTAACCTGGTGAACCCAGATACGGGCAGAAAGGGAAGGGAAGTTTAGCTACACGATTCGTTCTGCATCCTTTGGTCGTGGTTATGAGCAAATCGCAGGAGATGAATTAACCCTGAGCAGCAATTCTGGCTGATGACCCTCTCAGCTAACTACACAATAACCACGTCAAACCTAATGTTTACATAAAGCTGTTTTAAAAGATACAATACCCCCCTATAGTATCAGGAGGGCGTATGCCGCATTCACCCGCAGATAAAAAACGTATTCTGACGCGCGTCCGCCGCATTCGAGGGCAGGTTGATGCTCTTGAGCGTGCACTGGAATCGGGCGACCCCTGTCTGGCCATCCTGCAGCAAATTGCCGCCGTGCGCGGTGCTGCGAATGGGCTGATGGGCGAAATGGTTGAAATTCACCTCAAAGATGAGCTGGTGACCGGGGAAACAACGCCGGACCAGCGGGCCGTTCGCATGGCAGAAGTCGGCCATTTGCTGCGCTCTTATCTAAAATAAACCCACAGACCTCACAATAAGGGAAGAGACATTATGAAATCTCGCGCTGCTGTCGCATTTGGCCCCGGCCAGCCGCTCAAAATCGTTGAAATCGACGTGGCTCCGCCGAAGAAAGGCGAAGTCCTGATCAAAATTACCCATACCGGCGTGTGCCATACCGATGCGTTTACCCTTTCGGGTGACGATCCTGAAGGCGTGTTCCCGGCGGTACTCGGCCACGAAGGCGGCGGGATTGTGGTGGAAGTCGGCGAGGGTGTGACCAGCCTGAAACCGGGTGACCATGTGATCCCGCTGTACACGGCAGAATGTGGTGAGTGTAAGTTCTGTAAATCCGGCAAAACTAACCTCTGCCAGGCGGTTCGCGCTACTCAGGGTAAAGGTCTGATGCCAGACGGTACCACTCGCTTCTCCTATAACGGTGAGCCGATCTATCACTACATGGGCACCAGTACCTTCAGCGAATACACCGTGTGCGCGGAAATTTCGCTGGCGAAAGTGAACCCACAGGCGCCGCTGGATAAGGTTTGCCTGCTGGGCTGCGGCGTAACCACCGGGATTGGCGCGGTGCATAACACCGCAAAAGTGAAAGAGGGCGACACCGTTGCGGTGTTCGGTCTGGGCGGTATCGGTCTGGCGGTTATCCAGGGGGCGGTGCAGGCGAAGGCGGGTCGTATTATCGCTGTCGATACTAACCCGGAGAAATTCACCCTGGCAGGTGAAATGGGTGCCACTGATTTCGTGAACCCGAAAGACTACGATAAGCCGGTTCAGGATGTGATCGTTGAGATGACTGATGGCGGCGTTGACTTCAGCTTCGAATGTATCGGTAACGTTAACGTGATGCGTTCCGCGCTTGAATGCTGCCACAAAGGCTGGGGTGAGAGCATCATCATTGGCGTTGCCGGTGCGGGCCAGGAGATCAAAACCCGTCCATTCCAGCTAGTGACCGGCCGTGTGTGGCGTGGTTCAGCGTTTGGCGGCGTGAAAGGGCGCACCCAGCTTCCGGGCATGGTGGAAGATGCAATGGTCGGGAAAATTCAGCTCGACCCGTTCATTACCCATCGCCTGCCGCTGGAGCAAATCAACGACGCGTTCGATTTGATGCACGAAGGTAAGTCCATCCGTACCGTGATTCACTTCGGCGACAAGTAACTCTTCTGCCAGCGGTTTTTTTTGCCGCTGGCGTTTCCTGCATAATCTTCTCTAAAGTGTGACCTGCCTTGCGCTTTTAGCCGTAAGCTAATCTCCAGCCGTGCCGATGACTATTTTACAGGCGTGTTTTTACGCATCTTACCTACAAGAGAGTCGACGGTCATGGACAACACAACAACGATGCAGGCGCAGCGCACGCTGAGCTTTTTGCATCATATCAGGCTGGTTCCGCTGTTTTCCTCCATTCTCGGTGGCATTATTTTGCTGTTCGCCTTGAGCTCAGGTCTGGCGGGCTATTTCCTGCTGCAGGCAGACGCCGATCAGCAGGATGTCACATCAGAAATTCAGGTGCGTATGGGGCTGTCGAACAGTTCTAACCATCTTCGCACCGCGCGTATCAATATGATCCACGCTGGCGCGGCCAGCCGTATCGCCGAGATGGATGCAATGAAGCAGAACATCAGCGAGGCGGAAAAACGTATTAAGCAGTCTCAGGATGGCTTTAATGCGTACATGAACCGCCCCGTTCGTACGGCGGAGGATGAAGCGTTGGATGCCGAACTGAAAACACGCTTTGACGCCTATATCGCGGGCCTTCAGCCGATGGTTAAATTTGCCAAAAACGGCATGTTTGAAGCGATCATTAACCATGAAAACGAATCCGCGCGCCCGCTGGATGACGCCTATAACGCCGTCCTGCTGAAGGCGATTAAGATCCGTACCGACCGGGCCAATGCCCTGACGGCGCAGGCGCACAGCCGCACGCAGCTGGGCCTGATGTTCATGGTCGGGGCGTTTGCCCTGGCGCTGGTGTTGACCGCGCTGACCTTTATCGTGCTGCGCCGCACGGTCATCAATCCGCTTCAGCGTGCTGCCACGCGAATCGAGAACATTGCGAAAGGCGACCTGACGATGCCGGATGATGTCGCCGGGCGCAGCGAAATTGGCCGACTGACGCGCGACCTGCAAACCATGCAGCACTCGCTGGAGACCACGGTTGGCACCGTACGCCAGGGGGCGGAAGAGATCTATCGCGGAACCAGTGAAATCTCGGCTGGCAACACCGATCTCTCATCCCGTACCGAACAGCAGGCGGCCGCCATTGAGCAGACTGCCGCAAGTATGGAACAGCTGACCGCGACGGTGAAACAGAATGCCGATAACGCGCACCATGCCAGCAAGCTGGCGGAAGATGCCTCCGGTAAAGCCAGCCGTGGCGGCCAGATGGTCTCCGGCGTGGTGAAAACGATGAGCAATATCTCCACCAGTTCGAAGAAGATCTCTGAAATTACTGCGGTGATTAACAGCATTGCGTTCCAGACCAATATCCTGGCGCTCAATGCGGCAGTAGAAGCAGCGCGTGCGGGTGAACAAGGACGCGGCTTTGCGGTGGTGGCGAGCGAAGTGCGCACCCTGGCGAGCCGAAGTGCAAATGCCGCGAAAGAGATTGAAAGCCTGATCAACGAGTCGGTTTCCCTGATCGATCAGGGTTCCGGTGAAGTGGTCGCCGCGGGCAACACCATGAACGACATCGTCGATGCGGTGAAACGCGTCACCGATATTATGCTGGAAATTGCCGCCGCCTCCGACGAACAGAGCCGCGGTATCGAGCAGGTCAGCCAGGCGATTTCGGAGATGGACAAAGTAACGCAGCAGAACGCCTCGCTGGTGGAAGAAGCCTCTGCGGCGGCGGCCTCCCTGGAAGAACAGGGCGCGCGTCTGACCGAGGCTGTCGGGGCATTTCGTCTGAGTGGCGCAAAGCCTGGCCGTTCAGTCTCGTCTGCGCCAGCGGTGAAAAACGCACCTTTACGTCCTGCGCCTGCGGTGTCGGGTGATAACTGGGAAACGTTCTGAGTCGTCCGGGGTAAACGGGTGAAAAAAAGGGACCGGCAGGTCCCTTTTTTATTGCGTTACTGCTTATCCGGCAGCGCGTAGGCAATCACGTAATCACCGCGATCCGGCGACTGACGGGCACCCCCCGCGTTGATGATGATGTACTGTTTACCGGTTTTCGGTGAAACATAGGTCATCGGTCCGGACTGGCTACCGACCGGCAGACGGTCTTTCCAGATCTCTTTCCCGGTGGCGGCATCAAACGCGCGCAGGTAGAAATCCTGGGTGCCGGCAAAGAACAGCAAACCGGACTGGGTAGCGAGGGACGCGCCCAGGGTTGGCATACCGATTGGGATCGGCATATGCATGCGAATGCCAAGCGGGCCAGTATCTTCCACCGTACCGACCGGAACCTGCCACACCAGCTTGCCTGATTTCAGGTCAACGGCTGACATGGTGCCAAACGGTGGCTTCTGACACGGAATGCCCAACGGCGACAGGAAGCGTTCACGCATAGCCCCGAACGGCGTACCGTCCATTGGCACAATACCCATCTCAATGCCGCTTGCGTTTTTCGCCACGTTGGCACGCGGTACCATGTAGTTTGCCAGGCCCAGGCGCATATCGTTAACGAACATCAGGCTGTTGTTCGGGTCGATTGAGACGCTGCCCCAGTTCATCCCGCCAAGGGAGCCCGGGAACTGCAGGGAACGGTCGAGGCCCGGTGGGGTGAAGACGCCCTGGTGACGCATCTCTTTAAACTGAATGCGGCACAGCAGCAGGTCTACTGGCGTCGCCCCCCACATATCCGATTCGGTCAGCGTCTGGTTGCCAATCATCGGCATGCCAACAGAGTACGGTTGGGTCGGGGAGTAACGTTCACCTTCAACGTTACCGGCCGGTACCGGGCGCTCTTCCACTTTCGCCACGGGCTTGCCGGTTTCGCGGTTGAGCATAAAGATCATGCCCTGCTTGCTGGTCTGCACCAGCACCGGCGTGGTGCCACCTTTACCGTCGGGTAAATCGTACAGCAGCGGCTGGGAAGGGAGATCAAAGTCCCACAGGTCGTGGTGGGTGGTCTGGAAATGCCAGCGCACCTGACCGGTGGCGGCGTCCACCGCCACGATGGAAGAGCTGTACTTGTCATCCAGCGCCGTACGCTCACCCGCCCAGAAATCTGGCGTGGCGTTGCCGGTTGGCAGATAGATCAGGTTCAGTTTTGCATCGTAAGACATGGCAGACCAGACGTTCGGCGTGCCGCGTGTATAGGTCTGTCCTTCCGGTGGAAGGCCGGTCAGCTGCGGATTACCTGGATCCCATGCCCATGCCAGCTTGCCGGTATGAACGTCATACGCACGCACGACGCCCGGCGGTTCGCCGGTGGAGAAGTTATCCGCGATACGACCGCCAACCACCACCACATTCCCCGCGACCAGCGGCGTGGAGGTCTGCTGATAGTAACCCGGCTTGATTTCCCCCATCCCGATGCTCAGGTCAACGGTGCCACGATCGCCAAAGTCTTCACAGACTTTGCCGTTATCCGCATTGATAGCAATCAGTCGCGCATCGGTGGTCGGCAGGAACAGACGACGAGGGCATGCCGCAGGCTGTGCATCTGCCTGTGACGTTGTCACGCTGCTATGGTCTTCAAAGTAGCCCAGACCGCGACAACGCTGCCAGTTCGGTGCTGAGGCTTTCGCGTCGTAACGCCATTTTTCTTTACCGGAGTCGACGTCCAGCGCCAGGACTTTACTGTACGGCGTACAGACATACAGCGTGTCGCCAATTTGCAATGGGGTGTTCTGATCTTCCGCACCGGAGCCGTTGCTCTGAGGAATATCCCCCGTGTGGGCAACCCAGGCCACCTTCAGATCGTTCACGTTTTGTTTGTTAATTTGATCGAGGGCGGCGAAGCGGTCACCGTGGGTGGTATTGCCCCAGTGCGCCCAGTTTTTCTGCTCCTGACCCGGAGCGACCGGTTTTACCGGTACCGGCTCATTCGCCGCCACCAGCGTTTGCGGCTTGAACATCCAGCCGAGGCTCACCAGCATCACGACCGCCAGAACGGCCGCGACGCCAAATGCCGGTGCTTTGTTCGGGGCGTTGTGGTTTGCTGCGCGCATAAACGGCCAGACGATGGCACAGAGGAAGGCCAGCACGGCAAACGTAAAGAGGCGCGAGAAGAGCGGCCAGAAATCCCATCCGGCATCGCTGACGGCCCAGAACAGCGAGGCGATAAACGCGATGCCATAGAGGACGATCCCGCTGGCGCGGTTGATGAAAATCAGGACGGCGGCAATCACCATCGCCACGCCCATGATCAGGAAGTACCCACTTCCGCCTACGGTAACAAGCTTTAAACCTAAGCCGCCAACAGCCAGACCGATGAGCGTCATCAGTCCGGCAAGGAGCCACTGCAGGATACGGGGTATCCCACGTGGCGCGCTGCCAAATGCCATTTCTGTCTCCTTTAAATCCCCCGCGTTGCGGAACGGTGCCGAATATGTACCAATTGGGTAATAATCGCGGAGGGGGATGAGGTTTTATACGGTTTATCCGCATCATGTGCGGTTGAATTCCTGTTTAACAAATAGCATGCGAACCATTTGGTGAATTCGCGGCTATGATAAAACTGTTAAATTGTTTTACGCAATTGTTAATGGATGATTTCGCATTTTTTGACCACAGAAACAAAAAACCCGTCGACAGGACGGGTTAGTTGTTGAGGTTGTAAAGGCGTCTCAGGCAGGCATGGATTTGCGGATGGCGCTGAGCAGCGTCTGCGCACCCGGGGAGAGCGGGGTATCCACACGGGTTAATATACCGATAGGTTCGCCCGCACCTGGCGACGTCACCGGCAGTGCGGTAAGCGTGCCCTGGCGGAGATCATCTTTCACCGCGCCGGAGGGAACGAACCAGACGTAGTCATAATCCACCGTAAGCTGGCGCGAAAGCGAGGCCGACAGCGTTTCGATGCAACCTGAAGGCAGTGAGCAGCCCTGCATCTGCAGCAGTGTCTCAGCGTTCTGACGCGGAACGGTGCCTTTTGGGGATACTACCACCGGCCACTCCATCACGCGGCTTAACGTCACCGTATCCTGCAGCAGAGGGTGACCGGGACGCACGACCAGCTTCAGGGATTCCAGGAACAACAGCTCGTAGTTAAGCCCGCCCATAAGCTCGGGGTCGGACATGCGCCCGATACCGAGATCCAGTTCGCCGGATTTTAGTCCAGCGAGCAGCATGGTGTTATTCATGGTGGCAACCTGAATAGTGGTATGCCGCTGATGTTTGTGGAACTGCCCAATGACCGGAGGCAGTATGCCGAGCGCCGCCGTTGGCAGGGCACCCACGCGCACAATCTCCGTGGCGTGCTCCTCTTTGCGGTTGAGCGACTGTCCGGCAGTATTCAGCGCATCGAGAACCTTGACGGCGTGCGTTAGGAATTGTTCACCCACGAGGGTGAGTTGTGCCCCCAGCCGACCGCGGTCGAAGAGACGAGTGCCGGTGAGTTGTTCCAGCTCGTTCAGCGTTTTGGAGAGCGCAGGCTGGCTTAGGTTGAGAGTTTCAGCCGCTCGCCCCAGCGTTCCCTGTTGAGCGACGGCCACAAATGTATGCAAATGGCGCAAGCGTATGCGCTGACTGAACAGACCATTTTTTTCCATAGGCGATGTTAAAAACAGAGCGATGCGGGTGACAAGCTAAGTTGTTTAATTTTGATAACTTGATAGCAAAATATTTTTAACATTTGATCTGTTTGAGTTACAACATGTTTTTTGGCAGGGGGGAGAGGAAGAACGTCCTTGTTCTTTTCGTGCACATTGAGAGCGTTACGTCAGTGTATAGCCGGGTTAAATCACGCCATCACCGCCGTCAGAGCACCATACCTGACCGGAGGTAAATGAACATTCATCCGAGGCCAGCGTGACATAGAGCGGTGCGATCTCAACAGGTTGACCCGGACGCCCCAGCGGGGTATCACCGCCAAACTCTTTCACTTTTTCCATCGGCTGGCCGCCGCTGGACTGCAGCACCGTCCAGTAAGGACCCGGGGCAACCGCGTTGACGCGTATTCCTTTTGGACCAAGCTGTTTCGCTAAGGATTTGGTGAACACCGCCAGACAGGCTTTTGTCTGGGCATAATCCAGCAGCACAGGGCTGGGCTTAACCGCCTGGACCGAGGAAGTATTAATGATAGAGGCCGACGGTTTCAGATGGCGCAGCGCCGCTTTTGTTATCCAGAAAGGCGCATAGACATTGGTTTTGAAGGTTGCGTCAAAATCTTCCGTGGTGAGCTCTTCAAGGGATTCCCGGTATTGCTGACGACCAGCGTTATTCACCAGAATGTCCAGTCCCCCCAGTTTGGCCACCGCCTCTTCTACCAGCTTCTGGCAGAACGTCTCGTCACGGATGTCACCCGGCAGCGCGACGGCAATGCGTCCTTCCGCTTTGATAAGCTCAATGACGTCAACCGCGTCTTTCTCTTCTTCAGGCAGATAGTTGATTGCGACGTCAGCCCCTTCACGGGCGTAAGCGATCGCGACTGCGCGACCAATACCGGAGTCGCCTCCGGTGATCAATGCTTTCTTGCCGGCAAGGCGGCCATGCCCTTTATAGCTCGTTTCCCCGTGGTCGGGTACGGGTTGCATTTCTGATGCCAGTCCCGGCGGCGTTTGCGGTTGCTCCGGGAAAGGGGGTTGCGGGTAAGCGTTCTGACGTTGTGTAGTATCACTCATAGCTGACTCCTTAAGCCAAGGGGTGAGATTTGATGGATAGTTGCAGCGTTAACGCTTCGCTGAATTATTTCTGCAAATGATCGACGCGCACGACAGGCGGCGATGATTTCTTATCAAGCGATCCGTTGATACTGATCATCTGATCGGGTTTTACTGTTCTGCCGTCGAATACTGCCTGGGGAATAATAACGTCTATTTTTCCGGTTTTATCCTGGAATACAAACTTATCGCCGCTACCGTCAATAAGGTTCCCGCGTAATGAAATAGTCGCACCATCATGCATTTCTTTTGCATGATCGATGGTCATAATTCGTGCGTCATCGGTTCCACGATAACCGCTATCCAGTGCGTGCGGCGGTGGCGGTGCTTCACCTTTTTGTAACCCGCCGTTATTATCTGCCCATGCGGCCGGTACCAGAAATATCAAAAAAGCGGAAATAAGCGATAATTTCATCTGATATCCTTCATTTTGTGTGTCTTGACTTATTAAGTATTGTTGCTATTCCTTTATGTGGCAAATGTGATAAGTCTTAAAAACATTCGCTTTTGAAATCAAAAATATCGGTTAATAAGCGAAACGGTGATAGCCGCCATGAAGCGTCAAAGTGATAAGCTACCTGGGATAGATGAGAATTACCGATTGCTGACGTTTGAATATGGATTTCGTCAGGTGGGTTTTATTGTCCTGCTGGCCATTATCGTTGCGGCGATAGCGGGCTTCTTTTCAAGCGGAGTGGTGAGTGATACGCAAAGAACAAACTCGGCAAAGTCGCTGACCATCAACTACGAGCGCTTTGGCCGACGCCAGACGGAGTCGAAGATCCACCTTTCATTCCCGGTCAGAACAGAAGGGAAATACACCCTGAGTGTGACCAGCGAGAGCAACGATGTTTACGAGCCAGGAAGCGTTTGGCCGCAACCGGACAGCATGTTCAGTCGCGGGAATACGCTCTTTTTTGTGTATAACAACCTGAAAATGTCCGACAACTTCTCTGTCTTACTTTTCACGACCCCTGCACGCGCAGGTAAATGGGACAATGTCGTTCGCATAAACAACGAGCCGGAAATCCCTTTCTGGCAATTTATTTACCCGTAGGAGGCTGATATGGATATGGTCTTTCGTGCGCTGGCTATTTACCTGTTCCTCGTCGTGGTATTTAAAGTTGCCGGACGGCGCGCTTTGCTGCAGATGACCAGCTTTGATCTGATTCTCCTGTTAATTATCAGTGAGGCGACGCAACAGGCGCTGCTCGGGGAAGATTTTTCGGTCACCGGCGCAATGATTACCATTACCACGCTGGTGGTAGTGGATATTATCTTTGGGATAATGAAAAAATATTTCTCACCGGTAGAAAATATTCTTGATGGCACTCCGGTGATATTGGTTGAGAACGGCGTGCCGTTAGCAGATAAACTCAAAAAAGTCGACGTTTCCTGTGATGATATTCTGGTATCGGCACGCCAGAATAATGGTGTTACGCAGCTGAGTGAAATTAAATATGCCATTCTTGAGCGCAATGGCCATATTTCAATCATTCCTTTTGAGAAGTAAGAGGCCACGAAATGAGCAACCTTCACCATGATAACAATTATACCGTCGCCGAACTGACCAAAAAAGTGGCGAGCAAATTGACAGACCTAGGGCTTCGCTTAACCACGGCAGAATCCTGCACCGGCGGAAAACTCTCCGTCGCCCTTTGTGCTGAAGAGAACACGGCCGAATTTTATGATGTCGGCCTGGTCGTGTTCAGTGACGGCGCAAAAGAGCGCATTCTGGGCGTGCGTCCTGAGACCCTTGAACGGTATACGGCCGTAAGTGAACAGACGGTAACCGAAATGGCCGCCCGGATCCTGGAGATTGCCCAGGCGGATGTCAGTATTGCCATCAGCGGTTATGCCGGGCCAGAAGGGGGCGACGATGGCACGGCGGCAGGGACCGTTTGCTTCGCCTGGAACCTTCGCGGACACACGGAAACCCGTACCGTCCTGTTTTCCGGCGACTGCCAGGATGTGGTAGAGAAGGCGGTGCAGTATTCATTGTCTGAATTAGTGACCAGATTATCCGGCTGGGATAACGAGTAAATTAACGCGGAGGTTCTATGGCTGTGATTGTCATTACCGGCGGTACGGCGGGTGTGGGAAAGGCAACGGCGCTGCACTTCGCAAAGGCAGGCTACGATGTGGGGATTATTGCCCGCGATGAGACAAGCCTGCACTCGACCCAGGAGGAGTTAACGCGTTTTGGCGTCAAAGCCTGTGCGGTACAGGCGGATGTCGCCGACAGCCAGGCGGTGGTGGACGCGGCAAACGAGATTGAATATCGTCTCGGCGCGATTGATGTGTGGGTTAACAATGCGATGGGTGCGGTGCTGGCACCGTTTCGTACCCTGACGCCGGATGAATTTCGCCGCGTCACTGACGTGACCTATCTTGGCCTCGTAAACGGAACCCGCGCCGCGCTGGAATTGATGGTGCCACGCGATCGCGGCGTGATTATTCAGGTCGGGTCCGCGCTGGCCTACCGCTCGATCCCGTTGCAATCGGCCTACTGCGGCGCCAAAGCGGCGATTCGGGGATTCACCGATGCGGTGCGCACGGAACTGATGCATGAGAACAGCCGGGTGCAGCTTTCAATGGTGCAGATGCCGGGGCTGAATACACCGCAGTTTGACTGGGCAAGAAACAAATTCGCCTGGGCTATGCGTCCGGTTCCGCCAGTGTTTGAGCCTGAAGTTGCCGCGAGCGCGATTTTTAAGGTCGCGCAAAAACCGGTGCGCGAACTGTGGGTGGGCAGCAGTACCATTCAGTCGATCGTCGGACAATTCCTCTTCCCGGGTTTCCTGGACCGGCTGATGGTGAAGAAGGCCTGGGAAGGTCAGATGACTGACGATCTGAATGACCGGGATCGCCAGGATTATCTCGACCAGCCGGTCAACGACCTGCACAAAATCCATGGGCGTTTTACCCCGGAAGCGAAAAACCGCGCCACGGCGATCACGTCAGGTGTGCCCGGGAAAGTCCTGTTAGGCTCCCTCGCGGTGGCGGGCGTTGTGCTGACGCGGCTCATGACCCGGCGTAAAAGGTAATCAGCGCAGCGCGCTACGGTTAGTCCAGAACCAGCGATAGCCGTAGCCGCTGAGGGTAAGCTGGACGGTTTTGCCACAGATAAGCGCGTCGTCATAGCGTTTATCCGCCAGGCAGGCGGTCCAGGTGGCGTGACGGATCCCGCGGGCGGTAAACTGGACCGGCTTGTCGCTAAAGTTAACGAAAGTCAGGATACTGCGCGCTTCGGCCTCGTAATAAATGCCCAGCACCGCGTCATCATCAATATTGATGAGACGAAACGGTGCGACAGCAATCTCCGGAAATTCAGAGCGCGTATTGGCCATGTCGATGATCCGGTGCAGCAGGGAATTGCGGTGCAGCAGGGAATCGGCCACGTTGATTTTCTGATAACGCCAGGGACCGCGATCGATGATTGGGGCGATAAACCGCTCAGGATCCGCTGCTGAAAAGCCACCGCCCTCTGACCCCGCCCACTGCATTGGCGTACGCACGGCATAGCGCTCTTCCAGCGTCAGATCATCACCCATGCCAATCTCATCGCCGTAGCGCATGACCGGCACGCCCGGGAGTGAGAAGAGCACCGCGTGGCAGAACGCCAGCCGTTTTTGATCGCCCTTTAACATCGGTGCCAGACGGCGTCGTATCCCGCGCTGGTAGACGTTCATCTCTTCGTCAGGGGCGAAGGTGTCGACCACAATCTGTTTCTCTTTTTTACCAATCCCTTCCAGATCTAACTCATCGTGGTTGCGCAGCCAGTTGGCAAAGCAGCACGAGTCAGGCGGGACAATCATCTTCCTTATGGCATTGCGCAGCGGTCGGGCGCTTTTCCTGGCAAGGCTGACGTAGAAATACTTATTGAGCCAGAAATTCAGCACCAGATTCAGACGGTTATTTTCGCCGAAATAGTCTTTATACGCCTCCACGTCGACGTCCACCTCACCGAGCAGGATCGCTTCCGGATTACGTGCTTCAATAAGGCGGCGCATATGCTCCAGGATCCATAACCCCTTTTTCTCGTCACCGCCGCCTGCCTGCGCGGTCAGGTGCGTTGCGGCATCAAGGCGAAAGCCCGACACCCCGAGCTTGAGCCAGAAGAGGATAATATTTTCGATCTCGTTGAGCAGCGCGGGGCAGGTCAGATTCAGGTCGGGCTCGTGGTGATAGAACATATGTCGGTAGTATTGCCCGGCCTCGTCATCCCATGTCCAGACGCTCTCTTCCACGCCGGGAAACATCGGGGAGGTATCGTCCTCGTTATTATCCGACCAGATATAGTAGTCACGAAAAGGTGAAGTTGGGTTACGGCGCGCCTGCTGAAACCAGGGATGGGCGTCCGAGGTGTGCTGAATCAACAGCTCAATAATGACCTGCATACCCAGCTCCCGGGCCTGTTCAATAAAGGCGATAATGTCGGCCAGCTTTCCGAAGCGAGGATCAACCTGCAGATGGTCGCTGACGTCGTAGCCTTCATCCAGAAACGGGGTGAGGTAGAAAGGGGTGATCCAGATAACCGTCGCTCCCATGCGGCGAATGTAGCGCAGCTTTGCGCCAATCCCGGCGATGTCCCCGCAGCCATCGCCGTTTAAATCATAAAAGAGTGCAGTATCAATCTGATAAATAATGGCTCGGGTATGCCAGTCTGCCATAGTTCACCTCAGTGATAACCTTCCGTGTCGGAAACTTTGCCCCGGAAAACGTAGTAGCTCCAGGCGGTGTACACCAGAATCACCGGAATAATCAGTAACGTTCCGACCAGCATAAACAGCTGGCTGGCCGGTGGTGCCGCAGCCTCCCACAGGGTAATGTGCGGCGGAATAATGTTAGGCCACAGGCTAATTCCCAGACCGCTGAATCCGAGGAAGATCAGCCCAAGGGTCAGCAGGAAGGGACGCGAGTGGCTGGCCGGGTTGCGCGTCAGTCGCCAGATCCACAGGCTAAACACGCCTACCAGCAGGGGAACTGGCAGGAACCAGATGAAGTTGGGGAAGGTAAACCAGCGGTCGGCAACGTACTGCCAGCCGAGCGGCGTCCAGATACTCACCACCGCGATCACCACCACCAGCGCCAGCAGCACGTGCCGGGTCAGCTCACGCATGCGGTTTTGCAACGCGCCTTCACTTTTCATGATAAGCCACGTGGTACCGAGCAGGGTGTAGGCCACTACCAGCCCGATGCCGCAGAAAAGATTGAAGGGCGTTAACCAGTCAAGGGCGGAGCCGACAAAACGCCGGCCCTCAACGTCAAAGCCGTTAATCACTGCTCCCACCACCACCCCCTGGCTGAAGGTGGCAAACAAAGAACCGCCGGCGAAGGCGTAGTCCCAGAACTTGCGGTGCGAAGGCGTTGCCTTAAAGCGGAACTCAAAGGCCACGCCGCGAAAGATAAGGCCAATTAACATGGCGGTAAGAGGGATGGTCAGCGCATCGATAATCACCGCATAGGCCAGCGGAAACGCGCCGAACAACCCCGCACCGCCGAGCACCAGCCAGGTCTCGTTGCCGTCCCACACCGGCGCCACGCTGTTGACCATTACGTCACGCTCTCTGGCATCGCCCACGAAGTTAAAAAGCAGCCCGATGCCCAAATCAAAGCCATCCATGATGATATACATCAGCGTGGCGAACACGATGATGGCAAACCAGATAACTGAGATATCGACGCCCATCAGTTTCTCTCCTGTTCCGGAACAGACTCAGCGGCAGACAGCGGACGGGCAGGGGTGCCCGAGGTATTTGACGTCAAGGTATCAACGGGCTGCGGACCTTTCTTGATAAGCCGAATCAGGTAGACGTAGCCCACGCCAAACACCGACGAATAGACCACAAAGAAGGCCAGCAGGCTGATGCTCATCTGCAGCGTACTGTGCAGCGAGACCGCGTCGATCGTGCGCAGATAGCCATACACCACCCACGGCTGACGACCCACTTCGGTGGTGACCCAGCCGGCCAGCAGCGCCAGTAGGCCCGCCGGTCCCATGCACAGCGCGAACCAGTGGAAGGGCCGCGACTGGTAGAGTCGATGGCGATAGCGTAGCCAGACGCTGACCAGACCCAGCGTGATCATCAGCAGACCCATGCCGACCATAATGCGGAATGACCAGAAAACAATCGGTGAGTTCGGGCGATCTTCTTTCGGGAAGTTTTTCAGTGCCGGAACCTGTTTATCCAGGCTGTGGGTCAGAATCAGACTGCCAAGGGCAGGAATTTCCAGCGCGTAGCGGGTGCGCTCCTGCTCCATATCCGGCAGGCCAAACAGCAGCAGCGGTGTCGCTTCGCCTGGCGGGTTCTCCCAGTGACCTTCGATGGCGGCAATTTTGGCCGGCTGATGTTCGAGGGTATTCAGGCCATGCATATCACCGACGATGGCCTGAATGGGCGCGACCAGCAGGGCCATCCACATCGCCATGGAAAACATGGTGCGTATCGCGGGCGTGTCGTTGCCGCGCAGCAGATGCCATGCGCCTGACGCCCCCACAAACAGCGCGCTGCTCAGGAACGCGGCGATAGCCATGTGAATGAGACGGTAAGGGAAGGAGGGGTTAAAAATGATGGCCAACCAGTCCTCCGGAATGACCTGACCGTTCTGAATACTGAACCCCTGGGGCGTGTGCATCCAGCTGTTGGAGGCGAGGATCCAGAAGGTGGACATCAGCGTACCCAGCGCGACCATACAGGTCGAGAAGAAGTGCAGGCCCGGGCCGACCTTGTTCCAGCCGAACAGCATCACGCCAAGAAAACCGGCTTCGAGGAAGAAGGCGGTTAAGACTTCATAGGTCAGGAGAGGGCCGGTGATACTGCCGGCAAACTGTGAGAATCCGCTCCAGTTAGTGCCGAACTGATAGGCCATGACCAGACCGGAAACGACCCCCATACCGAAGTTAACGGCAAATATCTTTAGCCAGAAATGGTACAGCGAGCGCCACACCTCATTTTTGGTGCGAAGCCACATCCCTTCGAGCACCACCAGATAGCTGGCAAGACCGATGGTGATCGCCGGGAAGAGAATATGGAACGAGACGGTAAAAGCGAACTGGATTCTGGCGAGATGAAATGCGTCGAGTTCGAACATGGTCCGTACCTCTGGAACTGTTGCGCACGAGGATTGCCAGGCAGTCCGGGGCTGCCTGGCAAAATCGGTTACGGTTTTTTCTTCCCGGCACCCAGTTCGGCACCGGTCAGCGGGTCGGAATGTGGATCGGACTTCGTGCGGGCCGACATCGCTTTGACCAGCGTGGCCTGTTCGGTCGTCAGCGTCACGCTTGCACTCCCGTCTCCGCCGTCAACGGCAGGTTGGGGGGATTCAACGTAGTCGAAATGTTTATCGCTGTTCCAGCTTCCGCGAACCTCTCCACCTTCAGACATATTGTAGTACTTGTTGGTGTATTCCTCGATTGGCGGCAGTTTTCCCGGAGGGAAATTATTACGAATGGACTGAAGCGCCTTCTCAAAGGAGAGCTGATGCGCCGCCTCACGCGTCATCAGAAACGCCAGCGCATCCTTCACGCCCGGATCGTCCGTGACGTTAATCAGCCGTTCATAAATGATCTTCGCTCGGGCCTCGGCAGCCACATTTGAGCGCAGATCGGCGGTCGGCTCGCCAATGGTGTCGACATAAGCCGCCGTCCACGGCACCCCGGCGGAGTTGGTCAACGGAGTACCGCCACCGTAAAGTAGGGAGGTGATATGGCTGTCGTTACCGTTTTCGGTCATGGACCGATACAGCTCGGCTTCATTTTCCACGCCCTCCGCCAGTGCGCCTTTAGCCCCTTTATTAAGCATACCCACCAGGGTACCGATAATTTCAAGGTGGCTTAACTCTTCGGTCGCGATATCCATCAGCATATCTTTACGACCCGGGTCGTCATCACTCAACCCCTGAGTAAAATAACGGCAGGCGGCGGCCAGCTCGCCCTGAGGACCGCCGAATTGTTCCAGTAATAAATTGGCAAGGCCGGGATTCGGTTCGGCAACCCGAACCGTATATTGTAATTGTTTGACGTGTCGAAACATGTCTTCTCTCCTGAGGTTATTTTTTTGCTTCGACACCGGATGCGTTTGAACGCAGCAGGAACTGTTCGGTGGTCTGTGGAATGTGGCGAATCAGCCAGTCGGCCATCTCGCGCTCTTCCGCGAGGATACTTTCGATGGCGGGCACGGAAGCCATGTCGCCCGCTTTTTTGGCCGCGGCCAGCAGGGAGGTGTAGCAGGCTATTTCAAACTGTTCGAAAACATAGCCGCTGATAGACCCTTTGACAATCTCATCAGAGGGGAACATCCCGCCAATGGACTGTCCGAGCGCCGCCATTTTACTCATCGAATCTTTTAAAACCGAACGAGAAATATCATTACGGTCGAGGATCTCTTCCAGTAAGGTAATTTGTCGCTTTGTTTCACTAATATGCTGCTCAATTCTGGCGCGAACATCGGGATAATTATCGATACGGCTGGCCATGGATTCCAGCATAGATTCGGCTTGCTTTTCCATCGCATGGGCATCGCGTAGCCAGTCATGGTAGTGTTCTACGTGATTCATTATACTGTCCTCATTATGGTGTCGCTTATTTGGTCTCACTCTCAGCAGCCTGATCGGCACGCGCAGCACTGTAGCCAGATAAATGGCCGACAATATTGGCGTAGATACTGATGATAATGACCCATAGCACGCTGCTCTTCCACCATAAAACGGAAGGGATAGCGAGTATGAACCATATTATTGCTGCCGTTAAATGGCACCGTTTAATAGTCCTGGGACTGATGCTCATTTTATTTAACCTTTGCTATAGCGTCATTTTTGCGCTTTTTGGTTAATATTTCCTACGGCCAGGTCGGTAAGTTTAAGATCGGTTTCTTTCTCTTCTTCCAGCGTTTCGGCCAGAAGTTTAACGGCTTTTTTATAGCCCAGTTGTTCTGCTAATGTGGCGAGGGTACCGTAACTGGCAATTTCGTAATGCTCCACTTTTTGTGCTGCGGCAATTAATGCGGCGTCACGCACCTCATTTTTCTCGGTGCTCTCAATGACCTCATTGGCCTCTTCAATCAGGCCTTCCATTGCTACGCACTTCATACGCTTGAGCTTAAGGCCAGATTCTTGCTCAATAATCTGGTCGATACGCTCAATCTGTCCCTGCGTCTCTTCAAGGTGTGCACTAAAGGCTGCGCTCAGTTTTTCACTGGAGGCAGCACGAGCCAGTTTGCCGAGCGCGCGGGTCAGCTGCTTCTCAGCGCTGTAGGTATCGGACAGGAGGTGAATAAACACATCTTCGACACTTTTCATATTCATCATTACGCTCCGGTAAAATAAAGAAGGGGTACTGCGAGCCTGGAGGCCCGCAGCATGCTCTCTGTTTTAAATAAAAGAGATTTACATCAGATCAGGAGTTTTTACGGCCACCACCGTGGCTGTTTTCTCCTCCTTTCTTACCTGCTTCAGATGCGCGTTGCGGATCGTTTTTAAAATTACCGCCGCTGTGCTGGCCACCTTTACGTCCAGCTTCTGATGCTTTTTCACGGTCTTGTGCGAAATTACCGGAACCACCACGATGCTCTGCCATATTAAACCTCATATATTGGTTATGTCAGTTAAGATACGAAAATATTCCGTATCACTCGTCGTTCGAATAATAACTTTAGTCGGTGTTTCATATTCGTCAAATATGTTTTGTAAACCATCGCTTCGTTGCTGAGATATTTCTGATGGTTAACGCTTCGTTTAATATGAATATATCCTGGATGGCTTGCGGCTAACTGTCTGTCTTCATGGAGTTAATCCGCGAGCCGCAGGGGATAACTGTTTTTCTTGCATTGTTTATGCCTGAAGCGCGTGCGGCAGTCTAAAAATTACAGATTAATCTTAAGGAGAAATATTGAAAATCCGCTTGTTGCGTTAACGAAATAAGATATATGCCACTGATATTTGTTTTTAATGAGATATTACCTCTTAAGATAATGCTATTTATTACCTCTTAATGGTTAAGCAATGAGGTTATTAATAATACAGTTTGATCAGAAAACGCTTTATTTAGAGAAGGTGAATCTACATTTAGAGAAGGTGAATCTGCCAGGTCATATGGGTGTCAGGGCAGGCCAGCACACGCTTTAACCACTCCTGTCTTAAGATCACAAATCGGAAATTCTTCCCCCCAGAGGGAACGGGTTTCTCTACACTCCAGGTAATATTCACTGGAGGCATGACATCATGGCGAACACCATCACGGCTGATGATATTCGGGAACACTTTTCGCAGGCTATGTCGGCGATGTACCAGCAGGAAGTTCCGCAGTACGGCACCTTGCTCGACCTGGTTGCGGACGTAAACCTGGCGGTTCTGGAAAATAACCCACTATTACATGAACAACTGGCGAACGCGGATGAACTGGCGCGCCTGAATGTGGAGCGTCACGGGGCGATCCGCGTGGGTACCGCGCAAGAGCTTTCGACCTTGCGTCGTATGTTTGCCATTATGGGGATGTACCCGGTCAGCTATTATGACCTCTCTCAGGCGGGCGTGCCCGTCCACTCCACGGCGTTCCGCCCGGTCGATGATGCGGCGCTGTGCCGAAATCCGTTTCGTATCTTTACCTCGCTGCTGCGCCTCGAATTGATTGACAACGTCGTCCTGCGTGAGCGTGCCGCGGAGATCCTGTCTCACCGCAATATCTTTACCCCGCGTTGTCTGGAGCTTATCGCGCTGCATGAGGCAGAAGGGCACTTTACGGATGCGCAGGCGCAAGCGTTTGTCCATGAGGCGTTAGAAACCTTCCGCTGGCATCGTCATGCGACGGTCGACCAGGAGACCTATCTGGCATTGCATAACGAGCACCGACTGATTGCGGATGTGGTCTGTTTTCCGGGGTGCCATATCAACCACCTCACGCCACGTACGCTGGATATTGACCGGGTGCAGGAGCTGATGCCGAAGTACGGGATTGAACCCAAAATTCTGATTGAAGGACCACCGCGCCGCGAGGTTCCCGTATTACTGCGCCAGACCAGCTTTAAAGCGCTGGAAGAGCCGGTGCTGTTTGCCGGGGAGCATACAGGAACGCATACCGCGCGCTTTGGCGAAATTGAACAGCGCGGCGTGGCGCTGACGCCAAAAGGTCGTGCGCTTTATGACAGCCTGCTTGCAGAGGCCGGTACCGGTAAAGACAACATGACGCACCAGCTCCATTTGCGCGAGATCTTCAGCGCCTTCCCGGACAGCGAATTGTTGATGCGCCGTCAGGAACTCGCCTATTTCCGCTATCGCCTGACGCCATCCGGGGAAGCGCATCGACATGCGTTTCGTCCGGGAGACGATCCACAGCCGTTAATTGAGCGCGGGTGGGTTGTCGCTCAGCCGATCACCTATGAAGATTTCCTCCCGGTCAGTGCCGCAGGGATTTTCCAGTCGAATCTGGGCAATGAAACCCAGGCGCGTAGCCACGGTAACGCCAGTCGCGACGCGTTCGAAGCGGCGCTGGGTTGCCCGGTGTACGATGAGTTCATGCTCTATCAGGAGGCTGAAATCCGTAGCAAACAGCGTTGCGGTTTGCTCTGAAATCGTTACTCTTCTGGGGTGTGATGGAAACAGAAGGTTGTTATGCAAAATCCCTCCGCCCCTGTGATTGAAACGCGCCAGGGCGCACTGTCTGGTTTAACGGATGAAAACGTACATCTCTGGTGTGGTATTCCCTATGCGGCGCCTCCCGTTGGCAACTGGCGCTGGCGTTCGCCACGGCCGCCTGAACGCTGGGAGGGGCTGCGTCTGGCCACCGCTTTTTCGCCCTCAAGCTGGCAGAACAGTGAGTATTGCCAGGCGTTAGGCGGCGGCGATCCCGGCCGGTTCTCAGAAGATTGTCTGTATCTTAACGTCTGGTCACCCGTCGAGCGGCCGGCGCCGCTTCCCGTCATGGTCTGGCTGCACGGCGGGGGGTTTACCATTGGCGCGGGTGGCCTGCCGCCCTATAACGGTAAGGCGCTGGCAACGCGCGGCGTGGTGGTTGTGACGATCAATTACCGTCTTGGTCACCTTGGCTTCTTTGCCCATCCCGCGCTGGAAGGAGAAGAAGACCGGGTGGTGCATAACTTTGCGCTGCTGGATCAGATTGCCGCCCTTGAATGGGTTCGGGAGAATATTGCCGCTTTCGGTGGCGATCCTGACAACGTCACCCTGTTTGGTGAATCCGCCGGCGCGCGCAGCGTGCTGTCGCTGCTGGCGTCTCCGCTGGCGAAGGGACTCTTCCACAAGGCGATTGTGCAAAGCGGATACACCCTGCCGGATACGCCGCGGGAACAGGCCCTGCAAAAAGGGGAAGCGCTGGCGGCGCATTTCGGCCTTGAGGAGGCGTCAGCAGAACAGTTACGTGCCATTCCCCCCGAAGCGTTCTGGCCGCTGGCCGCGCCGCTGAACATCGCCCCGGCACCCATCGTCGGAGACTGTGTTCTGCCGGAATCAATGCTCGATGTGTTCTTTGCCGCGCGTCAGCATCCTGTTCCGGTGATGATTGGGTCGAACAGTGACGAAGCCAGCGTGATGGCGGTATTTGGTATCGATCTCGCCGGTCAGATCCAGAAGCTTCGCCGTGAACGTCGCTTTGGACTGGGGCTGATCAAACTGCTCTATCCGGGTGTGAAAGGGGATGTTGAGCTTGGCAGGCAGGTGTGCCGGGATATGGCTTTTACCACCATGGGATATGTGGTGATGCAGGCCCAGCAGCGCGTGGGCGGCTTGTGCTGGCGTTACTGGTTCGACTATGTGGCGGAAGCAGAGCACGCAACCTATATCAACGGTGCCTGGCACGGTAATGAGGTGCCGTACGTGTTTGACACCCTTGGTGAGATTGAGCCTTCCTGCCACTACGTTAACGCGCGAGACCGGCAATTCGCAGCGCAGGTTGCAGATTATTGGGTGAGCTTTGCGCGTGACGCCGGTCACCGGGAAAGTCTTCCTGGCCCGACGCACTGGCCGGCCTGTCGAAAAGGAAGGGACGTGCTGCTACGTATCGGCGTGAATAAACATGCAGGTTTCAGGCTTGAAAACCGCTTTATGCGCGCGCGCATGAGTCTCTTTAAGCGCGTCATGAAACACCATGTGAGCCTCGACTGAGCAGGCAGGCGCGAAACGCCGCCAGCCCATTTTCCTGGCCAGGCGATTCGCGCAGAACAAGTCTGTAGCTCGCACCCGTTTTAATGCTGCTCTCAAAAGGCCGCGCCAGCCTTCCGGCGCGGACATCTTCTTCCACCAGCGTTTCGTCGGCAATGGCAACCCCCAGCCCCTGAATGGCGGCCGTGATGGCAAGGTCCATCGTGTCGAAGTGTTGATTTTTGTGCATAACAACCCCCGGGCCTTCCTGCTTCGCCAGCCACAATGACCAGTCTGTCTTATCCCGTGTCGGGTGAAGGAAGGTTAACGCACCCAGTTCGCAACCTGCTCGCAGGGGGCTCATTACCGGGGTTAACGCCTCTTCAAACAGCAGATCGCCCGCGCTCATATGGGTGCCAAATACAATGGCCGCGTCGTAAGATTCCGTTTTGAAATTGACGTTATGGTCGGTAGTGGTGGTCAATGCGATCTGCATATCCGGCTGCTCGCGCTCCACCTCCAGCAGACGAGGCACCAGCCAGCGCATGGCGCAGGTGGGTGCTTTGAGTCGGATCACGGTTTGCTGGGTACGGGCCCGATCGGCCAGGGTCAGCAGCGTTTCAAAAGTGGATTGCAATTCCGGAAGCAGGGCGCTGCCCTGTGGGGAGAGGCGCAGGCCGCGCGCATGGCGCTCGAACAGCGGAAAGCCGAACCACGCTTCAAGGGTGGCGATTTTGCGACTTACGGCTCCCTGCGTCAGACAGAGCTCTGTTGCGGCATGGGTCAGATTCAGATGACGCGCGGTGACTAAAAAGGCGTCGATGGCATTAAGCGGGAGCGAACGGCGCGACATTAACCACCTCAGGTATGCGTTTTTCTCATGGCTATTATGACAACAATTCGATTGTCCCGACAACTGACTTGTTGTTTGAATAGTTATGCATTCATCATGAGAAAGGAAAGAGGATGACGTTACACACTCCGGTGCACACCCGTTCCAAATTACCCGATGTGGGGACCACGATTTTTACCGTTATCGGCCAGCTCTCCGCCCGGCATAACGCCATCAATCTTTCTCAGGGGGCACCCAATTTTTCCTGCGATCCCAAACTGGTCGCCGGGGTGACCCGGGCGATGGAGGCAGGGCACAACCAGTACGCGGCCATGACCGGCCTGCAGTCGCTTAAAGAGCGTATTGCGGATAAAATTGCCACCTTCTACGGCACGCACTATGACCCGGCCAGCGAAGTGCTGGTCACCGCCAGTGCCAGTGAAGGACTCTATTCGGCGATCAGCGGGCTGGTGCACCCGGGCGACGAAGTGATCTACTTTGAACCGTCGTTTGACAGTTACGCCCCGATTGTTCGCCTGCAGGGGGCCACGCCGGTTGCCATTAAACTGACGGTGCCGGATTTTGCCGTCAACTGGGATGAAGTCCGTGCGGCGATCACCCCGCGTACGCGCATGATTATCATCAATACCCCGCACAACCCGAGCGGGCAGGTCTTCTCAGCAGAGGACCTGCAGCAGCTGGTGGCGGTGACCCGCAATACCGATATCATTATTTTGTCTGACGAAGTGTATGAACACGTCGTCTTTGATGGTGAACCGCACCACGGTATGGCGACACATCCGCAGCTGGCGGAGCGGAGCGTCATTATCTCTTCCTTCGGAAAAACCTATCACGTGACCGGCTGGCGCGTGGGTTACTGTGTTGCTCCGGCGGTACTGATGGATGAGATTTGTAAAGTCCATCAATTTCTGATGTTTTCTGCCGATACGCCAATGCAGCATGCGTTTGCAGAGCACATGATTGACCCGCAAACCTGGCTGTCGCTGGCGGCGTTTTATCAGCGCAAACGTGATCTGCTGCAAAGTTTGCTGGAGGCATCACCGTTCAGACTCTTGCCGAGCGCCGGTTCGTTTTTCCTGCTGGCCGACTACAGCCAGTTTAGCGATGAGCGCGACAGTGAACTGGTGAAACGGCTGATCGTTGAGTATGGAGTGGCCACCATTCCGCTGTCGGCGTTTTATGCGGATGGTACGGATAATAAATTGATTCGTCTCTCTTTTGCGAAAGATGAGGCGACGTTACGGGCAGGTGCCCAGGCCCTGTGTCGGGTTAAACCACGCTAAGGAGTTGGAGATGAAATTACGCGCGTTAGTTGTCGGCATGGGATTGCTGTGTACGTTTTCGTCATTCGCGGCTACCGAACTGCGGTACGGGCTGGAGGCGGAATATCCGCCGTTTGAAAGCCGAAATGCTGCCGGCGAACTGGAAGGGTTTGACGTTGAGCTGGGCAATGCCATCTGCAAAGCCGCAGCGCTGAAATGCACCTGGGTTGAAACCTCTTTTGATGCGTTAATACCGGGCCTGGTGGCGAAGAAATTTGATGCCATTAACTCGGCGATGAACATCACCGAACAGCGACGTAAAAGTATTGATTTTACCCAGCCGATTTACCGCATCCCGTCGCAGCTCGTTGGCAAGGCCGGTACCGCGGTAGAGGCAACGCCCGCGGGGCTTAAGGGCAAAACCATCGGTGTCCTGCAGGGCTCCATTCAGGAAACCTACGCGAAAGAGCACTGGGAAAAGCAGGGTGTCACCGTGGTGTCTTATAAAGATCAGAATATGGCCTGGGGCGATCTGCTGAATGGCCGTATCGACGCCTCGCTGGTTATGTCCGCGGCCGGGCAGGCAGGTTTCCTCAGCAAGCCGCAGGGGAAAGGGTTTGGCTTTATCGGCAAACCGGTGTCGGACGACACTATCCTCGGCAGTGGGATCGGCTTTGGGTTGCGTAAAGGGGACGAGGCCACCAAAAAGCAACTTGATGCCGCAATTGATAAAGTGCGTGCCGATGGCACGATCGCTAAACTCGCTGATAAGTACTTCCCAGGTATCGATGTCAGCGTAAAATAACCGCCTCATTTGCCCCGACTGACGATGTCCAGCCGGGGCATTTTTATACACGTCTTTATACCTTTCTTTACACCTTTTTCGGGTCGTTCTGGTCGACAGAAAATATTTCGCACTTTGTACAGATAATCGCCGCCCAACAATTGGATTCTTAACCATTTTTGTTTAGGCTGTGCGTTCTTTCTTGCCGTCATTTCGCCGAGTGCGAAACACATTCACACGACCATAAGGACGTTTTTCCAGGCATGAATCGCAGACGTTTTCTAAAAGGCTCGCTGGCAATGGCAGCCCTGAGCGGCACAACTGGCCTTGCTTCCCTGTTTTCCAAAGCGGCTTACGCTGCTGACTCTGACATTGCTGACGGTCAGAGCCGTCGTTTTGACTTCTCCGTACTGCAATCCATGGCCCATGACCTGGCGAAAACCCCGTGGGGCGGAGCACCGCGACCGTTACCGGACACGCTGGCGACCATGACGCCGCAGGCCTATAACGCCATCCGTTACGATGAAAAACAGTCATTGTGGAATAACATTGAAGGCCGTCAGCTGGACGTGCAGTTCTTCCATATGGGCATGGGTTTCCGTCGCCGCGTGCGCATGTTCTCGCTGGATCAGTCAACGTCACAGGCGCGCGAAATCCACTTCCGTCCTGAGCTGTTCAGCTACGGTGAAACCGGTGTTGATACGAAGCAGCTGGAAGGGCAAAGCGATCTTGGGTTTGCCGGTTTCCGCGCCTTCAAGGCACCGGAACTGGCGCGTCGTGATATCGTCTCATTCCTGGGGGCGAGCTATTTCCGTGCGGTTGATGATACCTATCAGTATGGTCTTTCCGCGCGGGGTCTGGCGGTGGATACCTTTACCGACACGCCGGAAGAGTTCCCTGACTTCACCGCGTTCTGGTTTGAAACCGTCAAACCGGGCGACACTACCTTTACCGTCTATACGCTGCTGGACAGCCCAAGCATCACCGGTGCATATAAGTTCGTGATCCACTGCGAGAAGAGCCAGGTGATCATGGAGGTGGAAAACCATCTCTATGCGCGTAAAGACATTAAACAGCTCGGCATTGCGCCGATGACCAGTATGTTCAGCTGCGGTACAAACGAACGCCGCATGTGCGATACCATCCACCCGCAAATTCATGACTCCGACCGTCTCGCCATGTGGCGCGGTAACGGGGAGTGGATTTGCCGTCCGCTGAACAACCCGCAGAAGCTGCAGTTTAATGCGTTTGTGGACAAAAACCCGAAAGGGTTCGGCTTGCTCCAGCTCGATCGCGATTTCTCGCATTATCAGGACGTCATGGGCTGGTATAACAAACGCCCAGGCCTCTGGGTGGAGCCGCGTAACGACTGGGGTAAAGGTGCGGTTGGCCTGATGGAGATCCCGACAACGGGTGAAACACTGGATAACGTGGTCTGCTTCTGGCAGCCAGAAAAACCGGTGAAAGCGGGCGATGAGCTGGACTTTAAATACCGTCTTTACTGGAGCGCCATGCCGCCGGTCCGTTCCCCACTGGCGAATGTCTTCGCGACCCGCACCGGTATGGGTGGGTTCCCGGAAGGCTGGGCGCCGGGCGAAAACTACCCGAAAGTGTGGGCCCGTCGCTTTGCTATCGACTTCGTCGGGGGCGATCTGAAAGCTGCCGCGCCAAAAGGCATTGAGCCGGTCATTACCCTCTCCAGCGGCGAAGCGAAGCAGGTTGAGATCCTCTACGTTGAGCCGTTTGACGGCTATCGCATTCTGTTCGACTGGTATCCTACCTCGGATTCAACCGAACCGGTGGATATGCGCCTGTTCCTGCGCTGTCAGGGGGATGCGATCAGTGAGACCTGGCTGTATCAGTATTTCCCGCCTGCGCCGGACAAACGTAACTACGTCGACGATCGCATCATGCGTTGACCATTTATTCCCTCTCCCCGCCGGGGAGAGGGTGACGGGAAGGGACGATGACCGCCACTGAATCTGAAATTATCCCGGTGACTGACCATCTCGAGCTTCGCGCCGTCGAAGAGCGCTATACCGCCGATCTGCACAACATGGTCATCAGAAACAAAGCCTGGCTGCAAACCGCTTTTGACTGGGCGCAGCATGTGGGCACCGAAGATGACACCCGTCGTAATGTACTGAGTAATCAGATGCTGCACCAGCGCGGCTACGCCAAAATGTTTCTGATTTTCAAGGATGAGGACCTGGTCGGCGTGCTGTCGTTTAATGCGATTGAACCCGCCAACAAAGCCGGATACATCGGTTACTGGCTGGATGAGGCGCATCAGGGACAGGGCATTCTGTCGCAGGCGCTGCAGGCGTTTATGCGCTATTACGCCGAGCGAGGCGAGATCCGCCGTTTTGTCATTAAGTGTCGGGTGGCGAATAAACACAGCAACAATGTTGCCCTGCGCAACGGTTTTACGCTGGAGGGGTGCCTGCGGGAAGCAGAGTTCCTGAATGGCCGTTATGACGATGTGAATCTCTACGGCAAAATTTACCCGCTATAACGCCCCCAACAGAGGCGTACGGGTGATGCGCTGGTCGCCGTTAATCACCTTTTCGCCGCGCAGGTGGATGTTCTCACCGGCAAAAGCCTCAATCACCGCATCGTCGGTGATTTCAACCCGATGCTCAATAAGCACATCGCCGCTGATACGCGCCCGTCCCTGGATCACGACCTTATCGTCAAGCAGGATAGGGCCGCCGCGCAGCCAGGCCTGACCGCCAATCAGGACGTGGTGTTTAATGACACAATTTCCTTCCACCACCGCGTTTTCAGCCACCTGAGAGCTGTAGCGGACGGTAGGGATGGCATCGTCGTCAAAACCGGCAATGACGCGGGCGTTACCGTACACTTTTGCGCAGTCACATACCCAGACGTTATTGAGATCGTTGCCTTCGAGGATGGCGCTGTCGAAAACTTCCGCCCGGTGTTCAACGAAGGCATAATTAACCATTGCCTCGCCGTAGATTTGCGCCTGATGCACAATGCGGGACTGGCTCACCGTCGCCTTGTCATAAATTTTCAGGATCTGCTCATGGTCCGGCGTAAGCCCTTTGGCAGCAATCACCACGCTGTTATGAAGCACCCGCGCCTCGCCGAAAATATGGCATTCGCCGCGCACGCAGGATTGCTGTATCGTGACGTTGTCACTTATGCGCGCACCGTGACTGACCTCTGCGCCGTCCAGCCAGCAGTTGTCGCCAATCTGCGCGTCATGACTGACGATGCAAGGCAGGGTAAGGCGCGCGTTGCCGGACACCGTCGCACCGGCAAAGACGACGCTGTTTTCATCGTAGATCCAGCAGTCACCTTCGTGCGCGAGGGCGCTCTCATCTTCAACCCAGCCGCCCTTCGTGCCGCTCACGATGTCGTTAAAATTCGCCGTGGCAATAATCTGTCGTAACGACGTCGTGTGCGTTGTCTCGCCGTTTTTCCATTGCCAGAGGCGGGTGTCCTCGCTGAGCCTGTACTTTTTCATCATGGAGTCTCGGGTAAGCGTCTCCACTAAACGTAGCAAACTTTCGGCGTTTCGTAGTGCTGGCATCCGTCGCGGAAACCCCTTAAAATGGCATTTAAAATACATTTTAAAAATTCAAATTAATGAATAAAAATAACAACGCTCAACAAGTGCTTAACCTGCCCGCGGGTTACTTCGGTATGGTGCTTGGCATCATTGGGATGGGGTTCGCCTGGCGATACGCCAGCACGCTCTGGCACGTGACGCGCTGGCCTGGTGAGAGCCTGGTGGCCCTTGCGATTGTGATTTGGTTTTTGCTGACGGTGGCGTTTATCGCCCGGGCGATCCGTTTCCCGCGAAGTGTGCTGGCCGAGATGCGCCACCCGGTGATGAGCAGTTTTGTCAGCCTTTTTCCCGCCACAACGATGCTGGTCGCCATCGGTTTTGTGCCCTGGCTGCGCCCGGTGTCACTGGTGTTATTTGGCGTCGGGGTGGTGATACAGCTGGCTTATGCTGCCTGGCAAAGCGCCGGATTATGGCGCGGTAACCATCCGCAAGAGGCCACCACGCCGGGGTTATATCTGCCCACGGTGGCAAACAACTTTATCAGCGCCATGGCGTGCGGCGCGCTGGGGTTTAACGATGCCGGACTGGTGTTTCTCGGGGCGGGCGTTTTTTCCTGGCTCAGCCTTGAGCCGGTGATTTTGCAACGACTTCGTAGCGCCGGGGAGTTGCCTTCCGCGCTGCGAACCTCGCTGGGTATTCAGCTGGCTCCCGCGCTGGTGGCCTGCAGCGCCTGGTTTAGCGTCAATGGCGGTGAGGCGGATACATTTGCCAAAATGCTGTTCGGCTACGGCCTGTTGCAACTGCTGTTTATGTTACGGCTGATGCCATGGTATTTATCCCAGCCGTTTAACGCCTCGTTCTGGAGCTTCTCGTTTGGCGTGTCGGCCCTTGCCACCACGGGGCTTCATCTTGGGCAGAGCAGTCCGTCGGGCTTTTTCCACGCCATTGCCGTCCCACTGTTTATCTTTACCAATGTCATCATCGGGATGCTGCTGGTACGAACGTTTATCTTGCTGATACAGGGCAAACTTCTGGTGCGCACTGATAAAGCGCTGCTTATGCAATCTGAGGAAAAAAATAATGGCTGTTGATGAAAATTACTTCACAGAGAAATATGGCTTAACCCGTACGCACTCAGAAGTGCTGTACAGCGCGGGCATTGTGAAACCGGGTAAAACGCTGGATCTGGGCTGTGGTAACGGGCGTAACAGCCTCTATCTGGCAGCCAACGGTTACGACGTGACCGCGTGGGATAAAAATCCACTGAGTATCGAGAATATTGAGCGCATCAAAGCGGAAGAAGGCATCGTAAACCTGCAGACGGCAATCAAAGATCTGAACAACCTGAGCTTTGAGGGCGAATACGATTTTATTCTCTCTACCGTGGTGCTGATGTTCCTGGAAGCGAAAACCATTCCGGGCCTGATCGGCAATATGCAGCGCTGCACCAGACCCGGCGGTTATAACCTGATTGTTGCCGCGATGGACACGGCGGATTACCCGTGCACCGTCGGCTTCCCGTTTGCGTTCAAAAGCGGTGAACTGAGCAACTACTACGAGGGCTGGGCGTTGCTCAAGTACAACGAAGAGGTGGGCGAACTGCACCGCACCGACGAGAACGGTAACCGCATTAAACTGCGTTTTGCCACGCTGCTGGCGCGCAAGCCCGCTTAACGGGCGGCCAGCAGGCAGAGCTGCAGGGCCGTGTTGTATGAGGCCTCGAACGACGACAGCGGCAAAAACTCAAACTTCGAGTGGAAGTTATGCGCGCCGGTGAAGAAGTTTGGCGTGAGCAGGCCTTTTGCCGAGAGCGCCGCGCCGTCAGTACCGCCGCGCATTGGCGTCGGTTTGGGCGTGATCCCAAGGGATTCCATGGCCTCAAACATCAGGTCGATAGCGCGACGATCCTCACCAATCGCATTGCTGATATTGCTGTAGGTATCTTCAATGCGATACTCCACCTTTGCCGTAGGATGCTGTCCGGCAATCAACGCCGCGACATCGGCAATCTGCTGCTTGCGGGCGGCAAACTGTGCTTTATCGAAATCACGGATATTCGCTTTTAAGACGGCCTCGTTTTGCCCCGCCTGAATGCCGTTAAACCAGATATAGCCTTCACGCCCCTCGGTGCATTCCGGGGTTTGCTGGCGGTCAAAATGGCTGATGAAGTCTGTCGCCATCAGCAGTGGGTTAACCAGCACGCCTTTGGCGGACATGGGGTGAGCCGTTACGCCGGTAAAGCGAATTTCTGCCGCCGCGGCGTTGAAGTTCTCGTAAACAATCTCACCCAGCTCACAGCAGTCGATGGTCCAGGCAAAATCAACGTCAAAACGGTTTAGATCCAGCGCCTTCGCGCCACACAGGCCGATCTCCTCATCCGGCACAAACGCGACCACAATGTCGCCATGCTGGTGTTCTGGCGTCAGGTTTTCCAGCAGCGTCATGACCACGGTGACGGCGGCTTTATTATCTGCGCCTAATACGCTGGTCCCGTCGCTGAAAATAATCTCTTCACCCGGGTAAGCCAGAATTTCCGGATGCTCTTTTACGCGTAACCAGATTGATTTCTCTTTATTCAAACAGAGGTCTTCACCCGTAAATTTTAATATTTGTGGATGAATATCCGGTGATAAACCGACATCGACGGTATCAATATGGGTAATAAAACCGATGCGTGGCGCCCCGGCTACATTACCTTTTTTAACCGCAGTAACCGTCGCGTATTCATCAATCACAATATCGTCTAAACCCAGCTGCGCCAGCTCCTGGGCCAGCTCACGCGCCATGTCGTGCTGGCCCGGCGTAGAGGGAAGGGTGTTCACTCTGGGATCGCTCTGGCTGGTGATGGCGAGATAGCGGAAGAAGCGGTGCGTTAATTGTCTGGAGAGTGCCGAGCCCATAGTGATTCCTTCTGTATTTATTTTTCAGGTGTTTGCTACATCACTTTAATGATATTTATGAAATGGCAAAAGAATTAATTAGCCGTCGAATTAAAAAGACAGGAATAAATGATGAAAAGCAAACTCACAATGTTAACGCTGGCACTTGCTGCGCTCACGGTCAGTTCCACCGTCGCGGCAAAAACGCTGGTGTATTGCTCTGAAGGATCGCCGGAAAATTTTAATCCTCAGTTATACACGTCGGGAACCAGCGTGGATGCCAGTGCCGTGCCGGTCTATAACCGGCTGGTCGATTTCAGGGCGGGTACAACGGAACTGGTCCCGAGCCTCGCGGAAGGTTGGGAGGTGAGCGAGGACGGCAAGGTTTATACCTTCCATCTGCGTAAAGGGGTGAAATTCCAGAGTAATAAATTGTTCAGGCCGACGCGCGACTTTAACGCCGACGACGTGATTTTCTCGTTTATGCGCCAGAAGGATGTAAATCATCCCTATCACAACGTCTCTAACGGCAGCTATTCCAACTTCGAGAGCCTTGAGTTCGGTAGCCTGATCACGGCCATTGATAAAGTCGATGAGTACACCGTGCGCTTTACGCTCGCCCATCCGGAAGCGCCGTTTGTCGCCGATCTGGCGTGGTATTTCGCCTCGATCCTGTCGGCGGAGTATGCCGACGCGATGCTGAAAGCCGGCACGCCGGAAAAGGTGGATATGGACCCGATTGGCACCGGGCCGTTTAAGCTGGCGCAGTACCAGAAAGATTCGCGCATCCTGTTCACTGCGTTTCCGGAGTACTGGCAGGGCAAATCGAAGCTGGATCGACTGGTGTTTAGCATCACGCCCGATGCCTCGGTGCGTTTTGCCAAAATCGAGAAGAACGAATGTCAGGTGATGCCGTTTCCAAACCCGGCGGACCTGCCGCGCATGAAGGCTAACAAAGACATTAATCTGATGAGTAAAGCCGGGCTGAATACCGGTTTTCTGGCCTTCAATACGCAAAAACCTCCGCTGGATAACGTGAAGGTTCGCCAGGCGCTGGCAATGGCCATCAATAAGCCGGCCATTATTGACGCGGTATTCCACGGCACCGGCACGGCGGCGAAAAACCTGCTGCCACCCGGCGTCTGGAGCGCCGACAGCGAACTGAAGGATTACGACTACGATCCTGAAAAAGCGAAAGCGTTGTTGAAGGAGGCTGGTTTTGCAAACGGCATCAGCATCGATTTATGGGCGATGCCGGTTCAGCGTCCCTACAATCCGAACGCAAAACGGATGGCGGAGATGATTCAGGCCGACTGGGCGAAGGTTGGCGTCCAGACCAAAATCGTCACCTATGAATGGGGCGAGTATCTTAAGCGGGTGAAGGGCGGTGAACACCAGGCCGCGCTGATGGGCTGGACCACCGCAACCGGCGACCCGGATAACTTCTTTGGTCCGTTATTTACCTGTACTTCGGCTAACGGTGGATCTAATTCCGCCAAATGGTGCTACAAACCATTTGATAAAATTATCGCTGAAGCGAAATCGATAACCGATCATGATAAACGCGTGGCGCTGTATAAAGAGGCTCAGCAGATGATGCATGACCAGATACCGGCAGTAATGATTGCCCATTCGACGATTTTTGAACCGGTGCGCAAGGAAGTCACGGGCTATGAAATCGATCCGTTCGGCAAGCATTTGTTCTGGCAGGTTGATATTAATCAGTAGTTTTTCACTGCCCGGCGTTCAGTCGGGCAATCTTTTCGCAATTTGTGCTGCTTACATCATTTTTTGTCACAACAAACCCGCCAGACTTTTGCTATAACTTCAAATGCATACTTGCAGATAACATGGAATACCATCATGCGTACTCACACTTTTTTTAAAGTTGCAGTGCTTTCTGGTCTGTTGGCGTTAGCGGGCTGTTCGTCTAAAGTCGCCGCCCCCGAACAATATTCAGGCTTTTTAAAAGATTATTCTGGATTGCAGCAAACAACGTCCGCAACGGGTAAACCGACGCTGCGTTGGGTCGACCCGTCGTATAACGAGGCAAATTACGACAGTATTTTATGGACGCCAATCACCTATTATCCAGCGCCAAAACCAACGACCCAAATTGGTCAAAAAACGCTTGATGAGCTTCTGGCTTATACCAACACCAAAATGAAAGCGGCAATCAGCCAGCGTAAACCTGTTGTTACGACACCAGGTAAACACAGCCTGATCTTCCGCGGTGCGATTACCGGTGTGAGTTCGCAGAAAGAAGGTCTGCAGTTCTATGAAGTAGTGCCCGTCGCGTTAGTGGTTGCAGGTACGCAGATGGCAACGGGGCACCGCACCATGGATACCCATCTCTTCTTCGAAGGCGAGCTGATTGATTCGGCGACGAATAAGCCGGTCATGAAGGTCGTGCGTAAAGGCGAAGGTAAAGAGCTGGCGAACGAAAACACGCCAATGGGCTTCGCAACGTTAAAACAGGTTGTGGATGACATGGCGACGGATGCCACCATGTTTGATGTTAAGAAAACCGCGAAATAATCAAAACGGCCTGCAGCAATGCAGGCCTTTTTTTTATGCCATACGCAAACGTCTGAACCAGGTTTCCGGTTTCGTAAACATCACCATATTCCCGCCCAGAATCAGCAGTAATCCAATGATGCCGTTGAGATGCCACACGTAACCTTCATAGACCGTGGAGATGGACAGCGCCACCAGCGGGAAGAGCAGCGTACTGTATGCCGCTTTGCCCGGGCCAATGCGTCCCACCAGCGTGAAGTAGGCACCAAAAGCGATGACCGAACCAAAAATGGCGAGATAAAGCAGCGCGCCAATGTAACTCACCGTCCATTCGGGGATAAAACTGTCACCCCGGAACAGGGCAATGCAGCCCATAATGACCGTACCGTAAAACATCGCCCAGGCGTTGGTGGTCATGGTCTCCAGCCCTTTTCGCTGGTGGCGCATGCTGATCATATTGCCCAGCGAGAACCCGTAGGTCCCCAGTGCTGAAAGACCAATCCCCGTCAGCAGGGAGGCACTCCAGCCACTCGCCAGCAGGTCGTCCCAGAAGAGGGTGATGATCCCGATAAGCCCCAGGGCCGCCGCCGTCCAGAAGCGTGCGGGTGGGCGCTGACCGAAGAAAATAAAGCTGTTGATGGCGTTATACAGTACGGCCATCGAGAAAATCACCGACTCCAGCCCGGTATTGATGTGCGCGGCGGCGGTGTAAAAACACCAGAAGTTGAAGCAAAAAACGCAGCATCCCTGCAGCATGCAAAAGAGATGATCCCGCAAGGCCAGCTTACGAAGCCGACGCAGGGCAATTAAGACGATCATGATCGTGGCGCAGGCCACGGCAAAGCGCCAGAAAATTGACACCGGGGCTGCGACTGGCCCCTGTTGCAGGAAAATGGCAATCCAGGTTGTTCCCCATATCACCACCACCAGTCCATAGAGTAATGCGTTCATTGTTGCTCTCTTCCCACATACTGAAAAGTGCAGTCTGGCGCGAGTGGCATGACATTGCTTTCACCGATTTGCGGTGGACTTGCATATTCTTGCGCTTTTTTGTGGCTGCAGATCTGGCATCGTGGCGCAACACTTCATAGACTGAGAGTCTGATTACTCACCCGTTAATAGCTATGTCTCGCGCTTACGATACCTTTGAAACGCTACGCCAGCAGAACGCCGTGCTGCGTGAAACCGTTGCGCTGAATTCCGGTATTCAACTGGCAGCCTGGTACAACAAGCACGACACGATAACCGTGAAAAGTAATCACCATACCCTCAGCCTGTACGTGGCGGACGGTTATGAGAGCTATCAAAAAACGCCGGGCGGCTGGAAAAACGGCGGCGGCCCGGACCGTTTCTGTCTGATGCCAAAAGAGAGTGAATCGACGTGGGATATTCGCGATGATCTGTCGTTTGTCCATCTCTACTGCACCGATGAGCATCTGCGTGATGTCGGGGAAAAAATCTGGGACAAGCGCCCGCTGTCCCTGACGCTGGATGAAAAGATCTTCGGCAGCGACCCGAAAATTACCGCGCTTTACCGTCAGTTTTTGCTCGGCTGCGACTGGCAGCAAAAAGCTAACCAGCTCACCCTGAGTACCGCGTCTACGCTGTTGATGACCCACCTGTTACAGAATTACTCCAGCGTGCAGTGGAAGCTGCCGGTGGTGACCGGCGGGTTGTCACCGTTTGTGCTGCGTAACGTGCTGGCGTTTATCGAAGAGAACCTTTCCCAGCCGCTGACGCTGGCGGAACTGGCCGAACAGGCCGCGCTGAGCGAGTATCATTTCGCCAGAATGTTCCGTCAGTCCATGGGGCTGGCGCCACATCAGTACGTGATGCAGCGTCGAATGGAGAAAGCCAAAGCGCTGGTGCAGCACACAACCACACCACTCACGGATATCGCGCTGGCCTGCGGGTTTAACTCCGCCAGCCATTTCAGTAACCGCTTTCGCAGCATGATGGGCATAACGCCCTCGCAGCTACGCGCGGCGAAGGTGTGAAAAGACCGTATAACATACGCCGCCCAGCACCAGCCCCCAGAACGCAGAGCCAATACCCAGGATCGTGACGCCGCTGGCGGTCATCAGAAAGGTGACAATTGCCGCGTCGCGCTCCGTTTCGTTGTTCAATGCCTGATACAAGCTCCCGCTGATGGTGCCCAGCAGCGCCAGGCCGGCGAGCATCTGGATCCAGCTCAGGGGAAGGGAGGCCATCAGCCCGGAAATGGATCCGCCAAAAATGCCCGCCAGCAGATAAAACCCGCCTGCGGCCACGGCGGCAAGCCAGCGTTTGCTGGCATCCGGGTGCGCATCCGGGCTCTGGCAAATCGCAGCGGTGATCGCGGCGATACAGATGGAAAAGACGCCGAGCGGGGATAACACCAGTGCCAGCCCTCCGGTGACGATCATCAGCGGTGATACGGCCAGAGGATAGCCGGAAGCGTGCATCGTGGCGAAGCCCGGCGCATTCTGGGACGCCATGGTGACCAGGAAGAAGGGCACGCCAATGCTTATCAGACTGGTTAACGTAAAGGTCGGCGCGATAAACGTGGGCATCACCACGGAAAGGGTTAACTCTTTTGTGACAACGTCACCTCCCGCCCAGGCCACCATACTGCCCACCAGCAACGTGGCGACAATGGCGTAGCGGGGTGCCAGCGCTTTGGCGAACAGCCATGCCGCCAGCATGCTGCCGCACAGTAAAAAATGCCCCTCAAGATTGCTGAACGCCTGCAGTCCAAACCTGAGCAGCACCCCGGCGAGCATAGCGGCGGCAAGGGAATGCGGGATAAGCTTCATCAGGCGAGCAAACAACCCGGTTACGCCGCACAGCAGAATGAGCGCGTTGGCAAAGATGAAAATCCCGATGGTCTCGGCAAGCGTTACCCCATGCAGACTGGTGGCTAATAGCGCCGCGCCTGGTGTAGACCAGGCGGTAAGCACCGGGGCTTTATACCACCAGGAAAGCGCCAGCGTGCTGACCCCCATACCTATCCCCAGGGCCGTCATCCAGCCGGCGATCTGCTGCGCGTTTGCGCCTGCGGCAGCAGCGGCTTGCCAGATAATGGCGGCGGAACTGGCATATCCAACCAGAACGGCGACAAAACCGGCGAGAACGGCAGGAAAGAGTGAGGATGAAGGGCGCATAAAAACTCCGTTGTGCGTTATAACGTCCACTTTAAGGTAACACTGTGCGTTATAGCGTACAAGTGGTATGATCGGTCGCATCAGGAGGGAACATGGACATCACACAACATCTTGCTTACACACTGAAAACCGAGCGTCAGGCGCGTGGCTGGAGCCTCGCCAGACTGGCGGAAGAGACCGGCGTTTCAAAGGCCATGCTCGGGCAAATCGAGCGCAATGAATCCAGCCCGACGGTATCCACGTTGTGGAAAATCGCCACGGGGCTGAACATCCCTTTTTCTGCCTTCATCACGCCGGCAGCTGACAGGCAGGCGGTATTCGACCCGGAACAGCAGGCGATGGTGGTGAAACCGTTATTCCCGTGGGATGAGACGCTAAAGTTTGACCACTTTTCGATAACCCTCGCTGCCGGCGCCCTGAGCGAATCCACGCCCCACGAGGCTGGCGTGATTGAACACGTGGTGGTGATCAGCGGCGAACTGGAGATGAACATCGATGGCGAGTGGCAGACCATTACTGCCGATTCGGGGGTGCGTTTTGCCGGGGATAAACCGCACGCCTACCGCAACAGCAGCGACCGGCCGGTGCATTTTCACTCCCTGATCCATTATCCCCGCTGAAGCGACGCAAAACTGTTTCGCTGCCGCATACTTCTGACTACAATAGCCGCCATTTTGACCATAACGGATAACGACGAAGTATGCGCCTGCAATCCCATCATCTCGAACTTTTAAGCCCGGCCCGCGACGCCACCATCGCCCGTGAAGCGATCCTTCATGGTGCTGATGCCGTCTACATTGGTGGACCTGGCTTTGGTGCCCGCCATAACGCCAGCAACAGCCTGAGCGATATTGCTGAACTGGTGCCGTTCGCCCATCGCTTTGGGGCGAAAGTGTTCGTGACCCTGAACACCATTCTGCATGATGATGAGCTGGAGCCTGCGCAACGTTTAATTACCGATCTCTACCAGACCGGCGTCGATGCCCTGATTGTGCAGGATATGGGCGTGCTGGAGCTGGATATTCCCCCCATTGAACTGCACGCCAGTACCCAGTGCGATATCCGCACGGTAGAGAAGGCGAAGTTTCTTTCTGACGTGGGTTTTTCCCAGATCGTGCTGGCGCGTGAGCTGAACCTGAACCAGATCCGCGATATTCACCAGGCGACCGACGCAACCATTGAATTCTTTATCCACGGCGCGCTGTGCGTCGCCTATTCTGGTCAGTGCAATATTTCCCACGCCCAGACGGGGCGCAGCGCCAACCGCGGCGACTGCTCTCAGGCCTGTCGTCTGCCGTATACCCTGAAAGACGATCAGGGCCGCGTTGTGGCGTTCGAAAAACACCTGCTCTCGATGAAAGATAACGATCAGACCGCCAACCTGGGTGCGCTGATTGACGCCGGCGTGCGCTCCTTCAAGATTGAAGGGCGTTATAAAGACATGAGCTACGTGAAGAACATCACCGCTCACTATCGTCAGATGCTGGATGCCATCATTGAAGATCGCGGTGACCTGGCGCGTGCGTCGGCCGGTCGTACCGAGCATTTCTTTATTCCGTCAACGGACAAAACTTTCCACCGCGGCAGCACTGACTACTTTGTGAATGCCCGTAAAGGGGATATCGGTGCGTTTGATTCACCGAAGTTTATCGGTTTACCGGTGGGTGAAGTGCTGAAAGTGGCAAAAGATCACCTCGACGTGGAAGTGACCGAGCCGCTGGCCAACGGCGATGGCCTGAACGTGATGATCAAGCGTGAAGTGGTGGGCTTCCGTGCGAATACGGTGGAAAAAACCGGTGAAAATCGCTATCGCGTATGGCCAAACGAGATGCCTGCGGATCTCTACAAAGCGCGCCCTAACGCGGCACTGAACCGTAATCTTGACCACAACTGGCAGCAGGCGCTACTGAAAACCTCGAGCGAACGCCGTATCGCGGTGGACATTGAACTGGGCGGCTGGGAAGAGCAGCTGATCCTGACCATGACCTGTGAAGACGGTATCAGCGTAACGCACACGCTTGATGGTCTGTTCGAGGTGGCAAACAACGCGGAAAAAGCCCTTAACAACCTGAAGGATGGCGTGGCGAAGCTGGGGCAGACCCTTTACTACGCGCGTCATATCGACGTTAACCTGCCGGATGCCCTGTTTGTTCCGAACAGCCTGCTGAACCAGTTCCGCCGCGAGACGGCAGAAATGCTGGATGCCGCCCGCCTGGCTAACTATCCACGCGGCAGCCGCAAGGCCGAAACCGTTCCTGCGCCGGTTTACCCTGACACGCACTTGTCCTTCCTGGCGAACGTCTATAACCACAAAGCGCGTGAATTCTATCACCGTCACGGCGTACAGCTGATTGACGCAGCCTATGAAGCGCATGAAGAGAAGGGCGATGTGCCGGTGATGATCACCAAGCACTGTCTGCGCTTCGCCTTCAACCTCTGCCCGAAACAGGCGAAAGGGAATATTAAAAGCTGGAAGGCCACACCGATGCAGCTGGTGAATGGCGACGAAGTGCTGACCCTGAAATTTGACTGCCGTCCGTGCGAAATGCATGTGATTGGCAAGATGAAAAATCATATTTTCAAAATGCCGTCACCGGGTAGCGTTGTGGCCTCCGTGAGCCCGGACGATTTAATGAAAACCCTGCCGAAGCGTAAGGGTAATTAATTACCGAAAGTGCGTGTCTGGTTTGCGCGATTTCTGCCACAGGTGGTGTTCGCGCAAACCTTCCGCTGACTCTTCGGCAACGCTGCGTAATTCATCGCTATCCGCTTCATGGCGGAGCTGATGTTCCACATTCTTTACCCACACATATTCATGGCCTTTATGTCCTGCCATGAGCTGACCTGAAAATAATCCACACACCAGCAATATCAGCGTTAACCCTTTTCTCATCATTATTTCACCGTTGAATGCCATCGCGGGACTATCATGCCAATAATTTCTTCGGGAAATTATTCAAAAATTCAAATTAGCGCAAAGAGAGTGTCAAATTCTGTGCGGCGACAGCCGTGATGAGACTTTTCCTAAAATTAGCATCAAGTTTGTTAACCGCCAATTCTGGTACGTAATTAGCCACTAGCTTTAAGGATAAATCCTATATAATGGTTAAACTCTGGCTAAGGAATGGGTCTTGTTAAATGAAAAAAATGATAGCGCTTGCGCTGCTGGTGGTTGCTGTTGGGGCGGGTGCAGGTATTTACTCTATTAGTAATGACGAACCAGAATATATTCAGTCCGCGAAAGCGCGTGTTGGGTCATATTTAACCAGCGATTACGGACGCGTGGCCTGTAATAGCACCAGAATTGATGACCAGCGCTGGCAATTAGGCTGCACCAATCAGGCAAGAGGTAAAACATTCGAGTTCGCGGTTTATCCGTCTGAAAAAGCACCGTATGGTGTGTCGCGTTCGTTTTATCTGGAAGCCATCAATGATGATGCAAAACAGAGCGCGGAGCAGGGTCTGATGCGTTATTTGCAAATCAATACCAAAGCGGGTTAATCAGGCTGTTTACCTTTCATTGAGACTATGGATGTTAGTTTGTAAGAGATCCGCTGCCCGGCCATGGAGTGTCGGGACGTAGAGACCAAAATACAAATCTATCCATGCAAGCATTTACCGCCATATTATGGCGGTTTTTTTTGTCTGCAATCCGGCCACTAGCGGGCAGGACGCGAATAGTGTTTGCGATACTGGGCCGGTGAAAGGGCGAACTGCTGCCGAAAATGGTGACGCAGGGTCGATGCCTGACCGAATCCGGTCTGCTCCGCGATGCTGTCGATACTTAAACGACTGCTTTCCAGATAATCTTTTGCCCTCAGCAGGCGCTCATTGAGCAGCCAGCGCGCGGGCGTGGTGCCGGTCGCATCCTGAAAGCGGCGCAGAAAGGTGCGTTGACTCATGCCGACCCGACGCGCCAGTGAATCAACGCTGTGCGATACGGCAAGATGGGTGTGCAGAAAATCAAACAGCTGACCGAGACGCTGACTTTCGCGCAGTTGCGCCACCGGGCGGCTTAGCTGCTGCGGCTGTGAGCCATCCCGGTGCGGGGGAATGACCAGACGACGCGCTACGGTGTTGGCGATTTCCATCCCATAATCCCGCCGGACTACGTGCAGGCATAAATCGATACCTGCCGCGCTGCCCGCCGAGGTGAGAATGTCGCCGTCGTCCTGATAAAGTACATCTTCAACCACCTCGATGGCCGGGTACCGGGCCTTAAGCGCCTCAATATAGCGCCAGTGCGTTGTGGCTTTACGCCCATCCAGCAGCCCGGCAGCGGCAAGAACAAACACGCCAGAACAGATCGACAAAAGCTGGCATCCCCGCGCATTGGCCTTACGTAATGCCGCGCAGAGCGCGGGCGGAACCGGTGAATCCAGTCCTCGCCAGCCGGGCACAACGATCAGGTCGGCCGTCTCAAGCAGGGTTAAATCGCCGTCGGTGATGAGGCGAATCCCCCCGGTCGCCCGAAGTTCACCGCTGTCTACGCCCGCCACGGCAAAACGATACCATTCGTCTCCCAGTTCCGGACGCGGCAGACCAAAGATTTCCACTGCCACGCCAAACTCAAAGGTACACAAACCGTCATACGCCAGCACAATGACCTGAGGGCGGGAAATCTGTCTTAAGTTTGTCATCTTTTTGCTGTTTTCTGGCATAAGCGAGCGCATTCACGGGCTGAATTTGTGGATAGAGTAGTGTTAACACAAACGCCAAAGATGAGGAAGGATCATGAGTTATGTTACTGAATTTCCGGCTGCTGAACCCCAGGAAGCCGTTACCCATTTTCTGCGCCGCCTGAGCGTCGAGACCGATTGCGCCGATGTGCATCATGCCATCACGAATCATGAACAGGATTTCGTCCTGCTGCACGTCGTCGGGAGCCCGCAGCAGTTCGCCCGCCGTCACGTTCCCGGTGCGCTACATATGCCGTGGCGTCAGATCACCCCCGAAGGCATGGCCCAGTGGCCTGACGGCACGCTGTTTGTGGTCTATTGCGCCGGGCCTCACTGCAACGGTGCGGACAGAGCCGCGCTGAAGCTGGCGCGTCTGGGGCTGCCGGTGAAAATTATGCTCGGTGGGATCACCGGCTGGGAAGATGAAAAGTTTGAGTTTGCGAGCCAGGAATCGCTGTCCGCACTGTGAAGATGAATTTTTTTCAACACCCGTGAAATTTTCTCGTTTGCCGGCTGGCGGCAGGTATGACATCTTTTTTGGACATTTAGACATCCAGAAGTCTAAAGATTCAAATAATGAATTATCACTGCAGGCAATTATTGTCGGCAGATAGAGGAGATTTCCATGCAACGACACCATGCCCCATACCGCGCCGATGTAGTTGGCAGCTTTTTACGTCCGGATGCCATCAAACAGGCTCGCCTGAAATTCGCCAGCGGCGAAATTGATGCCGGGCAGCTTCGTGCGGTTGAGGATGAGGCGATCCGCCATGTTGTCGAGCAGCAGTGCGCCTGTGGCTTGCATGTGGTGACCGACGGTGAATTTCGTCGTGCCTGGTGGCACTTTGATTTCTTCGACGGTCTGCAGGGTGTTGAGCGTTACGATTCTCAGCAGGGTATTCAGTTCAACGGTGTACAGACCAAAGCCCACGGCGTGCGCGTGACCGGCAAACTGGGCTTTGGCGATCACCCGATGCTGGAGGATTTCCGCTACCTGAAAAGCATTAGCGGCAATGCTCAGCCGAAGATGACCATTCCCAGCCCGAGCGTGCTGCATTTCCGCGGTGGACGCAAAGACATTGATGCGACGGTCTACCCGGATCTGAAGGACTATTTTGACGATCTGGCGACCACCTGGCGGGACGCGATTCGGGCGTTTTACGACGCGGGCTGCCGTTATCTGCAGCTGGATGACACTGTCTGGGCCTATCTCTGTTCGGACGATCAACGTCGTCAGATCCGCGAGCGTGGTGACGATGCCGACGAGCTGGCGCGTATATATGCCCGCGTTCTGAATAAGGCACTGGAGGGCAAGCCGGACGATCTCACCATCGGGCTGCATGTCTGTCGCGGAAACTTCCGTTCAACCTGGATTTCCGAAGGGGGCTATGAGCCGGTGGCTGAAGTGCTGTTCGGGACGGTCAACGTGGATGCCTTTTTCCTTGAGTACGACAATGACCGGAGCGGTGATTTTGCGCCACTGCGTTTTGTTCGCCCGGGCAAGCAGCAGGTGGTGCTCGGCCTTATCACCACCAAAAATGGCGAGCTGGAGAACCCGGAAGGGGTGAAGGCGCGTCTGGAGGAGGCGGCGAAATACGTGGCTAAAGAGCAGATTTGCCTGAGCCCGCAGTGCGGATTTGCCTCTACCGAAGAGGGCAACAGCCTGAGTGAAACCCAGCAGTGGGACAAAGTCCGCTTGGTGACGCAGATCGCCAGCGAAGTCTGGTAAACCCTCCGCCACAGCGCTGCATTATAAAAGTGCAGCGCTGTACCATTCTGAGTCGTTCTTTTTACATCCTTCATTACCTCTCCTGTCATAGCGCTTTATCCATCCTGGCATCCTTTTTGCTCTCTCTAAGCTGACGTTTTTATTTTCTGCGTCCACGCCGTAACGGACGCCTTTGCACAGCTTTCTTTTTCAGGAGTGAAAATATGCACCGTCGTACCTTATTAAAAGCCTTCGCATTGTCCGCGTCTGTCGTAGCTATGGGGATGAGTTTTGGCGCTCAGGCGGCCGATACCATCAAGGTGGGGATCATGCATTCCCTTTCCGGCACGATGGCGATTTCTGAAACGCCGCTTAAAGACGTTGCGCTGATGACCATCGATGAGATCAACGCCAAAGGGGGCGTGCTGGGTAAGAAGCTGGAACCGGTAGTGGTTGACCCGGCCTCGAACTGGCCGCTGTTTGCCGAAAAAGCGCGCCAGCTGTTGAGCCAGGACAAAGTAGCGGTGGTGTTTGGTTGCTGGACGTCGGTGTCGCGTAAATCGGTGCTGCCGGTGTTTGAGGAGCTGAACGGACTGCTGTTCTACCCGGTGCAGTATGAGGGTGAAGAGATGTCACCTAACGTCTTCTATACCGGTGCCGCGCCAAACCAGCAGGCTATCCCGGCGGTGGAGTACCTGATGAGTGAAGACGGAGGCAGCGCGAAACGCTTCTTCCTGTTAGGCACCGACTACGTTTATCCCCGCACCACGAACAAAATCTTGCGTGCTTTCCTGCATTCGAAAGGGGTGGAAGACAAAGACATTGAAGAGGTATACACCCCGTTTGGTCACAGCGATTACCAGACAATCGTTTCCAGTATCAAAAAATTCTCTGCCGGAGGGAAAACCGCGGTGGTTTCCACCATCAACGGCGACTCCAACGTTCCGTTCTATAAAGAGCTGGCTAACCAGGGCCTGAAAGCTACCGATGTTCCGGTTGTAGCCTTCTCCGTGGGAGAAGAGGAGCTGCGCGGGATCGACACCAAACCGCTGGTGGGCAACCTGGCGGCGTGGAACTACTTTGAGTCCGTTGATAACCCGACCAACCAGGCGTTTGTGGCGGATTACAAAGCGTATGCCAGGGCACACAAATTGCCGAACGCCGACACCGTGGTCACCAACGACCCGATGGAAGCCACCTACGTCGGGATCCACATGTGGGCGCAGGCGGTTGAAAAAGCAGGTACCACCGACGTCGATAAAGTTCGGGCGGCAATGGCCGGTCAGTCCTTCAAGGCACCTTCGGGCTTTACGCTCACCATGGATGCCACCAACCACCATCTGCATAAGCCGGTCATGATTGGCGAAATTGAAGGTAACGGCCAGTTTAATGTGGTCTGGCAGACGGAACAGCCGGTGCGCGCCCAGCCGTGGAGTCCCTTCATTGCCGGTAATGACAAAAAGCCCGATCAGCCGATGAAAACCGCCAGCAACTAAGTTATCACCGCAGGGAGAAAAGTCATGAACGCCATACGCACGATCATCGCTATTGTGTGGCTTACCGGACTGCTGCCAGGGATGGTGCAGGCATCGGATGCCGACCAATTCGTGGCCGCCAGTCGCAGCCAGCAGGCAGAACTGTTGACACAGTGGGCAACCGCGCCGGAGGCGGCACGGTTGCCGCTGCTCCAGGCGCTGCAGAGTGAAAGTCTCTACACCGACAGCCAGAAACATGCGTTTGCACAACGCCAGGGGGCAATGGTTCCCTTGGGTGAAACAAAAGCCGCAGCAGGCCAAACCAAAGCCGTGCGTCTGACCAACCGGCTGCGCAATCTGGTGGCGACGGCAATGGCAACCCATCAGCTCGTGAGTGACAGTGTCACGGAAAGGCGTGCGGCAGCCCGTCAACTCCAGCGGGATGCACAGCCTGAAATGCTTGATTTCCTGCAAAAACGGGTGAGCAGCGAAACGGATGATGTGGCCCGTCAGTCGCTGATGCTGGCGCTGGCGAACATCCAGCTGGCAAGTCCGCAGGCTGCGGTGCGCCTGAACGCTGTGGCGCTGTTAGGGCAATCAGACGATCCGGACGTTCAGTCCCGGCTGACGCCGTATACGCAGGCAGCAACGGAGCCGGATGCTGGCGTGCGTGCCGCCGCTGCCGAAAGTCTGAAACTGATTGAGCATCGCCTGATGTGGGGCGATCTGCTTGGTCAGGCGTTTATGGGACTCTCGCTGGGGTCGGTACTGTTGCTCGCCGCGCTGGGGCTGGCAATTACCTACGGCCTGCTGGGGGTGATTAACATGGCCCACGGGGAGATGCTGATGCTGGGCGCGTATGCCACCTGGATGGTTCAGCAGGTGATGGCCGGGCTCGCCCCACAGTGGCTGGCGCTCTACCCGATCGTTGCGCTGCCGGTGGCGTTTATTGTAACCGCCAGCATCGGGATGGTGCTTGAGCGTACCGTTATTCGTCATTTGTATGGCCGACCGCTGGAAACGCTGCTGGCGACATGGGGTATTAGCCTGATGATTATTCAGCTGGTACGCATGACGTTTGGCGCCCAGAACCTGGAGGTGGCAAACCCGACATGGCTGTCCGGTGGCGTGCAGGTGTTTGCCAATCTGACGCTGCCGTGGAACCGCATTGTGGTACTGGGTTTTGTGCTGCTGGTGCTGTTCTTCACGTGGCTCATTCTGAACAAAACCCGTCTTGGTCTGAACGTGCGCGCAGTGACGCAAAATCGCAGCATGGCGGCCTGCTGCGGGGTACCGACAGGTCGCGTCGATATGCTGGCCTTTGGGCTTGGCTCGGGGATTGCGGGTCTGGGGGGCGTGGCGTTATCGCAGTTAGGCAACGTTGGGCCAGAACTGGGCCAGGGTTACATCATCGACTCGTTCCTCGTGGTGGTGCTTGGCGGGGTGGGTCAACTGGCAGGTAGCGTGGCCGCGGCGTTTGGGCTGGGGATCTTTAATAAAATTCTCGAACCGCAAATGGGGGCAGTATTGGGCAAAATCCTGATCCTGGTGGCTATTATTCTGTTTATTCAGAAACGTCCGCAGGGGTTATTCGCACTGAAAGGGAGGGTTACTGACTGATGAGCCAGCCGCTTACCTTAACGCTGGCGCGCAAAGCGCCACGCACGACGCAGATAGCCGGTAGCCTGATCGTGGCCTGCCTGCTGATTTTACCGTTTTTCGCCTTACTGCCCGCGACGCATCCGCTGGCGATTTCGACCTGGATGCTCACGCTCACGGGTAAGATCCTCTGCTATGCCATTGTCGCCGTGGCGCTCGATCTGGTGTGGGGCTATGCCGGAATGCTCTCCCTGGGCCACGGTATCTTCTTCGCGCTGGGCGGCTATGCGATGGGCATGTACCTGATGCGCCAGGCGGCGGGTGACGGGCTGCCCGCGTTTATGTCGTTTCTCTCCTGGAGCGAACTGCCATGGTTCTGGTGGGGGACGCAGCACTTTGTCTGGGCACTGGTATTAATTGTGATGGTACCGGGGCTGCTGGCGCTGGTGTTTGGCTGGTTTGCCTTTCGCTCAAAAATCAAAGGGGTCTATTTTTCGATCATGACCCAGGCGCTGACGTACGCGGGGATGTTGCTGTTCTTTCGCAATGAAACCGGCTTTGGCGGGAATAACGGTTTTACCGGTTTTACCACGCTGCTTGGGTTTTCCATTACCGCGACCACCACCCGTATCGCGCTGTTTCTGGCTACCGTGATGCTGTTGCTGATAGCGCTGGGCACAGGCTTCGCGCTGGCGAAAAGTAAGTTCGGTCGCATTCTGACCGCGGTGCGTGATGCCGAAAACCGCCTGACGTTTTGCGGGTACGATCCCCGCGGTTTCAAGCTGCTGGTGTGGACACTTTCAGCCGTACTCTGCGGTCTGGCCGGCGCACTGTATGTGCCGCAGGTGGGCATTATCAACCCGGGTGAAATGTCGCCAACCAACTCGATTGAAGCGGCCATCTGGGTCGCGCTGGGGGGGCGCGGCACGCTGGTCGGCCCGGTGATAGGCGCGGCGCTGGTGAACGGTGCGAAGAGCGTCTTTACCGTTGCCCTGCCGGAATACTGGCAGCTGTTTCTGGGGCTGATTTTCATCGCCGTGACGCTGTTTTTACCGCGCGGTGTCTACGGTCTGTTTCGTAAGGGAGAACACTAATGCAGCCAGCCGAAGAATTATTTACCCGCCAGTTACCCGGGGATCGCTATCGCGACCAGACCGATCCGGTACTGCAACTTGAAGCCATCAACGTGAATTTCGATGGTTTTCAGGCGCTGACGGACCTCTCACTGAACATTGGCGTGGGTGAATTGCGCTGCGTGATTGGCCCCAACGGTGCGGGAAAAACGACATTAATGGACGTGATTACCGGCAAAACGCGGCCTAAAAGCGGCAGAGCGCTGTACGATCAGTCCATCGACCTGACGGCGCTTGAACCCGCCGAGATTGCCCGCCAGGGCATCGGACGTAAGTTCCAGAAGCCCACGGTCTTTGAAGCGCTCACGGTGTGGGAAAACCTTGAGATTGCGATGAAAACCGATAAATCCGTCTGGGCGAGCCTGCGGGCCAGACTCAACGGCGAGCAGCGGGACCGTATTGACGAGATGCTGCTCTTGCTGCGGCTTGGCGGTGAGCGCGATCGCCGCGCCGGGCTGCTTTCGCACGGGCAAAAGCAGTTTCTGGAGATTGGCATGCTGCTGGTGCAGGACCCGCATCTGCTGTTGCTGGATGAACCGGCGGCCGGAATGACCGACGCGGAGACCGACTATACGGCTGAGCTGTTCAGAACCCTTGCGGGCAAACACTCCCTGATGGTGGTCGAGCACGATATGGGCTTTGTCGAAACCATTGCCGATCACGTGACGGTGCTGCACCAGGGACGCGTGCTGGCGGAAGGGTCACTTCGCCAGGTACAGGCGAATGAGCAGGTCATAGAAGTCTATCTGGGACGCTAAGGAGCCGTCATGTTACAGGTGAACGAACTGAATCAGTATTACGGCGGCAGTCATATTCTGCGCGGGGTCAGTTTTGAAGCGGCGACCGGTGAAGTGACCTGTCTGCTGGGGCGCAACGGGGTGGGGAAAACCACGCTGCTGAAGTGTCTGATGGGCCTGATCCCGGTAAAAACAGGCGACATTATCTGGCAGGGAAAAAAAATCACCCACAGCAAACCGCACCAGCGCGTGCAGTCGGGTGTGGCCTATGTTCCGCAGGGGCGTGAGATTTTTCCACGCTTAACGGTCGAGGAGAATCTGTTGCTCGGGCTGTCACGCTTCCCCGCCCGCGACGCAAAGCGCGTCCCGGAAGATATCTGGCAGTTGTTCCCGGTGCTTAAAGAGATGAAGCATCGTCGTGGAGGCGATCTCTCCGGCGGTCAGCAGCAACAGCTGGCGATTGGTCGCGCCCTGGCGAGCCGGCCACAGCTGTTAATCCTCGATGAACCCACGGAAGGTATTCAGCCGTCGGTAATCAAAGAGATAGGCCTGGTGATCCGCCAACTGGCGGACAGAGGGGATATGGCAATCCTGCTCGTAGAGCAGTTTTACGATTTCGCCGCTGAACTTGCCGACAGCTATCTGCTGATGTCGCGCGGGACCATCATTCAGCGTGGACGGGGCGATACAATGGAACAAGAGGGCGTTCGCGGACTGGTTGCGATTTGAAGTGTTATATTATAACATCCTCATTCTCATAAAACGGAGTGAGGAGTTTGTTTTGGCTGCACATATTGGCAAATTTGCAATGACTCTGGGGCTGCTGCTGGTAAGCGGTCAGCTGTTTGCCCATTCGCATGGACATCAGATGACGGAAGCGGAACAGAAGGCGGCGAACGGCGTCTTTGAGGATAAAGACGTCAAAGACAGAAAGCTGTCTGACTGGGATGGGACATGGCAATCCGTCTATCCGTTTTTGCTCGATGGCGCGCTGGATCCGGTTTTTAAACAGAAAGCGCAGAAGGATAAAAAATCCTTCGACGAGGTGAAAGCTTACTACCGCACAGGGTATGCGACGGACGTTGAGGCTATCGGCATCGAAAACAACGTGATGGAATTCCACAAAGGTAAGGCTATCAGTCGCTGCCAGTATGATTACAGCGGCTATAAGATCCTGACTTATGCATCAGGTAAGAAAGGGGTTCGCTATCTGTTCGAGTGTAAAGATCCGGACAGCAAGGCGCCGAAGTTTGTCCAGTTCAGCGACCATACCATCGCCCCAAAAGCCTCTTCCCATTTCCATATCTTTATGGGCAACACCTCCCACGAGGCGCTGCTAAAAGAGATGGATAACTGGCCGACGTATTACCCGAACGAGATGTACAAACAGCAGGTGGTAGACGAGATGCTGCACCATTAATGGCCTGCCCGATGCCGGGTGGGCGTCATGCCGCCCGGCGTTGAGGACTTAAGCCACTTTCGGCATTTCGCACCACGCCTTCACGCTCATCCCGCGCAAAATCATCAGCCAGGCAATCACGATGGCAACCATCATGATCGCAAACAGTGACCAGTGCGGCAGATTGGTAAGGATAATACCGGTGATCATCGGGTTTGCCGCCGCCCCAAGCCAGCCCAGCGCCTGGGCAGAGAAGTAACTCGCTTTCATACCCGGCGGGGCAATATTGTCGATCAGCATATATTCGCCCGGTGCATAGATAATCTCACCCAGCGTAAACACTGCTGCCGCAATGCCCCAGTAGACCAGGTTTTCCCCGGAGAGCATAAAACCGCCCAGACCCAGGACGAAGAAGAGTGTTCCCGCCGTCATCAGCGGACGTATATTGGTGGCGGAGATCTTGCGACCGATAACGTATTGCAGGGTGACGACCACCGCAGCATTCACCGGCAGCACCACGGCGACCACGTTTTGCGCAAAGTTGCTGTCGGCATTCGCAGCCAGCACGTACTGCGAAATACAGCTGGCGAATGACCCGCCCACATACGACGCCAGCAGGCCGGAAAGGGTGTACCAGAAGAGGGCGCGGTCTTTAAGCAGTACTGACGGTTGCCACGGCATTTTCTCTTCGGTGGCATCGAGCGCAACGCTTTTTTGCACGAAGAAATGGATAAAACCGAGCGGCAGTGCGGCACAAAAAGCGGCCAGCCAGAACGGCAGCTGCAGGCTGTACATCACCAGTAAGGTGCCCACCGGCGGCCCGATCGTCCAGCCAATGTTCAGGAAGCTATAGTTTAGCGAGAAAACGCGCGCTTTTTGGCTCGAGGTTAGCACATCGGCAAACCAGGCCTTCAGCACCGTTGAAAACACCGAATAGGCGCAGTTAATCAGGGAAAAGAAGAGCACCACCAGCGTGACGTTATCCACCAGCGGGATAGCAACAAACCCGGCAATAAAGGCGACGATAGACATCAGCATGTAGCGCTTTTTATCAAACTTATCGGCGAGGATGCCAAACCCCATACTGAATACCACACCGACGGTAAGCGCAATCGTCAGGGCATAACCAATATTCTCAACGCTCATATTAAATACACGCGTGAGATAGATGGTCATAAACGGCAGCGTTGCCCCACGACCAATGGTTAATAATAACGACGACGCCAGCAGCGCTGCGGTTGAGCGCCTGAGTGATGGTTTCATATTCCTGCCTGACAATTGCGTTTGGTATTTTGAGCCGCAGAGATTCTGGCCGCGCTCGCTCGCCGCCATCCTGCAACGTGTATTATTTTAGGTATATATCAGGAGTATCACGACATAAGGGGCTTGTATAGCACCTAATTTATCCGTAAGTGCTTCAGTTGACTGCCAGAAATAATGATCTTCTCGTGGCATGTTTTTTTCGTTACCTTGAAGTGTTTACAAAAATTTAATCATTCAGGGGCAGAGTATGACGCGAAAAGAAGGGCTGCTGGCGTTGCTGGTGGTCATCGTATGGGGTCTGAATTTTGTGGTCATCAAGCTTGGGTTGCATAACATGCCCCCACTCATGCTGGCCGGTTTGCGTTTTCTGCTGGTGGCTTTCCCGGCGCTCTTCTTTGTCGCGCGCCCGAAAATTCCGTTCAGACTCTTACTGGGATACGGCCTGACCATCAGCTTTGGCCAGTTCGCGTTTCTGTTCTGCGCCATTAAGTTCGGGATGCCCGCCGGTCTGGCTTCTCTGGTGTTACAGGCTCAGGCGTTCTTTACCATCATTCTCGGGGCGTTTGTCTTTGGCGAGCGTCTGCAGGGTAAACAGCTGGCGGGGATCACTCTTGCGGTGTTCGGCGTGCTGGTGCTGATAGAAGCCAGCCTGAACGGGCAGCACGTGGCGTTACTGGGCTTTATGTTAACGCTGGCAGCGGGGCTGAGCTGGGCCTGCGGGAATATCTTCAACAAGCTGATTATGCAGCATGAGGCGCGCCCGAAGGTGATGTCGCTGGTGGTCTGGAGCGCACTGATCCCCATTGTTCCGTTTATGGTTGCGGCGCTCATTTTTGATGGGCCGGACGTGATGCTGAAAAGCCTGGTGGAAATCGATCTCACCACCATTTTATCGCTGATCTACCTGGCGTTTGTGGCCACCATTATTGGCTACGGGATCTGGGGATCGCTGCTGGGTCGCTACGAAACCTGGCGCGTGGCGCCGTTATCCCTGCTGGTTCCGGTGGTAGGGTTGGCCAGTGCCGCGCTGATGCTCGATGAAAAGCTGAGTGCGCTGCAGCTGCTGGGGGCCGTGCTGATCATGGCCGGGCTGTACATCAACGTGTTTGGTTTGCGCGTGCGTCGGGTAACGCGGGCAAGAGGATAGGCATAAAAAAAGCCCCGCATCCGCGGGGCAAAAACGAATCAGAAGCTGTGCTGATTATAATAAGGCACGCCTAACTCGTCGGATTTGTCACTACCAGCACCCATGTGGTTGAAGTCATAAGGTGACTGGTCATGTGCTGACGGCAAAATCATCGTGTCACGATTATTTTGCTGCGTTGCACGAGGGGTTTGCTCCGCGAAGGTCTGGCTGGAAAACAGCACCAGCAAGGCGAGGGCGGCGGAGGCTGTAACTTTCATGATTTCCTCGGTTACGTCTTTACAGGCGATGATTAACTACAATGTTTTAGTGGATACAGGTATCGGGATTCACCCGGCACGCTGGTAATACGGTATTTGTGAGGCGGCACGTCGAAGTAGTTCTTAAACGTACGCGTCAGGGTTTGCTGTGATTCAAAACCGTAACGTTCCGCCAGATAAAGGATCGGCTCATTGCTTTCTTTCAGCTTCTGGGCAATTTCCGTCAGCTTGCGGCTGCGAATATATTGACCTAATGAATGGCCAGTCTCTTTTTTGAACATCCGTTGCAGGTGCCATTTGGAGTAACCTGAACGCTCTGACACTTTTTCAAGGGAGAGCGGCGATTCCAGGTTATCTTCGATCCAGTCCAAAATGCTATGAATAGTAATAGCGTCAGTATTGCGTCTGGACATCGTCATACCTCTTTTTCTGTTTACGGCAGTATTTTCTTAAGCAAAAGCTCAAGCGTTGCCACTTCATCTGCCGTTAAGTTTTTTGTTAGTTCCTGATGCAGTGTTTGTCCTACTAGTTGATGACATTGCTCGCACATCGCCGCGCCATCGCTGGTGAGTTTCACCAGGACGCCGCGTTTGTCATTCGGGTTAGGGCTTCGTTCTATCCATCCTTTGCAAACGAGACGATCGAGCATGCGGGTTAGCGCACCCAGATCGACAGAGAGCACCTTTTTCAGCTCAACCGGCGTGATACACACTTCGCAGCGAATGGAGCACAGCACTTTGAACTGCGTGGCGGTGATATCCAGCGGTGACAGATAGTCATTGAGCAGGCGATCTTTTTTCTGGTTAACCATATGAATAAGACGACCCAGCGGAATAATGTCGTTAAAGAGATCACTGGTGCTTTTCACAATGGTTGCCCTGGCAAGTAGTTTAGTCACGGCAGATATTATTGCTCAGGCAAGTATAAGTCAACTGAATGGATCAGCGGATGCCACGAATTGCTAAAACGTTTCATGAACTTTTTTTGCATGCTTTCAATTCAAATAGATAACGAATGGTTATCGTTAATGACCGTAAATAATCGTTACGTTGAGCGAATGGCTGAACGTCACACTTTCACCCTATAATTGCGGTGATAAACATGGATAAGGACAACGACGCACTATGTTGGATTTGATTAAAGCAATTGGTCTGGGGCTGGTGGTACTGCTGCCGTTGGCTAACCCGCTAACGACGGTTGCGCTCTTCTTGGGGCTGGCAGGGAACATGAACAGCGCCGAGCGTAACCATCAGTCGATGATGGCCTCGGTCTATGTGTTTGCCATCATGATGGTGGCTTACTACGCCGGACAGCTGGTGATGAACACCTTCGGAATCTCCATCCCGGGTCTGCGTATTGCCGGCGGATTGATTGTCGCCTTCATCGGGTTCCGTATGCTGTTCCCTGCGCAGAAAGCGCATGAGTCACCTGAGGCCAAAAGCAAATCCGAAGAGCTGGAAACCGAGCCCAGCGCGAATATTGCTTTTGTCCCGCTGGCGATGCCCAGTACGGCGGGGCCAGGAACGATTGCGATGATCATCAGCTCCGCGTCAACGGTGCGGGATGGCTCGACCTTTCCGGACTGGGTCATCACGGTTGCGCCCCCGCTGATTTTTGCACTGATTGGTATCATCGTATGGGCATCCTTGCGCAGTTCAGGCGCGATCATGCGCTGGGTCGGCAAGGGCGGCATTGAGGCGATTTCCCGCCTGATGGGCTTCTTACTGGTGTGTATGGGCGTGCAGTTTATTATCAACGGCGTGCTGGAGATTATTAAGACGTACCATTAATCACCCGCCCGGTAATGCAAAACGGCAACCTCGGTTGCCGTTTTACGTTGACTGCGGTCTACCCGTGATGGGCCTGTTCTTCCAGTGCGACCGGCCATTTACGGAAGATGAGCAGGGACCAGATGAGCGCCACCAGTGCCGGAATGGCACCCAGATAGCCAATCGCCGACATCGACACGTGAAGGCTAATCTGATTTCCCAGCAGCGCGCCCGCGCCAATACCAAGATTGAAAATCCCCGAGAACAGTGACATCGCCACATCCGTTGCGTCCGGCGCGAGGGCCAGCACCTTCACCTGCATACCCAGACCGATAATCATGATCGCCACTCCCCAGAACAGGCTCAGGACGGCCAGATGACCCTCGCTGCCCGCCGCTGGCATGAGTAACACCAGGCACGCCAGCAGTAAACCAATGGCGCTGCTGACCAGCGCCGACGCGTGCTGATTGCCGAGCTTACCAAACAGAATACTGCCAATAATGCCCGCGCCCCCCAGGATCAACAGCAGAACGGTGGCAAAGTTGGCGCTAAAGCCGGCCACGACCTGAACGAACGGCTCAATATAGCTGTAGGCGGTGTAATGTGCCGTGACCACAATGACCGTCAGCAGATAGATACTCAGCAATGCCGGACGACGCATTAACAGCGGCAGGCTTTTCAGCGAGCCGGAGTGTTCGCTTGGCAGCTTCGGCAGCAGTTTAATCAGGCAGACCAGGGTGATCATTGCCCCCATGCCGATAGCGAAGAACGTGGTTCGCCAGCCAAAGTATTGCCCAACGATACGGCCAATCGGCAGGCCCAGGACCATAGCCAGTGCCGTGCCGGTGGCTATCAGGCTCAGCGCCTGCGCGCGTTTTCCCGCAGGTGCCAGGCGGATGGCCAGTGACGCGGTGATCGACCAGAATACGGCATGGGCAAAGGCAATACCGACGCGGCTGATGACCAGCACCGTAAAGTTCCACGCCAGAAACGACAGGACGTGGCTGACGATAAACAGGGCAAACAACCCGATCAGCAGCTTTCGCCGTTCCATCTGGCTGGTCAGCAGCATAAACGGCAGTGACATCAGTGCCACCACCCAGGCATAGATGGTCAACATAATGCCCACCTGCGCGGTTTCCATCTGGAAACTTTCAGCGATGTCAGACAACAGCCCAACCGGAACAAATTCTGTGGTATTAAAAATAAACGCGGCAATTGCCAGCGTGACCACGCGTAGCCACGCGACTCTGCGGGTAACTGTGTTCGTTGTCATAGCGATGTCGGAGATTCGTTGCTGAAAAGAAGAGGAGACGATCTTAAAACGTCAACCGGCGAAAACTCAACCATTATGTGATGCAGATCTCAAAATTCACCTGGTAAAAGCGGTAGCCGGGGGCATGGTTTTCATTGAATATAAAAGAACAACACGACAAAAACAGGCGGTAAGACAATGCAGGAGATTGATTTTTATCTGGTAGATGCGTTCAGCAATGCCTCTTTTGGTGGAAACCCGGCGGCCGTGTGCCCGTTAGACGCATGGTTGCCTGATGAGACACTGCTCAGAATGGCACAGCAGCATAATCAGTCGGAAACCGCGTTTTTCGTCTGCAGTAAAGCGGGAATTGAGTTACGCTGGTTTACCACCCTTACCGAAGTCAACCTTTGCGGACATGCCACACTGGCAGCCGCGTACGTCCTGTTTAATGAACTCAACTATCCTGACCCGCGTATCCACTTTGATACCGCCTCTGGCCAGCTGACGGTTAGCCGGGAAGGGGACTGGATGACGCTGGACTTCCCGGCATGCCCGACGCAGGAAGAGACGCCCCCGCCGGCGATGCTTGCGGCGCTGGGGATCGGCCATTACGTTGAGGCCCGTAAGGGGCGAGCCTGGATGGTGGTTCTGGAAAACCGCCAGCAGGTTGAGGCGCTTGCGCCGAATATCTCGGCAATGACGCCTGGCGAACATAAGGTCAGCGTGACGGCGCGGGGAGAGGGGGATTATGATTTTGTGAGCCGCTTTTTCTCACCGGGAGTTGCCGTCTGGGAAGATCCGGTCACCGGATCCGCGCATACAATGCTTATTCCCTACTGGAGTGAAAAACTGGGTAAAACAGCGATGTTTGCCCGCCAGGTGTCGGCTCGTGGCGGTGATCTGCGCTGCGAACTGAAAGGTTCACGCGTGCTGATGAGCGGGCAGGCCTCGCTTTATCTGAAAGGCACCGTCTTTCTGCGCTAAATAACCATAACAAAAGAGGAAAAGACAATGCAGGAAATTGATTTCTATTTGGTCGATGCCTTCAGCGACAGGGCGTTTGGCGGCAACGCAGCGGCGGTTTGCCCCCTGGAAGAGTGGCTGCCGGACGAGACGCTGCTCAACATGGCGCAACAGCACAATCAGTCTGAGACGGCCTTTTTCGTACGCACTGACGGCGGATTCGAGCTGCGCTGGTTCACTACCCTTGACGAAATTAACCTGTGTGGACATGCCACACTGGCGGCATCGCATGTCATTTTCGAATACCTTGATTATCCACACACGGAAATCACCTTCACCACCCGTTTCGTCGGCGAGCTGACGGTAAAACGCAGCGGTGACTGGCTGACGCTCAACTTCCCGGCCTGGCCGACGGCGGTCGTCGACAATCCGCCAGCGCTGCTGTTGAGCGCGCTGGGCATTGAGCGGGCAAAAGAGGTGCGTGTCGGGCGCGATTACATGGTGGTGCTGGAGAACCAGCAGCAGGTAGAGGCCCTTACGCCGGATATCTCAGCAATGATTCCGCTGGATAAGATGGTCTGCGTCACGGCACCGGGCGATGAATATGACTTCGTCAGCCGCTTCTTCTGTCCGGGAGAAGGGGTGCCGGAAGATCCGGTCACGGGGTCCACTCACAGCATGTTGATTCCCTACTGGAGCGAAAAGCTGGGCAAAACCGTGCTGAACGCGCGCCAGGTCTCGCGACGGGGCGGGGATTTACGCTGTGAGCTGGCGGGGGACCGGGTGTTAATCGGCGGTCAGGCCACCCTGTATCTGAAAGGGCATATCTATTTACGCCAGGCGATGTAAGCCAGGAATGGGCCACCGTCATTTCATCATCGGGAATGACGGTGGCTTGCGTTAATCAAACGTTCGTTTTTCCCCCTGCCAGCCAGACGTAATCAGAAATTCACGCCACGTTAAGGTGGCAGGGTTTATGGTTCTGCTCCAGGTAAGATCCCGGTCTTTTCCGTAATAGCCGTAGTTCACGGCATATTCCGTCATGCCGGTAATTTCACTGACCAGTGCCGCGTTGTCTGCGAAATCGGGGAAGTGGTGAAGGAGTGCTTCTCGCGTGTAGGCTGAGCGATACCGGGCTTTTATGCCGGTGACCTCCGTGAAGGTTTCCACCATCTCACGCGGCGAAAGACACTCACCGACAACGGGTAACGTCATGCCGTTGTAGTGTTCGGGGTTATCGAACATCTCAAGCACCGCAGGGCCGGTCGCCGTGAGCGGGTCGACAAAGGGCGCCCGAACGTCTTCCGGGAGATAGAGGGGGAAGATCAGCTCGTCGCCTTCTTTACGCGGCGGATAATATTCGGCCAGATTGGTGTAAAAGAACGCCAGTTGAATAAACGACGCGCTGACGGGGAGTGTGCGGATGTACTCCTCAATTCGGCCCTTATCGCTGAAATGAGGAGCCCATAGAGTTCCGGCCGTTATTCTCTCGACGTTTTCCAGACTGCTGAAGACAAGGTGTTTTACCCCGGCGTTGACGGCGGCATCTGCAAGCCTGTAACCCAGCGCCGTTTCACCCGTTGGCATCTGCGTCGATACGGGGATGAAACCTGGTGTCATCAGGAACGCCCCGTCTGACTCGGCAAACGCCCCGATCAGATGCGCATCATTGCCCGTCTGAAGGGTGATTTGCCTCAGTTCAGCGCCCCGTTCCGCCAGCTGTTTCGCCGCAGGAGAGTCCGTGTTTTGCGTTAAGGCGCGCACCCGATAGCGCCCACTTTGCAGCAGGGTTCTGGTTACGCTACGTCCTTGTTTACTGGTGGCACCAAAAACTGTTATGAGTGGTTTTTTATCATACGACATTTCATTCTCGCTCTGTGTTGTTGCGGTAGTGCATTATCGGAATGCGGGCGGCGAGCGTGAAATCGATTTATTTCTTACATGATATCCATCCTATGAATACCAAAAAGCCTGACGTAAACCTGCTGCTGACTCTGGAAGCGCTGGTCGCGGAGCAAAATGTCACCAGGGCCGCCAGCCGGCTTTGTCTTAGCCAGCCTGCCGTCAGTGCGCAGCTTAACCGGCTGAGGGGGATGTTTAACGATCCGTTATTGATCCCGGGGCGCAGGGGGATGACGCCAACCCCTAAAGCTCTTGAGCTGATGGCGACGCTTGGCGGGGCGCTGGCAAAAATACGGGATACGCTGCAATCACATGAGGACTTTGATCCGCTGCACGATTCGCTAACGGTCTCTCTGGCCTGTACTGATTACGTGCAGGCCGCGGTCATTATGCCGCTGATTGTGACCCTGCAAGAGATTGCCCCCGGCGTGCGTATTGCTGTCAGGAATTACGATCCGCATCAGCTGGCCCATCAACTGAGCTCAGGCGATGTTGATGCTGCCATAGCCACGCCAGACCCTGCTCAGGCGCAGCTCAGAACGCAATATCTCTATGACGAATCGTACGTGCTTATCGGGCGCCCTCAGCATCCTGAACTGAACGACCAACTGACAATGGAAGCGTTCGCAAAACTTGAGCATATTATCGTGTCCCCCTCGGGGGGCGGTTTTACCACGCCGCTGGATGTCATGCTGGCGGAGTCAGGGTTGCAACGTAAGGTTGCGGTGTCTGCGGCATCATTTCTGTTTGTTCCCGGCATGGTGCAGATGAGCCATCTGGTAGCACTGGTGCCCCGACGATTAATTATGGGAACCATTAACCCGCTCACCGTGGTGGAACTCCCCTGGCTGAAAGAGACGTTTGACGTCAGTCTTATCTGGCATGAACGCAGCCATAACCACGCAGGACACCGCTGGCTAAGAGATACCCTCGTCAGCCTGAACCGCAATGCTGATATAAGTTAACGGTATGAAGCACGTGTGCAGGGCTGCGCTATGTTGAAATAAAAACAACAAGGAGCCCGCCATGTATTCCATTACCGCTGAATCTGCACATCACCCTGATATTTTGCATCTGATTGCCGCGCTTGACCGCTATCAGAGCGAACTCTATCCCGCTGAAAGTAACCACCTGCTCGATCTGACCGAACTGCCGACAGCCTCGCTGATCCTGATGATTATTCGGGACCGGCAGCTTCATGCCGTCGGGTGTGGTGCCGTGGTGCTCAACGGCGACGGGACCGGTGAAATGAAACGGGTGTATATCGATCCGGCTCATCGCGGGCAACATCTCGGCGAGATGCTGCTGGCGGCGCTGGAAGATGAAGCCCTGAGCCGTCACTGCCACACGCTTCGCCTGGAAACGGGCATCCGGCAACATGCCGCCGTCCGTCTGTATGAGCAGTGCGGCTATGAGCAACGTCCGGCGTTTCCGCCGTATGTTGATGACCCGCTGAGCCTGTTTATGGAGAAGGCACTGGTGGTTGACGTTCGTTTAGCAGCGCTATAAAAGCCTCCAGCGGGCGGGTCATAGCCCCGCGGCGCCAGACCAGCCAGGTGGTGAGCCAGCGCCAGTTTTCTGCCAGCGGCCAGGCTTCCACCTGATGGTGGCCTGGCATACTTTCCAGCATCGAACGAGGCATCAGCGCGATACCGGCGCCCGCGATGACGCAGGCGAGCATGCCGTGATAAGACTCCATTTCATGAATACGCCCGGGTGTGGCTCTGTCGGCGTGAAACCAGCTTTCCAGATGTCGGCGATACGAACAGTTTGCGCGAAAGGCGTAGACGTCACTGCCGCTTACCTGCGTGGCGCGTGCCACTTCTGCATGCCCGGCGGGCGTGACCAGCATCATCTCTTCCCGGTAAACCGGCATGCCTTCCAGTTCCGGATGCGAAAGGGGGCCGTCGACAAACGCGGCGCTTAAGGTTCCCTCCAGTACGCCGTCAATCATTGTGCCGGACGGCCCGGTAGAGAGGGCAAACTGGATACGTGGATAGCGCTGGTTAAACTGCGCCAGGCTTTCCGGAATACGCACGGCGGCGGTACTCTCCAGCGCGCCAAGCGCAAATAATCCCTGCGGTTCATCACCGGCGACGACCATTCGTGCCTCATCGACCAGCGCCAGGATCTGCTTGCTGTAGCGCAGGAAATTATGCCCGGCGGGAGATAAACGTAAACGCTGGTTCTCACGAATAAACAGCTCAACGCCAAGATCGGCCTCCAGCTGGCGGATGCGGGTGGTCAGGTTCGACGGAACGCGATGCACCTTTTGCGCCGCCTGGGTGATGCTGCCGGTGAGCGCCACGGCGTTAAACATTTCAAGCTGAGTTAAGTCCATACCATTCTCGATTCGTGAACAAGGTGGTTAGTATTATTCATTTTTAAGAAATAGCAGAGTGCGCCACAATGAATCAACCGTTATTACGTGGAGACCATCATGACTTATTCCTCTGCTACACATGCCCTCTCTGTTAACCCAGCCACTGGTGAGACGCTCGCGGCGTATCCGTGGGCGAGCACCGACGACGTTGAACGCGCAATTGCGCAGGCTGATGCCGGTTTTCGTCAGTGGAGACGCGTAAGCGTTTCAGACCGGGCGCAAAAGCTGCGCGATCTCGCCAGCGCGCTGCTAAACCGTGCAGACGAGATGGCCCGAATGATCTCCCGTGAGATGGGCAAACCCATTTTGCAGGCGCGTGCTGAAGTGGCAAAATCCGCCAGCCTCTGCGACTGGTATGCGGAACACGGCCCGGCAATGCTGCAGCCTGAACCGACCCTGGTAGAAAACCAGAACGCGGTGATTGAATACCGACCGCTGGGACCTGTTCTTGCCGTCATGCCGTGGAACTTCCCGCTCTGGCAGGTACTGCGTGGCGCGGTACCCATCCTGCTGGCCGGGAACAGCTATCTGCTCAAGCATGCGCCAAACGTACTCGGCTCGGCTGACCTTATTGCGCAGGTATTTGCTGACGCCGGTTTTCCGCAGGGTGCCTTTGGCTGGGTGAATGCCACGAATGAGGGCGTGAGCCAGGCGATCAACGACCGTCGTATTGCTGCCGTAACTGTAACCGGCAGCGTGCGCGCGGGGGCGGCGATTGGTGCGCAGGCAGGGGCAGCACTGAAGAAATGCGTTCTGGAGCTGGGCGGTTCAGATCCGTTTATTGTGCTCAATGATGCTGATTTGGATCTGGCGGTGAAAGCAGCCGTGGCCGGACGTTATCAGAATACCGGACAGGTTTGCGCCGCCGCTAAGCGCTTTATTGTGGAAGAGGGCATCGCTGATGCTTTCACCCAGCGCTTTGTCGAGGCGACGGCAGCCCTGAAGATGGGGGCGCCGGATAGCGAAGAAAACTTTATTGGCCCGATGGCGCGATTTGACCTGCGTGATGAATTGCATCAGCAGGTGCAGGCCACGCTGGCCGAAGGCGCCACGCTGCTGCTTGGCGGGGAGAAAGTCGCCGGTGAAGGTAATTACTATGCACCGACCGTGCTGGGGAATGTCACTGCCAGCATGACGGCATTTCGTCAGGAGCTGTTTGGTCCGGTTGCGGCGGTTAGCGTTGCGAAAGACGCGGAGCACGCGCTGCAGCTGGCTAACGACAGCGACTTTGGTCTGTCCGCAACCGTCTTTACCGCGAACGATACGCTGGCGGAGAAATTTTCCCGTGAGCTGGAGTGCGGTGGGGTGTTCATCAATGGTTTCAGCGCCAGCGATGCGCGCGTGGCCTTTGGCGGCGTGAAGAAGAGCGGTTTTGGTCGTGAGCTTTCCCACTTCGGTCTGCACGAGTTCTGTAACGTGCAAACGGTATGGAAGAACAGAGTCTAGTTCGCTCTCCGATAACGGCCTTCAGCACGAAGGCCGTTGTCATTTTCCTGCAATGGTTCTGTCATTTTCGTTTCGTAGACTCGCACGCGTCTAACGTCTTGTTACTGAAGAAAATTATGAACCTAACGCAAATTTTTCGCCGTATTGCGCAGCGCCTCATCCCTCGTCAGTTTGGCCTGCTGACCGGTATTTTCTGTATTATTGGTCTTTTCTCCGCACTGCAACTCTCCTCTTCATTTTTGCTCAATGCTTCCCTGAAGGACGCTCAGCGCAACGAGCAGCAAAATCTGCTGGCGTACCAGCAACAGAGCAAACTGGATCTGGCCCGCGTGTCTCTGCTGGCAGCAAGCGATCTGCTTAACCGCTCCGGCGTCTGGTTTATGCAGGATAAAGAGACCGGCTCTGAAGGAAGCTGGCACAGCCTGATGGACGAAGCTCAGGCGTCGCTGACGGTTTCTCAGCAGGCCTGGAACGCCTGGCTGGCGCTCAATCCGCCAAAAGATGATGCCATGATCACCAGCTACCAGCTTTTCTACGGTGCCATCAAGGAGCAGGCGGAAGGGCTCATCAAGACCAACACGATCGACGCCTTTTTTGCCGTACCTGCCCAGGCTTTTCAGACTGACTTCAACGAAAACTATGCCCGCTATCAGCAGGCCAGCGAGAAGCAGGCGATGCAGGGCCGCCAGAGTCTGATGGCGCAACTCTCTGGCCTGCAAACGCTTTTTCTGATAGCGCCGGTTCTGCTGCTTGCCATCGCCATTCTGGTGTGGTTCGGCATGTCCCGCTGGGTCATTACGCCGCTGCGACGGTTGATTGCTCACATTAACCAACTGGCGGCAGGAGACCTGTCCGGTACACCGCCGGGCGTACTGCGCTTTAACAAGGAGATCGGACAGTTAAGCGACAGTGTTTCCACCCTGCAACACGGACTGCAGGAACTGGTGACCCAGGTCAGCAATGCCACCCACGCAATGGTTGAAAATATAGGCTCGCTGGCTCAGGGCAACCAGAAGCTGTATCTGCAGTCGGCTCGTCAGGCGAAAGAGCTTGAGGATGTGACGACACACATTGCCGCGCTGGAAAACCACGTGGAAGGGAATACAGGTTATGCAAAACTCGCCAGCTCACGGGCGGACGAGGCGCGCCAGGTAGCCGCGGGTGGCGATCGGATGATGACAACCGTCAATGCCTCCATGCAGGCGATCGTTGACCGATCGTCAGAGATGCGCGGGATCGTGGCGATGATCGACAGCGTGGCGTTTCAGACCAACATTCTGGCACTGAATGCGGCCATCGAGGCCGCCCATGCGGGGAACCACGGGCGCGGGTTCGCCGTTGTCGCCCGGGAAGTGGGGCTGCTGGCCAGAAAGAGCAGCCACTCGACGCAGACTATTCAGGCGCTGATCAATCACTCTTTGCAGGGCATCGAAGACGGTTCCCGGGCCGTTAACCTGCTGGAAGATAATCTGCAGCAGGTGATCGGGCTGGTGGCTAATTTAAGCAGTCTGCTGAATGAGATCTCGGTCGCGACACTGAGCCAGGGGGAGAGCATTCATCAAATGACGCGGCAGCTTCAGGCGTTAAATCAGGTTTCCCGTCAGACCGACATGCTGGTGTCTGAAGCGTCGGATGCCTCTGAACGGCTGCATAAGCAATCCGATCTTTTATTGCAGGCGGTTTCGCGTTTTCGTCTTAGCGCCTGACGCAACATATAAGCCTCTGTTATACTCGCAGCCCGTTTTAGCCTGAGGGCAAGGAGCAAAGTGTGGCTGCGGTCATCCATAATGAGATGTTGGACGAGATTCTGTCGCAGGTTCGTCCGTTAATTGGAAAAGGGAAGGTTGCCGACTATATTCCGGCCCTTGCCTCGGTCAGCGGGAATAAGCTGGGTATTGCCATTTGTACGGTAGACGGGCAGCGTTACCAGGCCGGTGACGCCACCGAGCGTTTTTCAATTCAGTCCATTTCAAAAGTACTCAGTCTGGTTGCGGCCATGCGCCAGTATGAGGAAGACGAAATCTGGCACCGCGTGGGGAAAGATCCGTCCGGGCAGCCTTTCAACTCACTGCTTCAGCTCGAAATTGAACAGGGTAAACCGCGTAACCCGTTTATCAATGCCGGTGCGCTGGTGGTTTGCGATATGCTGCAAAGCCGTCTCAGCGCCCCTCGCCAGCGCATGCTTGAAATTGTCCGCCAGCTCTCGGGCGTCGCCGATATTGCCTACAATGCGGTGGTGGCGCGCTCGGAGTTTGAACACTCCGCCCGTAACGCGGCTATCGCCTGGCTCATGAAATCGTTTGGTAACTTCCATAACGATGTCGCCACCGTGCTGCAAAACTATTTTCATTACTGCGCGCTGGAAATGAGCTGTGTTGAACTGGCACAGACATTCTTGTTCCTCGCCCATCAGGGGCATGCGCCGCACCTCGATCAAGATGTTGTCTCGCCCATGCAGGCGCGTCAGGTGAATGCCCTGATGGCGACCAGCGGGATGTATCAGAACGCCGGAGAGTTTGCCTGGCGCGTCGGTCTTCCGGCTAAATCGGGTGTCGGCGGCGGGGTGGTGGCAATCGTGCCTCACGAAATGGCGATTGCCGTCTGGAGCCCGGAGCTGGATGAAACGGGAAATTCACTTGCCGGTGTGGCAGTTCTGGAGAAACTGACCCAACGTCTGGGACGTTCCGTATACTGATGTCAACCTTGGATCCGCTTTTTGTCCGCCTGGCGCGATCGCCTTTTCGTTCGCGCTTTCGCTTAGGTACGAAGGAACGGCAGTACTGCTGGGACAAAGGTGCCGAAACCATTGACCAGCACGCCGCCGATTTTATTGCCCGGCGTCTTGCACCGGCCCATCCCACCAATGACGGGAAACAGACGCCCATGCGCGGTCATCCGGTGTTTATCGCTCAGCATGCCACCGCCACCTGTTGTCGTGGCTGTCTGGCAAAGTGGCATAACATTCCGCAGGGTGTTCAGCTCAGCGCGCAGCAACAGCATTATATCGTCAGCGTGATCCACCACTGGCTGGTGCTGCAGATGAACGCCTAAATTTGACGAGTTATGATCCTGTTGTATTTGTGTTATAGATGCAGGTTAAGTTAGTTCAGATCCTGCTGACGATCGACATAATCGCCATAAGTTATTATACGGAATGATATTTAATGCGTTCTGCTCTCTCTGCCTTCAGGTTTTTTCAACCCGATACTCCGCTGCGTAATGCGTCGTGGATCTTTATTCTCACCACCTTATTCTATTTTGTGGGTGCTGAATTGCGTCTGGTTGAAGCGTTGTCGCTGTTCTGGCCACTGAATGGCGTTATGGCGGGAGTATTCGCCCGTTATGCTTATCTGAATCGTCTGCATAACTACGCGGTCGCGTATGTTGCCATGCTGATGTACGACGCGGTCACCACCAGCTGGGGAATGGCCTCGCTGGTGATTAACCTGTCGAATATGATTTTTATCGTCGTGGTCGCCATACTGGTTCTGCGTGATAAACGGCTGATGAAAACCCCCGATCCGCTTAATGCGCTGCGTCTGTTTAACTACTGCCTGATTGCCGCGCTGCTGTGTGCCTTGCTTGGCGCGGTGGGGTCGGTCGGTATCGACAGTCACACCTTCTGGCCGCTGTTTGCCGACTGGTTTAGCGAGCAGTTTTCAACGGGGGTGCTGATTGTGCCGTGTATGCTGACGATTAGCCTGCCCGTGCGTGATATTCAGTTACGCCTGGAACAGCTGTTCCCGGTTATGGCGTTGATAGTCTCGGTGGTCGCGTCGGTGGTGATTGGCGGCGCGGGGAGCCTCTGTTTCCCGCTGCCGGCGCTTATCTGGTGTGCGGTACGCTACCCGCTGCCCGTCACCTGTTTACTGACGTTTCTCACGGGTGCCGTTGAGATCATTCTGGTTGCCAACTCCATTATCAATATTGCCGTTGCGACACCGCTTTCGACCCCGATGATGTTCTCAGCCCGGCTGGGCATTGCCACCATGGCTATTTGTCCGGTGATGGTCTCCGTCAGCGTGGCGGCCATTAATTCACTGATTCGTCAGGTGTCACTGCGGGCAGATTATGATTTTCTGACGCATGTCTATTCCCGCTCCGGGCTTTATGAAGCGTTAAAGCAAGAAGAGGCGCACCGGCATTCGCGTTTTTTAACCGTCATGCTGCTGGATATCGATTATTTCAAAAGCATCAATGATAACTACGGTCACGAGTGCGGTGATCGCATACTGGCGGCCTTTGCCCGGCAGGTTCAGCAGGTTGTCGGTGAGGACGGTATGGTGGCGCGAATGGGCGGAGAAGAGTTCGCGGTGGTCGTGAACTCCGGGGATGCGCAGCACGGTTTTGAACTGGCTGAACGCATTCGAACCACCGTCGCACATCATCCGTTTACCTGGCGCCAGCAGACGCTGTATCTGACCGTCAGCATTGGCCTGGGCAGCGGTAAATCTGAGTCATGGCAGTTGACGGAGGTCTTTAATAAGCTGATGGCTGAAGCGGACGATCATCTCTATCGTTCAAAGAAAGCGGGGCGAAATCGGACCAGCGCCCGGCTGTCGGATGAGCAGGTTACTGCAACGTCCGGCAGCGAAACATCACTGCATTAGTCGTCATGAGCCAGTGACGTTAACAAATAGCGTCTGAACAGGATATTCGTACACTGACAATGTCTCTGTTTAAGCTACGCTTTTAGTAAAGCTTGCGTCAGGAGACGTTATGAAAACACCTGCAACCCCTGAAAATGAAACGGAACGTCTGAACTCGCTGCGCGAATCAGGCCTGCTTGAAATCGACAGTTCGCCGGCCTTTGATCGCCTGACGCGTCTGGCAAAACGCTTTTTCCAGGTGCCGCTGGCGATGGTCAATCTTATCGATGAGCATTCGCTGATCGTGAAGTCAGCGGATGGCCAGGCACCGGACTCGGTCCCGCGCAATATCTCATTTTGTGGCCATACGATCCTCAGCGAAGCGCCGCTGGTGGTGGGGGACATGCGTCAGGATGACCGCTTTGCCGATAATCCGCTGGTGGCCGGTGAGCCCGGCGTTCGTTTCTACGCTGGTTTCCCGCTGCGTCTGCGCGACGGCGCGAGTGTAGGATCGCTTTGCCTGATTGATTATTCTCCGCGCGAGTTTACGGCGGCCGATCTTGCCGTGCTGGGAGACCTGGGCGCGCTGGCAGAAGATGAATTTGCCGCCGTCAGTGCGGCGACTACCGATGAACTTACCGGCTTATTCAACCGTCGGGGCTTTAATCAGCTCGTCCGGTTTACCCTGTCCGTCGCCCGACGCCGTGCAGAGCCGTTAACCCTCGGCTGGCTGGATCTGGATCGCTTTAAGGAGATAAACGATCGCTACGGCCACGAGGAAGGCGATAAGGCGCTGAACGTGATGGCGCAACTGATGCGTTCCTCCTTCCGTGAGGCGGATCTGCTGGTTCGCTTTGGCGGGGATGAGTTTGCCGTGCTGTTCGCCGATACGGATGAGCAGGGGGCCTGGATTGCGATGCAGTATCTGGCCGAGCAGGTCGAAAATTATAATGCCCGCAAACTGCATCCGTGGTCGCTTCTGTTCTCGTGGGGCCTCAGTGAATTCGACCACAATGGCCATGACCTGCAACAGTGGCTAAAAGAGGCCGATGAAAAGATGTATGCCATGAAGCAGCAGCGCCATCGCGAAAGATGACATAACAAAAGCCTATGATCGATCCGTTTGCGTTAATAAGATGTTAATTGCACAGTGACGGTATTCAACGTAAGGAAAAACAATGAATACCTCACTGCACATCAAAAACCTCACCCGGGAAGAGATCCTCACCCACCTTGATGCGTTGTCCGCGATCCTCGAAAACTGCGTTAACGGCGGCGCATCCGTCAGTTTTATGTTGCCCTTTAGCCCGGAAAAAGCGCGTGCTTTCTGGCGCGGTATTGCTGAGAGCGTGGGACGCAATGAACGTCTTGTGCTGGCCAGTATCGATCCGCAGGACGGTGTTATCGGCACGGTACAGTTGATCACCGATCAGCCGGAGAATCAGCCGCATCGCGCGGATGTGGCAAAACTGCTGGTCCATGAAAAAGCGCGCCGTAAAGGGGCGGCAATGGCCCTGATGGAAGAACTTGAAGTACAGGCCAGAGCCAGAGGTATTTCGGTCCTGGTACTGGATACGTCCACCGGCAGCGGTGCCGAGACGTTCTACCAGCGTGCTGGCTGGCAAAAAGTGGGGGAGATCCCGCGCTATGCATTGATGCCGGACGGTGCGATGACCGCCACCTCCGTGTTCTATAAGTTCTTATAATTATTTTTCACAACTCCATCATGAATTGATCAAAACAGGGTTCCCGGTCGTAAAGTTTTGATAAGTTATCGTACCAATCTTATCAGGCTGTATGACTAATTATAAAAGGAACCCATTGTGAACACACTTAACCGTCATGATTTTCCCGGTCCACACTATCCGGAACGTATCATTCAGTTTGGTGAAGGCAATTTCCTGCGGGCGTTTATCGACTGGCAAATCGACCTGTTAAACGAACATACCGATCTCAACGCCGGTGTGGTGGTCGTTCGTCCCATTCAAAGTGATTTTCCGCCGTCGCTGAATACGCAGGATGGTCTGTATACCACGATCATTCGCGGCCTGAACGAGAAGGGCGACGCGGTGAGCGATGCGCGTCTTATCCGTTCCGTTAACCGCGAAATCAACGTTTATAATGAATACGATGCGTTCCTCAGGCTGGCTCATAACCCGGAGATGCGCTTTGTGTTCTCGAATACCACGGAAGCCGGGATCGGTTATCACGCGGGCGACACCTTTGAAGATGCGCCTGCCGTCAGCTACCCGGCGAAGCTGACGCGATTGCTCTTCGAGCGTTTCAGTCATTTTAACGGTGCGCCAGACAAAGGCTGGGTCATCATTCCGTGTGAACTGATTGACTACAACGGGGATGCGCTGCGGGAACTGGTGCTGCGCTACGCGCAGGATTGGGCGCTGCCGACGGCCTTTACTGAATGGTTGAACGATGCCAACTGCTTCTGCTCGACCCTGGTTGACCGCATTGTAACGGGTTACCCGCGTGACGAAGTGGCCGCCCTGCAGGCTGAACTGGGTTATCAGGATGGGTTCCTGGATACCGCCGAACACTTCTATCTGTTTGTGATTCAGGGCCCTGACTCCCTTGCCAGCGAACTGCGTCTTGATAAGTTCCCGCTCAACGTATTGATCGTGGATGACATCCGGCCTTACAAAGAGCGTAAAGTCGCCATTCTGAACGGTGCGCACACGGCGCTGGTACCGGTAGCCTTCCAGGCCGGGCTGGACACGGTAGGCGAGGCGATGAACGATGCTGACGTGTGTGCTTTTGTCGAAAAAGCTATCTATGAGGAAATTATTCCGGTACTGGATTTGCCGCGTGATGAGCTGGAATCGTTCGCCAGTGCGGTAACGGGCCGTTTCCGTAACCCTTATATCCGACATCAGCTGCTGTCGATTGCCCTCAACGGGATGACCAAGTTCCGCACCCGCATTCTGCCGCAGCTGCTGGCAGGGCAGAAAGCAACCGGGTCATTGCCTGCGCGACTGACGTTTGCTTTAGCGGCACTGATTGCGTTTTATCGCGGGGAGCGTAACGGGGAAAGTTACCCGGTTCAGGACGACGCGCACTGGCTGGCGCGTTTCCAGCAGCTGTGGACACAGCATCACGATCGCCAGATCACTACCCGCCAACTGGTAAAATCGGTACTGAGCGTGAGCGAACACTGGGAGCAAGATCTTACGCAGGTTAACGGCCTGGTCGAGCAGGTTACACGGGATCTGGATGCTATTCTGCTTCAAGGAATGCGTGCGGCGGTTAAACCGCTCTGCTAACACCGTTGCCCGGCTTCGGCCGGGTTTTAATGGGGATCTTATTAGTTACAACATACTATTTGCTCTGTTTTTAAAAAACACCTCTGACACCGTGCGGTTTAGGCTAGCCAGGTCAGAAAATTCAATGTTTTATTAACATGCTTGCAACCGTGAGGGGGATCACGTTTAATAGCCACGCTCTTTTTCTTTCCTGAAACTCACTATGATTGTTCGTCCTAAACAGCACTGGTTACAACTCATCTTTGTCTGGCATGGCTCGGTACTGCCAAAAATCTATACCCGCTTGCTACTCAACTTCCTGCTTTCTATCGCCGTGATCCTGATGCTGCCGTGGTACACGTCCCTTGGCATCAAATTTACCGTTGCGCCCTTTAGCATTCTCGGTGTGGCGATCGCTATCTTTCTCGGTTTCCGAAACAACGCCTGCTATTCCCGCTACGTTGAGGCGCGCCAGCTTTGGGGGCAACTGATGATAGCGGCACGCTCTCTGTTTCGCGAGGTAAAAAACACCTTGCCGGACGATAAACATCTCGGCGAGTTTGTCCGCCTGCAGATTGCCTTTGCCAACTGTTTGCGCATGACCCTGCGCCGGGAAACGAACGCCGAACAACTTTCCCGTTATCTTCCGGAAGATGATTTACGCAAGGTGATGAACGCCAACTCGCCGGCGAACCGTATTTTACTGATCATGGGGGAGTGGCTTGCCGTCAGGCGCCGCAATGGCGAGCTCTCAGATATCCTGTTCCACAGTCTCAACAACCGGCTGAACGACATGTCCATCGTCCTGTCGGGTTGCGAGCGTATTTTGACGACACCCGTACCGTTTGCTTACACGCTGATCCTTCATCGTACGGTGTATCTGTTCTGCATCATGCTGCCGTTCGCGCTGGTCGTCGATCTGCACTACATGACACCTTTTGTGTCGGCGCTGATTTCTTACACCTTTATCTCGCTGGATACGCTGGCGGAAGAGCTGGAAGACCCGTTTGGTACCGAAGATAATGACCTGCCGCTGGACGCCATCTGCAACATGATGGAACGAGACCTGTTGCAGATGAACGATGAAGAAGAGATCCCCGAAAGACTGTTACCGGATAAATATTATCAACTGACCTGACGGGCATTCCATTCGTCACGGGTGATTTCCCACAGTTCGGAGTCCAGTATGCCGCTGACGTACGCTTTCTTTTCTGTCCTGATAAGCCGCATGCCGCTACTGTCTGAAATACGACGGGAGCGGCTGTTAGCAGCCGCTTTTGGCGCACGCAACACCGGCTTGTTCAGGGTGTTAAACCAATAATCCGTCGCCGCAATACTGGCCTCACGCATGTATCCCTTACCCTGAAACTCCGGCGCCAGCCAGAACCCACGGTTATTATCTTCAACATCGTACAGGCAGATAATCCCCATCAGCTCATCCGGCACCTCGCGACGTCGAATACTCCAGAACCAGGCAATGCCTTTTTCCATATCCGGCAGCGCAACGTTATTAACATAATACTCCGCGCCGTTATCCGGGTAGGGCCAGGGCACTGAGGAGACCATATAGCGAACGATTTCCCAGCGTGGATAAAGCCGCTGTATCTGGACGGCATCTTCCGCGACCAGGGGAATGAGTAACAGGCGGTCTGTCGTTAGCGTCGGTATTGTCATCCGTGGTTCTCCCTGTTTAAGCGTTATGTTTTTGTTCACCTTCTGGTATTTTCATCTCTATCACATTCTTTTTCGGTGTGCTGGACTTCTTTACTACCAATAACTGCTTTTAAAAGGCTTTCGATTTGTAATATGAGGAATATATGGCTGTTACGGTAAGAGCTTTACGCGCAGAAGATTATTCCCAGTGGCGTCCGCTGTGGGACGGCTACACTCATTTTTATGACTGTGTCCTCGATGAGTCCGTGACAGCCGCGACATGGCAAAGGGCGCTCGACGAGCGATCATCGATGTTTTGCCGGGTTGCGGAAAGCGACGGCAACGTCATCGGCTTCGCCATGTGTATTTTGCACGAAGGAACCTGGTCGACAGCGCCCGTTTGTTATCTGGAAGACCTGTTTGTTGCTGCCAGCCAACGGGGAGCAGGGACCGGAAAAGCGCTCATTGACGCCCTGATGGACGAAGGCAAGCGCGAAGGGTGGTCGAAACTTTACTGGGTCACGCGGCAGAACAACCCGGCACGTAAACTCTACGACCAATATGGCGAAGCCGACGATTACGTTCGTTATCGCGTCTCGCTTTAAGACGCAATGACCTGTGTTTGTATCACATTGTATCAACGCCTCTGATACATACACAGGCTTGCAATAAAGGCCCATTCGCACATATCCGCTATACAAACCGATGTTGTTATATCCCCGTGAATCGTACTCAATCGGAGATAACAACATGTTCAGCAAACTCGCATACTCAACTCTGGCGTTAACCGTTTCTCTTGGTACCGTCATGTCCTGTCAGGCCGAAGCAACCGGTACTGATTTCGCGACGGCGTTTGATCATCCTCAGCAGATTAACGCCGGCGACCTTAACGTCGGTTATGTCGACATCGGCCCGAAAAATGGTCAACCGATCATTTTATTACACGGCTGGCCCTACGATATTCATAGTTATGCGCAAGTCGCTCCCGCGCTGGCTGCCAAAGGATATCGGGTGATTGTGCCTTCTCTGCGTGGCTACGGAACTACCCGTTTCCTCTCAGACAAAACGCCGCGTAACGGCCAGCCTTCGGCCATGGCGAAAGACGTTGTGAACCTGATGGATGCCCTGAACATCAAGCAGGCCGTTTTTGCCGGATACGACTGGGGTGCCCGTACGGCGGACATCGTCGCGGCGCTGTGGCCAGAACGCGTTAAATCGCTGGTCTCCGTCAGTGGATACCTGATCAGCAGCCAGCAGATTGGCAAACAACCCTTACCGCCGAAAGCAGAAGTTCAGTGGTGGTATCAGTTCTATTTCGCCACCGAACGTGGCGCTGAAGGCTACGCCAAAAACACCCATGACTTCGCCCGTTTGATCTGGTCACAGGCATCACCTGACTGGAAATTTAGCGATGCAACGTTTAACGCCAGTGCCAAATCCCTTGATAACCCGGACCATGTCGCGGTGACGCTCAGTAACTATCGCTGGCGTTTAGGGCTGGAAAAAGGGGAGCGCAAATACGACAGTTATGAGCAAAAACTGGCAACGCTTCCGAATATTACCGTCCCGACGATCACCATCGAAGGTGGAAACAACGGGGCGCCGCATCCTGCTCCACAGGCCTACGCCGGGAAATTCACCGGTAAGTATGAACACCGTACCTTTGGCAAAACCGTAGGTCACAACCCACCACAGGAAGATCCGCAGGATTTCGTCAACGCAGTTGTGGACGCAGATAAACTCTGAAATGTCCTATTTTCAATACGTTACCCTTCAGTCTGGAGATTTCTGTGGAGCATATTGATCATATCCTTGTCGTCGATGACGACAGGGATATTCGTGAGCTGATTGTCGATTACCTCATTAAGTCCGGATATCGCGCCTCTGGCGCGGCGAATGGCAAAGAGATGCGAGTTGTGCTTGATAAACAGCATATCGATCTTGTGGTGCTGGATGTCATGATGTCCGGCGATGATGGATTAACGCTGTGTCGTCAGCTCCGAAGCGGTAAACATAAAGACTTGCCCATTCTGATGCTCACGGCGCGTAACGAGGAAACAGACCGGATCCTGGGGCTGGAGATGGGGGCAGACGATTATGTCGTGAAACCTTTTGTTGCACGCGAGTTACTCGCGCGGATCAAAGCCATTTTACGTCGTTTCCGCACAATGCCTCCCAATTTACAGGTGACGGAAGCCGGACGACTGGTCACGTTCGGAGAATGGCAACTGGACACCGTGGCCCGTCATTTAATCGACAGTGAAGGGATGGTGGTGGCGCTCAGCGGGGCGGAATATCGTCTTCTGCGCGTGTTCCTCGATCACCCTCAGCGCGTCCTGACCCGGGATCAACTGCTAAATCTGACCCAGGGGCGCGATGCCGAGCTCTTTGAACGATCGATTGATCTGCTGGTGAGCCGGGTGCGTCAGCGTCTGAATGAAGACGCCCGCACGCCGGCTTATATCAAGACCGTGCGCAGTGAAGGCTATGTCTTTACAATGCCGGTGACCATAAAAGAGGCCAATGAATGACGCTTTGGCCACGCTCGTTGCTGTCCCGGCTGTTGGTCATCGTGCTGGCTGGACTCTTGCTGGCCAATACCCTCAGCCTGACGCTGGTGATGGTTGAACGTATGCACAGCGCCCGCAGCGTAATGCTGGGTAATCTGGAAAACGATGTAGCCACTAGCGTGGCCATTCTTGACCGGCTTCCCGCTCATGAGCGGGCGGCCTGGCTGCCGCGGCTGGAGCGCGGTAACTATCGCTATATTCTTGGGCCTGGAGAACCGGGCGCACCCCCTGAGGATAAACGTTCACGCGATGCCATTCGAACGCTAAAAGAGACCCTTACGGCTGACTACCCGCTCACGTTTACCGCCGTTCCCGGTCCCATTTCCCATATTCAGGCGCATCTCACCTTACGTGATGGGGCACCGTTGACCATCGATCTGACACCACGCATGCCGCCGGTCGCCAGCTGGTTACCTGTTGTGCTGGTATTGCAGCTGCTGCTGCTTGCGGCCTGTGCCTGGATTGCCGTGCGTCAGGTGATTCGGCCTTTCTCACAGTTTACCCGTGCGGTTGACGCGCTGGATCCGGCGGCAAACACACCAATGACGGAGAAGGGGCCGGTAGAAGTGCAAAGAGCCGCGCATGCCTTTAACGCGATGCAGGCGCGCATTCAATCCTATCTTCGCGAACGCGCGCAGATCCTGGCATCCATTTCTCACGACCTGCAGACGCCCATCACGCGCATGAAATTGCGCGTCGAGATGACCGATCAACCCGAGTTACGCGACAAATTATTGAACGACCTCGATAACATGACCCGTCTGGTGCGGGAGGGGATTGCCTATGCCCGGTCATCAGAATCTCTGGAAGAGACCTCGCTAAAGCTGGAGCTCAATGCCTGGGTAAACAGCATTGCCTGTGATTATCAGGACATTGGTAAAAACGTGCAGTTTCAGGCAAACGACGCCCGCCTGCCGATAGTGACTCGGCCGCAGGCACTTCGCCGGGTGATGACCAACCTCCTGGATAACGCGCTTAAGTTTGGTGGCTATGCCGTTATTGAGATTGATGATTCTTCTGCCGGACACATTGCTATCCATATTCTGGACGGCGGGCCGGGGATACCCGAGGCTGAACTCGACGCGGTATTACAGCCTTTTTATCGGGTAGAAACATCGCGTAACCGTGATACCGGCGGTACCGGCCTGGGGCTGGCGATTGCCGCGCAGCTGACCGCGCAGCTTGACGGGAAACTGCGGCTGGCAAACCTTCCTGAAGGCGGGCTGAAGGTCACGGTAACGCTGCCGCGTCGCTGATTGTACGGTTTTGTATCCGGTTGCGTGACCGATACGAGAGCAGACAAATCGTCCCGTTTTGCACACATCCCAAACACATCCGTACGATGAAATACCCTCACTGCAGCGTCGCAGGCCATCTGTAATGTGAGGTTTTTATGTTTTTGATAATCGCGTTTCTGGGCGGGATGATAAGCCTGCTCAGTCCATGTACGCTCCCGGTGATACCTCTTCTGTTTGCCGGTTTTCAGGGGCAGCGAAGACATATCCTGGCTCTGCTGGCAGGGATGATCGTGATGTTTACCGTGGTGGCGATGGTTGTCACGGTTGCCAGTGAATGGATCACGGATGCCACGATAATAGGGCGCTGGCTGGCACTCATTATTCTGGCTACAGCCGCGCTGGCCTTAATTTTCCCGTCCTTCGCCCAGCGTATAGCCGGGCCTGCGGTCAGCGCGGGCAATATCCTCAATACCCGCAGCGGACAAACGCGCGGAATGTTTTCCGCTTTCCTGGCCGGACTGGCCGTCGGTCTGCTCTGGTCTCCCTGTGCCGGACCGATCCTTGGGGCTATTTTCAGTATCAATATTGCGGGTCATTCGGCCATCACTACCGGCGCGCTGCTGGCGGCGTATGGCAGCGGATGTGCGCTTATGTTGGGCCTGCTTATGGCCGGCGGTCGGAAACTGATGGCACCGCTGCGGGCCAAATCAGCGCTGATGGAAAGGTTGCGCAAGGGGGCGGGCGTGGTGATGTTAGCGGCTGTGGCGTTCAACGCCACGGGGATGAACTCGGTGCTGAAGGGTGCAAATGGGGTGGCAGACCGTCTTGAAACGACGCTGTTGACCCTGGCGAAGCCCGCCACTGCGCCAGTAAAACTGCAGCCGGTCGTAATGACCGAACCCAGCAGTCAGTTGCCTTCGTTAAGTGGAGGTACCGGGTGGATTAATGGTGACCCTGTCACGTCTGAATCATTGCGGGGTAAAGTCGTCCTGATTGATTTCTGGACCTGGGACTGTATCAACTGCCAGCATACGCTCCCGCATGTCCGCGGCTGGGCCACGCGATATCAGTCCCAGGGTCTGGTGGTCATCGGCGTGCATACGCCTGAATATCCGTGGGAAAAACCGCTCTCGTCGGTGAAAAACGCGGTGAACAAATGGCAACTGCCGTATCGGGTCGTGACGGATAATAACTACCAGATCTGGAACGCCTTCGGGAACCAGTACTGGCCGGCACATTACTATTTCGATGCCAAAGGGCAGTTACGTTATACCTCTTTTGGTGAAGGTAACTATGAAGAACAGGAAAAAGTTATCCAGCAGCTGCTTAAAGAGGCCCGCTCATAACGTTGCTCAGGGCTGACGTTGAGCAATGATAAACAACCGTGGAAAAGCCAGCAGTATCTGCCCGTTTTCCTGGAGCGGATACTGCTCTTCCAGCATTTCATGGTAGCGCTTGAGAAAACGTTTCTGCTCGCTCTCATTAAGCTCCTGCAGCCACGGACGTAAACCGGTCGCGCTTACCCAGTCAATGATGGCCTGGTGTGAGCTCATTTTATGGAAATAGGTTGTCCGCCAGATATCCACATCACAACCGGCGTCTGTCAGAATGTCGTAATAGGCATGTACGCCGGGCAAGGCTTCACGACCCCGGTCAGGATAACCTTGCTCCCAGGCAACTTCACGCATCGCCACATGAGTGGGCTCAAGCCAGTTGTCTGGCATCTGAATGGCCAGTACGCCATTTAACGTGAGCAGAGAGACCAGGTGCGGCAGAAGATCGTAGTGGTCGGGCACCCACTGCAATGAGGCATTGGCGTAAATCAGGCTCAGCGGCTGGCCGGGCTTAAACTGGCGGATATCGGCCTCAACAAAGTGGCAATCCGGTAAGGCGCTGCGGGCTTCGTCGAGCATCGCAGGTGAGTTATCGACCCCTGTGACGTGCGCTGAAGGCCAGCGATGTTTTAACAGCGCCGTACTGTTTCCAGGCCCGCAGCCCAGATCGACGATGGATGACACGTCATCCAGGGGAATTCTGGCGAGCAATTCAGCGGCGGGGCGCGTACGTTCGGCTCCGTATCGCAGGTACAGGGAAGGGTTCCAGTCAGCCATCTTTGCATCTCCGTTGTGCATGCTTCAGCAAGAATAGCACACGCAGACACCTGCACTGCGGCAGGTGTCTGTCCTGCGGCAATTACAGAATGCCTTTCAGGGCAACATGATAAAGCAGCATGATGGTTTTCCCGTCGACAATCCTGCCCGTTTCAATGCCGCGCAGTGCCTCTTCCAGCGTCATTTCCAGTACGTCGATATCCTCACCCTCCGCTTTGAGTCCACCGCCTTCACTGGTTCTGTCTTTCGGCTGGTATTCGGCGAGATAAAAATAGAGTTTTTCAGTGACGGAGCCCGGGCTCATGTAAGCTTCAAAAATTTTCTCAACGCGGGAAACGCTATAGCCGGTCTCTTCTTCCGCTTCTGCTTTAATCCTGCTTTCCGGATCCATGTTATCGAGCAAGCCCGCAGCAGCTTCAATAAGGTCATCTTTGTGCCCGTTAATAAAGACAGGGAAGCGGAACTGGCGGGTCAGGATCACCGTCTTTTTATCCCGGTTATAAAGCAGGATGGTGGCTCCGTTTCCCCGGTCGTAAACTTCGCGATTTTGCCGCTGCCATTCGCCATCGCGTCGCTGCAGATCAAAGGTATATTTTTTCAGGATGTACCAGTTATCAGACAGTGTTTCACTTTCTATGATGCGTACATCTGCACGTTTTGATTGCACGTTTGTTCCTCCTTACGTAGAGTAATTATCATAAACAGCATTGTCGTGCAGTTTCAAGATTGAACGTGCAATATCAGGAATTCCTTATGCTCACAACGCAGCGAAAACAATTGATCCTTGAAAAGCTCGAGGCTGAAGGTCAGGTCCAGTCGAAAGCGCTCAGCACGCTCTTCGCGGTGTCTGAAGACACGATTCGGCGTGATTTACGCGAGCTGGCGGCAGAAGGGCGTTTACAGCGTGTTCACGGCGGGGCGCTGCCGTCATCCTCGGCCATTGCCCCGTTTGCTGAGCGTAAATCGGTAAAGATGGATGCCAAGAAAAATGTCGCCCGTAAAGGTGCGCAGCTGATTTCTGACGGCCAGGTGGTGATCATTGACGGCGGCACGACCACCTCAGAGCTGATTACGTTTTTACCTCCTGATTTAAAGATAACCGTGGTCACGCACAGCCCTGGCATTGCGCTGGGACTTGTCGAACATCCCTCCATTGAGGTTATCCTGATCGGTGGCCGTCTGTATAAACACTCTATTGTTGCGGTCGGCGCGGCTGCTATCGAAGGCATCGAAAAAATCCATGCGGACCTGTTCTTTATGGGAGTGACCGGCATCCATCCTGATGCGGGCCTGACGACCGGTGATTTTGAAGAGGCGAGTATCAAACGTGCATTTTCCGGCAGAGCCGCCGAAACGGTTGTGCTGGCTTCCCCCGAAAAAATCAATACCGCGTCATCTTTTGTGATTGGCGATCTGTCGCTGGTGAACACGATTGTCGTTGAAGACGATACCGATAGCGCCTGGATTAACGCGGTAAAAGAAAAGGGGGTTTCCGTGGTGATGACCTCTGAACCGGAAAAGGCATAACCCACGCGAAAAGCCTTTATGATCCGGCCTGTCGGTAAGCCGACAGGCTGGCAGGCAACATCAAACCTGAGGGATATCCTCAAGCGCAGTGTAAATCTTAAGCCCCAGCGTTTGCGCCACCTCAATGTCCATATCGGCCCCTTTGGACGCGCCGGCAATCCGGTAGATAGCATCACATTTCGCAATGAGTCGGTGCGCGACGGGATACAGCATTGCTTCACTGATTTCATCACCCATCGATTTCGAGCCAGCCGCTTTTGCCAACGGTAAGGCCAGCCATTCGCCAATAACCGGAACGTGGCCACGTTGATAGACGGCTAACGCCGCATTTTCAAGACGAGCAAGGTTTTCATCAATGCGCGCCTGCACGCCATCGGTGCCGCTACGATAGGGGCCGGCGATTAAAATCAACTGTTGTGTCATATCAACCTCAGTAAGTAAAAATGCATGAGTTTGCACGTTTGTGCGTCTTTTGTTTCTGGCTTCATATTAGTCGCCAATTTCGTGCAATTTCAAGCAATATTGTGCATTATGGTTTTTTTAAGACAGTTGCAGAAGAGTCGAGCTGGTCTATGCTCAAAAAGCAGAGATCAGCCATTCTCTGGGCGTATTGAAAAATAACAATAATCTTGCGTTTCAGGGGGTGGAAATGAAGAGGATTCTGCTCGTTACAGTGTCATGCTTGCTCTCGGTAATCTCCTTTCTCAGCGTAGCCGCAGAGCCGCGCCAGGAGCCGACAGATCGGGAGCGCGCCAGAACGGTTTATATTTTCCATCAGCCGATAGTTATGCTGCAGGCAAAATTCGGTCTGACCACGCCTGAAGAGCGAGTTTTGCGCATTCGTAATACGCTGCGCAATTTCTCTCAACAGGATGTTCGGGAGCCCCTGAAAATTATTCCGGTTACCCGTTACAACCAACCGGGAAGACTGATTGTGATGAACGGCAAGCCGGTGATGTTACTGGCACAAGACGATCTCGATGAGGGTGACGACCTGACGCTTGATGAAGCTGCTCAACGTGTGCTGACCCGAATGGAGGCACAACGTACGGCACTTCGCGATCAATATGACGCCGGGTGGCTGGCATTATCGGCAGGCAAAACGGCCGCAGGGCTGCTGGCACTGTTTGTTTTCTGGTACGGTGCCTGGCGGTCATGGCGTGGAGTAAGGCGTTTTTACCGAGGCCGCATTCTTGAGAACCGCAGTATCATTCCACAAAGCTGGCGCAGGTTTGTCGGCGCGATTGAGACTCGTTTGTATGCTTTGCTGATGATTATTTTGGGTATTCTCGGGCTTTATATCTGGCTAAGTTGGGCATTCAGTCTGTTTCCCTGGACGCGCGTTTGGGGGGCATCGCTGGGTGACTGGACCATGCGTGTTCTGCGGGATATTGCACTGTCGATTGTCTCGGCTATGCCGGGCATTTTGATCGTCCTGATTATTTTTCTTATCACAGCCTTCATTCTAAAACTCCTTAAAGTCTTGTTAAATCAGGTAGAAGCAGGGCGTTTACACCTTCCAGGGATCCATCCTGAAACCGTCGGCGCGACGCGGAAGTTAATTTCTGTGGTGGTGTGGTTATTTGCTCTGTCTGCAGCATACCCGTTTTTACCGGGGGCCAATTCACTGGCCTTTAAAGGTATCAGTGTATTCTTTGGGCTGATGTTGACCCTGGGATCTGCCGGGGTGATGAATCATGCCATGAGTGGCCTGGTACTGATTTACTCGCGAGCATTGAGAAAAGGCGACATCATTCGGGTCGCGGATAACGAAGGGTTGGTCACCGAGATAGGTATGCTCGCGACGAAAATCATTACGCGGGAGAATTACGTTGTAACCGTACCGAATGCTGTCGTAGTTAGCGGCAAAATCACTAATCTCAGCGCGCAAAATCCAGATGGTGGCGTGAACCTGACGACAGGTGTCACTATCGGATACGACACGCCATGGCGGCAAGTTCATGCCATGCTGGAGATTGCCGCCAGACGGGCGAAATGTATCGATCAGTCACAACAGCCGCTGGTAAGACAATTGAGTTTGATGGACTGGTATATTGCTTATGAACTTCAGGTGAAGCTGTGTGCCGGGCAATCACTGGCGGAGGCCCGCAATGAACTGCACAGCAATATTCAGGATGTCTTTAACGAGTTTAATGTACAAATCATGTCGCCAAACTTTGTGATGCAACCAGAAGGCGCGGTCGTCGTGACGGAAGATAACTGGTATGCAGCGCCGGCAGAGAAGTCAGAGAATAAACAGCGTGAATGAAGATGGCTATGCAGGTTTAGAGGATTCGGAGCAGATAAGGTGCATTAGAGACTGTTAAACACCAGAACAAGGATGACCACAAAAAGCCAGATTCTGCCTTAATCTATGTTGGTGCGCATAATGTATATTATGTTAAATTGACTATTATGATCCATTCATGGGCAACACTCATTATGCAATCCTACCCTTTTCTAATTCCAGGCCATCCTGGCTGACCACAGGATATTGGCTCAACGTTTTAACACTGCTATCATCGAAATCATTAATTAAGCGTTAAGCCTAGAGTATTCAAATGCTTAAAGAGCTATCCCGTCGTCTACAACACTGTAACGACATAGCTGTACGTATAAACAATGCCAACGATTCGCAGCTGCAAGAACTGAAAACGCAGTTGGCCCAGCAGATGGGTAAGCCCGTGGGGCTACATACGATAGGCATCCCTGCGGGAATCAGCACCCTCGGGGTGATTGTCAGTTTTGCTATTCCGCAGCTATGGTTGGGCTACGGCGTATTCGCCGCACTCAATCAGCCGGCAGAAAAGGTATTTGTGTGGGTAGTGCTGATTGCCCTTCTGTTCGCCGGCATCAACGGTCTGACGATGTTTATGATGGGTAAAGGCAGTATTCGCGCCGTGCGGGTACATCTTTCTCTGGCATTCATAAGCCTTCTGCTGACGGTCGTTTATCTGATTGCGGCGCTGAGCGGCACCATCTGGCCAGGCGTCAATTTAACAGCCGCACTGGTGAGTGTTGTCATGTTGCTGCTCAGCGGTTTCTGTATACGATCGTCTTCCTTCTATACGATGCTGCTATTTACCCTTCATAATCGCGCCTGGCGCCAGCAAATCCGCCAGACATGTAATAACATGCTGCGTTAAACACATTCCCGCCACTATTGGCGTGACTTCGCCCTGTGCCTGCGCAACCTTATCGCTCGGTCGCGGAGATCAGAAAATCAATCAGGGCTTTCACCCTTTTCGTTTTCCCCGCGTTTTTCGGGTAATAGAGATACACTGGCGGATAGGTTTTCCAGAAGCTCTCCATCACAGGTACAAATTGTTCCCGATCTGGCTGTAACCGCCAGATGGGTTCGAACAAGCGCCCAATTCCCAGTCCGTTACGAATTCCGTCTGCCATAACATCAATATCGTTGCTGATTAACTGCCCGGGCATCTCAACGGTTAACTGTTCTCCGCGATCGTTCAGGATCAACGGAAGGATGCGGTTGTTAGTGATAAAACGGTAACCAATCAATCGGTGATGACTAAGATCTGCCGGCACCTCAGGTATACCCTGTTCAGCGAGATAGGCAGAGGATGCGTATAACCCTTCACGAAACGGTTTCATTAACGGCCGTGCTACCACCCCACCCTCCAGAATATCGCCAAAACGAATCCCCAGATCAAAACGCTCCTCGATAATATTCACGGTACCGTCGAAGACCGAAATTTCCAGTTGAATCCTTGGGTATTGCTGACAGAACGCAGCCATTGCAGGCTTGAGAATTAACAGATAGGCGAAACGCGAGAGCGTAATTCTTACCACGCCAGAGGGTTCCTGATTCCGATCGCGAATGCTTTCCAGCGATTTTTCCAGCGAATCCACCGCGGCGGCCGTTTGTTCCAGCAACTGTTGCCCGGTTTCGGTCAGCTCAATACGCCGGGTCGTGCGCACAAAAAGCGGATGACCAATATGCTCTTCCAGCAACTTAAGCGCATTGCTGACGGAGGGCGGCGTGATTTCAAGTTTCCTCGCGGCTGCCGAGATATTTCCTTCACGCGCAATGCTCTGAAAGATGCGGATCTGATTATAAAGAGCGTTATTCATAGCATTTTCCTTAAGCAATTACCGCCTGATTATTAAGTACAGACTAAAGATGCTTAAGTCAATGCTCGCCTTATCTTCATACATTGAGGCTCTTATACTTTCTGCTCTTCTCACTGAAAACTGATTACTGGAGCGACTGATGCGAATTTTATGTCTGGATATTCCCGCCGCGGGTGCATCGCCGGAAAAATATGCACCGCACCTTACTGCTGAAGCATTGCACGCCTGGGGACTGTATAAATCCGGCGTCATCCGCGACATCTACTTTCGTCAGGACAGACCCGGCGTCGCTATTTTCCTTGAATGTGACGCTGTCGAGGAAGCGATGAACGTAATGGCCGAATTCCCTCTGGCGAAAGCAGGCTTATTAAGCTTCGAGTGCATTCCTCTTGGCTCCTTTATTAACTGGGAAAATCTCTTCTCAGAAGAATTTAAAAACTAAAAGCACGGCGTGGCTGACGTCCCGTCTTTTTAAGACGCTGCATCTGAAAACACGCCTGAGTTAAACATTCATCAATTCTGCATAACTAATTGAAATGAAAAATATCCTTATCGTTTCCGGACATCCAGAACTTAACCATTCTGTCGCCAACGCCACCATCCTTGACGAGGTGGCGACAGCCCTGCCCGACGCTGAAATTCGTCGTCTGGACTGGCTCTATCCGGACGGCAAATTCAATATCGGAGCGGAGCAGGAAAGCCTGCTCAGGGCCGATGTGATTGTCTGGCAGTTCCCTTTTTCCTGGTACGGACTCCCGGGACTCATGAAACAGTGGCTGGATGAAGTTTTTGTTCACGGTTTCGCGCATGGTTCCACGGCGAAACTGGGTGGTAAAAAGCTGGTTCTCTCCTTCACAACGGGGGCACCGCAAGTGCTTTACACCGCTGACGGTTTCTTTGGCCACACCATTGAGGAGTATCTCATTGCCTTCGAGACGACGGCAAGGCTGTGCAATCTTGAGATGCTGGCACCGATTTATACCTGCGGTATCAGCTACGCCGACAGGGATGCCGAGAAAATCGCCCAGCAAAAAACGCTTGCCCGGGGGCACGCGTCAAGGCTTGTCGACCTGCTTAACGCTATTGGTGAATAATTCGGAAGGAGAATAACGATGCAGTATACCCGGCTCGGTAAAAGTGACTTACTTGTCTCTCGCATCTGCATGGGATGCATGGGGTTTGGCGATCCGTTGACAGGCCAGCATCGCTGGACGCTGGACGAAACGGAAAGCCGGCAGATCATTCGCTACGGCCTTGAACAGGGCATCAATTTTTACGATACCGCCATCGCCTACCAGAACGGTTCGAGTGAACGGTTTGTTGGCCGGGCGTTGCGTGACATGGCGAAGCGCGATGATGTGGTGCTGGCTACAAAGTTTCTGCCGCGGACGCACGCGCAAAATGCCGAGGGGATCAGCGGAAAACAGGCAATAGCCCGCTCGCTGGATCTGAGTCTGCAAAATCTGGGTATGGACTACATAGACCTCTACATTTACCACATCTGGGATTACAACACGCCCGTTCTCGAGGTGCTTGAAGCGCTGCATGCCGCCGTTACTGCCGGCAAAGTGCGCGCTATAGGGATCTCAAACTGCTACGCCTGGCAGCTGGCTAAGGCGAACGCGCTTGCAGAACGCGAAGGGCTGACGCCCTTTGTTTCCATGCAGAGTCACTACAACCTGATTATGCGTGAAGATGAACGTGAGCTCTTCGGTTTATGCGCTGAGGATGGGATCGCGTTGACGCCCTATAGCGCGCTGGCAAGCGGCCGCCTCTCCCGCAAAGAAGGCCACACGCGGCGAGCCGTCGAGGATGACTACGCCCGCGGGAAGTATGACCGGACGGCAGAACAAGATCGGATCATTATCGAACGCGTTGCCGAGCTTGCCGAAGAGTATCAGGTATCCATGACGGAAATATCTCTCGCCTGGCTACTGACCAGGGTCACCTCACCTATTGTCGGTGCCACGCAAAAACGTCATGTCGAAGGTGCAGTAAACGCCGTGAGTCTGCAGCTGAGTCCGGAGGCGATCCGCTATCTGGAAGAATGCTATCAGCCCCACTTTCTGACGGGGGTTATGGCGCAAAATACGCCGCATACCAAAGATGTTAAGCAGGTCTGGACGCGGTAGCCTGTCTCTGGTTTAGAAAAAGGATCATCATGAAAAAGAGTCTCATGTTTTTAACTTTCCTGCTAATAAGCAGCCCTGCCTTTGCAGAAAGTCAGGGCATACAGGATACGCCCGTGATGAATATCGTTGAGATAAGCATCACACCCGATCGGGACAGGCATTTTGATGAAGTTGCCAGGCAAACAATCACCGCTTCGGTTGATCATGAAGTGGGCACGCTGGCGATGTACGCGCTGAAACGCAGTGACAATGCGCGTCAGGCATATATGGTTGAGCTTTATGCAAGCGAGTTGGCCTACCGCAAACATCTGGATGCCGCTCCATACAAAGCGTTTGTTACTCAAGCACCTGATATGATTGATCGGAAGCTGAAAATCACACTCGTGCCGCAATTTACAGGGGACAAACACATCATACCCGATGAGCGGACCATCAATAATCTGGTGGTAGTTGAGGTGAAGCCGGAATATCAGACCGAATTCAAAAACATTGTCCTTCCTGAAATGGCTCAGTCGCTCAACATAGAAAAAGGCGTGCTTGCCATGTATGCCGCGACAGACGTAGATGATCCCCACCGCTGGTATTTCTATGAGATTTACGCCAGTGAGGAAGATTATCAACTCCACAGACAGACGCTGCACTTTAGGGATTATCTAAAGCAAACGGCGCACATGAGTACCCGTAAAACGTCTATTCCTGTCAAACCACTATTTCTGCGTAATAAAGGCGGGATAACCGCAGAAATCGCCCCTGGCGGCTAAAGCGTAGAAAAATGGCGTTTACGCAGGCCAGGTGTGATACATTCCGGGCGCTCTAATGACCACCACACATGACAGGTATGCAGAACATAACTCAACAATTTCGCTGGCTTCTGCTTGTTATCCCGTCACTGAGCGGTTGTGGCACCCTCTCGCAAATGTCCTCCCCGGCAGGAACACAGGAACTCCTCACCCATAAATCGCTGGACGGCGACGTTGATAGCGTGGTCCGTCACTATATGGCGCAAAAATCCGTTCCCGGGATGACGGTTGCGGTGATCCATAATTACGGTTCTCCGCAGTTTTACAGTTGGGGCGTAACTGATGCGGCCAATCGCTACCCGATCGGGTCCAATACCTTGTTTGCCCTCGGTTCGCTCAGCAAAGGGATTACGGCGGAAGTGGTGGCTTGTCTGGTGAACGAAGGAAGGCTGAGTTGGGACGATAACCTGGCGACATTGCTGCCACCGGGTACGCCCTTAAGCGCAGATGCACAAAAAATTACTCTACTGGAACTGGTGACCCACACCTCTGGCCTGCCCCGTCAGAATATGGATGTTCCGATGCTGGGAAAATTCATCAGCTATTTAAGCAGTGGCGATAACTTTTATGGCGAACTGGATAGCGACAACGTATTGCGCTATTTAGCCAACTGGCATGCGCCGCAGCATAAAATGCCGCAATACTCTAATACCGGCTATGCCCTGATTGGCTATATCCTGAAACACAAAACCGGCGAAGATATTCAGAGTTTAGCCTCGCGCTATATTTTTCAACCGCTGCAAATGGCTAACAGTAGTTTTACTCCCCAGACGTTAAAGGGATACCCGCAGCGTGCGCTTGGCCATGCTGGCGATCAGCCCAAATTCATCCCGCGCGGGCAGCTGACGCCCGACTGGCATTTTTCCAACAACATGGTAGCGGCAGCGAGTTTATACAGTAACGCCGAAGATCTGGCCGCGTATGCCCGCTATCACGTGGCGACAACCGACAATCGCTTATTGGATAGCGTCTTTGCTGAAGTCAGTAATACCGATATTCAACGCCCCGATGGTGTACAGGGTATTGCCTGGACCACCGACTTTATCGGTCTGGAAAAAATTACTTATCAGGTAGGCTATATTGGCGGCTACTCAAGCTTTATCGGTTTCGATAAACAAAAAGGCAATGCGGTAGTCGTGCTTCAAAATGCGTTTAACTGGAGTAACTATATTGGTATCGCACTATTAATGGATATGGCGAAAAACGATAGCCAGAGAGAAGAACATTCTCGCGCGCTGTAACCTCGCCTGGTCATGTCTGCAAACCAACTGCAGCGCTTCTCCGTATCGGCATGATACTGCTCAGCGGTGGCTGCATTCTTACTGCGACCTTCTAAAAGATGCTGAAAACGCCCCTCACTCGAGGAGCGTATACCCGTGACATCCACCACGCGCCAGTTAATTCGCCTGATTCATACGGCGATGTTTCTCTGCCTGTTGCTGGTGAATAACAGAAGACTGCCCATTGTTCGCCGTTTCATGCACAACGGCGGCCTTCTCATGCTCATTCATTGCAGAGAAAGACTTTGCCGATTCGGGAGTAGTATTACAGGGGCCAGCTTTGAGCATTTTCTTGTGCATCTCAGCCATGGTTTGATGCGCAGTTGCCTGAGCGTTATTAACCTGGTCGTGCATGTTGATCGTTTCTGCTGCCCAGCCAGATGAGGTGACAGCCATAATGGTGACAATGGATAACAGGATCTTTTTCATGGTCGAATCTCCTAAGTTTACATGCTCTGCAATATCGCTGAATGAAAAGTCAGAGATAAATGCATCGGCGTCTGAATTATCATTGATTATAAAAACCGACCTCTGTTTATCCCGTGACGGGCTGATGACATTTCTGTCACTGGGCCATACGGGGAATAACCCCCTGCCCCATACGCATAAAAAAGGACACTCCAGCGTGTCCTTTTAATATCGTCGCGCGTTTATTTATGTCTTCGCAGCCAGATTAATTTGTAGGCGGCCGGAATAATGAACAGGGATAACAGCGGAGCCGTAATCATTCCTCCAATCATCGGCGCGGCTATCCGGCTCATGACTTCTGAGCCCGCACCGGTTCCCCAGAGGATGGGCAACAGACCGGCAATGATAACCGCTACGGTCATTGCTTTCGGTCTCACGCGGAGTACCGCCCCCTGATAAAGGGCTTCATCGAGCCCTTCCGCGGTAAAGGTTTCCCGCTGGGCAAGCGCCGGATGGGCTTCAATGGCATGACGCAAGTACATCAGCATCACCACGCCAAACTCTGCTGCCACCCCGGCCAGGGCAATAAAGCCGGTTCCGGTCGCCACGGACATATGGAAGCCCTGCCAGTACAGGAACCAAATTCCGCCGACCAGGGCGAATGGCAGACTCATCAGAATAAGCAGTGCCTCATCAACACGACGGAATGCCAGATATAACAAAATGAATATGATCATTACCGTCATCGGCACCATCAGTTTCAGTTTTTTATTGGCGTGCTCCAGCAATTCAAACTGTCCGGAGAAAGAGACACTGGTGCCCGGTCTTAATTTTACGTGCTGGCTGATAGCGGTTTTAATGTCGTTCACAACCGACACCATATCCCTGCCACGGGCATCAATATAAATCCAGCTGGCAGGACGGGCATTTTCCGTTTTCAGCATGGTAGGTCCGGAAACGACACGAATATCAGCGACATCGCCCAGGGTAATTTGCTGTTTCATGGGCGTCAGAATGGGCATCTGTTTCAGTGCCTGTGGGCTGTTTCGGTAATCCTGAGGGTAGCGGATATTGATCGGGTAACGGGCTACGCCCTCAACCGTCTCGCCGGTTGTTGCGCCACCGATGGCTGATGAGACAAACAGCTGCACATCACCCACCGTCATTCCGTATCGGGAGGCTTTCTCGCGGTTGATATCCACGTCGATGTAGCGTCCGCCTTCCAGACGTTCTGCCAGTGCTGAAACCACGCCCGGCACGGTTTTGGCCACCGCTTCGATACGTTGTGCCGTGACATCAATATCAGACAAAACGGTGCCAGACACCTTGATACCGATTGGGCTTTTAATGCCGGTGGAGAGCATATCTATACGGTTACGGATCGGCGGTACCCAGAGGTTAGCCAGGCCGGGCAAACGCACGGTCTTATCCAGTTCATCAACGATCTTGTCAATCGTCATTCCTGGTCGCCACTGATCTTCAGGTTTAAGCTGAAGGGTGGTTTCGACCATTTCCAGTGGCGCGGAGTCGGTCGCCGTTTCGGCCTTACCGGTCTTACCAAATACGGAGGCCACTTCAGGGACGGTTTTGATTAATTTGTCTGTCGTCTGCAAGAGCGCGGCAGCCTCTGCCGGCGATACGCCAGGTAACGTTGAAGGCATGTACAGCAGATCGCCCTCATTGATCTTTGGCAGAAATTCCCCCCCGACCTGACTCAGCGGCCATATGACCGTAAAAATAGTTAACGCCGCAACCAGCAAGGTCGTTTTCGGCCAGTGGAGCACGCGAAGCAATAACGGGTGATAGGCATTAATCAGCAGTCGGTTCAGCGGGTTGCTGGTCTCCGCGGGGATTTTCCCTCTGATCCAGAACCCCATCAGTATAGGAATGACGATGATCGCCAGCGCGGCCGCGCCCGCCATGGCATACGTCTTCGTGAAGGCCAGCGGCCCAAACAGGCGCCCTTCCTGTCCCTCAAGCGTGAAAATGGGGATGAACGACAAGGTGATGATCAGCAGGCTGATAAACAGCGCCGGGCCCACTTCAACGGACGCATCGGTAATGACCTTCCAGCGGGTTGCGTTGTCTATCTGCTCCTCAGGGTGTTGATGATCCCACTCTTCCAGCCGTTTATGCGCATTTTCAATCATCACAATGGCGGCATCCACCATCGCCCCCACGGCAATGGCAATCCCGCCCAGAGACATAATATTGGCGTTTAGCCCCTGGAAATGCATGACGATAAAGGCAATGCACAGGCCAAGCGGCAGAGAAACGATCGCCACCAGCGCAGAGCGGATATGCCAGAGGAACAGCGCACAGACGATGGCCACCACGATAAACTCTTCAAGGAGTTTGTTACTCAGGTTATCAATGGCGCGGTCAATTAACTGGCTGCGATCGTAGGTGGTCACCACCTCGACACCCTCTGGCAGGCTGGCTTTCAGCGTCTCCAGTTTGTCTTTCACTGCGGTAATAACTTCACGTGCGTTTTTCCCCGAGCGCAGGATCACGACGCCACCAGCAACTTCGCCCTGGCCGTTAAGCTCTGCAATGCCGCGCCGCATTTCCGGGCCCGTTTGCACGCGGGCCACATCGCGCAGATAAACCGGCACGCCGTTCTCGCCCGTTTTCAGGACGATATTATTGAAATCATCAATGGACTGAAGGTAACCGCTGGCGCGGACCATGTACTCCGCTTCCGCCATTTCAATGGATGATCCCCCTGCTTCCTGGTTAGATGATTCGAGAGCCTGTTTAACGTCGGGCAGCGTGACACCGTACTGCGCCAGCTTCAACGGATTAACCTGAATCTGATACTGCTTAACCACGCCGCCTACTGACGCAACCTCCGCGACGTTAGGGATGGTTTTCAGTTCGAATTTCAGGAACCAGTCCTGAAGGGAACGCAGTTCTGCAAGATCGTGTTTTCCGCTGTGATCCACCAGGGCATATTCAAATATCCAGCCGACACCGGTGGCATCTGGTCCTATTTCTGAGCTTACACCGGCAGGCAATTTGCCCTGAACCTGGTTCAGGTATTCCAGAACGCGCGAGCGAGCCCAGTAGAGGTCAGTACCGTCTTCAAAAATGACGTAAACATAGGAGTCACCAAACTGGGAAAAACCACGCACGGTCTTTGCGCCGGGTACCGACAGCATGGTTGTCGTGAGCGGATACGTGACCTGATTTTCAACAATCTGCGGAGCCTGACCGGGATAGCTGGTTTTAATGATCACCTGCACATCAGACAGATCGGGCAATGCATCCACAGGGGTATTGATGATAGTCCATGTTCCCCAGACGCTGAGAAACAAAGCGCCCATCATCACCAGGAAACGGTTGGCGACGGAGCGCCGGATAATCCATTCAATCATCATCGTCTCCTTAATGGCCCGAATGCGCGTCGTGAGTTTTTTCAGGATGACGCATGCGCTCCAGCGCACCGCTAATATTGGCTTCGGAGTCAATCAGGAACAGACCGCTGACCACGACAGAATCGCCTTCGTTCAGTCCGCTGCCAATCGCGGACTGTTGCTGAGATTCATGCAGAACATGAATGTTTTTTGGCACAAAACGCCCTTCCGCATCGACCACAATCACCCGCTGTTCTTTGCCCGTATCAATCACGGCCTGGGATGGGATCAGCAGCATCTCCTGGCTCCTGGCGTTCAGTTTCAGGTAGGCGTTCATGCCGGGTTTCAGGCTTTCGTCTTGGTTGGAGACCTGCAGACGGACCTGCAGCGTGCGGGTAGTTTGATCCACGCTGGGGAGAATGTTCCATTTTTCAACGGCAAACGATTTATCCGGGTACGCGGGCACTGAAATTTCAAACTGCGAGCTGTCTTTGAGAAGATACGCAATGGATTCCGGCACGGCCGCACTGATCCAGACCGGATCCATCCCCTGTATCTGTGCCACCACATTATCTTTGGTAATGTTCATGCCCGCGCGCAGGTTAAACGCCGTAATCACGCCATCTATAGGGGCCTTGATAGTAAAACGGGTCTGGATACTCCGGGTCGCACGCAGTCGTTGAACATCCTCTTCCGGCATGCCGGCAAGACGTAGTCGCTCCAGAACACCTTTTATCTGGGTTGGGGTTCCGCCGGTACCCGATAACAACAGGAACTCGCTTTGCGCTTCTACCCATTCCGGAATGGTGATATCGATAAGCGGCGTCCCTTTTTTAACATGATCGCCCACGGTCAGTGGGTACACTCTCTCAACGAAACCCTCAGAACGCGCCTGCACAATGACAAACTGATATTCGTTATAACTGACGTTGGCCGGTATGGTCTGGGCGTAATTCAGCGCTCCCCGCGTCACTTTCTGCGTTTTGAGTCCCAGGTTCTGAACCTGCGTCGGGTCAATACGAATACCCTCACTGCTTTTTTCGTCATTTTCATCGGCATATTTCGGCACCAGATCCATATCCATAAACGGAGACTTGCCGGGTTTATCAAACCGGGTATCCGGCTTCATCGGGTCATACCAGAAAAGAACTTTTCTCTCCGTCGTGGTCTGTTCTGTTTTTTCTGCGGGATGCACCGACTGCCAGGCGATAACTGAAATCAGCCCTCCTGCAATAAGGCTGCCGAGGATGACGGCAGCAAACTTTATTCTTAAAGAGGCCATGCTTTTTCTCGCTATTTAATGCTCTTGAGTAAAGAGATATTGCCCTGCTGAACAAACGTAAAATTAACGTGGCTGCCGGCTTTTAAGGCAAGAATAGTTTCGTCTGCCTGGACAAAGGTGAAACGCATGGTCATGGCGGGCCAACCAATCGCTGGAATAGCATCGTGCGCGATAGTGATTTTTTTAGTGCTCAGATCAACCGCTTTCACCACGCCGGTTCCCGCGATGACCTGCTCTGGCGTGGCTTGTGCTGCTGTGCTCATCTCCCCGTGCTGATGTGTTTCAGCATGCAGGCCTGCAGAAAATATAACGGAGAGTGCGCCCAGTACGACCGCGTTAAATAAACTGTTCATTTTTTGATTTCCTGATGGAGTAATTAAAAGAAATTACTCAACCCAACCGCCGCCCAGCGCGGTGAATAAGTTAATTTCATTCACCTGTCGGGAATAGATAAGGTCGAGAATGGTTTGTTGTGTTGCAAAAAGAGAACGTTCAGCATCGAGCACTTCAATGTAACTGACCGCGCCACTGGAATATAAACCTCTGGCTCGCTGCAGGGTGATATGTAGCGAATCAAGATAACGCTGCTGGGCGTCAAGTTGCTGACTGATGCTGTCCCGCAATGCGAGCGCGTCGGCGACCTGTTTAAAAGCCGCCTGAATTTTTTGTTCGTAATTGACGATTGACTGCTGCTGGCGAATTTCAGCCAGTTTGAGATTGGCTTTATTCCTTCCGGCATTAAAAACAGGAATGTCAATTTTCGGAATAAAATTCCACATCCCGCTTCCTGCGGTGAAGAGGCTGGATAATTCCGTACTGCTTGCTGAAAGCCCGCTGGTTAGCGTAATAGACGGGAAAAAGGCGGCACGCGCCGCGCCAATATTGGCATCAGCCGCTTTCAACTGGTACTCCGCTTCCATAATGTCCGGGCGCTGAAGCAATATTTCTGACGGCAGACGAGGCGGCAGTTTGACGGGGGAAATCTCATCGACGCTGCCTCCTTTCTCTGCCGGCAGCGCGCGATAGGTTCCCAGAACCTGCTGCAGGGCATTATTGGCCTGAGCCAGCTCGCCTTCTCTTTTCGCTATTTCTGCACGGGTACTTTCAATCTGCCCCCGGGCCTGTTCAAGTGCCAGAACGTTGGTGCTGCCCGTTACCAGCTGTTGTTCAACAAAAGCCCAGGATTGTTGATAGTTTTTTAGCGTATCGCGGGCAATTCGACGTTGTTTGTAGGCCAGCTGCTGGCTGAAATAGCTCTGCGACACGCTGGAGACGAGCAGGATATGCACGGCACGGCGGGCCTCCTCGCTGGCAAAATAGTTCTGTCTGTCAGCATCACTCATATTCCTGAGCTTGCCGAAGAAATCGAGTTCGTAACTGAGGTTCAACCCTGCGTCGTACTGCTGTGTGGTCGGCTTGTCCGTTTTCAGCCCACCGCTGTAGGTCACACCTGACGAGGCATTCAGCTGCGGATACCGGTCGGCATCCGTCACGTTGAACTGCGCGCGCGCCTCTTCAACCTTAAGGGCGGCCATTTTTAAATCTCGGTTGTTATTCAGGGCTTCGGCGATCAGTGCTGCGACCTGAGGATCGGCAAAAAAGTTACGCCATCCGCTGTCGTGATACCCCGCTACCACCGGCGTGAGGCTATTGCGGGATAACGAGAACTGCTGCGGAACCGGTGCTGGCGGACGCGCATATTCTGGTGCCAGCGAGACGCAGCCCGCCAGGAAAAATATTGTGCTAATGCTAAGTCGTTTTAATGTGCACATCACGCTTCTCGTCCAGGCAGGCCTGGTAAATGTTTCAAATGAAGTCCAGAGTATTACCAGGGTTACTCTACAGCGTACTTCCTGTTTGCCTGGTGACAGGATAATGACAATGTTGTCATTCTTAACGTAAGTCATTGATAACGGTTTGAGGCTCTCTAGAATGTCCAGAGCAGCCAGTCAGGGGAGCAAGATGAAAATACTGATCGTTGAAGACGAGATAAAAACCGGGGAGTACCTCAGCAAGGGGCTGACTGAGGCGGGGTTTGTGGTGGACCACGCTGACAATGGCCTGACCGGATATCATCTCGCCATGACCGCCGAGTATGATCTCCTGATTCTGGATATCATGCTTCCCGACGTGAACGGCTGGGATATCATCCGCATGCTACGTTCTGCCGGGAAGGGAATGCCGGTTCTGTTACTCTCAGCCCTTGGCACTATTGAACACCGGGTGAAGGGTCTTGAACTGGGCGCGGATGATTACCTGATCAAACCCTTTGCCTTTGCGGAGCTTCTCGCCCGCGTCAGGACGCTTCTGCGACGGGGCAATACGGTGATCACAGAAAGCCAGTTTCAGGTGGCTGATCTGATGATTGATCTCGTGTCCAGAAAGGTGAGCCGCGCAGGGAACCGCATCCTGCTGACCAGTAAAGAGTTCAGCCTGCTGGAGTTTTTTATGCGACACCAGGGGGAAGTGCTGCCCCGCTCCCTGATTGCATCCCAGGTCTGGGACATGAATTTTGACAGCGACACCAACGCGATTGATGTCGCCGTCAAACGGCTTCGCGCGAAAATAGACAATGATTATGAGCCGAAGCTGATCCAGACGGTCCGCGGCGTGGGGTACATGCTGGAGGCACCGGATGCGCGTTAAATTACCCGGACGCCCTTTTTCATTAGCCCTGAGGCTGACGTTTTTTATCAGCCTCTCCACGATACTGGCATTTTTCGCCTTCACCTGGTTTATGCTGCACTCCGTTGAAAAGCATTTTGCCGAGCAGGATATCAACGATCTGCAGCAAATCAGTACCGCGATGCACCGTATCCTGCAGTCCCCGGCAGATCCGGACGAGAAGAAAATCAGTAAAATCAAAGAGTCAATTGCCAGCTATCGTAACGTTGCGGTTCTGCTTCTCGACGCGCGTGGGGAGGTGTTGTTCAGTACGGCGCAGGGGGCAGCGTTACGCCCTGCCGTGAACACGGCGGCGTTCAGCACGCACAGTCGGGCACGGGATGTGTTTCTCTGGACGGTAGATGCCCCCACCCTGCAGAGTCATTCCGGCGCTGAGATGAAAAGTGACACGTACCGGATTATCGCCTCGTCAGGCACGGCAACGCTGCAGGGAAAAGCGCAGAATTACGTTATGCTGATCGGGCTTTCAATTAATTTCCATCTCCATTACCTCGATGCGCTGAAAAAGAACCTGATTGCGATTGCCGTGGTGATCAGCCTGCTGATTATTCTTATCATTCGAATCGCGGTCCGTCAGGGACACCTGCCGCTGCGTAACGTCAGCAATGCCATTAAAAATATCACCTCTGAAAATCTCGATGCGAGGCTGGAACCGTCGCGCGTTCCGGTTGAACTGGAGCAACTGGTGATTTCGTTCAACCATATGATTGAAAAGATTGAAGATGTGTTCACCCGCCAGGCGAATTTTTCTGCCGATATCGCCCACGAAATCAGAACCCCCATCACCAATCTGGTGACCCAGACTGAAATCGCACTCAGCCAGAACCGGACGCCGAAAGAGCTGGAAGATATCCTCTACTCCAGCCTTGAAGAGTATAACCGGATGACCCGGATGGTCAGCGATATGCTGTTCCTGGCGCAGGCGGATAATAATCAGCTGATCCCGGACAGGGTGATGTTTGATTTAAGCGCGGAGGTCGTTAAAGTCTTTGATTTCTTCGAGGCTTGGGCGGAAGAACGTCATATCACGCTGACGTTTCACGGGATGCCCTGCCTGATCGAAGGCGATCCGCAGATGTTCAGACGCGCAATCAACAACCTGTTATCCAATGCCCTGCGCTATACGCCGGAAGGCAAGACGGTGACCGTCTCGATCGCCGAACGGGAAAGCGATTTTGAGCTGATGATTGCCAACCCCGGGAAACCTGTCCCGCAAGAACATCTACCCAGGCTGTTTGACCGTTTTTACCGGGTGGATCCTTCAAGGCAGCGAAAAGGCGAAGGCAGCGGGATTGGTCTTGCCATTGTGAAGTCAATTGTCACCGCGCATCATGGCAAAGTCCGCGTCGAATCGGATGCTCAGTCGACACGCTTTATCTTGTCCGTGCCTAAGCGGGTTACTCAGCACTGAGTGGTTGCTGCACAGCCCGACACACGTCCAGCACTTTCTCTCTCAGCCAGCGGTGCCCCGGATCCCTTTCCATTCGCGGGTGCCACATTTGCGATACCGTAATGGTTCGGGTTTTAAACGGCAGTTCAAAGACATGCACACTCTGCGCCATCGGCTGGTTCAGCAGATACAATGCCGGAACCATAGCGATCAGATCGGACGCCAGCGCCACGGATAGCGCCGTCGGGAAACCGGGCACGACGCTGGCAATTTTGCGCTTCATCCCCACTTCAGCCAGCGCATCGTCGACAAAGCCGTGTAGCGACCCGTCGGGTGCGGCAACCACGTGGCCCCAGGAAACATAATCGTGAAGGCTGACCGTGGGGTGTGCCGCCAGCGGATGTCCCTTACGTACCGCGGCAATGAACCGATCCTGAAATAATCGCTGCAGGCGTATTTCAGGTCCCATGTTGCTCTGCACGCCAATTTCCAGGTCAACCAGCCCTTCCCGCAGATAGCGTGACGTTTTCTCAGGCTTCGGCGAGAACCGAATACACACATCGGGCGCAGCTTCGGCCACGGCGGCAATCAGCAATGGGCCAAATGCAACCACAAAACCATCATTGGCTCTGATAGTAAACAGCCGCTCGAGGTTTTCCACCTTCAGCGTTTCAGTGGAGGGCTGCAGTACGGCTCTTGCCTCATACACGGCGCCTCGGGCTCGCTCCCGGGTGGCCTCGGCCCAGGGCGTCAGCACCATATTACGCCCTGCCCGCACCAGGATCGGGTCGCCGGTCACCTCTCGCAGCCGGCTCAGGGTACGGCTCATGGCTGACGTACTCAGGTTTAAACGCCGCGCCCCGCCCGCCACGCTGGCTTCGGCCAGCAGGACGTCGAGGGCGACAAGCAAATTAAAATCCGGATCGAACATGATGCATCCTCAGATAAGGCGTTGTATGCAACTGAACAGTGCAACTGCTGCGTCTTCCGCCTTGTATATCCCATGATTATAGTTTCGTCATCAACATTCTTTCCGGAGTTACGACGATGACGCTATTTTCAAACCAGCCCGGCGACGAAGGATTGCCCGGCCATGAACGCGCCCGGGTGATGGCCGCGGTAATGACCACCACGCTGATGGGCGTTTTTGATGGCACCATGATCAACATCGCCTTGCCTTCGATGGCCAGCGCGATGCAGGTGCCCGCGAATGTGGCCGTCTGGTTCGCCAATGGGTATCTGTTGTCCGCGGCCATGACTCTGGCCATCTTCGCTGCCCTGGCGGCCCGCGTTGGCTACCGCCCGGTGTTTCTGACCGGACTTGCCGTCTTTACACTCACCTCGCTCGGCTGCGCGCTGGCCCGCACCCCGGACATGCTGATCGGGATGCGGATTTTGCAGGGGATTGGCGGGGCGGCCACACTGAGTATTGCCCCGGCGATACTGCGCGCCGTCTTCCCCGGTCGACTGCTTGGCCGCATTCTGGGACTGCACGCCCTGCTTATCGCCTCCAGCACGGCCATTGCACCCGTACTGGGCGGGACGATCCTGGACGTACTGCGCTGGCAGTGGTTATTCGCCATTAACCTTGTTCCCGGAACGATTGCCCTGCTGTTGGCCTGTAAGGCCTTACCACGACAGCCGGCTTCAGATCCCTCTCCGTTCGATGCCCCGGGGGCACTGCTCTCCGCGGTCCTGTTGGGGGCGATGATCATGACGGCCAACAGTTTCCAGCATACTTCGCACCACATCAGCCACGAGGCTATCAGCTGGGCGCTGCTCGCCACGATTAGCGCCATCACCTTTGTCTGGCATATTCGCCGCACCCGAAGCCCCATACTGCCTCCCGTTATTTTCCACAACGGACGCTTTACGCTTGCCGCGCTCACGTCGCTGGCCTCGTTTGTGAGCCAGGGCATCACCTTTATCGCCCTGCCGTTCCTGTTTCAGAGCGTATATGGCTACAGTCCGGTGGTCTCCGCGCTGCTGTTCACGCCCTGGCCGATAGGCATCGTACTGATCGCACCGCATGCGGGTCGCTGGGCAGACACAATCTCAGCCCCGCTGATATCTACCCTTGGGCTTATCGTGTTTGTGGTGGGATTGATCCTGCTCGCGACACTGCCCGCCAGCCCTTCCGCATGGAATATCTGCCTGCGAAGCCTGGTGTGCGGGATTGGTTTTGGCTGTTTCCAGAGTCCCAATAACCGGGAAATGCTCTCTAACGTGGTGCGGGAGTATGCCAGCTACGCATCCGGCGTACTGGCTATCGTGCGGACGTTTGGACAATGCCTGGGGGCTGCCGTGGTCGGCGTTCTGCTGGCCACAACGCAGAATCAGCCGGCCTTTGACGATCGGGCCGTTCATTATTCACTGTGGATTGCGGTCATTGCTTCGGCGGTTTCTGTCATGTTTAGCGTGAGCCGGCTGCGCGCCACGCGTCAGGCTACGGCATAAACACGGTGCAGCGCACTACGCGCTGCACCTGTGATTTACTCCAGCGCCAGCAGCGCAAAACTCGCCAGCCAGTGTCCACCGCTGTAGTGGCTTCCCACCACATGCTCGACGCTTGCCGCCAGATGTCGGTTGACTGCCTCGCGCAGCGCCTGTTGTCCCGGATGGTTATCCGGCAATGCGCGGGCAATATGCTTCATGCACCAGGCGCGGCTGAGGTTTAACCCATCCAGATGGGCAATTTTCGGGTCGGTACGATCGCTCACCTCTGCCGGGTGCATCAGGGCCGAAACAGACCCCACATCAGGAAGAAAGGCGTCAAACCACGCCGGGAAATGCTCCGCCACCTTACTCATCAACAGCGCTTCCGTCAGCGCGCCGGAAATATACTCATCACCACCCGGTTCATAGTGAGCCGGGTAATGCGTGTCAGCCAGATAAAAACGCGTCGCCGCCGTCAGAATAGCCTGTTCAAGGGCGTTATCCTGCACTTCACGGGCGTAATCAATCCCCAGCGCCAGGGCAAAAGCGGTGTTGTAATGCGTACCGACACGGATCGGATAGGTGAGTTTGCTGAGGTAATCCACCAGCCTGTCGCGAATGTCCTGCGTTAACGGCTGCAGTGTCTGATACCAGTTGGCGGCCTGAGGTAACGCGGACTGCTTCAGCTCCTGCGCCAGCGCCAGAAGCCAGCCGTAGCCATAAGGGCGCTCGAACGAGGCGCGAAACGGTGCATTGAAATAGGCCAGCTCTTTCGCCACCTTCTCCTGCGTGAGGTGTTCATCAAACAGGGCGACAATTTCATCCCGGCACGACAGTTCAGGGTAAAGCCGCACGCAGCGCAGCAGCAGCCAGTAGCCGTGCACCGCCGAGTGCCAGTCGAAGCAGCCATAAAAAATGGGGTGCAGTTCACGGGGTGGCAGGACATCACCGTCATCATTAAGCAGGTGCATAATGTGGTTCGGATATTCCTGGCGTAAATAGGTCAAAGGCATGCGGGCAAACGCGTCGGCCTGGTGTTGCGTTAATTCCATATCAGCTCCTTAGATCGTTGCCGCGCTTAGCGAAAAACGAGGAAATACATTAAGAACACGTTGACCACCAGCAGGGTTAACGCCGTTGGGATCTGGATCTTGATCACCTGGTACTTATCTTTAAGCTCCAGCAGCGCGGCCGGAACGATATTAAAGTTGGCCGCCATCGGCGTCATCAGCGTGCCGCAATAGCCCGCGTACATGCCAATCGCCAGCAGCGGTGCCGGGTTACCATGGTGAACGTTAATCAGGAACGGCAAGGCGATACCGGCGCTGAGCACCGGGAATGCCGCGAAGGCGTTGCCCATGATCATGGTGAAAAGCGCCATGCCCACGCAGTAAATCACCACCAGCATGAACCGGCTATCGGGGTTCACAAACAGGCTAACGACCTTCTGGACTGACTCACCGGTGTTCGCCACCACAAACACCCCGCCCAGCATGGCCAGCATCTGTGGCAAAATCACCGCCCAGCCAATGGTGTCGACCAGGCGCCGGGACTGGCGAATAGCCTGCAATGGCGTGCCTTTTGTCAGCCACCAGCCGGTCAGGATCGCCGCCACACAGGCGACGCACAGTGCCGCCAGCGTGAGCTGTTTCTGGTCAAGAAGGAATACGCCCCCTATCGACACCCCTTTCAGGAATAATGTCCCGATCACCGTAACCACCGGGATCATCAGCGCAGGCAGGAAAAGCCAGTTTTTCAGCCGCGTTGACGAGGCTTCGCGCTCGGCATCGGTAGCCATTTTATAATGCCCCTTCCCGACCAGACCAAAGCCCGCCAGCAGAGCAATCACAATGACGCAGCCGCCGATAATTCGATAAGCAAGGGATTTGCCCAGCTCCTGCACCATCAGGTCGCCAAACAGGAAGATCCCGCCGAACAGGAACCAGAATAGCGCGGTGGTAAAACGTTTAGGATTCGCGCGATCGCGCAGGGTCATCACGACCAGCAGCATCACGACAAAGCCGATCAGGTAATACACGCGGTTAATGGTGATCAGGGTCATCATGGCGCGATCTCCTGTGTACCCTGCTCAGCGCGCCAGGACATAACGTCACGACGGATGCTGGCATCCAGACGCAACAGGCGCGTCATATGAATAATCAATGCCGCGATGGCGGTCGGAATGGCCCACAGACCGATATGCAACGGTTCAATGCCCTGTATCCCATTCTCTTTCAGGAAAGCGTCGATCAGCAGCACCGCGCCAAACGCGATAAAAATATCTTCGCCAAAGAAAACCGCGATGTTGTCGCACGCCGCGGCATGCGCTTTGATCTTGTCCCGGATATATTGCGGCAGTTCGCCATACTCATTGAGCGCTGCGCCTTCGGCCATCGGTGCCAGCAGCGGACGAACCGTCTGAGCATGCCCACCCAGCGACATCAATCCCAGCGCGGCCGTCCCTTCACGCGCCACAAAATAGAGCATCAGAATACGTGCCGAGGTGGCGCTGGCAATCTTTGCCACCCACGCCTGCGCCCGCTCTTTCAACCCATAATATTCCAGCAGGCCAATAACCGGCAGGATCAGAATAAAGGTCGCCAGGGAACGACTGTTGACGAACTTCTCGCCAAAGGTCTCCAGCAACATCCCAAAATCCATGCCAACCAGCAGTCCGGTAGCCAGCCCCGCCACCACAACCACCAGTAGCGGGTTGAAACGCAGAGCAAAACCAATAACCACCACCGGTATACCGATGAGCGGCAACAGTGTCGAACCGTCCATAAACGTTTACCCTATCCAAAGTGAGCGTTGCGCGCCGGCGGCTATTTTTTTAATACTTCGCATCATGGCGAAGCGGGATGCAGTGCGGCGCGCGATGTTGTGTTTTGCGTCAGGCTCCGCAGAACCTGCACTAAAAAGCTATATCTGAACCACAAAAACATGTAAACAATTTATCAATAAAATGTTCTTATTTTATCGATGAGTTTACATTTCCGGGCCAACGTCACCCCCCGTAAGGAACGTTATGACTGCAAAGAAGAGTGCTGGATCATCAAATCACGACGATATAACCGATGGCCGTATCGTGTCCTCTCGCCATCTGGTATCGGAACGTTGCGCGGAATTATCAGAGCTGGAGTACGCGTTGATCATGACCAGCAACGCGTTTAACAAATGGATGGTGCGCTGCATGACCGCAGCCGGTGAGCCAGATATGGGCGCTTTTGATGTCTCGCTTCTGCATCACGTGAACCACCGCGACCGCAAAAAAAAGCTGGCCGACATCTGTTTTGTCCTGAACGTGGAAGATACCCATGTGGTGACGTATGCACTGAAGAAGCTGGTCAAGGCGGGCTACGTGACGAGTGAAAAAGCCGGAAAAGAGCTCTATTTCTCAACGACGGAGGAAGGGAAAGCGCTATGCATGAAATACCGCGACGTGCGGGAAGCGTGTCTGATCAATATCCATGCGGAGAGCGGGATTTCCGGAGCGTCTATTGGTGACACCGCGCAGTTGCTCCGGACCATATCTTCCCTGTATGACACCGCCGCGCGGGCGGCGGCATCACTGTAGTTAAGGGCGTCTGAAAAGCGAAATACTTCGTCCGGCCAGATGGTATTCCACGGCTTTGGTGATGACCGTCCCGGGGACAACGTCATCCGCCGTGGAGAGTTCCAGTACCCAGCCTCCTTCGCCAAACTGGGGGATCTGGAACGGCACGGTGCCTTCAAACGGGTTAAATAGCATCAGCACATCGTGCCAGAGGCCCGGCTCCTGTCTGAGGTCCGGTCTGCTGATGGATACGCCGAGGGTGGAACCTTCATCCCACTGCTCATCCTGCTGCGGGCCGCCGCCGGCGTTAAACCAGCGGATCTCAAGCCCGTCGCGCCAGCTTTCACGCCGCAGCAACGGCTGTTTCGCGCGAAGGGCAATCAGATGGCGGGTAAAGTCGCGCAGGGCGGTGTCGTTTTCCGATAATCCCTTCCAGTCGATCCAGGAGATCTCGCTGTCCTGGCAATACCCGTTATTGTTGCCCTTTTGCGTACGGCCAAACTCATCCCCGGCCAGCAGCATTGGCGTGCCATGAGAGAACAACAGCGTGGTGAGGAAATTACGCTTTTGCCGCTCCCGGGTAGCGATAATATCCGGATTCTCTGTCGGCCCTTCCTCTCCGTAGTTATACGACCGGTTATCGTTATGCCCGTCGTTATTGTCTTCACCATTGTCGGCATTATGCTTTTCGTTGTAAGACACTAGGTCGTTCAACGTAAAGCCGTCGTGGGCGGTGATAAAGTTGATGCTGGCCCACGGACGGCGTCCGCGCAGATCGTACAAGTCACCGGAACCGAGCAGGCGCGCGGCGAAGTCGTTAGACACGTTATCGCCCTTCCAGTACTCACGTACGGTATCGCGGTATTTGTCGTTCCACTCCCCCCAGCCTGGCGGGAAGCCGCCGACCTGATAACCACCGGGGCCGATATCCCAGGGCTCACCAATCAGCTTCAGACGGGATAACACCGGATCCTGCGTGACGGCATCGAAAAAGCCACCGCGCGGATCAAAGCCTTCGGGCTCACGGCCCAGAATTGTCCCGAGGTCGAAACGGAAACCGTCAATATGCATCGATTCGGCCCAGTAGCGCAGTGAATCCATCACCATCTGCAGCACTCTCGGGTGGGAGGTATTCACCGTATTCCCCGTGCCGGTGTCGTTAATGTAATACCGGTGTTGATCGGGTAAGGTGCGGTAATAGCTGAAGTTATCGATCCCCTTAAACGACAGCGTTGGGCCGAGCTCATTGCCTTCTGCCGTGTGGTTATAGACAACATCAAGGATCACCTCGATGCCTGCGTCATGATAGGCGCGCACCATATCGCGAAAACCCTGGATCCCCGCCGGACCGTAATAGCGTGACGCCGGTGCAAAGAAGCCGAGCGTGTTGTAGCCCCAGAAGTTTTTCAGCCCCCTGTCGAGCAGGTGTTGATCATCCGGGAACCAGTGAACCGGAAGCAGTTCAACCGAGGTGATGCCAAGGCTTTTGATGTAATCGACCGAGGCTTTGTGTCCCATCCCTTCAAACGTACCGCGCAGTTCAGGCGGAATCGCCGGGTTAAGCTGGGTAAAGCCCTTCACGTGGCTCTCATACACAACGGTATTCGGCCACGGAATGGTTGGCCGGTTATCATCCTGCCAGTCAAAAGCATTGGGGTCGATGACCTTGCATTTTGGCGTGAACGGCGCGCTGTCGCGGGTATCAAAACTGAGGTCGAGATCGTCATGACCCAGCTCATAGCCGAAATGGGCGTCGTTCCAGTCGATATCGCCCACCAGTTCACGGGCATACGGATCGATAAGCAGTTTATTTGGGTTGAAGCGATGCCCGTTTTCCGGGTCATAGGGGCCGTAAACACGATAGCCGTACAGCGCGCCAGGCTTCAGGTCCGGCACATAGCCGTGCCACACTTCATGGGTATATTCCGGCAGCTCCAGCCGGGCGATTTCGGTTTTTCCTGAAGGGTCAAACAGACAGAGCTCAACTCGCTCCGCATGTGCTGAAAACAGCGCAAAGTTGACCCCCTTCCCGTCATAATTTGCGCCTTGCTGCTGGCCATGACCGGCCCGAATTTCAAACGTATTATCCTTTGGCATTTTTTGTTCTCCACGATCATTCGCAGGTAAGCAGAACCATTAAGCATCCCGTTTCAGACGTTACATCCAGCGTCTCTTGCAGAACCCGGCTTTCACCGGTGAACAGATCCCGGTAGCGTTTTCCTGCCAGCGCAGCGGGTATAGCAATAGTGGTATTGGCCCACAGTGCTTCATGGGTTGTCACGTCGAAGACCAGCCGCGGCACGGCAACAATCAGCGCCTCCTCGTCTTTCACGCGTGCGTAAACAATCAGGTTCTCCGCCCGCTCGCCGCTCACCTTCAGCGGCAGCCAGTCACCGTAATGGAATAGCGCGGCATAATGCGGACGAAGCCGTAAGAGCGTGGCGGTGACATATTGCTTAACACTTCCGTCTCGCCAGCATTCCGGGCGGGCAAATACCCTGGCATCCGCCGTGCTGAGGTGGTGCACCAGCGTGGGGAAATCCGGTTCCCGTCGGTTATCCGGGTCGACAAGGCTAAAGTTAAGCGCTTCGCAGCCCTGATAGATGTCCGGTACCCCAGGAGCAGTGAGTTTGATCACCGTCTGGCTGAGGCTGTTCATCAGCCCGGCACGGATAAAGGGCTGCATCGCCTCACTGAAATCCTTCAGGAACAGCGTGTTGTCCGGTGAAAGCAGATGCCGGGCATAGCTCAGCACCACGCTCTCATAGCTTTCGTTGCTGTCTATCCAGTCTGTGCGTTGTTTGGCTTCGCGCAGCGCTTTCTCCAGGAAGCCGAGGAAGCGCTCTTCGAGTGATTTCAGCCCGTCGACATCGTCAGGTGACAGCGTGGCGGGCCAGACGCCGGCCAGAGCCTGATAAATCATCCAGGTATCGGCAGCGTTCGGCGCGGTACCGTCGCTCAGAAAACGCACGTGGGTTTGATTCATCTGCCGCCAGCGGGCCAGATTTTCGCCCCACTGTTCCGGCGCTTCCGTCAGGGTATAGAGGCGTGCCCGGGCATCTTCACCACGCTTCGTGTCATGGGTGGATGTCCCGAGTAGGGCGTCAGGCTGGCGGGCAAGACGGATGCGCATTTCCTGATGAAAACGCGATAGCGAAAAGGCGCGCGGCGTCGGGTCTGCCCCCACTTCGTTAAGCGCCAGCTCCAGGTTATGCCGAAAGAACAGCGTATCTTCCACGGATTTCGCCATCAGTGGCCCGGTGAGTTGCTGGAAGCGGGTTCTGAAACGAGCCGCGTCGTCGTGGCAATTTTCAGGAAGATCGCCGGTGAGAATGCACACGATCAGGCTCAGGGCCGCTTCAGAGGTGTTAACGCTTGCGACAACGCGATTGAGCAGCGCCACGTCAGAGGCGGTTAATCCTTCACGGGTGCCGTAGGTCCGATACACCGGAAACGCGATCAGCAGCTCGCGCAACGCATGGTGGATCTCATCGGGTTGCAGTTCAACCGCATTGCGTCGGGCAAGATCGGTGGCGATAGTTAACAGGGTAGTGAATTCGCCCTCGAAATTGCGATCGGTCATCAGCCCTTTGGCATCCCGTAACGCTGCAAACCGATCAACGGTTTCCCCGAGCGTGTCGTCATGGATTTTCTCCAGGCGGTCCAGGCGACTGTCGTCCACCAGAACTTCCGCCAGCGAGGCAATAAACTCGTACCCCGTGGTGCCGGAGACTGGCCATTCGACGGGCAGCTGTTCCCCTTTGGCGAGAATTTTTTCAACCGTGATGTAACACGCCGGTCCGGTTGCCTGGCGCAAACGCTGCAGATAGCCCAGCGGATCGGCCAGACCGTCGATATGATCAATTCGCAGACCGTCAACGACGCCAGAATGAACCAGTTCAAGGATCAATCGGTGTGTATCACTAAATACCGACGCGTCTTCAACCCGCACGCCCACCAGGCCGGTGATTTCGAAGAAACGCCGCCACGAGAGCTGTTTCGGGGCTTCACGCCAGGACATCAGCCTCCAGCTCTGGGCCTCGTGCAGCGCCGCAATGCTTTTACCCTCCACAAAGGTACCCGGGTTAAGAGGATAGGCGGTGTCGTAGTAGACCAGCGCGGCTTTGTCCGTGACAGGGTCACGTTTTACAGTGATGGCGCCCTTCTCAAGCTCCGCCTCAAAGGTGTCGCCCAGAAACGGCAGCGTAAGCGGCCGTGACCAGTCAATATCGAAATAGCGTGCGTAGCGGCTCTGTTTGCCATGCTCAATCACGTCTCGCCACCAGTGATTCTCCAGCGAGGTCGACATGTGGTTAGGCACAATATCCAGTATCAAGCCCATTCCCGCCTGCCTGAGCGCGGCCGCCATACGGTCGAATCCTTCTCGTCCGCCAATGGCGGGGTCAATTTCATTCGGGTCGGTCACGTCATAGCCGTGCGTAGAGCCGGTCGTGGCGGTGAACACAGGTGAGGCGTAAAGATGGCTGATGCCGAGATCTTTCATATACGGCACCAGTTCCACGACACGGTCAAACGTCATGCCGTTACGGAACTGAATACGGTAGGTCGCGGAAGGGATCATAACGATGCTTCTCCATCAGCAAAGCGAACAACAATACTGTTCGGCGGTAACACCTCGTTCACCTCCGGCCAGCTAAAGAGCGTTTCTCCTGCCAGTGCAGGCACATCAACAGCCTTATTGCCGGTATTGAACGCCAGAGACAACGTTCCGGTCGGGAATCGCCAGCTCACTGCAATCATGCCGGGTGCCGTTCTGATGACTTTGCTCTCCACCGTGACGCCCTTTCGCAGTAACGGAACGATATGACGATGGCGCAACGTCAGCAGCGTTCGCGTGAAGCGAAGCCACGTTTTACCGTCATCGGTGGCGACCTTATTCCAGTCAATTTTGGAGCGAACAAAGGTCTGCACGTCATTCGGGTCGGGGACGGACGCATCGTGCCCGGCATGGCCGGTAAACTCTTTTGCGCGCCCTTCTCGCACTGCTTTAGCAAGCTCACCGTGAAAATCGGTAAAGAACAAAAACGGATTGGTTTCACCAAACTCTTCCCCCATAAACAGCAGCGGAATATGGGGCGAAAGCAGCAGTGCAGCAAGCAACACCCGTGTTTTATCGGCCCCCGCGAGGGCGATCAGTCTCTCTCCCTGAGCGCGGTTGCCGGTTTGATCGTGGTTTTGAATAAAATCGACAAAAAACTGTGGCGGCTGCGTGTGACATTCCACGCCACGCGATTTGCCGGTCTGGAGAGAAACCTCGCCCTGATAGACAAAACCTTCCGTCAGCGCACGGGCAAGTTTTTTCTCCGGTTCAAAGGCAAAATCCTGGTAGTAGGCATGCGTTTCGCCGGTGGCAAAGACATGCGCGGCATTGTGAAAGTCATCGTTCCACTCCGCGGTAAAAAGCGGGGTCGCACCGTGTGCGTCACGCGGATGCAGGAAGATAACGTTACGGCTGTCTTCGGTGGTGAGATGGATCTGCCGCCCGGGAATAGCCTCGCGAATGCGTTCGGCAATCTCCTGCAGGATATGTTTATCCGACGCGTCTTCAATCTGGTCGATAGCATCAAACCGTAACCCATCAAGATGGTATTCCGTCAGCCAGAACAGCGGGGCTTCGGTAATGTATTGCCTGACCGGCTCAGTCTCGTAAGCAATCCCGTTGCCCCAGGGCGTCATCCGTTCCGCGTCGAAAAACGCGGGTGACAGCACAGGCAGATAATTCCCTTCCGGGCCGAAGTGGTTAAGCACAATATCCAGCACGACAGAAAGCCCAAGCCCATGCGCAGCATCGATAAAGGCGTGGAAGTCTTCTGGCGTGCCATAGGCAGAGTGCGGTGCATACAGCAATACCCCGTCATATCCCCAGCCGCGCGATCCGCCAAACTGTGAGACGGGCATGACTTCAATCTGGGTAATGCCAAGTTCAGCCAGGTAAGGCAGTTTTTCAATGGCGGCCCGGAAGGTGCCCTCCGGGGTAAAGGTGCCGATGTGCAGCTCGTAAATCACCGTGTCTTCCCACGGACGCCCTGCCCACTCCCGGTTGCCGGGCGGATACCGTCTGGCATCGATAACAACCGAGGGACCGTTAACATCCCCAGCCTGGGCGCGCGACGCCGGATCGGGTACGGCCATGCCGTTCTGCAAAACATACTGATATTCTGTGCCGTGCGTGACGCCGGGGACGTCAATCTGGAACCAGCCGCTGCCGACCGCCGTCATTGGCAAGTCGTTTTCTGCCAGACGTAGCGTAAGTTCTTTCTGTCCTTCTGCCCAGACGCGAAAACGTACAACGTCATTGGAAATAAACTCAGCACCCCAGTGTTTTTGAAATGTCCTGAATTCCATTCATTGTCCTCGAATGACCCACATTTTACGCGGAATGAAGTACAAGCTTAGTTCAGGATCAAAAGAGTGTTACGCCAGCGGTTTTAATGGCTTCATCTATTATTTATAAAAATATTCGCCACAAGGAATACCATGCAGATTCGAAAAGGATTAAATACCGACCTCGCACGTCTTGAATGCTGTGACTTTTCATTCACCGTCAGTCACGTTGCGCGGGAGCCTTTTATACATTGTGATTTGCATATCGACGCTGTCGCCGTGCCTTATCGTAAAACGTATGAGCTCGATATGCAGACCCTTGAAAATCATTGCGTTAATCCGGATGCCATATTTCTTGTGGCCGAAACAGATGAGGGAGAAATTGCCGGTTTTATCACCGCGTCAATGAGCTGGAATAAATTTATCGCCGTTGACTATATTGCCGTTGAGCGCACGAAACGCAGAGCTGGCGCGGCGCAAAAATTGATGGCGGCCGCACACGTGTGGGCGCGAAGCGTCAACGCGGCTGGATTAAGGCTCGAAACCCAGAATGTGAATGTTTCTGCCTGCCTGTTCTACCGTCATTATGGCTTTACGTTAGGCGGATACGATCGTTTCCTCTACAACGCATTACCGGAAAAAGACGAAATCGCCCTGTTCTGGTATTACATGCTGATCTGACTCTGGCTCTAACGGATATTGACGGACGAAAGCGATTTGTCTGAAAATTATCCACCCGGCGCACAAAGGAATGTGCGTCAGAATATGACTCGCCTGCCTCCCTTCATTTTTCTGTCACTTAATTTCAATACGCTTACATGATTTTGACAATGACGTTAAGGAAAGAAGAGTGAATTCAATGGCTAAGGCATTACTGCTGGCATTACCTGTTATGAGCGCGACCGCCACGGCAGCCGACCACGAAATCTGTGAGCCGAAAGCGTATGAGATGGCGCTGCGCTATCAACAGAAATCGGCAGAAATCATGGCTCTTCAGCTGCAGACCTACCGTTTCGCCACCGAGCGTTTTAACGAAAAAATAAAAGGGCTGACTACGCCAGAGAACTATGCCGTTGTGATGGATCTTGATGAAACGGTGCTGGATAACACTCCGTTACTGGCGCGTGATGCCGAACAGTGCCACGACTACACGAAATGGGACACCTGGAGTGACTGGGAAAAGCAGGGAAAACCGGGATTAATTCCTGGCGCGAAGGCGTTTCTTGATCGCGTGAATCAAAGTAAGGTCCGTATTTATTATGTATCTGACCGCATGCAGGAAAACAAAGCAGATACTCTCAATACGTTAAAATCCCTTGGCTTACCGCAGGTTTCAGAGGATAGCGTTCTGCTCGATACGGTCAGTAAAGAAGCCCGCCGCCAGAGCATCCTGAAGAAACAGCAGATAATCATGCTCTTCGGTGACAGCCTGCCTGATTTCGCCGCGCAATTTAAAAACAAAAAGCCGAGCGAAGCGCAGCGTGAACTCGTTGAGGCCAGCGCCGATCGCTTTGGCAGTGACTGGATTGTGCTGCCCAATGCCGCGTATGGCTCGTGGTCAAAAGCCACGCTTGAAGGCTGGAAAGCCCCGCTGAAGCAATAACGTCTGGCTTGCAGGGTGGCACATTGCTGCCACCCGACATTTGACCCGACCTATCCATCCCGTTTATAGGTCCTATCATTATCAGGCAGGTTCATATAATTTTACGGAGAAGTAAGATGAGCTCTTTCTGAAGGAGACCCTTATGCTGACCGTAAAAAAACTTGCCCTGACAACGCTGATTTCCAGTTCGTTATTGTTCTACCCTGCGCTTCAGGCTTCGGCAGAAACGCCCCAGCACGTGGTTAAACAGCCTGCCGGGGGCTACAGCGTGCAGGTTGGCGATATTATGGTGACCTCGTTTACCGACGGTACCGTGGCGCAAGACCTGCACAAATTACTTCGTCGGACGACCCCGCAGAAAACCGATGCGTTGCTCACACAAAATTTCCAGACCAACCCGGTAGAGGCGTCCATTAATGCGTTTCTGATTGCGCTACCCGGCCACAAGATTCTTGTAGATACCGGCTCAGGCCAGCTTTTTGGCCCCGGTAACGGCGGGCGGCTGATTGAGAGTCTGGCAACGCAGGGGATCGCGCCGCAGGACATCACCGAGATTTTACTGACCCATGCACATTCCGACCATGCCGGTGGCCTGGTTAAAGATGGCAAGGCGGTGTTTACCAATGCGCGCGTTTTTGTCGGCAAACCTGACATCGACTTTTTCTTTAACAACGATAATCAGAAAAAAACCGGCTACGACCAGAACTACTTCGATGTCGCGCAGAAAACCTTAAAACCGTATCGTGATGCCGGCAAGGTGGTTCCTTTTTCCGGAACCTCGCAGCTTCTGCCCGGGATAACCGGCACGGTTCACCCGGGCCATACGCCTGGATCAGCCTTCTATACGCTGGAAAGTAAAGGCGAGAAAATCACCTTTGTCGGCGATATTATCCACGTCGCGGCGGTACAGTTCCCGCAGCCCGCCGTGACCATCGCCTACGACCAGGATCAGGACGGTGCGGCACGTGTCCGCCAGGATGCTTTTGCTGATTTTGTGAAAAACAGAGACCTTGTCGCAGCCCCCCACCTGCCGTTCCCGGGTATCGGTTACGTCACGAAAGGCGAGCACGGCGGTTACGCCTGGGTGCCCGTCACCTATACCAATCGTGACAGCCACAGCGCAAAGTAAAACGGATAACACGATGACGCCCGTTGCTGAGATGGATATCGACCTGATCCTGACGCTGGATGCATTGCTCCAGGATCAGAACATCACCCATGCGGCCGCGCGGCTCGGCATCAGCCAGCCCGCGATGTCCGCCCGTCTGGCGCGCCTGCGTTCGCTCTTTGGCGAACCGTTGTTTATCCCTTCCCCACATGGACGTGGGGTGTTGCCCACGCCCAGAGCGGAAGCGCTGCGACCGCAGGTCATGACCGTATTGCGGGGCATTAACGCGATGTTTGCTCCCACCACCTTTGATGCGCAAACCAGCCAGCGGACATTTGTGATTGCCCTGCATGAAAATCCGGCCCTGATGCTGGGTGCCGAACTGCTTAATCAGTTCCGGGCCCATGCCCCGGGGATCCGCTTGCGATTCGCGCTGCCAGAAATGGCAACCCTGCCACAGCAGCTGGAAAAGGGTGATGTGGATGCCTATATCGGTGTGAGCGCCGGCGCGCACGACGGCTGGGTCAGACGCAAACTTTTCGATGACCAGTTTGCAACAGCCCAGCGAAAAGGCCACCCCCGCGGTGTCGGGCCACTGGATCTGGAGCACTATTGCGCGCTCTCTCATCTGGTGGTCTCTTCAGAGGGTGACCCGTTTACCGGCTTTGTGGATCAAACCCTGGGCGGACTGGGGTATCAGCGCAACGTGGTGATGTCCACGCAGAGCTACGCCATGGCACCTCCACTTGTCGCCAGCACGGACCTGCTCTGCACCTTACCGGAACGTATGCTGCAACGCTTTGCCTCGACGCTGGATATCTTTCCCCCGCCGCTGCCGCTGCAGCCGATTACCATCAGCATGTACTGGCACCCGAAAAACAGTCAGGATCCGGCAAGCCTCTGGCTGCGCGAGCAACTGCTGCTGGCCGCGGGACGTCAGATGTGATCGAGGGTGTGCAGAAATTTCTTTAACACCTCTGAGCGAATGATCCGGTGGCACACCAGCTTCAGCTCGCTTTCCCTGAGCCTGTCAATGATGTCGACGTACACGACATTCTCCACGCTGACTGCCCTGGCCGAGGCCGGCAATAGCGCCATGCCAAACCCCGCAGAGACCAGGCTGATGACAGTAGGTACGTCGGTGGCGTTTTGTACCACCTCAGGCTGGAAACCTGCGACGTAACAAACGTCATAGAAGTACTGTTCGAGGCCCATTCCCTCCGGGTCGCGCAGGGAGATCCATTTTTCATCTTTCACCGAGGCGAGCGTAAGCGCGGACGATTTCGCCAGAGGGTGCTGTGAAGAGAGTGCCAGCACCGTTTTCTCGGACGTAAACGGGCGGCTTTGCAGGTCGTCAGGCAGAGACGGCAGCGGCGCCCGGATGATGGCCACATCCAGCTGGTTGCTTTGCACGGCGGTATAGAGCGTCTGCACATTCCCCGTCATTAGCGACATGGTGATGGCAGGCCACCGACTGTGCATCTGGCGCAGCGCGGCAGGCAGCCTGGTGTCAAACATGGCGCTCGATACGCACCCGAGATTCAACACCCCTTGCTCCCCCCTCGCCGTTTGCCTGGCGTCCAGTACCGCCTGTTCCGTCAGGGCGATCGCCAGCCTGGCTTTCTCCAGGAAAGCTTCACCGGCCGGCGTCAGGGTTAAACGGCGGTTCGCCCGGCTAAAGAGCGTAACGCCTAACCGTTCCTCTAACGTTTTAATCTGCTGACTCAGCGCGGGTTGTGCCATGTTCAGGCGCTCCGCAGCCCGGTGCATGTGAAGCTCTTCCGCAACGACAATGAAATTACGCATCTGACGAAATTGCATAACGCTTCCCCGGATTTTTTGATAACAAATTTATTATCAAAATAGCAGTAATGATGCAATTGATGCTATGGGCTATTGCCATAAAAATGGAGGCATGCAAACACGGGAGGAAAAAATGGAAAGCCCAGTCAACGATCTCAGAAGTGCCATCGCGTTACTGCAACGCCATGAAGGACAGTATATTGAAACGGATCATCCGGTCGATCCCAACGCAGAGCTGGCGGGTGTTTATCGACATATTGGTGCGGGCGGCACGGTGAAACGCCCTACCCGAACGGGCCCGGCCATGATGTTCAATAACGTTAAAGGCTATCCGGATTCGCGTATCCTGGTGGGCATGCACGCCAGCCGGGAAAGAGCGGCACTCCTTCTGGGATGTGAACCCTCGACGCTCGCGCAGCACGTCGGTCAGGCCGTGAAAAACCCGATCGCGCCGGTTGTCGTTCCGGCATCGCAGGCCCCTTGCCAGGAGCAGGTATTCTACGCTGACGATCCTGATTTTGATCTGCGTAAACTGCTTCCGGCCCCGACAAATACGCCGATTGATGCTGGCCCGTTCTTCTGTCTGGGGCTGGTACTGGCAAGCGATCCGGAAGACAGTTCGCTGACTGACGTCACGATTCACCGTCTCTGCGTTCAGGAGCGCGATGAGCTTTCCATGTTCCTGGCCGCGGGGCGCCACATTGAGGTCTTTCGTAAAAAGGCTGAAGCAGCCGGAAAACCGCTGCCGGTGACGATCAACATGGGGCTCGACCCGGCGATTTATATCGGCGCCTGCTTTGAAGCGCCCACGACGCCGTTTGGTTATAACGAACTGGGCGTTGCCGGGGCGCTGCGTCAGAAACCGGTCGAACTGGTGCAGGGCGTGGCGGTAAAAGAGAAAGCGATCGCGCGGGCTGAAATCATTATCGAAGGCGAACTGCTGCCAGGGGTGCGCGTTAGAGAAGATCAGCACACCAACAGTGGCCATGCGATGCCGGAATTTCCGGGCTACTGCGGCGAGGCAAACCCTTCTTTGCCCGTCATCAAAGTGAAAGCCGTCACCCTGCGTCACCAGGCAATCCTGCAAACGCTGGTGGGGCCAGGTGAAGAGCACACCACGCTCGCAGGCCTGCCAACGGAGGCCAGCATCCGCAATGCCGTTGAAGAGGCCATTCCGGGCTTCCTGCAAAATGTCTATGCGCATACCGCGGGCGGCGGTAAGTTCCTCGGCATTCTGCAGGTGAAAAAACGCCAGCCATCCGATGAAGGACGTCAGGGACAGGCGGCGCTTATCGCACTCGCGACCTATTCCGAGCTGAAAAACATCATTCTTGTCGACGAAGACGTGGATATTTTCGACAGCGACGACATCCTGTGGGCGATGACTACCCGCATGCAGGGAGATGTCAGCATCACCACTATTCCAGGGATCCGCGGCCACCAACTCGATCCGTCGCAGTCGCCGGATTACAGCACGTCGATTCGCGGAAATGGCATTTCCTGTAAGACCATCTTCGACTGCACGGTACCGTGGGCGCTGAAGGACCGCTTCGAACGCGCGCCGTTTATGGAGGTTGACCCACGTCCGTGGGCACCAGATTTGTTTGGCACAAAACACGACTAGCGCGTTCGCGATACAGAAGAGCGTATGGCTTTCGGGTCATACGCTCTTCTGTTTTTCATCGCAGGCAAAAAGGGAAATTGCCGCTTCCCCTGCTTTCTTGTACCCTTTCGTCGTTAACCCCAACCCCACAAGAACTGAGACATCCGGACGCTTATGACTGCACACCTTTCTAAAGACCCTTTACATGGCGTAACGCTGGAGATGCAGGTCAATGCCCTGGTTGCACGATATGGCTGGAGTGAGTTGGGCGATCGAATCAAAATTAACTGTTTCAGAAAAGACCCAAGCGTTAAATCGAGCCTGAAATTTCTGCGCCGCACGCCCTGGGCTCGCGCAGAAGTTGAAGCCCTGTATCTTGATTCCCTGAATGATGAGGGGATCGCAGAACCGGACGAACCCGCCTTTAACCCCTGGGCTAACAGTCGGATAACCAAGAGCTAAAACGCAAATGACGCGACATGTAAAACGGATTGGTGCGCTGACTGCCTGCGCACTTTTACTTGTTAGTTGCTCCTCAAAACCACCAAAATCACTGGTAACGCCTCTCCCGACCGCGAGTAAACCGACCCAGCAGGCTAACGAGCCGATGCGTGGGATCTGGCTGGCAACCGTCTCACGCCTGGACTGGCCCCCGGTGGCCTCAGTGAATGGCCGCGATGCGCAAGACCGCATCGCGATGCAAAAACAGGCCCTGACGAACAAGCTCGACAAGCTTAAGCACCTCGGTATCAATACCGTGTTTTTCCAGGTCAAACCGGACAGCACGGCGCTCTGGTCGTCTAAAATTCTGCCGTGGTCAGATATGCTCACCGGCAATATCGGCGAGTACCCGGGCTACGATCCGCTGCAGTTTATGCTCGATGAAGCGCACAAACGCGGCATGAAAGTCCATGCCTGGTTCAACCCTTACCGCGTTTCAACCAATACCAAACCGTCGACCATTGCCGCGCTGAACCGCACGTCGTCATTGCACCCTTCCAGCGTTTATGTCCAGCATCCGGAATGGATTCGTATTGCCGGCGATCGTTTTGTACTCGACCCCGGCATTCCGCAAGTGCGCGACTGGATAACGCAGGTGGTCACCGAAGTGGTTGCGCACTATCCCATTGATGGCGTGCAGTTTGACGACTATTTCTATACCGAATCACCGGGATCCGCGCTCAATGACGCGCAGACTTTCAGACAATACGGTCAGGGATTTGCCTCTAAAGCAGACTGGCGCCGCCACAATACGCAGCAGCTGATTGTGCAGGTTTCCCGGGCTATTAAGCAGACGAAACCTGGCGTGGAGTTTGGTGTCAGCCCGGCTGGCGTATGGCGTAACCGCTCATTCGACCCGGCAGGCTCAGACACGCGCGGTGCCGCAGCCTACGATGAATCCTACGCCGACACGCGTCAGTGGGTGCAGCAGGGTCTGCTGGACTATATCGCGCCACAAATTTACTGGCCTTTCTCCCGGGATGCGGCGCGCTATGACGTGCTGACGAAATGGTGGGCAGAGGTGGTGAAACCGACGCATACCCGCCTGTATATCGGCATTGCGTTCTACAAGGTAGGTGAACCGTCGAAAAATGAGCCGGACTGGACGGTTCAGGGCGGCGTGCCGGAGCTGAAAAAACAGCTCGATCTCAACGATTCTCTGCCCAACGTGAATGGCACGATCCTGTTCCGCGAAGATTATCTTAACCAGCCGCAGACGCAGGAAGCCGTCAGCTACCTGCGCGGACGCTGGGGTAGCTGACCTGTCTACATCAGGCAGAAACACCCTGTTTCTGCCTGTTTTTTTTACTACGGCTTCGGCCCAAACATCGCCTCAAGCTGCTTCTCATCCGGCATGCCGACCACCTGCTGAAGCTCATTATCGGCATTCAGATAATAAATGGCGGGCGTGGCATTCGCGCCCAGGTTGTCCATTAACGTCTGGTGTTTTTGCAGTATGTCGACGGTTTCACGGGACGCAGTGCCCTGCGGTTTTGGCAATTTTTTCCCGCCAGAAAGCTCGTAATCACGCCATGCCGAAACGGGATCTTTCGCATTCAGGATAGCGGAGGCATTACGCCCACTGTTGGGGTTGAGAAACGCTACCAGCAGCGTATTAAGCTGCACCTTGCCCGCCTTCACCCACGGCTGCGCCTCGGACCAGAATTGCTTACAGTACGGGCAGAACGGATCGGCGAAGACGAAGACTTTGCGCGGAGCGTTATCCGCCCCCTCTTTCAGGGGATGCGCCGCGTTCAGTTGCTTCCACATTTCGCGTCCCATCGGGGCGTAGATCTCTTTCTGGAAATAGCCTTCACTCAAGTTTTTTCCTTTTTCATCGTACAGATAGCCAGAAATTACGTGCTTGCCGTCAGGGGTTAAAAACAGCGTAACGCCCATATCCTGATACTGCCCCAGCCAGGCCGGCGCGCCCCCTGGCGCATCAATTTTCTTAATGATTTTGATATTCTGCTGCTCGCTGAAGAGCTTCACCACATCCGGTATCGCTTCAGCGGCCTGCACTAGCCCTGACGTTGCCAGCACCGACAGTAACAGTAATTTTTTCATTTTCCGCTCCGGGATCATTGGGGGCGAACCGCCCCCTTCACGTTAACGATTTTTCAGTGCGTCACTGACCATTTCATCGAACTGTTCAAAAGGAACCCAGCCCGGGAGTAACCCTTCGCCAATCAGCGTGGCCGGTGTTCCCTGGATACCCATCTTTTCGGCGATGATCAGGCTGCGTTTGATCGTCACCAGGCTCTCATCATCAGGCGTTGTGACGTTCACCCCGGCCCGTTTTTGCGCCTCCTGAATACTGGCGTCATCGTGATATCCCTTTTTAGCCATCAGGGTATGGTTAAATTTCATAAATTGCTCAGGATGCGCGCGCCAGACGGTTAAGGCATCGCGTGCTGAGGTCAGTGAACTTTCCGACCGGAAAGGCAAGAACTTAAATACCACCGCCACATCCGGGTGTTTTTCGACGATCTTTTCCAGGTAAGGATCGAATTTCTTGCAGTACGGGCAGTTGTAATCCGTAAAGACCACCAGGGTGAGCTTCGGATCCTTAGCGCCAATGCGCGGCGAGTCCGGGTCGTTAAACAGAAAGTCATAAACCATCTTCTGTGCACGTTGCTCCTGTTCCGGCGTCATGGTCTGCGCCGCCATCACCTGCGCTGAGGTCAACAGTAGCAGAAGCGTAATAAGGATTCTTTTCATAATACATTTAGCCTTTAGCGTTGTTCAGGGTGGCAATAAGCGTGTCTTTATCCAGCAGCGGCGAAAGCATCTCCCCCTCAGGGAAGCCCGGGCCGTACACCTCGTTAAACGGGATGGCGTAACGGTTTCGCTTTTCAAGGAATTCGGCGATAAACGCTGAAGGCTTGCTCCAGTCGCCACGCAGCGCCACCACGTCCGGCTGGCTAAGCGCGGCAATAACGTCAGGCTGGTTCAACACCCGATGCTCGTTTACCTTGCAGGTAACACACCAGTCCGCGGAGATATCCACGAAGACCCGTTTGCCCTGCGCAAGGGCACCCTGAATAGCGTCTTCACTTAGCGGTTGCCACGGGATTGCTTGAGCGACGCTTGCGGTGTTTGTTACAGGCGGTGAGGTAAGCAACCCGCGCAGCTGGTACCCGCCAAAGGCTGACAGCGCGATCACCACGCACCAGAACAGCGGCGAGGTTTTCTGCCCGGTCATCGCAAGCAGTGCGATAGCGACGACGATAAGCACTAACATCACGCTCTGGCTCACCGCCTCACCCAGATGCGGGCTAAGCAACGTCACCAGCCACAGGCTAGAAGCCAGCATCATCAGGCCAAGAATAATCTTCAGGCCGTTCATCCAGCGACCAGGTTTTGGCAGCAGCATGGCGGTTTTTGGAACCAGCGCAACGAACAACCAAGGCAAACTCATCCCCACGCCGAGCATCAGGAAGATAAGCCACAGGGAATGCAGCGGTGCGCCAAGGGCAAAGGCCACCGCCGTGCCGAGGAACGGCGCAGAACATGGTGTGGCCAGCAGCGTGGCAAACATCCCTTCGCAGAAACTGCCGGCAAGCCCCGTTCCCCCTGCCGTTGCCAGCCGTCCTGCGGCGGCAGAAGGCAGCAGCATCTCAAACGCCCCGAACAGATTGAGTGCAAAGAGGAAGGTCACCGCGACCATCAGGCCAATAAACCACGGATTCTGGAACTGAATACCCCAGCCCAGCGAGGCACCGGTCAGCTTAAGCGCGGTTACCATTGCGGCCAGCAGCATAAAGGAGACCAGGATCCCGGCACTGGTTGCCAGAAAACGGAGCCTGATCATCCGCTTGTCTGAGCCCGCATGGAGCACGCTGTTGAGCTTCATGCCCATCACCGGCAGCACGCAAGGCATCAGGTTCAGGATCAACCCGCCCAGTAGCGCAAAGAGAACCATTTTGCCGGTTCCCTCAGACACGCCCGCCGCTGACGGTTCCGCGGGCGTTGCCCCGACGGTCATCACGGTTTGCTGCGCTTTATCGCCATTGGTGAGCACAAACGACAGCGCTTTTCCCTGCAGCGAAGTGGGTTTATCTCCCCACTCATCGGTCACGGGCACCGTTACCCGAAGCTGATTGCCGTCGGCTTTGAGGGTCGGTTCACCGGGAAGAATGTCGCCTTCCAGCGGGTCAAAATAGATCCCTGGCTTGTCCCATTGCCCTTGTGTGGTTCCCGTAATGATCAGCTTGTCGTCTGATAACCAGGCTGACAGGTCTGCGGACACGCCAGATGTCGCGGGAATGGCCTGCATCGCGCGTTCAAACGCGTGGCTGAATCCCTCATCCACCGGCTGGTTAAAATCAAGATGCAGCTTATAGTCCGTCAGCAGACAGACATTACTGCACGTGGAAAGGGTAAGCGTCCCGTCGAGCGCATCCCCCGCCGCACCGTCGAGGGTGATGGGGATGATGACCTTACCGTGATAGCCCTGGGTGGTCATCCCGGAGATATCAAAGCGCGAAGGCACCGGCCAGTGCCAGTCATCCGTTACGCCAGCCGGCCAGGTGATTTTCGGGGCTACGCCGCCCTCGCCGGGTGAACGCCAGTAGGTTTTCCAGCCTGGCTGCAGCTCAACGGTGAGCAGCGCGAGGATGCGGTTTTGCTCCCTTTCCGCCTGAACGCGGATCCGGGCATGATCGTTTTGCGGGGAAACCAGCCAGCCTGTATCCGCCGCATGGACAATGCCGATGCAGGACAGCCACAGGAAGACGAATCCCCTGAAGAGGTTAAACATGTTTTACTCCGTGAATAGTGAAAATTATCGTGTGGTGACGATGCTTTTCATTCACGAAAAACGCAGTTTTTGAGGTGTATTCGGGGAGGCGGTGCCTGAACGGGCTGTTCTCTCGGAACGCATGCCCGCCCTTGCGTAAACAACTGAAGTAGCGCGAAGAAGATGATAATCGCCGGTAGCGCACCATCAAAGAACAGCGGCTGAGCACAAAGCAGCGAGTGTGCGCCTAACTGACACGGCGATGGCCCGGACGGCTCAGCGTCGCTGGTTTGAGCCGGGGCATCAGCAATCAGGGTCGTTTGCGGATCCAGTCCCTGCAAAAAATGGTTGAGATAAACCGCACGCTGCACCAGGCAAATAGCCATCGCCAGACACGTGATTATCAAAAGCCATTTTCCCAGAAGCTGACGGTTGCGCATAACGTTCCAAATTTACCAGACGCCCCGATCATAAACGATAGTGATGAATCTACAAGTCCTGACAATGTAAGGTTTTGTCTGTCGGCGTTAGTCACCGGTCAGCGCATCATAGACGTCCCGCAGTCGCGTGCGCAGGAAAAGCACCGCCTTGTGCTTACGCGATAACAGCGCCTGCTCACTGGCCCCGGTTTCCTCTGCCAGCATTTTAATGCTGTAGCCCTGGAGCTCCGTTTTTTCAAAAACCTCGCGCTGAAGCAGCGGAAGTTCAGACAGCGCCTGGCCCAGTTCTTCCCACAGCAGCGTTTTGAGGTACTCCTCCTCCGGCGTATGCGGGACACCGAACAGGGTTTCCGCCAGTTCATCTTCGGGGAAGTCCTCATCATCCCCGGTAAAATATCCTGAAAGAGAGACCTCACGTTTTTTCCGCGCCCGGTCGGTCATCTCATTACGTGCCGCGCGAAACAGCCAGGCGGCGACGTTTTCGACCGGCTGCTCCACTTTCATCAGCTGATAGGTGACTTCCTGCAAAATATCGTCGGCATCATCGCGCACGGACGTTCGTCCGCGGATAAAGGCTTTCAGCCGGGCGCGGCAGGCATTAAGCGCCGACATTAGCAATGACTCTCCCGCCAGCCCGGTTTTCATCTCGCTCACTCTGCTTCCGGCGTTTTCGGCGTGCTGTCGTCGCGTTTATCTTCGCGATGACCGTGCCAGCCGCAATGCCCGCGACCATGGCGACCAAAGCCTTCGCGACGCTGGTGAATAAACGCCTCACGCTGTTCGGGGGTCATGTTCATCCAGCGTTCGTGCATACGACGGTGCGCGCCGAACATCCCCGGGCGGAAGCCCAGCCCACCGAACAGGATCCGGCTTAATACCAGAATCCCCAACGCCTGCCAGAAACCGATGGCTTTCACGCCAAGAATAGCCGGGAGTAAGGCATTCCACAGGGTCATGACCACCAGTCCCAGTACAAGGACGATTACCGCGCCTATCACCAGCCCTTTACCCATACGGTGGCGGCCAAACCCGCGTCCGTGCCCTCTTCCGTGCATATCGAAATCTCTCATGGTGTTTACCTCATTTACAGTGATTGAGTATGGCTTGTGATGAGGTAGACGGATGAGGCAGGGAAATATTGCTGGGGAGAATATAAAATTTTTTGTGCTTACGGATTTTAACGCATATCGCTCACGACGGGTGGGCGCTATGCGTCGCCTCCCGACATATCATCTCGTACGAAACATTCGTTTAACTAATGCGGTGGCGATAACGGCCAGGATGATTGACAACAACGTGAGGAAGAGGAGTGAGGATAATAGCGGGTTTAGCATGCCGCCTAAACGGGGGAAGTGCTGATACGTCCCAGTTGCTCAGACGTGCAAACACGCAGAACGATCTCAGGGATAATGAGTAAAAAATGATGACAGTGAGTACATAAATCAGAGCCTCTTGCGCTTTCCCATTTTTGTTCTTGCTCTTTATTAATCATGATCAATGATAATAAGGTAATGATATTTTTTTGATGCGATGGCGCTACCATTGCAAGTGAGGTGATAAAGCGATCGACCGGTTCCGTGGTAACGAACATCCAACTCTAAAACCCCTCTCAGGGCTTTAGAATGTGGAGATAAGGATTCGTTGATAAATCACTTAATTAATTTAATAATGTTTTCAACAAAAACAATACCCTTTGCAACATTATCATCACCGCCAAGTCGAGCATATTCACCCCAGACAACTTGAAACACTTCGTCAAATAATTCCTTAGTTATTTCCTTCAACTCAAAGCCACTTACAAACCCAGGCATATTCCTTTTCCCCACTTCAGCCCCCGCCACTTTCAGGACAACCGCCATAGAAATATGATATATTACGTTATTGAAATCGCGTTTACTCTCAAATTCATATTCTTTCAATAGCTCAGAACATTTTTTCAAGATCAGATAAGAGTTCAAATAAAGAGATAACTGATGTTTTTTATTGAAAATTTGTTCATATCTAGCATTATCACTAATAAGTGTAGAAGGTCTGGCGCGAGCATTATTCGGTTCTAATAGTACCACTGTCATAACGCATTGAGACAGATATGGAATAGATACAATTCGTGAGGCAGGCTTACCTTCATTCTTATAAAAATTCTTGCGTCTATCATAAAAATAACCATTTGCCTTGAAAAAATCTTCTATATCGCGATGAATAACATCAGCACTTCTAAGTGATGCTGGGGGAATGCTAGTTTGACTATTCGTCGCTCTGATTATTTTGTCTCGAGACTCTGGGTTGCTTTCGCAAATTACCCTAACCAAAACATTTCTTGTTTCAGCAACTTCTTCACCCACATTAGCAAAATGATTATATATTTCATGTGAAGTTTGAAGGCCATTAACTACCTGAGGGTTTTCTATAGTAAGAGTTTTTCCAGATAAAACTGCCTTTGAAGTAATAACAGTGACTCCGTTATTTAAAAACCAGAAGTCTTCTTTGCCATTATTTAATGTGTCTTGAATTGCAACATTGACTACTACATCTCCGTTGTGGTCTCTTACATTGGATTCAAAGATACTTCTCGAGATTGAATCATTATCAGAAATAAACTCATGGTATTTTTTTAAATTAACTAAGCAAAGATAACTTCCGTTAACTGTAGCAATAGGTGATTCAGCTAATTCCATCATCCTTGACGTACTTTTAACCTTACGGTTCAATTCGACTAGTTTGCTAGCTCCAACGAAGTCGAGAGAGAATTTTGAACCGGTAAACATTCTTGAAATGGTGTCTTTTAAAGGAATGCCTTTATCACGAACATTCGAGTGCACTTCCTCACCAAGAGTTGAATAATAGTAAGAAAATGTCAGATCCGGAAATCCTTTCATTAAATCACTATATACATTCCGAAAGATGGAAACTTTATCACGAAGGTCTTTATTGTACCTCCGGGTGATTTCATCAGTTGTAATATCCGTAGAGATATTAAATAGATCACGTGCCACTTCGTTAAATTTTACAACCGCATCTTCATTAAAACTTTTAGAGGTCTTTGACTGTATGATAACAAGTTCAATATTATTATGCTTCCCTCCCTTAGAGTAGTCTGTATCTTCCTTTATGAGCTCACCGTTAAGGAAAGTGTAAATGGAATCAATCCCACCATCTCCTCCATCTCCAACCACACTATATTCTATATCTGAGTAAGTAACATCGTAATCTTTTAAGATTTGAGCGGCAGTATAAACTTCAAAATACTCTGGATAATTAATATTTTGCTCCGCGGCCTCCTCTCGAATTATTTTCTCCATAATTGTTTGAGAATTTGTCAACTCAGCCATGCCAACTCCTAATAAAGTGTTGTTTTAATTGTCATATAAACCATACCACCAATCATTACAATTGATAAGCTGCGCAACAGTTTATGGTCAAGGAATGCTACTAGCAGATATACTTCCCAGCCATTCCCATGTCAAGTCCACCTACCAATTTTGTCACTTTTTTATAAAAGGAATTTATCAAAGTTTGAAGCCACTCAAAACGATTTAAGGAATCTTAACTTCAGCTCGAAAGTTTATAATTGCAACCATAAACAAATGCTTTTTAAAGTAACTCTTGCGCTAAGACCTCATCACCATTAATGAGTTCAAGTAAATGGCCTTCATGTACCTCAGCCCGCTGACTCATCAGCTAGCCGTTTTACACTTTGATGAGTATGAACTTGATGTGCTACAGGCTTATTGCTGATATCAATATTTTCCGTGCCGTTCAAGTCCATCTGGAAATCTGTGTAGTAAATGCACCGTGAATTTTTGCTATCAAATCACGAAATTGAAGTATGCAGAATGATCATCATAATGCTTAACACTTTTTATGCCTTTTGACTGCTAGTTGTAAAACGTGAAGCCTTGTCTGGCACGGCTTTCCAGCTACGCCAGAAATTAAAAAGGCTCCCTCAGGAGCCTCTCATTATCAATCAAGCCTGCACCGGCAAACTAAAGCTCGAAATACTCCTTGAGAGCTGCTGCGCCTGCTCTTCCAGGGAAGCGGCGGCTGCGGCGGATTGCTGAACCAGCGCGGCGTTCTGCTGGGTCACGCCATCCATCTCTGTCACCGCCTGTCCGACCTGGCTGATCCCACGGCTCTGCTCTTCAGAAGCCACGGAGATCTGCTCCATCAACGTATTCACTTTATTCACGGAACTGATAATTGAATCAATGACCTCGCCTGAGCGGTTCACCAGCTCTGCGCCGTTTTTGACACTGGAAACCGACTGGGCAATCAGGCTTTCAATGTCTTTCGCGGCAACCGCGCTTTTCTGTGCAAGGGTGCGCACTTCACTGGCCACCACGGCGAAGCCGCGTCCCTGTGTACCGGCGCGTGCTGCTTCAACCGCGGCGTTCAGCGCCAGAATGTTGGTCTGGAAAGCAATGCTGTTGATGACGCTGGTGATGTCCTCGATGCGCTTAGAGTTCGCCGCGATGGTATTCATCGTTTCGATCACTTCGCGGGTCACGGCCTCACCGGTGTGCGCATTGTTCACCGCGTCCTGCACCAGTTTTCCTGCCTGGTGAACGTTATCGGTGTTATTCGCCACGGTCGCGCTCAGCTCTTCCATGCTGGCCGCCGTCTGGGTTAACGCGGAGGCCTGCTGCTCGGTGCGTGAAGCCAGATCGATATTCCCGGAAGCAATTTCCTGCGCGGCGTGGGTGACGGTATGGCTCGCGTCACGCACCTGAGCGATAGTCGACAGAAGCGCCTGGCGCATCTGCTCCATTGAGCCCATCAGGTGATCGATTTCATTGCCGGAGGTGCCTTTTACCGGCACTGGAATGTCCAGTTTACCGGCGGCAATCTGGCTGCAGTGTTCGCGTGCCAGGTTGACCGGTGCGAAAACAAAGCGCTTCATCAGCAGGCTGACGGCAACAATCACGATTACAAACAACAAAGCAATCGCCGCAATGATCGCCAGACCGGAGATGAAATTACTGCTCGCATCCTCGTTCAGGGTTTTGGCATATTTCTGGTGAACGGCAAGCACCTGGTCGAGAACGATTTCATACTGACGGTCGAGGCGGGACACCTCCGGGATAAGCGCATTAAACTTCGCGACATCGTGCGCAGCAGCGGCGTCAATCAACGGTGCCAGCCCCTGGTTACGGTAGTTTTGCCAGGCATCCTGATACGCGCTCACCAGCGGCGCTTCATCCGACAGGCGCGGAGACGCCATAAACGCCGCAAAGGCATGATCCGCTTTTGTGAGGGCCTCTTTAACCGCGGAAAGTTTCGCTGACTCGTCAGCCGAGTTCCCCGCTTCCACCATCTTCACGTACTCCATCACCCTGACGCGCAAGGTACGGCTGTGGTTGATGGGGTCAATGATCGACAGCACTACCTGGATTTCTTTGTTCACATTATCCAGGGAATTATTACTTTTAATGATGAGGCCAACGCTGGTAATGGTGCTGACGACAAAGAAGAAAAGCAGAGCAAAAAGGACAATCAGGGATGATTTTTTTAACGACATGGACCGATACCTCAAGAATAAACATTCCCTATCGTTATCGGCCGATCCAAAACTTAAATTAATTAAAGTTATTAACGTTTCCCTTCAGCAGCCAGAGCTATGCTTTCGCTTTATAGCGCCGCTGCAGGGTGGCATCCAGTTTTCGCTGTAACGGTTGTGGCGTTTCGCCGTCGATCAGTTTGCCAATCAGATCAAAGCAGTGCCACGCCAGTTGGCGGTTATCCTGGCGAATGGTATCAACCGGAATGGTGAGCGAGTCGTAAAGGTAGTGATCGTCAAAGCTGGCTAACCGGATATCACTTTGCATCAGGTTGTGCTGCCCCATATAGCGCAATACCCCTTCCAGCAGACCACAGGCGGCAGTGAACAAGGCTTTTGGCGGGCGTCCCAGGCGGGCGCACAGCTCGGCGAACATCTCGTAGCCGGAGCTCGGGTGATAGTTGCCGTGAATGATCCACTCCGGGCGCAGCGCCACATTGGCCTCTTGCAGCCCTTGCTTAAACCCTTCCAGACGATCGCGCGTCGGGGAAAGCCGCGGCTGCCCGCCAAGGAAGTAAATTTCATCAGGATGCTGGCGCGCAATGTCGGCCACCAGTTCCGCCGTCGGGGTAATGGAATCGGTGATCACCAGCGGCAATGTGCTGTCGTTCATATGGCGGTCAAAAAGGACGACCGGCAGCTGTTCGCTCAGCTTCTGGTAGTCGGCATCATTGAGCATACTGGAGGCCACAATCAGCCCGTCCACCTGACGCGCCACCATGTTATTAACCACCACCGTCTCCTGCCCCGGGTTTTCATCACTGCAGGAGATGAGCAGTTGAACGCCTGCCTCACGGCACAGCGTCTCCAGTTCGTGAGAAAATACCGCAAAGCCGTAGTTAGTGATCTCCGGCACCACCAGACCGATGGTGTGGCTACGGTTATCACGCAGCGAGCGCGCATGAATGCTGGGCTGGTAGTGATGCTCTTTCGCAATCGCCAGCACGCGCTCACGCGTCTCTTCCGCCACGCGAAGCTCTTTGCTGCGCCCGTTCAGTACCAGGCTGGCGGTGGCTTTTGAAACCCCCGCCAGTTCCGCGATGTCTTTAATTGTGACGCGTTTTGTTTTTCTCACAACGACTTAGATCCGGCTGCCAAAACCCTTATTCTACCATGCAGCCGCGTAGCGACCAGTAGCGTAATGTGATGTCGGACCCACCTTCGAATCGCACCCGTGCCGGATGGTCAGGAAAATAGCGGCTGCTCATCACCCCTTCGCCATGATTGATGAAAATTTCAACGCTGGAGCTATCACACAGAACGCGTAAATGATGAACGTCGCCCCGCCAGTAACGGGTCAATGTCTCCCCGTTTTTCAGGCTAGCGCGTTCCAGACGCAACCCGCTGTCCTCGACGATAAGGCGCAACGCACCGGCGAAATCCACGGCTACTGAAGATGAGGTGAGCTCAAACTCAAGGCGCGTCGCATCAAAAACCGGGGCATCGCTGGCGTTACCCTGCCAGCGACATTCTTCTTCACGCAGTGCCTGCAGTTCGCGCACCGGAATCTGCCACAGTTTGCCGTCACGGAAGTGTAATTCTCGCGGGCAGGTCATCTGATGGATCCACCCTTGCGCCCGTGTGGGCTGAAGCATCTCTTCTCCGTCCGGCACGCCCATCCAGCCGATCAGGATCCGCCGTCCGTCTTCCGCCACCGTGGTTTGGGGAGCGTAGAACTCGAAACCGGCGTCCAGCTCGTGCAACTCGCCATGTTCAAACGAAGCGCGCGTATGGTCGAACGCCCCGCTCGTCCACGTGGCCGGATAAGTATTGAGATAGCGATGCGGTTCGCGCGCCAGCCCCTGCGGGCAGCAGATCAGTACGTGTGTCCCGTCGAGGTCAAACAGGTCCGGGCACTCCCACATGTATCCCGCCTCGGTCAGGCCGTTCACGCCATGACCGGCAATCTCTCCGCAAGACGCCCAGTAGTGCAAATCGGCAGATGTGAACAGCAGCACCTTGCCGTGTTTTTGCAGATCCTGCGCCCCCAGTACCATGAACCACACCCCGTCGTGCTGCCACACTTTCGGGTCACGCACGTGCCCGGTGTAGCCTTCCGGCAGCGCAAGAACCGGACCGAGTTTTTTGAATGTACCGTCGGGCTGTTGCGTGGCAAGGCACTGCCAGGCGGTGCGGCTGCCATCATCAAATTTCACGTTGCCGGTATAACACAACGTCAGGACACCGTTGTTATCGACGGCGCTGCCGGAATAGCAGCCGTTGCGGTCATACTCCTCATCGGGCATCAGCGCCATCGGTTCGTGCTGCCAGTGCACCAGGTCTGCGGAACTCCAGTGTCCCCAGCACTTATAGCGATGGTCGCAATCCAGCGGGTTCCACTGATAGAACAGGTGGTAACGCCCGGCAAACCAGATAAACCCGTTAGGATCGTTCATCAGCCCCGTCACCGGTGCCGGATGCCATTGCGGATAATGGCTGTCGGCGTACGCACGCGGCTGGCCTTTCATGACGGCCTGCAGGATTGCAGGCCAGCGGGAAGGTAACGTCATTATTCAGAATCCGTTTTATATTTCAGCAGCAGCGAGACGGTAAACGCCACGCCGAAGGCAATCACCATGCCGATAATATAGTTGAGTAGCGAGCTTGCCTGCACGATCGCCATGCCCGGGATGGCAGTCAGCCCGACGGCGGTCATATAAACATGCACCGAGACCACCCACGCCCCGCCTGCCGCACCGCCAATCAGCGCGGCGATAAACGGTTTCACGAAACGCAGGTTGATACCAAATATTGCCGCTTCGGTAATGCCCAGCATGGCCGAAAACGCAGACGGTAACGTAATGGCTTTAATTTTCGCGTCTTTGGTTTTAAACCAGACCGCCAGACAAGCTCCCCCCTGCGCCACGTTGGCCATCGCCCAGATAGGCAGCAGGAAGTTAACGCCAATCGACGGATTCCCCAGCAACCCGGCTTCAATGGCATGGAAACTGTGGTGAATACCGGTGATAACGATAACCGAGTAAAGCCCGCCAAATAACAGCCCGGCCAGCCAGCCCGCATGGGCGATCAGGGTGCTCAGAACAAAGGAGATGCCATCCCCTAACGCACGCCCGGCCGGGCCAATGATCAGCAAGGCAATAAAGCCGGAGAGAATAACGGTGAGGAACGGCGTCAGGATCAGATCTAACGCATCCGGAATAATACGACGCAGGTTTTTCTCCACGATACTCATAAACCAGACGGCCAGCAGCACCGGGAACACCGTTCCCTGATAGCCAATCATGGCAATCTCAAGGCCGAAGAAGTTCATGGTGTGGAAGCCAGACGCCACGCCCCAGGCGTTAGTCAGCGCCGGATGCGTCAGAATGCCGCCGAGGGTCGCCCCCAGATATGGGTTACCGCCAAATTCACGCGCGGCCGTGAAGCCAATCAGGATCGGCAGAATGATAAACGCCGCTGAGCTGCACATATCCAGCATGATATAGAGTGCGTTATCGGCATTGACCCAGCCGTAGGTTTTGACCATCCCGAGCAGGCCCATCAGTAAACCGGAGGCCACAATCGCAGGAATGATCGGCACAAAGATGTTCGAGAGCAGTCGGGCAATGCGCTGGAACGGGTTCAGCTTGCGTGCCGCCATGTCGGCCGCTTCGGACTTGCTGGATTCGCTAATCCCTGCCGCCTGGATAAACGCGGCGTAGACCTTGTTAACCACCCCCGTACCAAAAATCACCTGCATCTGCCCGGCGTTGCGAAAACAGCCTTTAACGCCGTCAACCTTGCCGATGGCCTGCTGATCGGCAAGCGTGTCGTCGACCAGCACCAGTCGAAGACGCGTTGCGCAGTGCGCCGCACTGGCGATGTTCTCTTTGCCACCGAGCAGCGGAATGAGCGCGCGGGCGATATTATCAAAATCCATAGATACCTCTGCCTGACTGTATTTTTATGATGTGAAAAACGCCCCCGCACTGCGGGAGCGTAAAAGGTTAAAACCAGGTTTCCATCTGTACCCCAAAGTTCCATTCCCCGCCGGCGTTGAAACCGCTGCTGCCAAAGGCATCATCGCTGGCGTAATTATCCAGTTTGCTGCTCCAGTCCATCCAGGTGGCGAACAGACGCAACTCAGGACGGCTGAAGAAATCGCCGATCTTGCCCGCTTTTAACGTTGGGGCAAAGGTCAGCTTGTAGAAACTTCCGTTGACGGCGTTTCGGTCTTTATACCCTTCCGGATTTAAATCCATGTACTGATAGCTGCCCTCAAACGCCAGGGCGAAATTCTGCGTGACCTCTTTAATCAGGCGGGTATTGAGTGTGACCCACTCATAGCTGTCGCCTTTGACATAGCGGTCTTTACTGCTCTGGGCCAGTACAGCAGGCGCGATATGCCAGCCGCCACCAAGGGGCGTGACACCGTAACTTGCAAAGCGCCAGGTATCGGCTTCAGACAGCAATGCGCCATCGGAACCGATGCTCTTCACCTCTGCCCCCAGCCCGTGGCCGTACAGCAGCGCCGTTTTGGCTGAGCCTTCACGCAGGCCGTAGAAACTTTCATTGTGCAATCCGACCAGGGCATGAACGCCATTGTTGGCGGCGTCGGTTTTTATCAGATCGCCATTGCTGTCTTTGCGGTCGTCGTTGTCTTTTGCCCGCAGGCCGCTCACCATCAGCTGGAACGGCCCGGCGAAGTGGTTCATGCTGAGGATGTAGTTCTGAACGTTATTGTCGATTTGCTCTTCGCTGCCGAAGTTACGCCCGTAAAGAGAGAAGTTGCTGCGCAGCGATTCATTCCATTTCACGTCATACACGCCACCACCGGTACCGGCCAGGAACACCACATCGGAATCCAGCCAGTGAATATCAAAGTTATCGCGGTCGAAGCGTTTGCCGGCCCAGAAGGTACTGCCCTTCAGCGCGCCGGTAAAATCAGGCAGATTGCCCAGTTCAGCAAACGCCTGACGAATATTGAGATCGCTGGTGTCAGCGGACCAGTCGTTATAGGTTTTCTGACCATCCGCCAGCATGGCCTTGAAGCGCGTGGTCGCCCCGTTATCCAGGGTCTGTTTGTGTTCCACGTTCAGCTCAACATAGGTATCGGCTTCATTCCCCAGACGCCCGACCGCACCACCGGTTTCCCCGGCTGGCGTCAGATAAGGGCCGCTTTTACTGCTCGACGCCGCATCGTTCATCAGCAGGCCAGAACGGGCATAGCCATGAAATTCAAACCCACTGCTCTGATCGGCTTTCTTCTCCAGTGCGGCGGTACGCTGCGCCACTTGCTGGGTTGTTGTTTGCGCCTGCTGCTGGGCAGTCACCAACTGCTGCGTTTTTTGTTCTGCGTCGGTGGCGCGTTTCTCCGCAACCTGCGCGCGGGTTTCCGCAGCCTGAAGACGCTGCTCCAGAGCAGCAAGACGCGCTTCGATACTCGTCATATCCGTTTGGGCAAAAACAGAGGTACTCCCGGCCAGCATGCCTATCATCACGGCAAGTCTGCGTTTTTTATACATTTTGTCGCATCCCTAAAAGAAGTCATTGAAAGTGCTAAATTGCTAAACCGGTTTAGGTTGATGATACTAAACCTGCCAATTTTGGATCGGCAATCTTTTTTGCTAAACCGATTTAGTAAGTGTGATCGAGGCGACAATTCAGGCCGTCGACAGACGGCCCGTTGCGGGAGGAATTACAGTTGCGGGTGATAAGGCAGCGCGGTCATCGCCCCTTTAGCCGTGGTGGCTAACGCGCCGCAGCGCTGGGCTAATGCGATCACGCGTGGAAGATCGTGGCTGTCGATACTCCCAGCGGAAGCCAGTCCATAAAGCAGTCCCGCCACGAAGGCATCACCTGCGCCGGTGGTGTCCACGCATTCAACGGGGGTTGCCGGATAATGCTTCATCGTTCCGTCATGCCAGGCGATGACCCCGTCTTTGCCCTGAGTAACCAGCACCAGCCGGGCCGGACAGCGACGCATCAGCGCGGCCAGCCCTTCCGTGACCCCAAGGTCGGCGGTTAGAAAAGCCAGTTCTTCGACGGAGAGTTTGACGACGTCAGCGCATTGCAGCGCCTGTTCGAGGCAGCGGCGCAGGTCGTCCTCATCCGGCCAGAGATCCGGGCGAATATTGGGGTCGAAACTGACATAACCCCCCGCTTCCCTGACCGCGTTCATGGCCTGAAACGTTGCAGAACGGCTCGGCTCAGCACTCAGGGCAATGGAGCAGACATGCAGCCACTCTCCTGCGCTAAAGGGCGGCAGGTCGGCTGATGCCAGAAACAGATCGGCGCTCGGGCGAACCATAAAGGTGAAAGAGCGTTCGCCCTGTTCGTCAAGGTCCACGACCACGGTTGACGTGCGGTGTGCCGGGTCGAGGCGCATCCACTTTACGTCAACCTGCTCGTCGGCCAGCGTTTTATGCATAAAGCGACCGAAAGGATCGTCACCGACCCTGCCGATAAAGGCGCTTTTCCCGCCCAAACGGGCAATACCGACCGCCACGTTCGCCGGCGCGCCGCCTGGGCATTGCAGCAACCGGCCTTCTCCCTCCGGTAATAAATCCACTACCGCATCGCCAAGTACCCAGATTTTTTGCATGTGATCCTCTCAGCTAAACAATGTTAAACCGTTTTAGCTATTTAAGCACAGTCAGGACGAAGGGGAAATAATACGGAAGGAAAATTGGCTTAACGCACCAGGTGTGGCCAGCTAATATCGCCTACGCCATTCAGCGCTGGACGGGCAAACAGAAAGCCCTGAAAACGTCTGATCCCGGCAGATTCAAGCCAGCACCACTCTTCCAGCTTCTCGATGCCTTCCGCCACCAGGGTGATTTCAAGGTCGGTGCAGCAGCTGACTATCGAGCGCACAATCGCCTGTTTTGGCCCACTGAGATGGATATTGCTGACAATTTCGCGGTCAATTTTAATTTTATCCGGCTGGAATCGGGTCAGCAGTGAAAGCCCGGCGTATCCGGAACCGAAATCATCGATCGCCAGGCCAATACCTTCAGCGCGCAGGTGTTTAATGGCGCTATTGAACTTGTTGAACCCGGAAATCATCTCGTTTTCGGTCACTTCAATGACCACCTGCTCCGGCTGAAGCCCATGTTGTTTAATCTGTTCAACCAGAAACTCCACGGCGCCAGGCACTTTCACCAGCGACATCGGGAGAAGATTCACCGCGATTTTATGGCTCCCGATCCCCAGTTTGTCGGCCAGCGCAAAAGCCCAGGCCTTGGTCTGGAGATCGACTTCATAGATTTTGTCCTGATCGAGGCGGCTGAAAAAATGCTCCGGGCTTCCCCCGTCATTACCGCGGATAAGGGCTTCAAGTGAACTGATTTTCCCTTCCAGCGGTTCGACGATGGGCTGGAGGGCGAACTGGCAGGTTTGTTTGTCCAGCAGACCCAGACTCTCGCCAAACGGCGATTTCTCACGCGAGAGCGTCCATTTCTCCGGGGCAAAACGCGCCCCCGACGGGGCCGGTCGTTTGCCGGTAATAAACGTCTGAATAAATTTGAACACCCGATCATCAGATGTCAGATAACTGTCCAGTTTGCTGTAGTGCAGTACCGACTGCAGAACGTCTTTCGGCGACTGGTTCTGCAGGTCAAACAGCAGCATACCGACATTCTCAAAACGTCTGCGGGGGCCGTAATCCCGCATAAGCTCAACCACGCCGCTATGCCGCTTATCCTCACGGATCTTCTGAAACAACCTAACCACACTCTCTTCCGAGCCTTCGAGGAGTTGCAGGACATCATCTCCTTTTGAAAGAAGAACGCCGGTAATATTCAACCCGGCATTGCGCGTCCTGGCCTGTTCAACCAGCGTCTGGAGTTCGGCGGATCGGCAGGATAAATTCAACTGGCTGCGGTAAATAAGAGTAGTCAGCACAAAAACGTGTTCCGATAAGAGGTATGCGTTGGACATTACTGTTTAACATACTTCATCTGCGCGACCTAACAGATTAACCCCTTGCGGGAGAGGCTACTTTTTCTCATCCCCGATGCGTCTGTCAATCCTCTCCTGCATGTAGGCATAAAACGGGTTCGACGTCACCCGCATTAACGCGTCTTTGCCTACGCTCAGCACGGAGGTTTCCCCCCACAGCGCAATCGTGCCGAGGCTAATGCCATACCGGTTTTTCTCCGCAGGATGTCGGCCATAGAGATCGTCATCAGGCGGGAACGGCACGGCGACATGCGACAGTGAATAGACCTCCTGCGGCCAGGACATCGCTAGCGGTACCGCGGTCTCATCGGTGCCTCCCGCAGGGGTTATTTTCGCCACCGCGGCGAAACTGTCCGCGCTGGCATTGGTAATAATCGTGACACCGTAACGTCTTTTCGCCACAGGCAGTAACTCAGAGGTCGCCGCCCACGACGACGGTTTAAAGAGAGGACGGAAGCTGGCGGCCTGATTGATATCAAATACAACCAGCTCGCTGCCGTTCGCCGGAAGCAGGTCAAATAAGCCGGTGACCACGGCGCGGGTGCTGACCGTTGAATCCATCACCGACTGGAATGCGAGTACCGGTGGCAGCTGGTCCAGTCTGTGCTCCCGGGCATCCCGCCCCATTTGCTCCTGCAGGGCCTGGGTCAAGAGCCATGACTGGCGCGCCGCATTGACCGGGAAGGAGTTGTATTTATACGGGTTATATTCCGGCGAGATGTTTAACCATGCCGCTTTGGCAAACGGCGGTAACATCGCCGGCAATCCGGCCAATCCTGCAAACCGGGCGAACGCCGTGACGCCAATCATTGGCGAGAGCAGGATGAGCTGTTGCGGTTTGCGAAGCGCAGGCGTGTCCAGCGCATCAAGGGCATATTTCATCGCCAGCGCCCCACCGTTGGAGTAACCCACCAGATGCAGGGGAACATTGTCTCCCGCCAGCCGCGTGGCTTCGCGCACGGCAAGGCGCGTCGCCGCCAGCCACCTCTCCCAGTCAACGTCGGTCAGCGCGCCGGGCGCGGTGCCGTGACCGGGCAGGCGTGGAACCACCGCCACAAAACCGTGCTGCTGATAATCACGGGCAAGATGCCGAACACTGTAAGGCGAATCTGTTAGCCCGTGCAGCAACACCACCGCCCCGCGTGGCGTTCCGGCAGGCATCAGCACAAAGGAGCGGTTGGCATCGGGTGAAAATTTACCGGGCCAAACCAGGCTCTGACGGTAGTAACGGTTTAACGGCGTGCGCTCCTCACCCTGGGTTTTGCGCGTTACCGCGTTATCCAGATCGGTAAAAATGGCGTTTTCCCGGGCGACATACTGGGCAAAATTCGCCTTATCGATCTCGCGTACGGACATCTCATCTGCCCGCCAGGTATGCCAGAGATGCAGTTCCGGTCCCTGCTGCGAGAGATAAACCCGAACCGCGAGCAGGACGATCAGTACCACTCCTGCGATCATCGCCATTTTCTTTGCGAGCGCCATCAGGCGCACGCTGATACGCCAGGGCAAGTTCGCCATGCCGGGATCCCTTTCATATTTACGTTGTCTCTATCTTATCAAAAATGTGAAGACGCTGACGTATTCACGAAATTCATACCTCCCCACTCAGCCAGTGCACCAAAAGTGAACTACGCTGCACAAATGTTGATCATTGGTTAACTAAATATTGCATGAAGTTTGCAGCACAGCGGCGTCCCGTCGCGCTGTGGACATGGCACGCGTCATGCATTGTTAATCAAATAACACAAACCTGATGACTGACAGCCTGTTAACAGCGAGGCGGTATGACGACGAAACCCGAGGTGTTGAGCCGTATTGAAGCCACTTTCAGCCAGCTGACCCCCAGCGAGAAGCGGGTGGCGAGCTGGTTGCTGGCGCATGCCGCACAGATCCCGTTTGAAACGGCTGAAAGCGTGGGTCTGGCGACCGGCACCAGCGGCATTACCGTAGGACGCTTTTTGCGAAAACTCGGCTACCGCAATCTGGAAGATGCCAAAAAGAGCCTGCGCGACCCGCATCAGCCCTGGGGTATGAACGAGCGGCTGGACTCCTGGCAGCAGCAGTCCCCTCTGCCCAACCGCCTTCAGCACTCTCTGTCGCTGGAGGTGGATGCCATCACCCAGGTTTATCAGCTGGCGCACACCGACGCATTCCGCCAGGTGGTTCATCAGCTTGCCCACGCGGATGCGGTTTTTGTGCTGGGGATCCAGTCGACACGCGGGATAGCCAATGCCTTCTTCAGTCATCTTGAGTACCTTCGCCCGCGCGTCAGCTACGCCGAAGGCGCGTCCGGCAGCTGGGTTGAATCCCTGAACTCCGGTTTCGCCCACCCCTACGTGGTGCTGACCGATACCCGCACCTATTCCACCATTGCGCGGCAGTACTGTCGGGTCGCCAGCGAAAAAGGTATTTCGCTGGCCCTGATCACCGATATCTGGTGCCCGTGGGCGCGGGATTACCCGCTTGATTTACTGCAGGTGAAAACCGAAACCGGCCATTTCTGGGATTCGCTGGCACCTGTGAGCTGTCTGTTCAACCTGCTGCTGTCAGGTGTCGTGGAAGCGCTGGGTGATGCCCTTCCACAGCGGCTGGCGGTAAACCGGCAATTACAACAAGAGTTTGGTCAATTCGAACGCTAAAGGAGCGGAGCTATGCCCCCAGAGAGTGAACTGATTGATGTGGCGAAGACCTTCCCTGCGCTGCATATCGATCTGAAATACGCCACAGCCGACAACATCACGGGTCGTCCGATTTATCAGGAGGCGCTGTGCCTGCTGCATACCGATGCGGCCACCGCGCTGGCGAAAGCCATCAGCATCGCCGCACTGGCCGGGCTGAAGCTGGTGGTCTACGACGCTTATCGCCCGCAGGAAGCGCAGGCTCAGTTGTGGGATGCCTGCCCGAACCCGGAATACGTGGTTGATGTGGCGATTGGTTCCAACCACAGCCGCGGGACGGCCATCGACGTTACGCTGATGGACGAACAGAACACCGTGCTGGATATGGGGGCCGGTTTTGACGAAATGCACGACCGCTCGCACGCCTGGCACCCGTCCGTGCCGCCGCACGCGCAGCGCAATCGCCTGCTGCTTAACGCCATCATGTCCGGTGGCGGCTTTGTGGGGATCAGCAGCGAATGGTGGCACTTCGAGCTGCCGAACGCGGCCAGCTATCCCCTGCTTGACGATCGTTTTGCCTGTTTCCCGTTGACGCACACCCCTCTTTAAAACTGGAGCACTGCCATGAAAACAACGCTTCTTACTACCCTGATCGCCGCCTCGCTGGCACTCAGCGCCCCGGTTGCGCTGGCTGCCGTCCCGAAAGATATGCTGGTGATCGGGAAAGCGGCCGACCCGCAAACGCTCGACCCGGCGGTGACCATTGATAACAACGACTGGACGGTGACTTACCCCGCCTATCAGCGTCTGGTGAAGTACAAGCCAGGCTCCACCGAGGTGGAGGGCGACCTGTCAACGGGCTGGAAAGCGTCAGAGGATCAGAAAGAGTGGACCTTTACCCTTACCGATAACGCAAAATTCGCCGATGGCACGCCGGTTACTGCCGAGGCGGTAAAACTCTCCTTTGAACGTCTGCTGAAGCTTAGCCAGGGGCCATCTGAAGCGTTCCCGAAAGATCTCAAAATTGATGCGGTCGATCCGCACACGGTGAAATTCACCCTCAGCCAGCCGTTTGCCCCGTTCCTCTACACCCTGGCCAACGACGGTGCGTCGATCGTTAACCCGGCGGTGCTAAAAGCGAACGCTGCCGATGATGCACGCGGTTATTTAGCGCAAAACACCGCCGGGTCCGGGCCATTCATGCTGAAAAGCTGGCAGAAAGGTCAGCAGCTGGTACTCGTTCCGAATCCACACTGGGCGGGTGAGAAGCCGCATTTCAAGCGCGTTTCGGTGAAAATTATTGGTGAAAGCGCTTCACGCCGCCTGCAGCTTTCCCGTGGCGATCTGGATATCGCCGATTCACTGCCCGTCGATCAGCTTTCAGCCCTTAAGCAAGAAGGCAAAGTGGCGGTGGCGGAATATCCGTCCCTGCGCGTGACCTATCTTTATCTGAATAACAGCAAAGCCCCGCTCAATCAGGTGGATTTACGTCGGGCCGTCTCCTGGGCAACGGATTATCAGGGGATGGTGAAAGGCATCCTGAGCGGCAATGGTAAACAGATGCGCGGCCCGATACCGGACGGCATGTGGGGGTTTGACGCCACGGCAATGCAGTACAGCTTTGACGAGGCCAAAGCCAAAGCCGCGCTGGAGAAAGTTAAAGACAAGCCGGCAAGCCTGACATTCCTCTATTCAGACAACGACCCCAACTGGGAGCCGATCGCCCTGTCCACGCAGGCGAGCCTCGGCAAGATCGGCATCAACGTGAAGCTGGAAAAACTGGCTAACGCCACCATGCGCGATCGTGTCGGGAAAGGTGACTATGACATCGCCATTGGTAACTGGAGCCCGGACTTTGCCGACCCGTACATGTTCATGAACTACTGGTTTGAGTCGGACAAAAAAGGGTTGCCGGGTAACCGCTCGTTTTACGAGAACAAAGAGGTTGACGACCTGTTGAAGGCGGCCCTGAAAACCACCGATCAGGCGGAGCGTACCCACGATTACCAGCAGGCGCAGAAGGTGGTGATCGACGAGGCGGCCTACGTGTATCTGTTCCAGAAGAACTACCAGCTGGCGATGAACAAAGAGGTGAAAGGCTTCACCTTTAATCCAATGCTGGAGCAGGTCTTTAACATTGCCACCATGAGTAAATAACGGTTCTCGCCGGGGGAAAGTGTATGACGTTCTGGAGCATTGTGCGCCAGCGCTGCTGGGGGTTAATCCTGGTGGTGGCCGGTGTCTGTATCATCACCTTTATTATTTCACACCTGATCCCCGGCGATCCGGCCCGCCTGTTGGCCGGAGACCGCGCCAGCGACGACATTGTGCAAGGCATCCGCCAGCAGCTGGGGCTGGATCAACCGCTGTATATCCAGTTTGGTCGCTATGTGGATGCGCTGGCCCATGGCGATTTAGGCACCTCTATCCGCACCGGACGTCCGGTTGCGGAAGATTTGAAGGCCTTTTTTCCGGCCACCCTGGAGCTGGCTTTTTGTTCCCTGCTACTGGCGCTGGTTATCGGCGTGCCGCTGGGGATTTTATCGGCGGTCTACCGCGACCGCTGGCTGGATCATCTGGTGCGGTTAATGGCGATGACGGGCATTTCAACGCCCGCATTCTGGCTTGGGTTGGGGGTGATTGTCCTCTTCTACGGGCATCTGCAACTTCTGCCGGGCGGCGGAAGGCTTGACGACTGGCTCGATCCACCGACGCGCGTTACTGGCTTTTATCTGGTGGATGCGCTGCTGGAAGGCAACGGGGAGGTCTTTTTCAATGCCCTGCAGCATCTGATTTTACCTTCGATGACGCTGGCATTTGTTCATCTCGGCATTGTGGCGCGTCAGGTCCGCTCGGCCATGCTGGAGCAGCTCAGTGAAGATTACATACGAACCGCACGCGCCAGTGGATTGCCCGGCTGGTACATCGTGCTGCGCTATGCCCTGCCCAATGCGATGATCCCGTCGATTACCGTGCTCGGACTGGCACTGGGCGATCTGCTGTATGGCGCAGTCCTCACCGAAACCGTCTTTGCCTGGCCGGGAATGGGCGCCTGGGTCGTCACCTCTATTCAGGCGCTCGATTTCCCTGCCGTCATGGGCTTCGCGGTAGTGGTCTCACTGGCCTATGTGCTGGTTAATCTGGTGGTCGATCTGCTCTATCTGTGGGTTGACCCGCGAATCGGGCGCGGAGGTGCCGAATGATGTTGACTCAGGAAACGCCCGTCCCGGTTAAAACAGCGAAAGCAGGCATCAACTGGGCAAAACTGTTCTGGATGCTGCGTAAAAGCCCCCTCACGCTGATTGGCGCCGCGATCATGATCCTGATGCTCCTGCTGATGGTGACATCACCGTGGATTGTGCCGCATGACCCCAATGCGCTGGATTTGACCGCGCGTCTGCAGGCTCCGTCTGCCGAACACTGGTTTGGCACCGATGAGGTTGGCCGCGATCTGTTCAGCCGGGTGCTCGCCGGCAGCCAGCAGTCGATCAGCGCGGGGCTGGCCGTCGTGGTGATTGCGGGCGGTATTGGCTCGCTGCTGGGCTGTTTGTCTGGCGTACTGGGCGGGCGCGGCGACGCCATTATTATGCGCATTATGGACGTGATGCTCTCCATTCCCTCGCTGGTGCTGACCATGGCACTGGCGGCGGCGCTGGGGCCGAGCCTGTTTAACGCAATGCTCGCCATCGCGATTGTACGTATTCCGTTTTACGTGCGTCTGGCACGCGGGCAAACCCTTGTCGTGCGCCAGTTTACCTATGTTCAGGCGGCCCGCACCTTCGGCGCATCACGCTGGCATTTAATCAGCTGGCATATTCTGCGCAACGCCCTGCCGCCGCTGATTGTGCAGGCTTCGCTGGATATTGGCAGCGCCATTCTGATGGCCGCCACGCTGGGCTTTATCGGTCTGGGCGCACAGCAACCCACCGCCGAATGGGGCGCGATGGTTGCCGTAGGGCGCAACTATGTTCTCGACCAGTGGTGGTATTGCGCTTTTCCTGGTGCGGCCATTTTGATTACCGCCGTGGGCTTTAATCTTTTTGGTGACGGCATCCGCGACCTGCTGGATCCGAAATCAGGAGGGAAACAGTCATGACCGACTCGGTTTTAACCATCGAGGATTTACATCTGAGTTTCCCGATATACCGCGGTGAGGTTCATGCGCTGAACCACGTCTCGCTGGAGATTAAACGGGGTGAGATTGTCGGCGTAGTGGGCGAGTCGGGGTCGGGGAAGTCGGTTACCGCCATGCTCGCCATGCGCCTGTTGCCGGAAGGCAGCTACCGAATTCATCACGGTCAGGTGACATTGCTGGGAGAAGATGTTCTGACCGCATCGGAAAAACAGCTTCGCCAGTGGCGCGGGGCAAAAGTGGCGATGATTTTTCAGGAGCCCATGACCGCCCTGAACCCAACGCGACGGATTGGTAAGCAAATGGTGGAAGTGATCCGCCAGCATCAGCCGCTCGACCGTCGCGCGGCGCAGCAAAAAGCGATTGCCCTGCTGGAGGAGATGCAAATCCCGGACGCGAAAGCGGTGATGGCGCGTTATCCGTTTGAACTCTCCGGCGGCATGCGTCAGCGGGTGATGATCGCCCTTGCCTTCTCCTGCGAGCCTGAACTTATCATCGCCGACGAGCCGACCACGGCGCTGGATGTGACCGTGCAGCTGCAGGTCCTGCGTCTGCTGAAGCACAAGGCGCGGGCCAGCGGAACCTCGGTGCTGTTTATCAGCCACGATATGGCCGTGGTTTCCCAGCTCTGTGATCGGATGTATGTGATGTACGCAGGAAGCGTAATTGAGAGCGGTGCCACGCAAACGCTGATCCACCATCCCGTTCATCCCTACTCCATAGGTCTGCTGCAATGTGCACCTGAAAACGGTGCGCCGCGCGAGTTGCTTCCGGCCATTCCCGGCACGGTGCCTAATCTCAGCCAGCTTCCTCAAGGCTGCGCGTTCCGCGAGCGCTGCTTTGCCGCCGGGACGAAATGCGGTGAGGCACCGCGCCTGCTTCCCAATGGTGCAGAGGGCCAGATGGCTGCCTGCTGGTACCCGCAACGGGAGAAACACCATGTCTGACATTTTGCTTGAACTGGATAGCGTGCATGTCAACTTTCCCGCGCGCAAAAACTGGCTGGGCCGCGTCACGGAACAGGTGCATGCCCTCAATGGGCTGGACCTGCAGATCCGTCGCGGCGAAACGCTGGGCATTGTTGGGGAATCCGGCTGCGGGAAAAGCACGCTGGCACAGCTATTGATGGGCATGCTCAGGCCCAGCACCGGCGACTATCAGCGGACGCATCACGCGGGCGGCATGCAGATGGTTTTTCAGGATCCGCTCTCTTCCCTCGACCCGCGTTTACCGGTGTGGCGCATCATCACCGAGCCGGTGTGGGTGCAAAAACGCAGCAGTGAACGCGAACGGCGCCAGCTGGCAGAGACGCTGGCGATACAGGTGGGTATTCGTGCGGAATATCTTGACCGGCTACCGCATGCCTTTTCAGGCGGGCAGCGCCAGCGCATTGCTATCGCCCGGGCGCTGTCGTCCAATCCAGACATCATCGTGCTCGACGAACCCACCAGCGCGCTGGATATTTCCGTGCAGGCGCAAATCCTCAACCTGCTGGTAAAACTGCAGCAGGAACGGAACCTCACCTATGTGTTGATCTCACATAACGTCTCGGTAGTCAGACACATGAGCGATCGTGTGGCGGTGATGTATCTGGGCCAGATCGTGGAACTGGGAACTACCGATCAGGTGCTTGTCAGGCCGCGCCATCCCTACACCCGGCTGCTGCTTGATTCCGTTCCCAGAACCGGTGAACCGCTGGATGAAAACCTTGCGCTGCGTAAAACAGAGCTTCCTGGCAATCGCCACCTTCCCACCGGCTGTTATTTCCGGGACCGCTGTCCGCAGGCAGCGCAAGGATGCGAGCGCCCGCAGTCGCTACAGCCTTCAGTTGAGGGCTGTAGCGTGCGCTGCTGGCGCAATCTGAGCGAGTAGCCACGCAGGGTGGCGCTGTTTCACGTTTAAATTTGCGCCATTCCACCGTCGACAAACAGTTCGGTGGCGTTGATAAAGCTTGCTGCATCTGAGGCCAGAAACGCCACCGCTTTCCCCACTTCCCCCGGCGCGCCTAAGCGTCCCAGCGGCACCTGGGCGGCCAGCGCGTCATACAGCCCCTGACGATGTTCTTCCGGCACCAGGTCACCCAGCCCCGGGGTTTTGATGGGGCCCGGGCTCACCACGTTGACGCGAATACCGCGCCCCTGCAAATCCAGCGCCCACGAACGGGCAAAGTTGCGCACGGCGGCTTTACTGGCGCTGTATACGCTAAAGTTTGCGGTTCCTTTAATGGACACCGTGGATCCGGTCAGAATGATCGACGATCCGGCAGATAACAGCGGTAACGCTTTTTGCACGGTGAACAGTACACCGCGAACGTTGGTTGCAAAGATGCGGTCAAACTGCTCTTCAGTGATAGCGCCTAACGGCAGCATGTCGCCCCCCCCCGCATTGGCGAACAGAATATCCAGACGCCCTTCGTCTTTTGCAATCTGCGCATAGACTTTATCGAGGTCGGAAAGTTGAGAGACGTCCGCACGGATGCCGACCGCCGCGGTGGCAATTTGTGCAACAGCAGCGTCCAGCTCCGCCTGACGACGTCCGGTGATATAAACCTTCGCGCCCTGAGCCGCCAGTTCCTGCGCGGTGGCGAGACCGATACCTGTGCTACCGCCCGTAACCAGGGCAATTTTACCTGCGAGAGATGTATTCATATTATTCACCTTTAATCATGTTTTCAGGATGCCCGCAAAAACGGTTGAAGAGGTTTTCGCTTGCGTTGAATAAACTCTATCGGTTGCAGGATTAATGAAAAACGGGCAAAAATGAAAATCACTATTCACAGGTGGAAATAATCCGGAGTACGAATGGACCAGCTCATGGCAATGCGCGCATTTACGCGGGTGGTGGAAACCGGAAGTTTTACGCGTGCGGCTGATTCTCTGAATATGCCTATCGCCACCCTGAGCAAATTGGTGAAATCGCTCGAAGCGCACCTGGAGATCCGGCTTTTACACCGCACGACACGACGGGTAGTCACCACACCGGAAGGTGCCGGGTACTATGAAAAAGCGCTCAGGGTGCTGATTGATATTGAAGATATCGATACGTCGTTTCGCGTTTCTCGCGCGACGCCGAAAGGCCATCTGCGGGTGGATGTGGGCGGGTCAACCGCGCGCGACGTGTTGATCCCCCTGCTCCCGGAATTTATGCAGCGTTATCCGGAAATACGCATCGATCTTGGCGTGGCCGACCGGCCCGTGGATTTGATCAGCGGTAACGTTGACTGCGTGATCCGCGGCGGCCCTCTGGACGACTCATCCCTTATTGCCCGTCATCTGGGCGACGCTGAAATGGTCACCTGCGCGACGTCCGATTATTTAAAACATCATGGCGTACCGGCCTACCCGCGGGAACTGTGCAATGGGCATAAGCTGATTAGCTACCTTTCTCCCGTCACCGGTCGGGCGTTCCCGTTTCGCTTCAGGGAAAAGGGAGAAAGGCTGGAGATAAGTATTCCGCACTTCCTTGGGGTCAATGAAAGCAACGCTCATCTGGCGGCGGCGGTGGCAGGTTTAGGCATTATTCAGACGTTTCAGTATTCGGCAAAAAGGCATTTACAGGCGGGGACGTTAACTGAAATTCTTAGCGACTGGCGACCTGACGCTTATCCGTTTCATGTGGTTTATCCGCAGAACCGGCATCTGACACATCGACTGAGAGTGTTTATCGCCTGGCTGGCAGAGGTGTTTCCTGCCGCGCGGAAGGGATAGCCGGGTGTTAACCCGGCTGAGGTTTAATTGAGCGTGTAATCCAGCGTGATTTCCGCGTTCAGCAGCTGGGAAACCGGGCAGCCGGCTTTCGCTTTCTGAATAACGCCATCAAACTGCTGAGGGTCAATGCCGGGGACAGTAACCTTGCTCTGCAGTGCGACCTTCGTAATGGCGAAACCGCCCTCTTTTTTATCCAGTGACACGTCGGCGGTGGTATCAATGGAATCGGCTGTGTAGCCTGCTTCACCCAACATCAGCGACAGTGCCATTGAAAAACAGGCTGCGTGTGCGGCACCAATCAGTTCTTCCGGGTTGGTCCCTTTTTCGCCTTCAAAACGGGTGTTGAAGCCGTAAGGCTGTTGATTGAGAACGCCGCTCTCGGTAGAAACAGTTCCTTTTCCGCGTTTAATATCGCCAGACCAGTGTGCTGAACCGTGCTTATGAATTGTCATTCTTGCTCTCCTTTTGGCTTACAAAGGGTTAAGTATAGACCAGAGATCTGACGCGTCCTGGAAGACAGAGTATTCTGGTTGGCGTTGATGCGATACATCACTTCGAACCATCAAAAGGGAAAGGCCTATGATGCTAAACACCAGGCTTGTCGTGGCACTGACCACGCTCGCCGTGACGTTCCCCCTCTTTGCCAGCACGCCGGAGAATTTTATCTATACCAGCTCGGGCGACCTTGATGCCGCCGCCGCGCTTATCGCCCGTCGTGATATCGGTGGCGCGCAGATTGTTTATAACTGGCGTGCACTGGAGCCTGAGAAAGACAGATATGACTTCTCACCCATAGAGCGAGACCTGGCGCGCCTGAAGGCCAGCGATAAAAAGCTGTTTATTCAAATTCAGGATCGCTTCTTCGAAAAAGATGCCCGGTATGTCCCTGATTATCTGATGGCAGACACGAAGTACAGCGGCGGTATTTCTCCGCAGTTTGACAACCCTGGTGAAGGGAAACCAACAGGTTCAGGCTGGGTAGCCCGGCAGTGGGATCCTGCCGTGCGTGAACGGTATCAGGCCTTACTGGCAGCCCTGGCGAAGCGTTTTGATGGCCAGGTTTATGGTGTGAACTTACCGGAAACCGCGATTGACCTTGATGAGAAAAAGCCGCCGACAGGATTTTCGTGCGACAACTATTTTGCCGGAGAAATGGAAAACCTCGCCTTTGCGCGAAAGGTTTTCACGCAATCCCATGTCGTACAATATGTGAACTTCTGGCCGTGTGAATGGAACAATGACCATAATTACATGGGGCGGCTGTTTGAATACGCCAGTGCCCATAATATCGGGCTTGGCGGACCGGATATTGTTCCCAACCGCAAGGCGCAAATGAAAAACGCCTATCCGTTCTTTAACCAGTATAAAAACAAACTGCCGCTGGTCGCCATGGCCGTTCAGGAGCCCACGCTCACCTACCGAAACCCGGCTACCGGCAAGCCCTTCACCAAAGATGAATTTGTTCAGTTCGCAGAAGCGTATCTCGGCGCAGATATTATTTTCTGGAGCACGACGTCGCCCTGGCTGACGACGAAATAAGCCACAGGCTCACTGCGCGGGCATCAGTTCAGATGCCCTGCAATTTCATCAAGAAAGACGCGCAGGGCCGCAGGCTGATATTCCCGCGACTGATAAATCCCGTGAATGGCGAGCGGCTTAGGCACTAAGTCTGTGAGCACCGGGACCAGCAGCCCTTGCTCGAGCGCCCCTTGCGCTTCGTGCTCGGGCAGCATTGCAATACCGCAATGTTTAACCGCCGCGTCCATCAATAACGACGAGATGCTGGCGCTAAGATTGCCGCTCACCGCGACGCTCACGCTTTCGCCTTCCAGCGTCACAAAATGCCACGACTGACCCGCGAAGAAGCTGTAATGCAGGCAATTGTGCTGCGCCAAATCCTCAGGCGTCACGGGCGTGCCGTGCTGCGCAAGATAGTCCGGCGAGGCGCAAAGCACCGAACGGCACTCACCTAGCCTGCGGGCAATCATGCCCGGCTCCGGGTTATCGGTAATACGCACGGCTACGTCAATACGCTCGCCCACCAGACTCACGGGATGGTTATTCACATCCAGTTCAATTCTGAGCTGCGGATAACGCGCCAGCAGCCCGGGCAGTACCGGCGCAATCATGTGCATGGCGGTAAAGTGCGCGCAGGCTACCCGTAAGGTGCCGGAAGGTAAATCTTTCTCCGACTGGCCTTCAATCTCCTGCGACAGTTGCGAAAGGGTACGCGTTTTCTGCAGTACCTTTTCCCCTGCTGCGGTCAGCGTCAGCTTGCGCGTTGAGCGGTTCACCAGCCGGGTCCCCGCCCACTTCTCCATCTGCTCAAGATAACGGCTTACCATGGGCCGGGAAATGCCCAGCGCACGGGCTGCGGCACTCAAACTTCCCAGCTCGCAAATCCGGTTATAGACCTGTGCGGCAATAACGCGATCCATATAACGCTCCATTTGCTCGATTTATGAAACTAAGCATGTCTTGTTTCAGGAATTCTGGCAAATGTAGAGTTCGGTACAATAGGGTCCTTCCTGATAAAAAGAGACATGATGATGAAGCTCACTCGCCTTGCACTGCTATGCACCCTCTTCACGCCGGCGGTCTTTGCCGCACCGTTGACCATTGATACCTGGAACCCGCAGGAGAAAGGCATTTTTGCGGTCTCGTCGACGCTGGTGTCCGGCCCGAAAGAGGCCGTCCTGTTTGACGCGCAGTTCAGCGTGAAAGACGGTGAAGCACTGGTGGAGAAAATTCGCCGCAGCGGTAAAACCCTGAACAAGATTGTGATCACCTCCGGCGATCCGGACTTCTACTTTGGTCTGCAGCCGCTGGTTAAAGCGTTCCCGAATGCGAAAGTCGTGGCGACTCAGCAGGTGGTTGACCATATCAAGGCCACCAAAGATGCCAAGCTGGCCTTCTGGGGCCCACAGATGAAAGACGGCGCGCCAACAACGCTGATCGTTCCTCAGGTGCTGACCTCCACCACGTTTATGGTTGATGGTGAGAAAATCGATATTGAACAGCCAGACAGCTACGCGGCCTATGTCTGGATCCCGTCGGCGAAGACGATTCTTGGCGGCACGGGCGTTTCATGGGGCATCCATCTGTGGACGGCCGATACCCAGACCCGGGCACGTCGCCAGCAGTGGCAGGACACGCTGGAAAACATGGCGGCGCACAAACCTGAGCGCGTGATCCCGGGTCATTATCTGGGGACGCCACCGTCAGGTACCGGCGCTATCGATTTTACCCGTGAATATCTGCAGCGGTTCGAGCAGACGCTGGCTAATCACAAAGATTCTGCTGGCGTCATTAGCGCCATGAAAAAAGCGTATCCGGGCCTGGCCGAAGAGAGCTCGCTGGAATTAAGTGCGAAAGTGAATACCGGCGAAATGAAATGGTAAATTAATCTCTGCTCCTGCTATTTTCTCGGATAGCAGGAGCAGCATCAAAATATCCCCCCTCGTCCCCTGCTATTATTTCTCCATTTCTAAAAGTGTCTAAAAGCATGCACTTATGTCATTTTTATTTCTAAGATGAATCTTAGACACAGCAAGGGAAATATTTGCCATTCTGTTTGTGAATTACATTTTTTGCGAGCCGTACCATTACACAGACAACGACACGGAGGCAGCATGTTTACTTATTACCCGGCAAATACTGCAGCAGCACAACCTGAACTCGTTAACGCAATCGCACAAGGTCTTCACGCCGAACACGGTGCTGTGACTGAAGATGACATTTTGATGGAACTGACCAAATGGGTGGAATCCACAGACAATGACATCCTCAGTGACATCTACCAACAGACCATTAACTACGTGGTCAGTGGACAGAATGCCTCTTTGTAAAAACCTGCTAAGCTGGATCTGCAACCTAAGGGGTTACATTTCGTTTGCGTAAGCAAACTTGTCCTTAAAACTATCAACAGGATTGAGGAGTAAAGATGAAATCGAACCGTCAGGCACGCCATATTCTGGGACTGAACTACAAGCTTTCTAACCAACGTAAAGTGGTGATTGAGGGCGACAGTGAAACGCAAGTCACCCATGCCACCGGCAGAAAACGCCACGCTGGCAAGTAAGTTCCAGTAAGAGATCCTGAACACCATCGGCAAAACCGATGGTGTTTTTGTTTATGTGTTGCGGTAATTAACATTTAGCTCCTTTATAATACCGCCTGACCGCACCCCACCGCACAGGCCAGAAAGATGACAAACAGCAGTGTCAGGGACGGATCTTCAAAAAAAGAGTGAGTGACATGGACAACAAACTGAAAAAACATCGTTCCTTATATATCCCTTATGCCGGTCCGGTTTTACTGGAATTCCCCCTGCTCAACAAAGGCAGCGCCTTCAGCATGGAAGAGCGCAGCAGCTTCAACCTGCTTGGTCTGCTGCCCGAAGTGGTGGAAACCATTGAAGAACAGGCTGAACGTGCGTGGATCCAGTATCAGGGTTTCAAGACTGAAATCGACAAGCACATCTACCTGCGTAACATTCAGGACACCAATGAAACCCTCTTCTATCGCCTGGTTCAGAACCACCTCGAAGAGATGATGCCGGTGATCTACACCCCAACGGTGGGTGCGGCGTGTGAACGTTTCTCTGAGATCTACCGTCGTTCCCGCGGCGTATTCATCTCTTATCAGAACCGCCACAATATGGACGATATTCTGCAGAACGTGCCGAACCACAACATCAAGGTAATTGTTGTGACCGACGGAGAACGTATTCTCGGTCTCGGGGATCAGGGCATTGGCGGAATGGGGATCCCTATCGGTAAGCTCTCCCTGTACACCGCCTGTGGGGGTATCAGCCCGGCGTACACCCTGCCGGTAGTGCTGGATGTGGGTACCAACAACCAGCAGCTGCTCAACGATCCGCTGTACATGGGCTGGCGTCATCCGCGCATTACCGACGATGAGTATTATCAGTTTGTTGATGATTTTATCCAGGCCGTTAAGGCACGCTGGCCGAACGTGCTGCTGCAGTTTGAAGACTTTGCGCAGAAGAACGCCATGCCGCTGCTGAACCGCTACCGCGATGACATCTGCTCATTCAACGACGACATTCAGGGCACCGCCGCCGTGACCGTTGGGACGCTGATCGCCGCCAGCCGTGCGGCAGGCAGCCAGTTGAGCTACCAGAAAATCGTCTTCCTGGGCGCAGGCTCTGCGGGCTGCGGTATTGCCGAGCAGATTATTGCTCAGACGCAGCGCGAGGGCTTGAGTGAAGAACTGGCCCGTTCCCGCGTCTATATGGTTGACCGTTTCGGCCTGCTGACCGACGGTATGCCTAACCTCCTGCCGTTCCAGACCCGACTGGTTCAGAAACGTGAGAACCTGAAAAACTGGGATACCGACAACGAGGTGCTCTCCCTGCTGGACGTGGTGCGCAACGTGAAGCCGGACATTCTTATCGGCGTTTCCGGGCAAACCGGTCTCTTCACCGAAGAGATTATTCGCGAAATGCACAAGCACTGTGAACGCCCTATCGTGATGCCGCTCTCTAACCCGACTTCCCGTGTAGAAGCAACGCCGCAGGACATCATCGCCTGGACCGAAGGTAACGCACTGGTGGCAACCGGCAGTCCGTTCGACCCGGTGGTGTGGAAGGATAAAACCTATCCGATCGCGCAGTGCAACAACTCCTACATCTTCCCGGGGATTGGTCTGGGGGTTATCGCGTCCGGTGCGTCACGCATTACCGACGAAATGCTGATGTCCGCCAGCGAAACTCTGGCGAAACACTCACCGCTGGTGAATAACGGTGAAGGCCTGGTGTTACCAGAGCTGAAAGACATTCATAAGGTGTCCCGCGCGATCGCTTTCGCAGTAGGAAAAATGGCACAGCAACAAGGCGTGGCGGTGAAAACCTCCGCCGATGCGCTGCAGCAGGCCATTGACGACAACTTCTGGATGCCGGAATACCGCAGCTATCGCAGAACGTCTATCTAAAGAACAGGCCGGGTCAGGCAATCATGCCTCCCGGCCTGCCATTCTGCCCGCGCTTGCCGGGCCGTAAAATCCCCGCTACACTGCCTTCATCCATTAACCTACTGAATATATAAGGAGGCCAATTATGCTGTACTGTGAAATTTTCAATGTTTCACATACATTTGGTGATCGCACCAGCTCAAGCGTTATCGGTATCGTGCTGCGATAACTTCTGCTTGAGCGAAGACACCAACCCCTGAAATCCCTTCTCTCGGGCTTACTGAGTTATCGTCAGCGATGTTTGACGAGGCATAAACATGCCTGTAACTCTTGGGTAAGCCACAATGAGCACTTTACTCACTGCACAATCTCTACGTGTTGATACGGCGTTTGGTACGCTCTTCGACTCGCTCTCCTTTACGCTGAAAAAAGGCGATCGCATCGGTCTGCTGGGCGACAACGGCTGCGGTAAAAGTACGTTGCTGAAGGTGCTGGACGGTACGGACACGCCTGCCGCCGGAACGGTCGCGCTGGCCGGGCACTGCATCATGGCGCGCGTAGAACAACACCTGCCGGACGGGATTTATCCCCTGAGCATGCTGGATGCCGTGCTGGCACAACTGCCTGCGGCTGAACGCGAGAGCCTGCGCTGGAAAGCGGAAACGCTGCTGGCGAGTATGGGCTTTACGCCGCAGGACTGGACATTAACCTCGGCAACGTTGAGCGGCGGGCAACATACGCGTCTGCTGCTGGCGCGGGCTTTGATTAATGCGCCGGACCTGCTGCTGTTGGATGAACCGAGTAACCACCTCGATTTACCCACCATGCTCTGGCTGGAGCAATTTTTACAGGCCTGGTCAGGCAGCTTTGTGCTGGTTTCACATGACAGGCAGCTGCTGGATGCCGTGACCAACGGCAGCTGGATCCTGCGCGATAAGATGCTGCATTACTTTGCCCTTCCCTGCACCGCCGCACGCAAAGCGCTGGATGCGAAAGACGAAAGTGATGCGCAGCGCCACAAGGCAGAACAAAAGGAGATCGACCGCGTCGCGGCCAGCGCAAAAAGACTGGCGACCTGGGGCAAAGTCTACGACAACGAAGACCTGGCCCGCAAAGCGAAACAGATGGAAAAGCAGGTTGAACGGCTGAAAGAGAGCCAGACGGAGGTCACGGCGGGAAGTCAGTGGACATTAACCCTGCGCGGCGACGCGCTACGGGCCGATCGTCTGCTGGAGCTGGAAAACCTCGCGGTGCCGCCGGCTCCCGGACTGCCTGCGCTGTTTAGCATTGACATCGCGCGTCTCAAAAGCGGCGATCGCGTGGCCATCGTTGGACGTAACGGCTGCGGTAAATCATCCCTGATGAAGCTGATCTGGCGGCATTTTCGCGGCGAGCAGGCTGACGATGGGCTGAAACTCCACCCACGCGTATCGCCTGGCTATTATGATCAGACGCTGAACCAGCTCCCGGACGATGCATCGCTGTTTGACGCACTGGAGCCGTTTGCACCCGATCCGCAGAATCGCAAGATGGCCCTGATCGGTGCCGGCTTTGCGTGGCCACGTCACGGTCAGAAAGTCAGTACGCTCAGCGGTGGAGAACGCTCTCGCCTGCTGTTTGTTGGCCTGACGTTAGCGCGCTATAGCCTGCTGATGCTGGATGAACCGACCAACCATCTGGACATGGAAGGCAAAGAGGCGCTGACGGAAACCCTGCAGCAATTTGAAGGTGGCGTGCTGCTGGTCAGCCATGATCGCCAATTAATCAGCCAAAGCTGCAACCGTTTCTGGCTGATTGAGGACGGCAGGCTGAGTGAATGGCATGACGCCGAAGCGGTCTTTGAACGGCTGCGTGAAAGTGCGGGCCTGATAACATCGCCGTGTTCACCGAAACAACAGCACGATCGCCCTTCGCAGTTTGACGACCTGCTTGAACGGCTGATCGCGCTGGAGACATTGCTGGAGGAAGACCTGGCCCGCAAACCGAAGCACCAGAAGCCGCAGTTGCAGGCGCAATGGCGCCAGGAGATTGAGGCGATAGAAGCAAAACTGTAAGTCCGCGCCCGGCGAGCGTCTCGCCGGGTCGCTCTGCCCCTGAACGCCCCCCTGAATATTAGAGGATCGCTGTATTCTTAATCCGAAATCGAATCAAATGATGACATTATGTTGCTGCCACCTTGCATTAACGCGCCTAAGTATTAATCCTTAAGAAGTAGTACACCTGCTATGCAGAATCTCATCATGAACAAGGAGAAACATATGAAGGCTGCTGTTGTCACTCAGGATCATCAGGTCAATGTCACCGAAAAATCATTACGTCCGCTTAAGCATGGTGAAGCCCTGCTGAAGATGGAATGCTGCGGCGTATGTCATACCGATCTTCACGTGAAGAACGGTGATTTCGGCGATAAGACCGGGGTGATCCTGGGTCACGAAGGAATAGGGATCGTTAAAGAGATTGGCCCAGGCGTCAACTCGCTGAAAATTGGCGACCGTGCGAGCGTGGCATGGTTTTTTGAAGGCTGTGGACACTGCGAATACTGTAATACCGGCAACGAAACCCTGTGCCGCGATGTGAAAAACGCGGGTTATTCCGTTGACGGTGGGATGGCTGAAGAGTGCATCGTGACCGCCGATTATGCGGTAAAAGTGCCGGACGGTCTGGATTCCGCAGCGGCGAGCAGCATCACCTGCGCGGGGGTCACCACCTACAAAGCGGTAAAAGTGTCCCACATTAAGCCGGGCCAGTGGATTGCGATTTACGGTCTTGGTGGTCTGGGTAACCTTGCGCTGCAGTACGCTAAAAACGTATTCAACGCCAAGGTCATCGCCATTGATGTGAACGATGAACAGCTGAAACTGGCCGCCAGCATGGGGGCAGATTTAACCATTAACTCTCGCAGCGAAGATGCAGCGAAAATTGTTCAGGAGAAAACCGGAGGCGCACATGCTGCGGTGGTAACTGCCGTGGCAAAAGCAGCCTTCAACTCAGCAGTGGATGCCGTGCGTGCCGGTGGCCGCGTGGTCGCCGTTGGCCTGCCGCCGGAAGCGATGAGCCTGGATATTCCACGCCTGGTTCTGGACGGCATTCAGGTCGTCGGTTCGCTGGTGGGAACCCGTCAGGACCTGATGGAGGCATTCCAGTTTGCGGCAGAGGGCAAAGTGGTGCCAAAAGTGACAATGCGTCCGCTGGAAGATATCAATGCCATCTTTAAAGAGATGGAGCAGGGTCAAATCCGCGGTCGTATGGTGATTGATTTACGCTCTTAATCGCCGGTTGCCGGGGGGTGGTTTTGCCTTACCCGGCATTTCACTACGACGATCGCCGGTCAGAAATCCACTCCTGAACCTCAATCTGAAAGGTATCCGGCGCTTTGCGGTACATCTTGCGCGCCAGATCGAGAATGGTATGTCGCGCTAACTCCTCTTCCATCCGTTGCTGTGCGCTGTCCATGACCGAACGTACGCCGCACGGGCCATTGCACACCCAGGCAGGAGGCGTTTCATTAAACACCGCCAGCCGCTGACGCACCTCGCGACACTCAAACATGTTCTTCTCACCGTCAATGGCGTGCGCCACATCCAGTACGGTGATCAACTCCGCCGGGCGCGCCAGTTTAAACCCGCCGCCCTTACCTTCCGTGCTGCTCACCAGCCCGGCACGTGACAAACGGGTGAAGATTTTTCCCAGGTAATCATACGGCACACCCTGCAGGGCGGCCATTTCCCGGACGCTCATCTCACGCTCATTGCCTTTTGCATCCACCATGCACATCAGGCTGTGAATGCCGTATTCCACACCGGAACTGTAAAACGCCATGGTTAACTCCGAAGTTATTTATCAGGGTCATTATAACGGCGTTATTGCCCACAATCACAACTACCCTCCCCTTTTTCATTAACATGCTGATTTTATGCAGCATTAAAATTTAACTCAGAAAGAAGTTGTCGCAGTTAACTGCGACAAGTATAGTTGCAGTTATGTCAGGTATACAGCGTGATGATCAAAAGGATCGAAGATGAAAAAGCAGATTTTAATTGTGGGCAGTGGTTTTTCCGGCATGTGGGCTGCCGTCAGTGCCGCGCGTCTGAATGCGCTGGAGGGCAATAACAGCCTGAAGATCGCCGTACTGGCACCCGCCCCCGAGTTGCGTGTTCGCCCGCGCTTCTATGAAGAGAACGTGACGTCGCTGGTCTCTCCGCTGACCGGACTGTTCGCTGAACTGGGTATTGATTTTATCGCCGGTAAAGCAAAATCCATTGATATAAAAGGGAAAAATGTTTCCTATCGTGATGCGAATGGCGTAACTGCCGCAGTGAGTTACGAGCGGTTAGTGCTGGCCACCGGCAGTCAGAGCAAGCGTCCACCGATTGCCGGGCTGGCTGAGTACGCCTTTGATATCGATCAGCTTGAATCCGCACAGACCTTTGAGCAGCATCTTGACTCCCTGGTCTCGCGCCCTTCCACCGCTGCGCGCAATACCGTGGTTGTCTGTGGCGGCGGTTTTACCGGCATTGAACTGGCAACCGAGCTTCCTGCCCGACTGCGCGCTCGCTTCGGTGATGATACGGCGACAAGAGTTATCGTAGTTGAAAGGGGGCATGTCATTGGCGGACGATACAGTGAAGCATTGCGTAACACCATTGAAGACGCGAGCCAGGAACTGGGGATTGAGTGGCGTCTGAACAGTGAAATTGAGGCCATCGATGCGAACGGCGTAACGCTGAAAAACGGCGAACGTATCCCCGCTGCAACCGTAGTCTGGACGGCAGGCGTTGAAGCAAACCCGCTTGGACAACAGATTAACGGCGAACGCGATAACCAGGGGCGTCTGAAAGTGACAGAAACGCTGCAGGTTCCGGCTCATCCGGACGTGTACGCGACGGGAGATATGGCCTACGCCAGAACGGACGAGATGGGGAACACGGCGCTAATGACCTGCCAGCACGCGATCCAGTTGGGTAAATTTGCCGGCCACAACGCGGCAGCCAGCCTGTTGAATCGCACGCCTTATCCTTACCGCCAGGTTAACTACGTGACCTGTCTGGACCTGGGTGCCTGGGGTGCCGTTTACACTGAAGGGTGGGACCAGGCCGTCAAATCGGTGCGTGATGACGCAAAGAAAATCAAAATCGCCATCACCAATGAACTTATCTACCCGCCAGCAGCGGACAAAGCCGTGGCGTTTGCCGCTGCCGATCCGTTGGCGAAATTTGTCTAGCGCCCTTCTACCGCGCCTTACCGGCGCGGTTCAACGTGCGGAAGCGAACGAACCGGCGTCTGCCTTTCTGGCCCGAAGATGTGCGTAGATCAGCAGTGAACTCATGGCTGAGAATGAGAGCACAGCCGCTGGCAGCGTGACATAGCTCCAGCTAAAGCCAAGCGTGATCATCATCCCGCCAAAATACGCCCCTATCGCACTGCCGAGGTTAAATGCCATCTGCCCGCCTGCGGCACCCAGCATCTCACCGCCCTTCGCATTTTGCAGGAGAAGGATCTGCAGCGGCGCAGAGAGTGCAAACAGCCCGGCACAGCAGATAAAGCCCATCACCAGCGACGCCGTTTTATGTTCCCCAAAGGCGAATAGCAACAGCAGTGACGCGACAATGACCATGTCGGTGGTGGCGGCAATACGCAGTGGACTGAAGCGACCCGATAACTTCCCGCTCAGGAGATTACCTAACACCATACCCAGCCCCATCAGCATCATGATGACCGTCATGACGCCTTCGGAGAAGCCAGAGACGTTGACCATAAACGGTTTGACGAAGCTGAACCACGCAAACACGCCAGCATTGCCAAACATGGTGGCGGCAAAAATCAGCCACGGCTCCGGTTTTTTCAGAAAGGAAAATTGCGCGGTCAATTTGATTTCGGAGCGATCATGGATGTGCGGCACCCAGACCAGTACCGAGATGATCACCAGAGCATCAAACAGGGCAATCAGGAAAAAGGTATAGCGCCAGCTGAATTCATGACCCAGCCAGGTGCCAAGCGGTACGCCCACCAGATTGGCAACCGTCATGCCGGCTATCATGCCCGCCACGGCGACCGTCACCTTCCCCGGAGGCGCAATTCTCGAGAGAATAATCGCCCCGACACCAAAAATGGCGCCGTGCGGAAAACCGGAAATCAGCCGCCCTATCGCCAGCCAGGCATACGACGTAGAAAAGGTAAAAATTGCATTACCGACGGCACACAGCACCACCAGAAACAACAGCGTGGATTTTAACGAAAATTTGCCTGAGAACAGCGCCACAATCGGGGCACCAATCACCACACCAAAGGCGTAAAACGAAATCATATTCCCGGCGGCGGGAATTGAAATTCCGGTGTCATGGGCCAGTTCAGTTAATACGCCCATAATGCCAAATTCAGCCATTCCCAGGCCAAACGTGCCAAGTGCCAACGAAAAAATTGTCTTTTTCATACCACAACCACTGGTTAACAACGCGCGACGGGCATTATTGAACAATCTTGTATGGTGAGCCAGTTCAAATCAGCTGGCTGACACGTTAATCCATTAATTCAGGTGGATTACACTTCATAGTGCGGCCCCGCTTTTTCCCGCGCCGGACAACCTGAGGATGACAATCATGGGAAGCAAGAAGAAAACCAGTGTCGCAGTTGATGTCATAAAGCATGAGCCGTTAAAAACGAAAGAGTATGAAAAAGAGCTTCGTCGCCTCCACGTTGAACTGGTTAAGCTCCAGCAGTGGGTCGTCGCAAAGGGTTTAAAGGTCTGCATTGTCTTTGAAGGGCGCGACGGTGCCGGTAAAGGCGGAACCATTAAAGCCATCACTGAACGCGTTAGCCCACGCGTCTTCCGGGTTGTTGCGCTCCCCGCCCCGACGGAAAAAGAGAAGACCCAGCTCTATTTCCAGCGTTATGTCCCCCACCTGCCAGCCGCCGGCGAAATCGTCATTTTTGACCGCAGCTGGTACAACCGCGCGGGCGTTGAACGGGTGATGGGATTCTGCACACCGGAGCAGGTCGATAAGTTTCTTGATGGCACGCCGGTGATGGAAAAAGCAATGGTGGATGCCGGGATCATCCTGCTCAAATACTGGCTGGAGGTCACGCCGAAAGAACAGGAGCGTCGTCTGCGCGATCGTATTAACGACGGGCGAAAGACCTGGAAATTATCGCCAATGGACATTAAGTCTTTCAATTTGTGGGATGAATATACGGTGGCGCGAGATGCGATGTTTGCTGCCACCGACACCGCCTGGGCGCCGTGGTTTGTCGCCCGTTCGGAAGATAAAAAACGCGTGCGCCTGAACATTATTTCGCACCTGCTGGCGCAAATCCCGTACAAAGCCATTCACATCGAAGCGGTGAGTTTGCCGAAGCGTAAGATTGGTAAAGTGAAGCCGACCCAATACCCGTTCCGGTATGTTGAAGAGCGTTTTTGACTGAAGCGTTCGCGGGTCATTCGCTGACCCGCGAACGCGGGACTTACGGCATCTCTTTCGTACTGTCCTGTTTCGCTTCCAGCCGCTCAACGTCACGGTACCAGCGCGGGTGGTGTTTCTGCGCCCAGCGGCGGCTCACCTTCCCTTCAATCATGCCTTTAATCGACCCTTTGACCCAGAAGGCCATATACATGTGGATCAGGATGGCGTGGATCAGAATGATGGCTGACGTCGCGTGAATGAGCAGCGCGTAGCGAATCACCTGAATGGGGAAGTAGTGCGCAAAGTACGGCCGCCAGATAATGACGCCGGTGACCAGCAGCACAAAAATCATGCTCATGATGGTCCAGAACATCATCTTCTGCCCGGCGTTGTATTTCCCGACCTTCGCAACCTTATGCTCATTGCCCTTCAGAACCTCAATAATCCCCTTCAGCCATGGAATGTCATGCTTATCCGGAATATTGTGATGTACGAAGCGCGCAAACATAAACATCAGCACCACGAAAATCAGCACGCCGAAGAACGGATGCAAAATACGCCCCATCTGTGGCGTCCCGAAGGTTTCCGTCAGCCACTGCAGCGTCGGGAAGAAGAAGGAGATCCCCGAGACCGCCACCAGGAAGAAGCAGATCACTACCGTCCAGTGACAGGCGCGGTCGACAAACTTCGTGCGCACAATCCATGACTTACTCATGAGGTTCCTCCTCGTCGTCATCCACCTCTTTGTTGGGTCCGATACCGATGTAGTGATAAATCAACCCGGCGAAAGTAGCGATAAAGCCCGCCGCAGAGAGCGGTTTCAGCGCCCCTTTCCACAGGTTGATCGAGGTATCGATCGCAGGATCTTTCGGCAGATTGTGGTACAGCTCCGGCTGGTCGTTATGGTGCAGAACATACATCACGTGCGTTCCCCCCACCCCCTGCGGGTTATAAATGCCCGCACTGGCGTAACCGCGCGCTTTCAGTTTGTCCACGCGCTGCTGGGCTACCTCCAGCATCTCTCTTTTGGTCCCGAAGTGGATAGCCCCGGTCGGGCAGGTTTTCACGCAGGCAGGCTCCTGCCCGACGCTCACGCGATCGACACACAGGGTGCATTTGTAGACCCGGTTATCCTCTTTACTGAGGCGCGGAATATTAAACGGACAGCCCGCAATGCAGTAGCCGCAACCGATGCAGTTATCCTGCTGGAAATCGACAATCCCGTTGGCGTACTGGACGATGGCCCCGGCTGACGGACAGGCCTTCAGGCACCCCGGATCTTCGCAGTGCATACAGCCATCTTTACGGATCAGCCACTCCAGCTTGCCGTTCTGATCGGTTTCGCTAAAACGCATCACCGTCCAGGATTTGGCACTCAGGTCCGCCGGATTATCGTAAACCCCGACGCAGTGTCCTACTTCATCGCGGATATCGTTCCACTCCGAGCAGGCCACCTGGCAGGCTTTACATCCCACGCAGGAAGTGACATCGATAAGCTTGGCGACTTCTTCCTTATCATCCCGCGCACGAGGCGCGGGGGTGATAGAGTTGGTCGCGGAGCGTTTAATAATGTCCTGTGTTTCCATTGCCATGTATTCGCTCCTTACGCTTTCTCGATGTTGACCAGAAACGCTTTGTACTCCGGCGTTTGCGAGTTGGAATCGCCGACGTTTGGCGTCAGGGTATTGGCGAGGTAGCCTTTTTGCGCCACCCCTTCAAAGCCCCAGTGCAGCGGAATACCGACGGTTTCCACCTGCTGACCATGCACGTTCAGCGCCTGCAGACGACGCGTAACCACCGCAACCGCGCGAATAAAGCCGCGCTTGCTGCTCACCTTCACGCGGTCACCGTTGGCAATACCCTTCGCTTTCGCCAGCGTTTCGCTGATCTCCACAAACTGTTCCGGCTGGGCAATGGCGTTAAGCCGTGCATGCTTGGTCCAGGTATGGAAATGCTCGGTCAGGCGGTAGGTAGTCCCGACATACGGGAACCTGTCCTTCTTGCCTAAACGCAGGACGTCCTCTTCATAGATACGCACCACCGGACTGGATATGACGTTCGGGTGCAGCGGGTTGGTACCGAGCGGCGTTTCCATTGGCTCGTAGTGTTCCGGGAACGGCCCCTCCGCCAGCTTATCGAGGGCAAACAGGCGTCCCAGCCCTTCCGGCTGCATGATAAACGGCCCGGTCTCACTGCCCGGTGCGGCGGTGCTGAAGTCCGGAATATCGTTACCCGTCCATTTGCTGCCGTTCCATTCGATCAGCATCCGTTTCGGATCCCACGGTTTGCCGTTGATATCCGCAGAAGCACGGTTGTACAGCACGCGACGGTTTAGTGGCCATGCCCACGCCCAGCCCAGCGTATTGCCCAGCCCTGACGGGTCGGCGTTATCGCGGTTCGCCATCTGGTTACCCTGCTCCGTCCAGCAACCGGTGTAGATCCAGCATGACGACGCGGTCGTGCCGTCATCCCGCAGCAGCGCGAAGCTGTTGAGCAACTGACCTTTCTTCGCCAGCAGCGTGCCGTTCGCGTCAAACAGATCCGCCAGCGCAACGCCGTTATTCTCTTTGGCGACCTCTTCGGATTCAGGATGGTCCGGCTGTTTGTAATTCCAGCTCATCCTCAGCAGCGGTTCAGCGCCTTTTCCGCCTTCGGTGCGATACATTTCACGCAGACGATGGTAAATCCCGGCGAGGATTTCGCCGTCGTTACGCGCTTCACCCGGTGCATCCTGGCCTTTCCAGTGCCACTGCAGCCAGCGGCCGGAGTTGGCAATCGACCCGTCTTCTTCTGCAAAACAGGTGGACGGCAGGCGGAACACTTCGGTCTGAATCGATGCAGGATCGACGTCGTTCATCTCGCCGTGGTTCTGCCAAAAGTTGGAGGTCTCGGTCACCAGCGGATCGATAACCACCATGTACTTCAGTTTGCTCAGGCTGCGAACGACCTTGTTTTTGTCCGGGAATGACGCCACCGGGTTAAAGCCCTGGCAGATGTAGCCCGTAACGTTGCCCTTATCCATCATGTTGAAATACTTAATGACGTCGTAGGACTGGTCCCATTTCGGCAACCACTCGAAGCCCCAGTCGTTTTCCTTCTGCGCGGCATCGCCATAGAACGACTTCATCAGGCTGACGAAGAACTTCGGATAGTTACTCCAGTAGTTCACCTGATCGGCACGCGTCGCTTTTGGCGTGTTGGCCGCTAGATAGCTGTGCAAATCAGTCTGCTTTTCAGACGGCAACGTCAGATAGCCTGACAGGCTGGTCGACAGCAGGCCCAGATCGGTCAAGCCCTGAATGTTGGAGTGTCCGCGCAGGGCGTTCACGCCGCCGCCGGCCATCCCCATGTTTCCGAGCAACAGCTGAATCATTGCCATGGTGCGGATGTTTTGCGCACCGACGGTATGCTGCGTCCAGCCGAGCGCATACAGGAACGTCGTGGTTCTGTCGGCGGCGCTGGTTGACGCCAGTACATCACACACCTTGAGGAAATCTGCTTTTGGCGTACCGCAGATATTCTCCACGACGTCCGGCGTATAGCGGGAAACATGCTGTTTCAGCAAATTCCATACGCAGCGCGGATGGCTCAGGGTCTCATCGCGTCTGGCGTAGCCGTTTTCATCGAACTGGTAGTTCCAGGACGATTTATCGTACTGCCGTTTTTCCGCGTCATAACCGCTGAACAACCCCTCTTCAAAGGCAAAATCATCCCGTACCAGGAGGCTGGCGTTGGTGTAATGCTTAACGTATTCAGCGTTAATTTTTTTGTTTTCAATCAGATACAGCAGAACGCCCGAGAGGAACGTAATGTCCGTACCGGAGCGAATAGGCGCATAGATATCCGCCACCGATGCCGTACGCGTAAAGCGCGGATCGACAACGATCAGCGTCGCATCGTTATTGTTTTTCGCTTCCATCGCCCAGCGGAAACCCACCGGATGGGCTTCAGCGGCATTACCGCCCATCACCATCACGACGTTGGCGTTTTTGATATCAACCCAGTGGTTGGTCATCGCACCGCGACCAAATGTTGGAGCAAGACTTGCTACCGTTGGTCCGTGTCAGACGCGCGCCTGGTTATCTACCGCCAGCATGCCGAGGGAACGCACAAATTTTTGCGTCAGCATGCCGGTTTCATTACTTGCCGCGGACGCGCACAGCATGCCGGTCGACAGCCAGCGGTTCACCGTAACGCCCTGCGCGTTCTTTTCGATAAAGTTGGCGTCGCGGTCAGCTTTCATCAGTTTTGCGATTCGGGAAAACGCCTCATCCCAGGAGATACGCTGCCATTTGTCAGATCCTGGCGCACGGTATTCCGGATAGCGCAGACGGTTTTCGCTGTGGACATAATCCAGCAGACCCGCCCCTTTCGGACAAAGTGCGCCACGGCTCACCGGATGATCCGGGTCCCCTTCAATATGATAAATCGCTTCTTTGGCGTTCTTCGCGCCATCGCCCAGGCTATACATTAAAAGCCCACAACCTACGGAACAGTATGTGCAGGTGTTACGGATCTCTTTCGCGCGCAGCAGTTTATAGTTGCGTGCCTGAGCCAGCGCCATTTTGGGTGCAAATCCCAGCATTGCGGCTGTTGTTCCGGCCATACCGCCCGCGCAGATTTTAAAAAATTGTCTGCGGCTGACGTCCATTGTTGTCCTCGTTTTCATATAAGACTTCGCGCCGCAAACTAGCAGTAAAGCCCCTGATTTTTTTGCGTCAAATCAAGGTCACTTGTCTTCACCCCCTTAATAGTCACCCCCACGGAATTTAAATACCTCTTTTTGATTAAAGACTTAAGAGAATAATTCGCGATGGCAGGAGGATTAATGCTATAAATTTTTCCTTTGATTTTTATAGCGGTGGCAGGGTTATGGACAGAAAGAGAGCAACGCTCACGGGACTGGCGGCGATACTGTTGTGGAGCACCATGGTTGGCCTCATTCGTAGCGTCAGTGAGGGGCTGGGACCGGTGGGAGGCGCCGCAATGATATACACCCTCAGCGGATTACTGTGCCTGGTGACGGTAGGATTTCCTGATATCAGACGGTTTTCACCCCGGTATCTTATTGCCGGCAGCGTGCTGTTTGTCAGCTATGAAATTTGCCTCGCCCTGTCGTTAGGCTATGCCGCAACGCGCTCCCAGGCTATCGAAGTGGGAATGGTCAATTATCTCTGGCCAAGCCTGACGATAGTGTTTGCCATTTTATTTAACGGCCAACGGTCCACCCTGTGGGTGATCCCGGGCTTAGCCGTCTCATTGTTGGGCGTCTGTTGGGTATTAGGCGGAGAACAAGGGCTACATCTTGATGACATCATGCGTAATGTCATCTCAAGCCCGCTCAGCTACGCGCTGGCGTTCGCCGGGGCTTTTATCTGGGCGGCTTACTGCACCGTCACCAGTAAGTTTGCCAACGGGCAAAACGGGATAACGCTTTTCGTGCTGCTCACCGCGCTCAGTCTGTGGGTGAAATATGCGTTCAGCGAACAGCCGCAAATGGTGTTTACTCTCCCGGTGGTCGTAAAGCTCATCATGTGCAGCGTCGCACTGGGGTTTGGCTATGCGGCATGGAATATCGGTATTCTTCATGGCAACGTCACGGTACTCGCAGCGGTATCCTATTTCACGCCTGTACTCTCAGCAGCACTTGCTGCCGTATTGCTGAATTCCCCCCTCTCGTTTTCTTTCTGGCAAGGCGCATTAATGGTTTGTGCCGGGTCATTGTTGTGCTGGTACGCCACGCGAAAATAATATCGCTATCTTCTGCCGGGTCCATAATCGCCCGGCGGAAATTAACATAAATTTAATATGTGATCGCGCGTCAAAATAATGATCGGCGCGTTAGAAAAGCCGTTTAGATTCTGTTTATATTACCGCCCTTTCGTAAATCCCTGTCGTCTTTTATTGACATAACTTGACACCGTTACGTTATTAATCCCTTGCGAATATTAACAATGTATATAGCACAAAGTGCAATAGTGTGTTTCTGTGTGTTTCATATCCAACAACGATTATCCCGTACAATGGAATAGTTAACCCATTGATTTTAAACAACTGACATTTATATCAAACGAGCAAAAAGACAGAAAATACCGACAATTAACAAAAGAAACTAAAACGGCCGAAAACTATATTGCGGCCAATGGTTTTGTTGAATAATTCATCAAAAAATGCACAAATCCCCACCATCTCATTCGTTACAGCCGCAATTTATCCGATCCGGATCACACTAATTGAAATTATTGCTAATATTTTGAAACTTATTATTGAAACCCTACTACAAGATTCTTAAAAATAGCATGCCATTGATGATTAGCCTCGTTTAGAAATCGTTCAAAGTGGCTCAGGAAATACTGAAGAAAATTATAAGGAATATTTAAGATGAAACTTAAATTAGTTGCAGTGGCAGTGACTTCCATGTTGGCAGCAGGCGTTGTAAACGCGGCTGAAGTTTTTAACAAAGACGGTAACAAACTGGATCTGTACGGCAAAGTAACAGGTCTGCACTATTTCTCTGATGACGCTAGCAACGACGGCGACAAAACCTATGTTCGTCTGGGCTTCAAAGGTGAAACTCAGATCAACGACCAGATGACCGGTTACGGCCAGTGGGAATACGAGTTCAAAGGCAACCGCTCTGAATCTCAGGGTTCTGACGGCAACAAAACCCGTCTGGCATTCGCGGGCCTGAAATTCAACGAATTCGGTTCTTTCGACTACGGTCGTAACTACGGTGTTGCTTACGACATCGGCGCATGGACTGACGTTCTGCCAGAATTCGGTGGTGATACCTGGACTCAGACTGATGGCTTTATGACTGGCCGTACGACTGGCGTTGCAACTTACCGTAACACCGACTTCTTCGGTCTGGTTGATGGCCTGAACGTGGCTGCTCAGTACCAGGGTAAAAACGACCGTAACGACATCACCGAAGCGAACGGTGACGGCTGGGGTCTGTCTTCTACTTATGAATTCGAAGGCTTCGGTGTAGGTGCTACCTACGCGAAATCTGACCGTACTGACCGTCAGGTTGCTGCTGCAAGCAATCTGAATGCAGGCGGCGAAAACGCGGAAGTATGGGCTGCGGGTCTGAAATACGATGCCAACAACATCTACCTGGCAACCACCTACTCTGAAACCCGTAACATGACCAACTTCGGTAGCGGTTTCATCGCTAACAAAGCGCAGAACTTCGAAGTGGTTGCTCAGTACCAGTTCGACTTCGGTCTGCGTCCATCCATTGCTTACCTGAAATCCAAAGGTAAAGACATTGGTACTTACGGCGACCAGGATCTGGTTGAATACGTTGACGTTGGCGCGAGCTACTACTTCAACAAAAACATGTCTACCTACGTTGATTACAAAATCAACCTGGTTGACGACAGCAGCTTCACTAAAGCAGCTGGCGTTTCTACCGACAACATCGTTGCTGTTGGTCTGACCTACCAGTTCTAAGATTTGTTAGTATAAAAAAGCCAGCCTTCGTGGCTGGCTTTTTTTATTCGGTTTGACTGGCGTAATAAAGGAGCACGCCATGCATATTTTCAAAGGACGCTGCCTGTGTGGGATGAGCCAATTCAGCGTTTCCCTCAACAACTTCGACGTCTATGCCTGCCACTGTACCCAGTGCCAGAAATGGTCGGGGGGAATGGCCATGTATCTGGAAGCGCAGGGTCAACCGCTTGTGGAAGAAGAGTCGATAGCCCCTTCTCATTTCACGTCATCTGCGCGCGGCGAACGCTGGTTTTGTCCCGGATGTGGTTGCCCGCTGTGGTTCACATTGACCGCACGCTCAACGACGCGCTATTTCATTCCCTGGACGCAGCTTGAGATGAGCGAAGACGAACGTCGCCGTCTGATACTTGCCGCTGAAATCTATACAGAAACGCAACCCGCATTCTTCGGCCTGACCGGGCAATACGCGCGCTTTAGCGGCACCGAAATTGAAGCACACGACAAGCGCTGCCTGCTGACTCCCCATGACGCACACTGAGGGTTGCCCGGTAAGCATCGCGCCACCGGGCCTGTTTTTTACTGTTTCGGTACGTTTGCCAGGCTAAACCAAATCCCGACCGCCAGCACCAGTAACATTGCGCCGGCACTGCCTAACGCCACGCTGTGTGACGTGATAAAGGCCGTTTTTGCCGCCGCAATTAACGACTCCGCCAGCCCTGGAGTCAGGCTCTGCGCCACGTTTACCGCTTCGCCAATCGATGACGAGGCCTTATCGGCCAGCGTCGCGCTCAGTCCCTGCGGCAGGACAATTGACGCCGAGAAGCTGCGGGTTAACAGCAGACCAAAAATGGCAATACCCAACCCTGCGCCCAGCTCATAGGACATAGTTTCAATCGCCCCTGCGGCAGCCGCTTTCTCTTTTGCCGCAGCCGCCATAATTGCCGAGGTTGAGGCCAACAGCGCACTGGCGGCACTGAAGCCCAGCAGCACCATCAGACTCCATGCCTGCCAGTGCTGCGTGCTGAAGTCGAGCATCGACAGACCGATAAAGCTGACGGCACTCAGCCCCATTCCGCCTGTCGCCACCAGCCGCAGCCCCAGACGACCGACCAGCACACCGGCAATCGGCCCGCTAAACCCGCTGGCGACCATCAGCGGCAGCATAAACATCCCCGCTTCAAACGGCGTAAAGCCATGCACAAACTGCAGCTCCTGGGCCATCAACAGCTCAAACCCCACGAGCGCGATCATGGCGGTCATCGCCATCACGACACCGCTTAAAATAATGCGATGACAGAACAGGCGCATGTCGATCATCGGCACGCGGGCGCGAAGCTGGATCCGCACAAAGATCATCAGCATCACCGCTCCGGTGAGCAGCGTCATTGCCACCAGCCAGGGAGAAAGCACCCCTTTGAGCGCGGTTTTCGCGCTGTAGACCAGCAGCAATATCGCCACAATCAGCATGATTGCATGGGCAATATTCAGCGGCTGTTCCGGGCGTCCCTGTTGACGAGGCACCAGACGCGCGGCAAGGGAAACAACGATGACCACGATCGGCACGTTGATCAAAAAGACCGATCCCCAGTAAAAATGCTCCAGCAACATACCGCCAATCAGCGGACCAAACGCCGCACCGCCTGAACCGACCGCGGCCCAGACCCCAAGCGCGATGTTGCGATCGCGCGCATTAACGAATAACGTGCGGATACCCGCAAGCGTGGCCGGGATGATCATCGCCGCCCCAATCGCCAGCGAGGCGCGGGCAGCAATCAGCCATCCTGCTGAAGGCGCAAACGCGGCTGCCAGCGATGACAAGCCAAACAGCGTACTGCCAATTATCAACAACCGTTTAAAACCAATGCGGTCACCCAGCGCGCCCATCGGCAGCACCATCCCCGCCATCACCAGCGAGTATATATCGATGATCCACAATAATTCGTTACCGCTGGCACCCAGCGTCATACTCAACGTCGGCGCCGCTACGTGCAGTACCGTCGCGTCGATCGCCACCGGGATATACACCAGCACGATAATGACTAACGCTAACCACTGACGAAACATAAATTTCCTTTTCTTTTAAATCATGGACACATGTCCAGCTTGCGATCCTACGTAAAGTTGAACGAGTGTCCAGCTTTTTGTTACACTTGTTTCAGTCCCATTAAGAGTGAGTGAAAATGCGATATCTGAGCAAGGATGAAAGGCGGGAAGAGATTTTACAGGCCGCTATGCGCGTGGCGCTCTCTGACGGACTTTCCGCAATGACGGTACGGCGAATTGCCGCCGAAGCTGGCGTCGCCACCGGACAGGTCCACCATCATTTCACCTCTGGCGGGGAGCTAAAATCGCTGGCTTTTGTGCGGTTGATCCGTGAACTGCTGGATGCGGATGTGGTCGGCAAGCAGGCCAGCTGGCGACAGCAGCTACATGCCATGCTCGGCAGCGATGATGGCCGGTTTGAGCCCTATATTCGCCTGTGGCGTGAGGCGCAGATCCTGGCAAGCCGGGATACGGACATCAGGGGTGCATATGTACTGACCATGGAGATGTGGCACCAGGAGACCGTCGCCCTTATCAAAGCAGGCACTGACGCGGGAGATTTTACCCCGGGCGATCGGCCAGAAAATATTGCCTGGCGTTTAATTGGTCTGGTGTGTGGCCTGGACGGCATTTATATATTAGATATCCCAGAGATGGACGACGCTGCCTTTAATAACCATCTTGATAAATTAATCTCTCTGGAATTGTGTTAATACTCACTTATGAGTATTAACAGCCCTCACTTACAATTCGTAACACATTAAGCGAACCCTTATTTCCCCTCCCGGCTCAGGGATTCGCTTTTTTATCTATCCTTTCAGATGTATCCCAAACCATCCAATAATTCCAGAAACACACTGTCAGACATCCACCTGTTTTTACTCCATTTTTTCTTTTTATGGTTAAGCAAGAGGGCGACATGTCACAACAAAGTGAGAAGAATAATCCTTATCTGCTGAGCAACTGGAAACCCGAAAACGCGCAATTCTGGGAAAATAAAGGAAAACATATTGCCCGAAGAAATCTTTTAATTTCTGTGGCTTGCCTGTTATTAGCGTTTTGCGTATGGATGTTATTTAGTGCCATTGCGGTCAATCTGAATAAAGTTGGATTTAATTTTTCCACCGACCAGCTTTTTATGCTAACAGCCTTACCCTCCCTGTCCGGTGCGATATTGCGCGTCCCCTATTCGTTTATGGTTCCTCTCTTTGGTGGACGCTACTGGACGGTGTTAAGCACGGTGATCCTGATTGTTCCCTGCGTCTGGTTAGGGATCGCGATTCAGGACACTGCCACTCCCTACTGGATCTTTATCGTCATCGCGCTGCTGTGTGGTTTTGCCGGCGCTAACTTCGCCTCCAGCATGGGCAATATCAGCTTCTTCTTCCCGAAAACGAAACAGGGTAGCGCCCTGGGGATTAACGGCGGGCTGGGGAACTTGGGCGTGAGCGTAATGCAGCTGGTCGCGCCGCTGGTGATCTTCCTGCCCATGTTCACCTTTCTCGGCGTAAACGGCGTGCCGCAGGATGACGGCTCAACGATGTGGCTGGCCAATGCCGCGTGGATTTGGGCGCCCCTTCTTTTGCTGGCCACGATTGCGGCGTTTTTCGGCATGAATGACATCGCGAGCTCTAAGGCCACGATTGCCAGCCAGCTACCGGTGTTAAAACGTTTTCACCTGTGGCTCCTGAGCCTCCTCTACCTGGCAACCTTCGGTTCGTTTATCGGTTTTTCAGCAGGCTTCGCCATGCTGTCGAAAACCCAGTTTCCTGACGTCAATATCCTCCATCTGGCTTTCTTTGGTCCACTGATTGGCGCGCTGGCCCGTTCTGCGGGCGGGATGATCTCAGACAAACTCGGCGGCGTACGCGTCACCCTGATTAACTTCGTCTTTATGGCGCTTTTCAGCGCCCTGCTTTTCCTGACGCTTCCCGGTTCCGGATCGGGCAGTTTTCTCGCCTTCTATCTGGTCTTTATGGGCCTGTTCCTCACCGCCGGACTGGGCAGCGGGTCAACGTTTCAGATGATTGCCATCATTTTCCGCCAAATCACCCTCACCCGCGTGAAGCAACAAGGGGGAAGTGACGAGCAGGCGCAGCATGAAGCAGTCACCGAAACCGCGGCAGCGCTGGGCTTTATCTCCGCCATCGGTGCCGTCGGCGGGTTCTTCATTCCGAAAGCCTTCGGCACGTCGCTGGCCATGACCGGCTCGCCTGTGGGTGCCATGAAAGTTTTCCTCGTGTTTTACATCGTCTGCGTCCTGGTGACCTGGCTGGTTTATGGCCGCAAATCTTCACAACAATAACAATTACACATTCGCCTGAGAGTGGGCAGCCCTCTCCAAAAAGGCTATCGAAGCAGGAGAAATGTCATGAGTAAACTGTTGGATCGCTTTCGCTATTTCAAACAAAAAGGCGACAGCTTCGCCAATGGACACGGGCAGGTGTACAACACCAACCGTGACTGGGAGGACAGCTACCGACAGCGATGGCAGTTCGACAAGATTGTGCGGTCCACCCACGGCGTGAACTGCACGGGCTCCTGTAGCTGGAAAATCTACGTCAAAAACGGCCTGGTTACCTGGGAAACCCAGCAGACCGACTACCCGCGTACCCGCCCCGACCTGCCTAACCACGAGCCGCGCGGCTGCCCGCGCGGTGCAAGTTATTCCTGGTACCTATACAGCGCCAACCGGCTGAAATACCCGCTGGTGCGCCGCACGCTGATCGAACTGTGGCGTGACGCGCTGGCGCAACACAGCGATCCGGTGCTGGCCTGGGATGCCATTCAGAACGATCCGCAGAAGAGCCGGAGCTACAAGCAGGCTCGCGGACACGGCGGATTTATCCGCTCCAGCTGGAAAGAGCTGAACCAGCTGATTGCTGCCGCCAACGTCTGGACCATTAAACACTACGGCCCGGATCGCGTGGCCGGTTTTTCACCGATTCCGGCAATGTCGATGGTCTCGTATGCCGCCGGGACGCGTTATCTCTCTCTGCTGGGCGGCACCTGTCTCAGCTTTTATGACTGGTATTGTGATTTACCGCCCGCCTCGCCCATGACGTGGGGCGAGCAGACCGACGTGCCGGAATCCGCAGACTGGTACAACTCCAGCTACATCATTGCCTGGGGGTCTAACGTTCCGCAGACGCGTACGCCAGATGCCCACTTCTTTACCGAGGTCCGCTACAAAGGCACCAAAACCGTGGCCATCACCCCGGACTTTTCCGAGGTCGCCAAACTGAGCGATCAGTGGCTGGCACCCAAGCAAGGCACCGACAGCGCGCTGGCGATGGCAATGGGCCACGTGATCCTCAAAGAGTTCCATCTCGACAACCCCAGCGAGTACTTCCTCAACTACTGTCGCCGCTACACCGACATGCCGATGCTGGTGCTGCTGGATGAACAGGCCGATGGCCGCGTGGTGCCGGGGCGGATGCTGCGGGCTTCTGATCTCACGGACGGGCTGGGTGAAGCCAATAATGCTGAGTGGAAAACCGTCGCCTTTGATATCGCCGGCGATCTGGTGGTGCCGAACGGTTCCATTGGTTTCCGCTGGGGCGAAAAAGGCAAATGGAACTTGGCGCCGCTGGCAGCAGAACATGAAACTGAGCTCACCCTCTCACTGCTGATTACCCACGACAGCGTGGCAGAGGTGGCATTCCCCTATTTTGGCGGCAATGAAAATCCACACTTCCGTAGCGTCAAGCAGGAGCCGGTCCTGACGCGCCGTGTACCGAGTAAAACCCTGACGCTGGCCGATGGCAGCCAGAAACGGGTGGTCAGCGTTTACGATCTGATTCTCGCTAACTACGGCCTCGATCGTGGTCTGGAAGACAGCAACGCGGCGGGCAGCTATGACCAGATCAAAGCTTATACTCCCGCCTGGGGCGAGCAGATCACCGGCGTTCCTGCTTACCTGATAGAGAAAATTGCCCGTGAGTTTGCCGACACGGCGCACAAAACGCACGGTAGGTCGATGATTATCCTCGGTGCCGGGGTGAACCACTGGTACCACATGGACATGAACTACCGCGGGATGATCAACATGCTGGTGTTCTGCGGCTGCGTGGGTCAAAGCGGCGGCGGCTGGTCACACTATGTGGGTCAGGAGAAGTTGCGTCCGCAAACCGGCTGGCTGCCGCTGGCGTTTGCGCTGGACTGGAACCGTCCCCCGCGCCAGATGAACAGTACGTCGTACTTCTACAACCACGCCTGCCAGTGGCGTTATGAGAAACTGACCGCGCAGGAGTTACTCTCTCCGCTGGCGGACGCGACAAAATTCACCGGTCACCTGATCGATTTTAACGTCCGGGCAGAGCGTATGGGCTGGCTTCCCTCGGCACCGCAGCTAAACCTCAATCCGTTGCACATTAAAGCCCGGGCCGACGCCGCCGGCATGACCCCGCAGGAGTACACCGTGCAGGCATTAAAATCGGGCGATATACGTTTCGCCTGCGAACAGCCTGACAACGGTAAAAACCACCCGCGCAATCTGTTTGTCTGGCGGTCTAACCTGCTCGGCTCTTCGGGGAAAGGTCACGAGTACATGCTCAAATACCTGCTCGGTACCGAAAGCGGCATCCAGGGCGAGGATTTAGGGTCGACGGATGACGTGAAGCCCGAAGAGGTGGAGTGGCAAACTCAGGCCATCGAGGGCAAGCTTGACCTGCTGGTGACGCTCGATTTCCGCATGTCCAGCACCTGCCTGTTCTCCGATATCGTGCTGCCCACCGCGACATGGTATGAAAAAGACGACATGAATACGTCGGATATGCATCCGTTTATTCATCCGCTTTCAGCTGCCGTCGACCCGGCCTGGGAATCCCGCAGCGACTGGGAGATCTACAAAGGTATTGCCAACGTTTTCTCAGAGGTGTGCGTCGGCCATCTTGGCACCGAAACGGACGTGGTACTGCAGCCGCTGCAGCACGACTCCCCGGGGGAACTGTCACAGCCGTTTGATATTCAGGACTGGCGCAAAGGCGAATGCGATCTCATTCCGGGTAAAACGGCGCCGACGATTGCGGTGGTCGAACGGCATTATCCGGAAACCTACGAGCGCTTTACATCACTCGGCCCGCTGATGGACAAACTCGGCAACGGCGGGAAAGGCATTTCATGGAATACCCAGAGCGAGGTCGATTTCCTTGGCAAGCTGAACTACGTCAAGCTTGATGGCCCGGCAAAAGGACGCCCGCGTATTGAAACGGCGATTGACGCCTCTGAAGTGATCCTCGCCCTCGCCCCTGAAACGAATGGCCAGGTGGCAGTGCGAGCCTGGCAAGCGCTGGGCGAACTGACCGGTCGCGATCACACCCATCTGGCGCTGAACAAAGAAGATGAGAAAATCCGCTTCCGCGATATTCAGGCCCAGCCGCGGAAAATTATCTCCAGCCCCACCTGGTCGGGCCTTGAAAGTGAGCATGTCTCCTATAACGCCGGTTATACCAACGTTCACGAGCTTATTCCCTGGCGCACCCTTTCCGGTCGTCAGCAGCTGTATCAGGACCATCCGTGGATGCGCGCGTTCGGGGAGAGTCTGGTGGCCTATCGCCCACCGATTGATACCCGAAGCGTTAGCCATATGCGCGAAATCCCGCCGAACGGCTTCCCGGAGAAGGCGCTGAACTTCCTGACGCCACACCAGAAATGGGGCATTCACTCGACCTACAGTGAAAACCTGCTGATGCAGACGCTGTCACGCGGGGGGCCTATCGTCTGGATCAGCGAAACCGATGCCAGAGAGTTAGGCATAGAAGACAACGACTGGATCGAAGCCTTCAACGCCAACGGGGCCCTGACCGCCCGGGCAGTGGTGAGCCAGCGCGTCCCGCCGGGCATGACCATGATGTACCACGCGCAGGAACGTATCCTGAATATTCCGGGTTCAGAAGTCACCGGTCGTCGCGGCGGGATCCATAACTCGGTGACGCGCGTCTGTCCCAAACCGACACACATGATTGGCGGCTACGCCCAGCTGGCGTACAGCTTCAACTATTACGGCACAGTCGGCTCTAACCGCGACGAGTTCATCATGATCCGCAAAATGAAAAACATTAACTGGCTGGATGGCGAAGGTCGGGATCAGGTACAGGAGGCGAAAAAATGAAAATACGCTCACAGGTTGGAATGGTGCTGAATCTCGACAAATGCATTGGCTGTCACACCTGCTCGGTCACCTGTAAAAACGTCTGGACCGGGCGTGAAGGTATGGAATATGCGTGGTTCAACAACGTCGAAACCAAACCGGGGATTGGCTACCCGAAAAACTGGGAAGATCAGGAGGAGTGGCAAGGCGGCTGGGTACGCGGGATCACCGGCAAGCTGACGCCGCGTCTCGGCGGGCGCGTGGGCGTGCTGTCAAAAATTTTTGCCAACCCGTCCCTGCCCGGCATTGATGATTACTACGAGCCCTTCACGTTTGATTACCAGGATCTGCACCGTGCTCCACAAGGCGATCACCTCCCGACGGCCCGCCCGCGCTCGCTGATTAGCGGCAAACGGATGGACAAAATTGTTGACGGCCCGAACTGGGAAGAACTGCTTGGCGGTGAGTTCGAAAAACGCGCCCGCGACCGCAACTTCGACAAGATCCAGAAGGAGATGTACGGACAGTTTGAAAACACCTTCATGATGTACCTGCCGCGCCTGTGTGAACACTGCCTGAACCCGAGCTGCGTGGCCACCTGCCCGAGCGGTGCCATCTACAAGCGTGAAGAAGACGGCATTGTGCTGATTGACCAGGACAAATGCCGTGGCTGGCGCATGTGCATCAGCGGTTGCCCGTACAAGAAAATCTACTTCAACTGGAAAAGCGGAAAGTCGGAGAAATGCATCTTCTGCTACCCGCGCATTGAGTCTGGCCAGCCAACCGTCTGTTCGGAGACCTGCGTCGGGCGTATTCGCTATCTGGGCGTGCTGCTGTATGACGCGGATCGCATTGAAGAAGCGGCCAGCACCGAACATGAAACCGACCTCTATGAACGCCAGTGTGACGTATTCCTTGATCCGCATGACCCGGCGGTCATTGAAGAAGCCTTCAAGCAAGGTATTCCGCAGAACGTGATTGACGCCGCCCAGCGTTCCCCGGTTTACAAGATGGCGATGGACTGGAAGCTGGCCCTGCCGCTGCATCCGGAATACCGCACCCTGCCGATGGTCTGGTACGTTCCGCCGCTGTCACCGATCCAGTCTTACGCAGACGCGGGTGGCCTGCCGCTCAACGACGGCGTGTTACCGGCGGTCGAAAGCCTGCGCATACCGGTGCAGTATCTGGCCAACATGCTCAGCGCGGGCGATCCTGCTCCGGTGCTGCGCGCCCTGAAACGCATGATGGCCATGCGTCATTACAAACGCTCTCAGACCGTTGAAGGCGTGACCGATACCCGCGCCATCGAAGAAGTGGGCCTTAGCGTCGAGCAGGTCGAAGAGATGTACCGCTATCTGGCGATTGCCAACTACGAAGATCGTTTCGTGATCCCCACCAGCCACCGCGAAATGGCGCGCGACGCCTTCCCGGAACGCAACGGCTGCGGCTTCTCCTTTGGCGACGGGTGCCACGGTTCCGACACCAAATTCAACCTCTTTAACAGTAGCCGCATTGATGCCATCAACATCACCGAAGTGCGCGACCACGGGGAGGGAGAGTGATGCAGATCCTCAAAATCATCGCCCTGCTGATTGAGTATCCCGATGAAACATTATGGGAAAATCGCGAGGAAGCACTTTTCCTGATAGAACAGAATCTCCCTGCGTTACTGCCCTTTGCCCGCCAGCATCTGGATACCGAGCTGCTGGATAAGCAGGCCGAATGGTGCGAGGTGTTTGAGCGGGGTCGTGCGACCTCGCTGCTGCTGTTTGAGCACGTTCATGCTGAATCCCGCGATCGCGGCCAGGCGATGGTCGACCTGATGAGCCAGTACGAAAAAGCCGGCCTGCAGCTGGACTGTCGTGAGCTGCCGGACTATCTGCCGCTCTACCTGGAGTATCTCAGCCTCGTCACCGACGACGAGGCCCGCGAAGGGCTACAAAACGTTGCGCCGATCCTGGCGCTGATTGGCGGTCGCCTGAAGCAGCGCGGCGTAGCGCATTATCAGCTGTTCGATGCGCTCCTGACGCTCGCAGGCACGCGTCTGACCAGCGACAGCGTGGCGAAACAGGTTTCCACCGAGAAACGGGATGATACCCGCCAGGCGCTGGACGCCGTCTGGGAAGAGGAACAGGTCAAGTTTATCGAGGACAACGCCACATCGTGTGATACCTCACCGATGCAGCAATATCAACGACGCTTTAGCCAGGACGTTGCCCCGCAGTATGTCGACGTCAGTGCGGGAGGCCCAAAATGATCCAGTTTCTGAACGTCTTTTTCTACGATATTTACCCCTATCTGTGCGGCACGGTTTTTCTGGTGGGAAGCTGGCTGCGTTATGACTACGGGCAGTATACCTGGCGCGCCTCCTCCAGCCAGATGCTGGATAAGCGCGGCATGGTGCTGTGGTCAAATCTGTTCCATATCGGGATCCTGGGGATCTTCTTCGGACATCTTTTCGGGATGCTGACGCCGCACTGGGTTTATTCGTGGTTTCTGCCGATGTCGCAGAAGCAGCTGATGGCGATGATTCTGGGCGGCGTTTGCGGCGTGCTCACGCTGGTGGGCGGTGCGGGATTATTGATTCGCCGGCTGACGAACCCGCGTATCCGGGCGACCTCCTCCACGGCAGATATCCTGATCCTCTGCATTTTGCTGGTGCAGTGTATTCTTGGGCTCACCACCATTCCGTTCTCCGCGAAATATCCCGACGGCAGCGAGATGCTCAAGCTGGTGGACTGGGCGCAGTCGATAGTGACCTTCCGCGGTGGCTCGTCCGAACATCTGGCGGGCGTGGCGTTTATCTTCCGTGTCCATCTGGTGCTGGGCATGACCATTTTCCTGATCTTCCCCTTCACCCGACTGGTGCACGTCTGGAGCGCGCCGGTGGAGTATTTAACGCGCAGGTATCAGGTGGTGAGATCGCGCCGCTGAGTGTTACCGGGTGGCGCTACGCCTGAGCGCAGCGCCACCGGTCTATTTCCCGGCCTGAGGATGTGTATCAAACCCGGCCATCACCGCCGTCAGCGCGTCCAGCGAAAACCCGTGTTTTGGATCGTCAACGCCCAGTCCAAACCGTGACTGCATCACCTGATACAGCGCGTTCGCGTCGGGAAGATGGACCTGCTCTTCCGCATGCCCCTTCTGCCAGTGGGTAAAGTTAAAGTTGGTCAGGGTCAGCTTTCCGCCGTCAGGCAGATGGCGACACATCAACAGATGGTGGCGAAAATGGGATTGCGGCCAGTGCGCAGACCAGAAGTTGCCCATCACGTAATCGCTGAAATACTGTGTTGTCAGATCAAAATGGTACATCGACTGCCAGTGATCGTGGTGGCTGAACTGCAGGATCCAGTCGTTGCCCTCGCTCAGCAAACGGTACAGCCCGTGGGGTGTCTCCTGCACCTCGTTGGCGAGCAAACGAATCGGCGCCGTCAGCGTCTGTCCGCCAAAACCGACGTCGGCAATCCAGCGCTCGCCGTTGAGTTCAACCAGCAGCAGACGATGCGTACGCGGCGGCATCTGTGGCGGACTGGCTAAGACCACGCGGCCCAGCACGCTGCGAACCGTAAAGCCCACTTCACGCAAAACGCGTTCGAACAGGCCGTTCTGCTCAAAGCAATAGCCTCCACGACGCGCCGTCACCAGTTTGTCGACCAGGCACTGATCTTCCAGATGGATTTCGCGCGGCATCACGACGTCAATATTCTCGAAGGGGATCGCGCAGTTGTGGTGTAGATGCAGCGCCCGCAGGGTGTCGATGTCAACCTGAACAGGCTGTTGCCAGCCCGTACGGGCAAAATAAGCACTCAGAAATGGGGACATGATTCGCTTCCATGATGTGATGTTCCCTGTTTATAAACTATTTTCCGGCCTCCATATGCGCAAAAGTGCTTTTTGCGGGTGCATCTTGATTTCGGCTACCCATCAGACGTTTAATGCCAGCATACCTGCTGCGAGGAATGTTCATGAGCGCGTTTCGTCCCGTTGAATTAAAGCATGCCAGCCGTCTGCTGAACCATGGTCCTACGGTGCTGATTACCAGCCGCGATGAGTCTATCGACCGTCGTAACGTCATGGCCGCGGCCTGGTCGATGCCGGTGGAGTTTGAGCCACCGCGTATCGCAATTGTGGTGGACAAAAGCACCTGGTCGCGCGAACTGATTGAGCGCAGCGGGAAGTTCGGCATCGTCATCCCCGGTGCGGCAGCGGCTAACTGGACTTACGCCGTCGGCAGCGTGAGCGGGCGCGACGAAGACAAGTTCAACTGCTACGGGATCCCGGTTGTACAAGGTCCGGTACTCGGCCTGCCGGTAATTGAAGAGAAATGCCTGGCGTGGATGGAGTGTCGTTTACTCCCGGTTACCGCAGCCGCAGAAAAATACGATACGCTGTTTGGTGAGGTTGTTTCGGCAGCCGCAGATGAACGCGCGTTTGTCGCCGGACGCTGGCAGTTTGACGGCGATAAGCTGAACACCCTGCATCATCTGGGGGCCGGGACGTTTGTGACCAGTGGGAAAATGGTAAAGGCGCTGGAAAAATAGCCTATAAAAAAAGCCCTCTCCGCGAGGGAAAGGGCTTTTAAATTACTTCGCGCGCCGTGCAATAATTTCATCCGCAACATTACGCGGTGCTTCCGCGAAATGATGGAATTCCATTGTGTAGGTCGCGCGGCCTTGCGACATCGAACGCAGCGTCGTGGCATAGCCAAACATCTCCGCCAGCGGCACATCCGCGCGAATAATCTGACTACCGTACTGCTCTTCCATTCCCTGCACCATGCCGCGGCGGGAAGAGAGATCGCCCATAATGTTGCCGGCGTACTCTTCCGGTGTTTCCACCTCGACATGCATGACCGGTTCAAGAATCACCGGGTCCGCTTTGCGAGCGCCCTCTTTAAAGCCGAGGATCGCCGCCATGCGGAACGCCATTTCCGAGGAGTCGACCTCGTGATAGGAGCCAAACGTCAGGGTCGCTTTCACATCGACAACCGGATACCCCGCCAGGACACCGCTGTTCATGGCTTCGCGCAGGCCTTTCTCCACAGACGGAATATACTCGCGCGGGACAACGCCGCCCTTGGTGGCATCTTCAAACACAAAACCACTGCCGGGCTCTAACGGCGCCAGACTGAGCACCACATGGCCGTACTGCCCTTTACCGCCGGACTGTCGGACAAATTTCCCTTCGATATCCTTCACCGCTTTACGCAGGGTTTCACGGTACGTGACCTGTGGGCGACCAATGTTCGCCTCAACGCCGAACTCACGCCGCATGCGGTCAACGATAATCTCAAGATGTAACTCACCCATCCCGGAGATAATTGTCTGGCCGGACTCTTCATCGGTGTGCAGACGAAACGAAGGGTCTTCCGCTGCCAGGCGCTGCAATGCAATGCCCATTTTCTCCTGATCGCCTTTGGTTTTCGGCTCGATCGCAAGCGAGATAACCGGGTCCGGAAACTCCATCCGTTCCAGCGTAATGACGGCATTCGGGTCGGTGAGCGTGTCACCGGTTGTCACATCTTTCAACCCAACGCAGGCCGCGATATCGCCCGCGCGCAGCTCATCCACTTCGTGGCGATCGTTAGCATGCATCAGCACGATGCGCCCAATGCGCTCTTTCTTCCCTTTCACCGGGTTGAACACCGCGTCGCCTTTGCGCAGCACGCCAGAGTAAACGCGGATAAAGGTCAGCTGTCCGACGTACGGGTCGCTCATCAGTTTAAAGGCCAGCGCGGAGAACGGCTCGTTGTCGTCTGGATGACGCTCGGCATGCTGCCCATTCTCATCCACACCATCAATGGCGGGCACGTCCAGAGGCGACGGCATCAGTTCAATGACCGCATCGAGCATGCGTTGCACGCCTTTATTTTTAAACGCACTGCCGCACAGCATCGGCTGGATTTCACCGGAGATGGTCCGCATACGCAGCCCCCTGATGATTTCCGCTTCCTCTAAATCACCCGTTTCCAGGTATTTATCCATCAGCTCATCGCTGGCTTCCGCCGCCGCAGAGACCATTTTTTCCCGCCATTCCTGCGCAGTACTCACTACGTCATCCGGCACAGGAGCATAGGTAAACACCATGCCCTGGGTAGCATCGTCCCACAAAATGGTACGCATTTTGATGAGATCCACCACGCCGGTGAAGTGTTCTTCTGCCCCCACCGGAATAACAATCGGGACCGGATTCGCTTTCAGACGCTCCTGCATCATTCGCACGACGCGGAAGAAATCCGCACCCGGGCGGTCCATTTTGTTGACGAAGGCCAGCCGCGGGACATGATATTTGTTCGCCTGACGCCAGACGGTTTCCGACTGCGGCTGCACGCCACCGACGGAGTCATACACCATGACAGCGCCGTCGAGTACACGCATGGAACGTTCCACTTCAATGGTGAAATCCACGTGGCCCGGGGTGTCGATAATGTTGATCCGGTGCGGTTCAAAGCCCCGGTCCATACCTGGCCAGAAACAGCTGACTGCCGCAGAGGTAATGGTTATCCCGCGCTCTTGCTCCTGTGCCATCCAGTCGGTAGTTGCCGCGCCATCGTGTACTTCACCCAGTTTGTGGCTCATACCGGTATAAAACAGGATGCGCTCGGTGGTGGTCGTTTTACCGGCATCGATATGCGCGGAGATACCGATGTTGCGATAACGTTCGAGAGGGATGGGTCGGGGCATAATATTTCCTTAGTCATTAAGACTGCGTTGTGACGACCGGGATGGTCGCGTGTTCGTTCGTTTGCTATAATAGTCCTATTGTACGAGTATTATCGAACTATTTTTTTACGGTTGACCTATTGTTGATATAGCTCAATCTGACACCAGACGCAGGAAAACGATGATCCCGAACCACCCTGAAACTGAACAAATACTGCTGGAAAATGTGCTTTTTGCCCTCGGTAACCCGCTACGGCTGTCGATTATCCGCAGGCTGGCCGATGGCAGCGAACTGAGCTGTAACGCGCTGCGCCCGGACGAGGTGGTGAAATCGACGATGACCCATCACTGGCGCGTCTTGCGCGACAGCGGCGTGATTTGGCAGCGCCCGCAGGGACGAGAAAATATGATTTCACTGCGCAGGGACGATCTTGATGCCCGCTTTCCGGGGCTGATGGCAATATTGCTGCAGACGAAGTAACGCGTGTGTCGTGTCGGGCGACTCCGCGCCGCCCGACCCTCTCTCACATTGAATAGCCGGGTTTCTTAATTAAGTGATCCAGGTTGGGTTCAATTTCGGTATCCCAGACCTGCGCTTTCCAGTCGGCTTCCTGCACTTCATTCAGGGCGACCGAAATAGAGCGATCTTTACTGTTCAGATGACGGGTAATCACCTCGGCAATATCCGCCGCCAGCGCGGTTTTTTGGTCGTCGTTCAAATCACGGGGAAAACATTTGATATCTACGTGTGGCATATGCAGGCTTCCAGTTATGAATGTGAGTTCCACGTTATCAGATTATCTCGTTTGCCTTTAACACCTTGTGCAGTTCCGGCAGCTGGCACACGGTATCCGCAATCGCCGTTATCTTCGGCGTATTCGCCGCAAACCATGCATGGCGAGGCCCCCAGGTGCGTGCAACCGTGATGTAGACGTCAAGCAGCGTCAGCCGTTCCCCGAGTGCAAAAGGGGTGGCACTGAGCTGGCTGTCAAACCACAGATAGAGTGATTTTCGGTATTCAATACAGCTGTTTTTCAACTGCTCCGGCGCATCCGGCACCCAGCGTTCGGGGTAGTCGGCGTAGGTAAAGGTGGGATAAACGTTCGCAACAAACCAGATTAGCAACCGCTGAAACTGCTGCCGCTCAGCCTGCCCGACGGCAGGCGCAAGATCGGGACATCTGTCCAGTACCATCAGGGCAATCGCCGCCGTTTCGGTCATGATCGCCCCGTTTTCCAGTTCCAGCGTGGGTACCTGACACAGCGGATTGCGTGCTTTCAGCAACTCACGCTGCGGGCCGGGCTGGTCGAACCCGTCCACGTTGATAAATTGATAAGGGATGTCTGCCAGAGTCAGCATCACTTCACTGATTGCCGATCCCCAGCCGGGTACGCCATAGAGTTTAATCATGTTGCCCCCTCCGGGATGAAAACCCTAAGTGTAGACACGACTAATAGGTTATCCCAGGCGGGTTCACGTCGGATTGCGTCACCGCTTCGCCCTCTTCTCCCCAGCGTGCCAGCACCCGCTGGTACTCTCCACGCGTAATAGCGCCCTCCAGCGCAGCCTGCAAAGCATAAACCAGCCCATTGCCTTTTTTGGTCGTCGTGGCGACATAGGCTCTCTTCGGCCCGAGACCCACTACGCGCGTTTTGCCGGTCAACGCCGCTTTATAGGCGGATACGGATTGAGGTCCGAAGAACACATCCGCCCTGCCGGACTGAATATAGAGGTTGCCGGAAGCATCATCGGTCAGATAGACCGGCAGCGCAGGCTCACGACCGGCTTTTTTGTTCTCTTCATTCCAGCCCAGCAGAATGCGCTCCTGATTGGTCCCGGAACCCACAATCACCTTTTTGCCTGCCAGATCTTTTGCGCTGTTAATCGCCTGGACCGCGCTGGTGGATTTCACGGAAAACGCCAGCGAGTCGACGCGATAGGTCGCAAAATCAAATTTCTCTTTTCGCTGTTCGGTCACCGCAATATTCACCAGCGCCACGTCATAGCGTCCGGAGCTGATCCCCAGCGGCCAGTCTTCCCAGGCCGTGGGAACCAGCTTCAGCTTTAACCCCAGACTCCCCGCCAGCAAGCGGGCAATATCCGGATCGCTGCCAATCCGCGTCCGGTTATCGCTGGCAAGCAGCGCCAGCGGTGGAGAGTTGAGCGCTGAGATCGCTACCGTGAGCGTGCCCGGCTCAACAAATTTATAGTTCGCGGGGATTTTCGCGACGGCCTGCCGATCTACCGTCACCGGCAGCGGCTGCTCGTTGGCGTGTAAATCGATACCCGCATGGCTCGCGGTCGTAAAAGCCAGACCGGCCAGAAAAGCATATTTCATCTGCACTCCTTACAGCACTTTTGACAGGAACTGGCGCGTTCGCGGGTGCGACGGACGGGTTAATACGTCGTCACTGCTGCCCTGCTCCACAATTTTGCCGTCGACCATAAAGACCACCTGATCCGCCACTTCCCGGGCAAAGCCGATCTCGTGGGTGACGACCACCAGCGTGGTACCCGAGCGGGCGAGCTTTTTAATCACGTCCAGCACTTCGCCAACCAGTTCCGGGTCGAGCGCTGAAGTGGGCTCATCAAACAGCATTACCCGGGGACGTAACGCCAGCGCGCGGGCAATGGCAATACGCTGCTGTTGGCCCCCGGAGAGATGGCGCGACCAGGCGTCGGCTTTATCGCGCAGCCCGACCACATCCAGCAGGCTGTATGCCCTTTCAACGGCTTCTTTCTTACTCAGTTTTTTATGGGCGATGGGCGCCTCAATCAGGTTTTCCAGCACCGTGAGATGCGGAAAGAGATTAAAGTTCTGGAAGACATAGCCCACATTGACGCGCTGTTTGAGGATCTCTTTCTCTTTCAGCTCGTAGAGTTTGTCACCCTGACGGCGGTAACCGATGTAATCACCGTCAATCTGGATAAACCCTTCGTCGACGCGTTCCAGATGGTTAATGGTGCGCAGAAGCGTCGATTTACCCGATCCGGAAGGCCCGAGGATGACCGTTACCGATCCGGGCGGGATCTCCAGCGAGACGTTATCAAGCGCTTTATGGCGGCCAAAAAACTTACTGACGCCGGTAATCGAAATATGCCCTTCAGGAGAGGTTTGCATGGACGGACTCCTGTACTGATGCGGTGGATACGGAACGGACGCGACTGGCTACCCGGTTTTGATTAACGGCTGAACGGCGTTCGCTGCGGGCAAGCCCGCGCTCCACAACATGCTGAATGGCAGACAACACGGTGGTAATCACCAGATACCAGACCGCACCGACCATCAGCAGCGGGATCACCTCCTGCGTGCGGTTATAGATCATCTGAATGGTATAGAAGAGTTCCGGCATCGCCAGGACATACACCATCGCCGTGCCTTTCGCGAGACTGATAATTTCATTAAATCCGGACGGCAGAATCGTGCGCAGCGCCTGCGGCAAAATGATACGCACCGTGCGACGCCAGGCTGGCAGACCGAGTGCCGCCGCCGCTTCATACTGACCATGATCCACCCCCAGAAAACCGCCGCGAATGATCTCGGCGGTATACGCGCTCTGAACCAGCGTCAGCCCCACCACGGCGGTGGAAAACTGTCCCAGCACGTTGATGGTTTCAAAGCGACCCCAGGTAATGGCGGTGAAGGGTACGCCGAGCGAGAGCGTGTCGTAGAGATAGGAAAAGTTATAGAGAATGATCAGAACCACAATCAGCGGCAACGAACGAAACAGCCAGATATACCCCCAGGCCAGGCTGCTCAGCAGCCAGGATGAAGAGAGCCTCGCCAGCGCCAGCAGGCCGCCGATGACCACGCTCAGCGCAGTGCCGATCAGGGTCAACAGCAATGTCTGCCCTACGCCTTCAAGGATAACCGGATCAAAGAACCAGCGGGCAAAGACAGACCACTCCCAGCGCGGGTTAAAGGCCACGGACTGAATGACCACCGCAAGCACAAACAGCGCCACCACGGCACCGACAGTCCGCAGCGGATAACGCGCCGGGACCACCTTAATGGTTTCAACGTTGCTCATCGTCATTCCTCATGCTGTTTTACTGAACGCTTCACTGATCAGCGTTTTGGTGAAACGCAGCCGGCCATCAAACGGCGGCTGGCTGTACTCTTCCGGATCGCGGTTCAGATCGAACTGCGGCTGATAGCCCTGGCTGATATAGAGCCTGACCGCTTCCGGCTGACGAAAACCGGTGGTGAGGTAGATCTGGCTGTAACCGGCCTGTACCGCCCGACGCTCCAGCTCCTGGACGACGCGGGCCGCCAGCCCCTGTTGACGCAGCGCCTTGTGTGTCCAGATTCGTTTGATTTCAGCGGTGCGTTCATCAAACGGTTTATACGCGCCGGTGGCGATGATGTCGCCGTCACGCTCAAGGACAATAAACAGCCCCTGCGGGGCCAGGTACCACTCCGTGAGCTCCACTTCCGCGTCTTTAGAGAAGTAGTCGCCATAGCGGGCGGCATATTCACCGAATAATCCGTCGATAATGGGCTGAAGATCGGCGTCTTCCGGTGACACGTCCCGAAATTGCTCGCGCATAGCGCCTCCTTAGTCACCCAGTCCTGCCGGGTTCACTTCTGATTGAGGGATACGTTCTACCCCTTCCCCCCAGCGGTTCAGCACTTTGTCGTAATCGCCGTTTTTGATGACCCCGTTAAGTGCGGTCTGTACCGGCTCGACCAGGCCGCTGCCTTTTTTCAGCGTCACCGCAATGTGCGCCGCCTTCGGCCAGCCGCCGTCGACAATCCCAACCCGTTTCGTTTTCCCGGTCAGCGCCGCTTTCCATGCGCCAGTCACGTTCGGGCCAAAGAACGCATCTGCGCGGCCTGACTGGAGAGACAGGGTTTGTGATGCATCGTCTTTGGTGTAGATCGGGGTAAACGGCTTCAGGCCTTTCTTCACGTTCTGCGCATTCCACGCCAGCAGGATAGCCTCCTGGTTAGTTCCGGAACCTACGATGATGCGCAGCCCGGCGATGTCCTCCGCCTTCTGCAGCGAGGTAATCGGACTGGTCGATTTCACATAGAAACCGAGGGAATCTTTACGGTAAGTGGCAAAATCAAACTTCTCTTTGCGCTCTCTGGTCACGGTGATGTTGCTGATCGCCGCATCGTATTTCCCGGAGACGACGCCGAGAGGCCAGTCCTCCCAGGAGGTTGGCACCACGTTCAGCTCCAGCCCAAGGCTGTCGGCCACCAGACGGGCAACGTCCACCTCGCTTCCGAGCAGCGTTTTATTGTCGTCGGAAAAAACGGTCAGCGGCGGTGAGTTAAGCGCGGCAACCGCCACGGTGAATTTGCCCGGCACGGCGAAGCGATAATCTTTCGGCAGTTGCGCGATGGCGTCGCTGTTTTTGGCGGTGTTGACGGGCGTTTTGTTGGCTTCCAGGCTCACGCCAGTGCCATTAATGTTCACATTCTCTGCCCAGACGGCAGGGGAAAAGGCCAGCGCAAGCGCCAGAATAAGCGATGATTTCTGCATAACGAGGTTCTCTATTATTGTTGTGTGAACTGGTTTTGCGGTTCGTCTAACCCCAGACTGTCGCGCAGCGTAGTGCCGGGATAGTCGGTGCGGAATAACCCGCGGGCCTGTAACACCGGGACAACCTGGTCAACAAAACGCGGGAACGTGTCCGGCGTTCCACCCTGAATAATGAAGCCGTCCGCGGCGAATGCCTCAAACCAGCCCTGCAGACCGTCTGCCACCTGCTCCGGCGTACCGGAAAAGCGCGGGCGCGGGGATGCCGCTTCGAGTGCAACCTGACGCAGGGTTAAGTTGCGTTCGCGAGCATTACGCTTAATTTCATCGGTCGTGCTGCGAAAACTGTTTTTACCCAGTTCACCGATGTCCGGGAACGGCTCGTCAAGCGGGTACTGGCTGAAATCGTGATGTTCAAAATAACGGCCGAGGTAATTCAGGGCATCGTTAATCGACACCAGAGCCGCGGTTGTCTGATACTGGTTCTCCACGTCCTCCGCGTCTTTGCCAACAATCACGCTGACGCCCTGAAAAATATGTAAGTCCGATGCCCTGCGGCCATTCGATTCAAGCTGGTGTTTCACGTCGCGATAAAACGCTTTGGCTTCCTCTAACGTTTCATGATGGGTAAAAATGGCGTCAGCATGTTTCGCAGCCAGTTTTTTTCCGTCATCCGATGCACCTGCCTGAAAAACAATCGGGCGTCCCTGCGGCGTGCGGCCAATATTGAGCGGACCGGCCACCTGGAAGAAATCGCCGTGATGATCAAGCGTATGCAGTTTTGCCGGGTCAAAGAACTGCCCGCTCTCTTTGTTGCGCACAAAGGCATCTCCCTCCCAGGAATCCCAGAGTCCTTTCACCACGTCGAGGTATTCATCCGCTATCCGGTAGCGCAGCGCATGTTCAGGGTGTTTCTCGCGCGAGAAGTTTTTCGCCGATCCCTCGAGCGGTGAGGTCACCACGTTCCAACCTGCGCGTCCGTTGCTCAAATGATCCAGGCTGGCAAACTGGCGCGCCACGGTAAACGGTTCGCTGTAGGAGGTCGATAAGGTACCGACCAGACCGAGGCGCGAGGTCAGACTTGCCAGTGCGGACAAGACCGTTAACGGCTCAAACCGGTTTAAGAAATGCGGGATGGATTTCTCGTTAATATAGAGGCCGTCGGCGACGAATAAAAAATCAAGCTTCCCCTCTTCGGCTTTTAACGCCGTGGCTTTTACAAAATCAAAATTAATGCTGGCATCGGCGACCGCCGCCGGATGACGCCAGGCAGACATGTTCCCGGAAGCACCATGCAAAATGGTTCCCAGCCGCAATTGTCGGGTTGCAGACATATTCACCTCTTCAGAATTAAACGTGTTGCAGGGCTTTTTCCGCAAGCTGTGCAAAATAGCGGGCAGCGGGCTCAATTAATGCTTCATCCGGGTTGAAGGCCGGGTGATGTAAACCGAACGGACTGGCGCTGCCGATGCTGACAAACGCCCCGGGGACCTGCTGCAGATACACCGCGAAATCTTCCCCGCCCATATGCAGCTCGGCGTGCTGCGTTTCATACCCAGATTCTCTGGCGACGGCGGTGGCAAATTCGGCCCAGTGCGCGTCATTGACCAGCGCGGTAGGCCCGGCGTACCAGGTAATGTCGATCTGCGCGCTAAACGCGCTGGCAAACCCGGCGGCAATTTCGCCGACGCGTGCTTTCACATTCTGCTGCACTTCCACGCGGTGGGTGCGAAGCGTGCCTTCCAGCTCAACGCTTTCCGGCAGGACGTTCCAGGTATTGCCCCCGGTAATGCGCGTGACGCTCAGCACCACGGAATCAAGCGTGTTGACGTTGCGGCTGGCAACGCTCTGCAACGCCGTTACCAGCTGGCTCGCCAGCACGATGGCATCGTTACCTTCATGCGGACGTGCAGCATGCGCGCCTTTACCGGTAATTCGTATAACAAACCGGTCGACGTTGGCGTAGAACGGCCCACCGCGGGTGGCAAATTCCCCGACCGGCAGCCCCGGCTCGTTATGCATCCCGAAGATGGCACTGACATCACGTAAGGCACCGGCCCGCACCATACTTTTCGCGCCGCCAAAGTTCTCTTCAGCCGGCTGAAAAAGGATCCGCACACGCCCGTTTAAAGACGCTTCACGCTCTTTAAGCTTTAACGCCGCCCCGAGGATCACACTGGTATGAATATCGTGTCCGCAGGCATGCATCACCCCCGCACGCTGTGAACTAAACGGCACGCCGCTGCGCTCTTCAATGGGCAAGGCGTCAATATCGGCCCGCAGCGCAATCAGCTTTTTTCCCGTGCCGATTTCGGCCACCACGCCGGTCTGAAGCGCATAAGGCAGCGGCGTAATACCAGCCGTCGTCAGCCACTGACGCAGGCGAGCGGTCGTTTCGACCTCCTGGCCGGACAGCTCCGGGTTCTGGTGCAGCTCCCGGCGCCAGGCAATCAGTTGTTCGTCAAAACGCATACGGCGACCTCCTTGTTAAGCTTCGCCTGCGCCAGCAGACGCAGGGACTGTATTCGCGTTACGCCATCCGCAACGGGCGTATCAATAATGAATTCATCAATGCCCCATTTTTCGTGCAGGGCGTTCAACTGTTCCAGCACCGATTCGGCTGTTCCCGCCAGCAGCGACTGTGCCCGACGGGCAATGCGCACCGGCTCGCTGCCCGCCTGTCGGGCAAAGGCATAGGCCTGCTCTTCGCTGGCCACGGTGACGCGCTGCCCATTTGCCAGTTCGACGCCCCAGACTTCAACCTGTTGTGCCAGTGCCTCCGCCTCCGCCTGCGACTGGGCGACGATGACCTGCACCGCCACAATCGCATCCCGGGCGCTGTGGTTACGCCAGGTGGTGATGACTTCACGCAGCAGCGCCGGATCCCCATTCAGGTGAGCAGCAAAGACAAAATGCCAGTCAAGTTTCGCGGCCAGCAGCGCGCTTTCGGTACTGGCCCCCAGGAGGAACCCCAGCGCCGGAACCGGCGGCAGCGGCGTCGCGCGAACGGCCTCGTCCACCGACTGATTTTCCGGCTGGATCCAGTGATGAAGCTGTGTCAGCTGTTCGGCAAAACTGCCTTTTTGCTGTTGATCGAGGCCCTGCTGCAGTGCCCGGGTGGAGAGCGGCAGGCCGCCTGGGGCTTTCCCAACGCCCAGATCCACGCGCCCGGGAGCAAGCGCGGCCAGGAGGTTGAAATTTTCTGCGACTTTGTAAGGGCTGTAGTGCTGGAGCATGACGCCACCAGAGCCCACGCGGATACGCCGTGTTTGCCCGAGGATCCAGGCGATTAACAGTTCGGGTGAAGGGCTGGCCAGCTGGGGCGTGTTGTGGTGTTCGGCAATCCAGAAACGGTGATAGCCCAGATTTTCTGCCTGCTGTGCCAGCGCCAGGGTTCGCGCCAGTGCATCGGCAGCCGTTTCGTTTTCAGCGATGGGGCTTTTATCCAGAATACTGATTCGCCAGGACATGTTGCGTTCTCGTTTGACTTAACATGTCGTCATTATTAAAGGCGTATTTCACCTCTGAGAAACAATTAATTTACATTTGGTTTGCCGGAAATCAGATATATAAATCCATGCTACGCGTGTGACTTAAGCGATGAAATGAGGTTTTCCACCTCACTGCGGCGGGTAATGCGGACAAAATGAATATGGGCGTATTGCGGGTCTACCATATCGCGTGCATAACGTGCGCGGTTGCTGCGCCAGGTTTTGATTGTCCAGATAATAATGGACTCACGGCTCAAGAATGAGCGACGAAAACTCTCACAGTTTCCCGTACCGGGCCACAGTTCCTGTTTGTGCCAGGCGCGCGTGAACGCTCGGGTGACAGCCTGATACAGGGTTCGGGCGAACCCATAATCCACCCACACCACCCGATCCACGTCTCGCCATTTCACAGGACGCGTACGGTTATAGTTGCCATCAAGCACCCACTCCGCTGACGCCTTTAGCGTCGTCTCCAGTTTTTCCAGCAAGATAGCGTCCGGTGTGCCCTGCCAGTCCGGACACCAGTAAAGTCGGTCCATTTCAATGTAAGGAATATCCAGTTCTGCGGCGATACGCTTCGCCAGGGTGCTTTTTCCACTCCCGCTGGTGCCAATCACATTCACTTTCACCCTGTTGCCCCCTGTTGAAGAAAAACGCTTAAAGCATAGCGTTTTCATCTTGTTAACGAAACGCTATTTCGGCGGGTCAGTTTACGTCGAAGACTGATCTCCCGCTTTTAATTTGCCTTATGGCGCTTATTTGCAGGGTGCTACAAAAACGCGCCGATAAATATTTTCATTTTTATTACATCGGACGTATTTTAAAAATAAAAAATACTAAGTACAGGGTATTCCTGAACGCATAACTTTCGTAGAGAATATGCCGACAGTAAAAATAAAAACAAACCTTTCAAACTTGCCTGAATGTTTAACGGGCTCTTTTTTTATTGATATATGACCATGGGGTTACTGATGCGGAATAACACTCCCGTTACACAAAACGAGTATTTACTTAACGAAGGTTCGACGCTCATGTCGACCACCAATACGCACAGCCATATTACCTATGCGAACTCTGCCTTTATTGACGCCAGCGGCTATAAAGAAGAGAGTCTTCTCGGTGAGCCGCATAATCTTATTCGCCATCCCGACATGCCTGCAGAGGCGTTTGGCGACATGTGGTTTACCCTACAACAGGGTGAGACCTGGACGGGGCTGGTCAAGAACCGCCGCCAGAACGGCGATCACTACTGGGTGCGCGCCAACGTCACCCCGGTTTATCAGAATGAAACGTTAACCGGCTATATTTCTGTGCGGAATATTCCTTCGCGTGAAGAGATTACTGTCAGTGAAAAACGGTATGAGAAAGTGCGCAATAATGAATTAAAACATCACCGCTTTTATAAAGGCCTGTTTGTTCGCCACGGTCTGTTCTCTTTTACGTCGCTGTTTAAACGCCTCAGCACCAGTAAAAGGATCCATCTTGGTATTGCGATAACCGCCCTGCTCGCTTGTTTGCAGCTGTTTATATTTGCCGATCGTATTGTTGAGACTGTCGGTCTGGCTCTGCTATTTATTGCCCTGGCCGTTTATCTTCATGCGCAAATTGCAAAGCCGGTAAAATCCATTGTCCAGCAAATGCAGCGGGTGGTTTCAGGACGTAAAGCGGACTATTACCATTTTGACCGCGTCGATGAAATCGGCCTGATGATGCGCATGGTGAATCAGTCGGGTCTGAACCTCCATTCGCTGGTTAACGATGTCGGTGCGCAAATCAGCGGTATAAGTACAATCAGCCAGCAGGTGGCGAAGGAAGGTATGGCGTTACAGACACGTACCGAAGAAACCGCAGACTTTCTGCAGCAAACGGCCTCAGCCGTGGAAGAAATTGCCAGCGCGGTTCAGCAGACGGCTGAAACGGCGAAAGACGCGATCCTGATGGCAGATCGCACCCGCACCAGCGCTCACCGCGGTGAAGCAATGATGAAAGAGACTATCGGCATGATGCAGTCCGTGTCGCAGGATAACAGCCAGATCGTCGACATCATCAGCGTCATCGATCGTATCGCCTTCCAGACCAATATTCTGGCGCTGAACGCGGCCGTTGAAGCGGCGCGTGCGGGTGATGCGGGCCGCGGTTTTGCGGTCGTGGCGGCCGAAGTCCGTAACCTTGCCCAGCACTCTGCCATCGCGGCCAAAGAGATCAAAACGCTTATAGAGAAAAACGTTTCCAGCGTGAACGCCGGCGTGGAGAAGGTCGAGCAAACTGAATCGCAGCTGACGGTGATGATTGGCAATGTCATGGAGATGTCTTCTCTGATTAAAGAGATAGGCCACGCCACGCAGGAGCAAACGCAGGCGCTGGCCCTGATTAACGCGTCCATCTCCCGCATCGGTACAATGACCCAAAACAATACCGGTATGGTGGATAACGTGACGGACGCCGCACACCATCTGACGCAGCGCACGACCCGTCTGCAACAGGCGATTGCCGTTTTTGGCGGTTGAGCAAAGGGGCCGTTATGCGCTGGTTGCTTTGCGCAATCATTAAGCGAAACTGATGATTAAAGCACCACTTCATTAATGGATTTGTCTAAAAACTCACCGCTATTCAGCGTGTTGTGATCCCCGTCTGCTCTGACCACACGATTTCCTTCGACGTGCATCACTTTCGGCACGGTTATATTTTGCGTCGCTTATGAATTGCAGGTAGGATGCCTCGCCATGTTTCGCCTTATCCATACGCAGAATGACTGGGAAGGCAACATGTGTTTGCGCAGAAGCAATCGTTTGTATTGCACTCTGCCAGGCAGGACTATCACGATAATGGTTCAGACAGGCAAACAGGTAACTCAATGAAAACAAGCAATAAAAGCGCAGCCGATCATCACGCTGCTAAACGTCGCTGGTTAAACTCCCATGAAGAGGGCTACCACAAAGCGATGGGCAACCGTCAGGTTCAAATGATCGCCATCGGCGGCGCTATCGGAACGGGTCTGTTTTTAGGTGCTGGCGCTCGTCTGCAGATGGCTGGCCCGGCTCTCGCCCTGGTCTATCTGGTGTGCGGGATCTTCTCTTTCTTCATTCTTCGTGCATTGGGCGAACTGGTACTGCATCGCCCTTCCAGCGGCAGTTTTGTCTCTTACGCCCGTGAATTCCTCGGTGAAAAAGCGGCCTACGTTGCTGGATGGATGTACTTCGTCAACTGGGCAATGACCGGTATTGTCGATATCACCGCCGTCGCGCTTTACATGCACTACTGGGGCGCGTTTGGTGATGTGCCACAATGGGTGTTTGCGCTGGGCGCACTGGCCATTGTCGGCACCATGAACATGATCGGCGTGAAGTGGTTCGCGGAGATGGAGTTCTGGTTCGCGCTGGTAAAAGTGCTGGCCATCGTGGTGTTCCTGGTCGTGGGTACGGTGTTCCTCGGTAGCGGTAAACCGCTCGATGGCAATGCCACCGGTTTCCACCTGATCACCGATAACGGCGGTTTCTTCCCGCATGGACTGCTGCCTGCGCTGGTGCTGGTTCAGGGTGTGGTGTTCGCCTTCGCGTCCATTGAGCTGGTCGGCACCGCGGCGGGTGAATGTAAAGACCCACAGACCATGGTACCTAAAGCCATTAACAGCGTTATCTGGCGTATCGGTCTCTTTTATGTTGGTTCCGTGGTGCTGCTGGTTCTGCTGCTGCCGTGGAACGCCTATCAGGCGGGTCAAAGCCCGTTTGTGACCTTCTTCTCTAAACTGGGCGTGCCTTATGTTGGCAGCATCATGAATATCGTGGTGCTGACGGCTGCACTCTCCAGTTTGAACTCGGGTCTTTACTCCACCGGTCGTATCCTGCGCTCCATGTCGATGGGCGGCTCGGCGCCGAAATTCATGTCGAAGATGAGCCGTCAGCATGTGCCTTACGCGGGCATCCTGGCGACACTGGTGGTGTATGTCTTCGGCGTGTTCCTGAACTACCTGGTACCGTCTCAGGTATTCGAAATCGTGCTGAACGTTGCCGCGCTCGGCATCATCGCCTCCTGGGCCTTTATCGTGGTCTGCCAGATGCGTCTGCGCAAAGCGATCAAAGAAGGCAAAGCCGCTGAAGTCAGCTTTAAGCTGCCGGGCGCACCGGTGACCTCCTGGCTCACCCTGCTGTTCCTGTTCAGCGTGCTGGTGTTGATGGCGTTTGATTACCCGAACGGTACCTACACGATTGCCACCATTCCTCTGCTGGCCGTATTGCTGATTGCCGGCTGGTTTGGCGTGCGTAAACGCGTACAAGAAATTCACAGTACGGCGCCGGTTCATCCTGATGATGCCAAACACGACGCCCCGCTGGTTGAAGAGACGTCGCGTTAATATCGACCTGCTGGTTATACAAAGGGAAGGCATTGCGCCTTCCCTTTTTCTTTATGTTGAGGAGCGAAACTTAGAGCGTGATACGAATCACGTCATCAGGCTGGGTGGCTTCCTGCTGACGGGTCGATTTTTGTTTTACCGTCACATACAGGGTTTTGCCATCCGCAGAGAGCGCCAGACTGTTCGGGTAGACCGGGGTGTCGAAGGTTTTGGTAACGTTGTAGGTTTTCGCGTCGATTACGCTCACCTTACCCGCTTCACGGTGCGTCACATACGCTTCGTTGCGCGCCGGGTTAAACAGAACGGCCAGCGATTCAGGCACGGCAATTTTCTTGATGACGCTGCCGTCCTTCAGATTCACCACCAGCACTTCCGGCTGCTTTGAGTCGGTTAAGAACGCACGCTGTCCGGCGGTATCCAGGCTCAGATTCAGGTAGAAGTGCTCCTTACCGTCGTCCTGCACTTTTTTACGGCTGAGGATTTTGTGGGTTGCCGTATCAATCGTCACCAGTTCGCCATCAGCATTGGTGGTGTAAAGACGTTTTGCCTTCGCATCCAGCGCCAGGCCGGTACTGAATTTACCGGTACTGCTGATGGTCTCTTTCAGCTTCAGCGTTGCACCATCCACTACCCAAATCGCGCTCTCCTGGCCTACGCCGGTGATGTAAACGGTGTTTGTGCTGTCATCGGCCACCAGCTGGCGCGGCTGCAGCGGTTTGACGGTTTCACTGCGCTGACGGTTATCCAGCACCAGTCGCCCTTTCACCTCACCCGTTTTGGCATCAATCGCGGTTACCGCGCCGTTGATGGTGTTACCAAACCACAGCGTCTGGGTGGCATTATCAAGGGTGGCACCGAACGGTTTGAGATCGTTATGAATGACCTGCGTCACGTCCAGCGTGACCGGGTCAAGGCGATAGACAATCCCGCCTTTGTCCGTTTTGCGGCTCTGCGATGTCGCGACCCACAGCGCATTCTCCTGCTGGCTCACGGCCATTTCATATGCGCCTTTCCCTACCGCTTTGCGCAACATCTCTTCGGCAGCATGAACCTGGAAGGTTCCGGCAAACAGTAACGCCCCTGACAGCAGAGACATACTCAGGCGCGGCGAGCACAGATGACGTAAAGACATAACAATTCCTTTTTTGAACACAGGGTTTACTGCTGACATCACTTCCGGCAGGCAACGTCATGGCATTGCCGTTTTGATAATGAGAATAGTAATCATTTATGAGTTAAATGTGGAGTTTTTCTTTCCTCTCCGGACTTTCATTAACGCAATGTGCGGTTATAGTTTTCAAAAGATTTACAAAAGATTTAACATATATGGACATGTTCCATTTGGTACGTTTTTTCCATAACCGGTCTATTTCATGAAAATCATTTCTGCCCGTAAGGCAACGCTTCCACTGCTGCTGGTTCCTGTTATCTCTGCGCCTCTCACTGCGATGAGTGCCGATGAACAGACCATGATCGTCAGCGCCACGCCCCAAACCATCTCGGAGCTCGATACCCCGGCGGCGGTCAGCGTCGTGAATGGCGAGGATATGCGTCATGCTGCGCCACGCATTAACCTGTCTGAATCTCTTGGCAGCGTGCCGGGACTGCAGATCCAGAACCGCCAGAATTACGCTCAGGATCTCCAGCTTTCGATGCGTGGGTTTGGTGCCCGCTCAACCTTCGGCGTGCGCGGTATCCGTATGTATGTCGACGGTATTCCGGCAACCATGCCGGATGGACAGGGACAAACCTCCAATATCGATCTCTCCAGCGTGGACAGCGTAGAAGTGCTGCGCGGCCCCTTCTCTGCCCTTTATGGCAACGCCTCCGGCGGCGTGATCAACATGACGACCCAGACCGGGCAGCAGCCGCCGACCATTGAGGCCAGCAGCTATTACGGCAGTTACGGTACCTGGCGCTATGGAATGAAAGCCACCGGCGCGATGGGTGACGGGACGCATGCCGGGGATGTGGACTACACCGTGTCCACTACCCGTTTCACGACCAAAGGTTATCGCGACCACAGCGGCGCGCGGAAGAATCTCGCCAACGCTAAACTGGGTGTTCGTATTGATGACGTGAGCAAGCTGACGCTGATTTTCAACAGCGTGGACATGAAAGCCAACGATCCGGGTGGACTGAGTGCCCAGGAGTGGCATGACAACCCTCGCCAGTCTCCGCGTGGCGATCAATATAATACGCGCAAGACCATCAAGCAGACCCAGGCTGGCCTGCGCTACGATCGTCAGCTCAGCACCCAGGACGATCTCAGCGTCATGATGTACGCCGGCGAACGTGAAATGACGCAGTACCAGTCAATTCCTTATCAGCCTCAGCTGAGACCTTCCCACTCCGGCGGCGTGATTGATATGCAGCGCCATTACCAGGGGATTGATACCCGCTGGACGCACCGTGGCGAACTGCTGGTTCCGGTCACCTTTACCACCGGTCTGAACTACGAAAACATGAGCGAAGATCGTCGCGGATACGAGAACTTCGTCATGAACAACGGCGTGCCGGAGTACGGCGTCAAGGGCGATAAACGTCGTAACGAACGTAACCTGATGTGGAACGTCGACCCGTACCTGCAAACCAGCTGGCAGTTAACGCAGAAACTCTCCGTGGATGCCGGCGTCCGTTACAGCTCGGTCTGGTTTGACTCCAACGACCATTACGTGACCCCGGGCAACGGAGACGACAGCGGTGACGCAAGCTATCACAAGTGGCTCCCGGCCGGATCGGTGAAATATGCCGTGACCGATGCGTGGAATCTCTATGCTGCGGCAGGTCGCGGGTTTGAAACGCCAACCATCAATGAGCTCTCTTATCGTGCGGATAACCAGGGCGGCCTCAACATTGGCCTGAAACCTTCCACGAACAATACCTATGAAGTGGGCAGTAAAACCCGTATCGGTAATGGTCTGCTGACGGCAGCGCTGTTCCGCACCGATACGGATGATGAGATTGTCGTCGATGCCAGCGCTGGCGGTCGTACCAGCTATAAAAACGCCGGTAAAACCCGTCGTCAGGGGGTTGAAGTTTCCCTGGATCAGCAGTTTGCTGAGAACTGGAAGCTGAAAATGGCGTGGACCTATCTGGACGCCACCTATCGTACCAACGTGTGCAGCACCGGCGACTGTAACGGCAACCGTATGCCGGGCATTGCCCGCAACATGGGTTATGCCTCGTTTGGCTGGCAGCCGGAAGAAGGCTGGTATGCGGGATCGGATGTGCGCTACATGAGCGATATCATGGCGGATGACGAGAACACGACGAAAGCCCCGTCCTACACGGTGGTTGGGCTGAATACCGGGTATAAATTCAACTACGGTAACTGGGGAATGGACGTCTTTGGTCGCGTCGATAACCTGTTCGATAAAGAGTATGTCGGATCGGTTATCGTGAATGAATCCAACGGGCGTTATTACGAACCTGCACCGGGCCGTAACTACGGCGTAGGTCTGTCAGTCTCTTATCGCTTCGAGTAAGCAAAAAGCATTCTTTTTTGCTGAATATTATTTTTATAAATGGAATAACGCTCCTGATGGCAATAAGCCATCAGGAGTATTTAACCAGGAATATAATTCGCGGCAGGATATAGTCGCTCTGCTAAATAATCTCTCAGTTAAAATATTGTCGCTGTAAAAGCGTGTTCGCTTCGTCAATCAACGTCTCTATCGCCTTCTGACTGCCATCAACATCTCTTCGCTCAAGCGCGGACAGGAGCTCGGCGTAGTGATAAGTCGACACCTTGATGTCGTTAAGCTCCTGATGCAGATAGTTCATGCAAGGTCCAATACGCACCCATAGCTGCTCAATTAAGGCGCTGAGTGTCGGCATTTCCGCGTACTGATAAAGCGTAAACCGAAAGATGCGGTTAGCATGCAGCGCCTGCTGAACGTGCCCGTTGCGCATGGCTTCATGGAATGTCTCTGATAGCTTGCGCAACACCTCCAGCTTATTTTCCGTCATATGCTGACAGGCGGCAGCTACCGCCATAGGCTCAAGCTGTTTTCTGATGGCGTTAATCTCGTTATAACGCTCAAGCGTGACCTCAGGAACCAGAAACGCCTGGGCCGGCGTGGCGTGCAATGCCCCAGACGACACCAGACGCAAAAGCGCCTCGCGAACCGGGGTAATACTGGTTCCTAATTTATCAGCAATTTCTTTGGTAATCAGTCGAGCGCCAGGTTTCAGTGAGCCTGTAATTAACGCGCCTTTCAAACTGAGTTCGACTTGCATGGTAAGACTGATCCTTTGCGCTTTTTCTAAATGGTCCAAATCAAGCATGTTCAATTCCTGTAGCTAATACTTAATGCTATTTTTAAACGCCGTTTTTTATAAACGACGCTGTTCCGATATATCCTGTATCGTCATGCCTGGTGATGGGAAATCTGTAAAAATGTCAAGAAATGCAAAATTTATTTTTTTTCGTTTTCGTGCTCATCTGAACGGAAGGCGCGAAAAGCCATGTCCAGTTAATTAAAGACAATATATCGTATCTTCACAAATAAATATGGCGGGAAACCCCGCCATATTTTAGATTATTTATTGTCACCCGCGACGCGAATCACGACTTTGCCGAAGTTTTTTCCTTCAAGAAGGCCAATCAGCGCCTCAGGCGCATTCTCCAGGCCGTCTGTGACCTGCTCACGGTAGTGAATTTTGCCTTCCTGCACCCAGCGCCCCATCTCATCCTGGAACTCCTTGATGCGATGGCCGTAGTCCTGAGCGATGATAAACCCCTGCATACGAATACGTTTCTTCAGAATCGTCGCCATCAATAACGGCAAACGATCCGGCCCTTCCGGCAGACCCGTCGCATTGTAACCGCTCACCAGACCACATACCGGTACGCGCGCTGAGGTGTTCAGTAAGGGCAACACGGCGTCAAAGACTTTCCCGCCGACGTTTTCATAATAGACATCAATCCCTTTCGGGCAGGCCTTTTCCAGCTGGGCCGCGAAGTCATCGGCATGGTGATCCAGGCACTGGTCAAACCCGAGCACCTCGACGGCATGGCGGCATTTTTCTGCGCCACCGGCAACGCCGATCACCCGGCAACCTTTGATTTTACCGATCTGCCCGACCGTCGCACCAACCGGCCCCGTCGCCGCCGCAACCACCAGCGTTTCACCGGCTTTAGGCTGGCCGATGTCCAGTAGCCCCATATAGGCGGTAAACCCTGGCATACCCAGAATGCCCAGCGCCCACGAAGGGTGAGAAATATTATCGCCCAGTTTCACCAGGCCGTTGCCGTCTGAAATTGCATACTCCTGCCAGCCGCTGTAGCCCAGCACCCACTCACCCGGCGTATAGTCCGGATGGTTTGACTGCTCAACGCGACTGACCGTTCCCCCCACCATGACCGCCCCAATTTCCACTGGCGGTGAATAGGAAGGTGCATCACTCATGCGCCCACGCATGTAAGGATCAAGCGACAGCCAGACCGTGCGCAGCAAAAGCTGTCCTGCCTGAGGTTCAGGAACAGGCTGCTCTTCCAGACGAAAATTCTCCGCGACCGGCGCACCGTGCGGACGAGAAGCCAGAACCCAGCGGCGATTTTGCGAAACAGATTGATTCATCAGGAACTCCTTCTGGTACAAATGTCATTAGAGCCTGGCTCATGATCGGCGTAAACGCTTTAACTTTACGAGCCAGACTGGTTAAGCCGCACAACCAGATAGATACAGGTTTCATTCGTCTCATTAATGAACCGGCAGTCGTTGGGCGGCCCCAGTTCCAGGCAATCACCGGCGTGCATTTCATGACGGGTATCGCCCTCCTGGAAAACCAGTTCGCCAGACTGCAGCCAGATAAGCTGGCGCGCCAGCGCATACGACGAGGCGGGCATAGGGACATCGCTTCCCGCCGGCAGCTCAACCTGAACAAGATCGATGGGCAGATCGGTGCGGGGTGAAACGTGGCGGCGGAGATAGTGTGTCTGGGGGTCACGCCAGACGGGCTGGTTTTCCAGACGCAGCAGCTTTCCTTCCTGCATTTCGGCTCTGGCGATCAGCGTTGACATGCTGATGCCAAACGCGCCGGATAACCGCGCGAGCAAGGTCGCCGTCGGGCTGCTGTCCCCGCGCTCTATCTTGTGGATCATGGCGCGCGAGACGCCGGCCCGGTCAGCAAGCTCGCTTAATGACCATCCTCGCGACTCGCGTTCAAGGCGAATTCGCGCGCTAATCCTTTGATTCATTGTGTCTGTCATAGTATTCATGACGTCATACTATAGTGTATGAACGGCATTTCAACGCGGTTTTGATAACAAAAAAATCTGGCTTATGTCATAGCCATCCGTCTGTACAGTTGTGTAATATCGTAATCGCAACGTAATACTATAGTGAACAACACACTCAGAGGTTCAAACATGATCGTTCGTCATGCCTGCAAAGAAGACTGCGCCGCTATTGGGGAGATTTACAACCACGCGGTGCTGCATACTGCCGCGATCTGGAATGATAAAACCGTCGATACGGATAACCGCATTGCCTGGTTTGAGGCGCGTGCCCTCGCAGGCTACCCGGTGCTGGTGAGTGAAGAGAATGGCGTTATCACCGGCTACGCCTCGTTTGGCGACTGGCGCGCCTTTGACGGTTTCCGGCATACGGTAGAGCATTCTGTCTACGTTCATCCGGATCATCAGGGCAAAGGTATTGGCCGCACGCTGATGAACGCGCTGATTATTGAAGCGCGGACCCTCGGCAAACACGTCATGGTGGCGGGCATTGAGGCGCAAAACCAGGCCTCTATTCATCTTCATGAGACGCTCGGTTTTGTGACCACCGGCCAGATGCCGCAGGTGGGCACCAAGTTTGGCCGCTGGCTGGATCTGACCTTTATGCAGTTGCAGCTTGATGAGCGCAGCGATCCGGACGCTATCTCATGAATCAGTCTCTGACACTGGCTTTTCTGGTGGCGGCGGGAATTGGCCTGGTGGTGCAAAACACCTTAATGGTGCGCATCACTCAGTCCTCCTCGACCATTCTTATCGCGATGCTGCTGAATTCGCTGGTTGGCATTGTGCTGTTTGTCAGCATTCTGCTGCTAAAACAGGGCTTCGCCGGATTTAGCGAGCTGGCCTCAACGATCCGCTGGTGGACGTTGATCCCGGGGCTGTTAGGGTCGTTTTTTGTTTTTGCCAGTATCAGCGGTTATCAAAATGTTGGCGCAGCGACAACCATCGCCGTGCTGGTGGCAAGCCAGTTGATTGGCGGGCTGGTAATGGATGTACTCAGAAGCAATGGCATCCCATTGCGCGCGCTGATTGGCCCGGTGTGCGGTGCCGTAATGCTGGTGGTCGGGGCGTGGCTGGTCGCGAGACGCCAGTTCTGACCCCCGGCTCACCGCTACAGAATCGTACCGCCTTTGGTCAGCAATTCCTGACGGGCGTCCATCTCTTCTTTATGTTGCTTACCGTGATGTGCAATCGCGGTACGCAGACGCTGCTGCTGACTGTAGCGATCTTCACGGCTTAACGCTGCGTCATCGCTCAGTTCGATCAGCAGTTCATTCATTCGGCTAATCACTCCCTCTTCGATGGCGGTATCGACACGGGCGGTAACTTCATCTAAATGTGACATTGTCACTCCTTGTCAGATGCCCGGCAGGCGCGGTGCCTGCCGGGAAAAATGTCAGTTCAGTTTCGCTTTGGAGAAATCGCTGCCCATCAGGCTCACGCTGTACCCCGTTACGTTGCTGCGGGTGGCGTAGAACGTTTTGCCGTTCGCCAGCGCAATCCACGGTGCCTGAGCATAGAAGATCTCCTGCGCCTGGCTGTAGAGTTTCGCACGCTCACCCGGGTTGCTGGTCAGTTTGGCTTTCTTGACCAGATCATCATACCCCTTATCGCACCAGCGCGCGGCGTTCGATCCAGTTTTGATGCTGTCGCATCCCAGCAGTACATCAGCAAAGTTATCCGGGTCGCCGTTATCGGACATCCAGCCAAACAGCGCGGAATCATGCTCCCCTTTACGCATACCGGAGAGATACTCGCCCCACTCGTAAGAGACAATTTTGGCCTTCACGCCGACTTTTGCCCAGTCGCTCTGGATCATCTCCGCAATACGCTTCGAGTTAGGGTTATACGGACGCTGCACAGGCATTGACCACAGCGTCACGTCCGCGCCCTTCTCCAGACCGGCCTGTTTCAACAAAGCTTTCGCTTTTTCAGGATCGTAGCTGTAGTCCTTCAGATCGTTATTAAAGCCCAGCATATTCGGCGGAATGGGTGATTTCGCCACCGTACCGGAACCCATAAAGACCGCATTCACGATGGCTTTTTTGTCCGTCGCATAGTTCAGGGCCTGACGCACCAGCACGTTATCAAACGGTTTTTTCTCGGTATTGAACGCCAGATACCCCACGTTCAACGCCTCCACGGCGTGCAGCTTCAGGTCTTTATTTTTGTTAATAACATCAAACTGAACCGGTGACGGCGCCGGAATGATCTGGCATTCGTTGGTCTGCAGCTTCGCCAGACGCGTTTCTACGTTTGGCGTGATGGAGAAAATAAGGTGTTTCGTCGGAACCGCACCTTCCCAGTAGTTCGGGTTAGCGACGTAGCGGATCAGCGAATCCACTTTGTACTGTTGCAGAACATACGGCCCGGTACCAATCGGCCAGGTATCGACATTCTCAGGCGTCCCTTTTTTCAGCATCGCGTCAGCGTATTCAGCGGAAAGAATAGAGGCGAAATCCATCCCCCAGTCAGCAAGGAATGCGGCGTTTGGTTCGCTCAGCGTAAACTGCACGTGATAATCATCAACCTTTTTGACGTCCTGAATCAGCTTGTCCAGGCCTACGTCATTAAAGTATTCGTAATTACCCTGCGAGACATTGTGATAAGGATGCTTAGGGTCTTTCTGACGCATGACGGAAAAAATAACGTCATCCGCATTAAAATCACGGGTCGGCTTGAAGTATTTATTGCTGTTGAACTTGACCCCTTTACGCAGCGTAAAGGTATAAGTCTTACCGTCCGGGGAAATTGTCCAGGACTCTGCCAGCGACGGTACCGGGGTGTTTTTCACCGGGTCGAAATTGATCAGGCGGTTATACAGGACCTGAGAGCTGGCCACGAATGACGGGCCCGAGCTGGCGATCTGCGGGTTGAAAGACTCCGGTGATGCTTCAGAGCAATAAATGATGGTGTCATTATTCGCCGCCCATGCGGCACCTGCTGGTAAGAGAGTGCTCAGCGCGAGGGCGAGCAGCGTTTTCCCTGTAGACATGGTTATAACCCTGGCAGTTTTATTATATTGGACTGTAATAACAGCACAGCCGCTATAACCTGGCAAATAACGAATCACTATCAGGTTATTCTAAAGCAACGTTTTCCGCTGGTTTTACAGCCAGTGCGCCAGAGGTTGATTTGCCTTAAGTGCTATTATTCGTCAAGCACAACCGCACCTTTCTATGCCACAAGAAATCGTCCCTTTTGGCGTCTCTTCCTCCGTTTGGTTGCTTCCCGATTTCGTTAAAGTAACGGTGTGAAGAAGTATATGGGATCAAATCGTGGCAAAAACTCTTTTACGCAGCGGTAATCTGGATGACTTTCAGGCCGTTGGCGGCGGCGGACAAGCCGTTTTTGAATCAGCGTTACAAATCCGGGAAGCGCTCCGGTTACGCAAACAACAGGCGATTGTCGACTGTCTGGCTATTCCGCAGGTCAATGATGGTGGCGACCGTGTCGACTGGTATTCGCCGGTCGACGGTTGTGTAACCAGCTGGAAAGCGGCGAACGAAGACGATCGTTATCGCGCCCTGCGCTATCTGGAAAATACGCTGGCCAGCGTTGAATCGCTGAGTAAGAAATGCCTGCAGTCGCCAAAAACAGCGCAACAGCTTTTCGGCTCCCTGCTGTCGAAAGCATTTCAGTTTCCCGGCGAAAATTTCCTTTTCCTGGTTGATGGAAAGCCGGTCATAAGCTTCTGGGGGTTTGTAAACCTCAATGAGAATGCGCGTGACGACGTACTCGACTGTTTACGTGAATCGCTGATCCCTGAGCCAGCCCCGATTGTCATTGAAGACCCTGAACCCGAGCCGGAACCGACCCCAGTCCTGACCTTTGAACAGGCCGATGAGCCGCTGATCACCCCGGCCACGGTGGTGCGCATCACGCCGGACGAACTGTATACGCCTGAGCCTGCGCCGGTCACTGTGCCACCTGTGGAAGAACCCGAGCCAGAGCCTGCGATCGTAGCCAAAAAACGCCGCGTTCCCCTGTGGACGCTTCCGGTTGCCGCCGTGATCGTTGCCGCGATTGCCACCCCGTTGCTGTGGCCAAAACAGGCCCCTTCTGCCGAGCCAGTGGCTGTCGTTGCCCCTGAACCTGTCGCCATTGCGCCAAAGCCGATTAAAGCCGTTGAGCCACTGCCGATGAAATTACCGCTGCATCAGGCAGAGGTGATCGCGAGCAAAGAAAAAGAGCCGGCACCCGTTGCCGCCCCAGCGCCTGCGCCGGTTGTGATTGCGGCGATCCCGAAAGACGCCATGGTCATGGAAGCAAACCAGGTGAAAGCGGGGTCGACGCGTTTTCTGAACGGAACATGGCGTGCGATCCTCGACGTGAAAGATCCGATTACCGGAAAACCACCGTCGCTGCGCTATCAGATCCAGAACAATAAAGGCTTCGCTCGTGTTGTTCACGGTGACAATGTTGTCTGCCGCGTGGAGGTTTTCTCCGGGCTGCACAGCAATGGCGAACTGATGATTAAGAGTCGCGGTAATGCCCGCTGCACAGACGGTTCACGCTACCCGATGCCGGAAGTTGCCTGTAAAGCAGGTACCAGCGATGTCGCTGAATGTAATGCCCGTTATGATGCCAAAACCGTCGTTCCACTGACGTTCAAGAAAGCAGGTGCCTGACCCTATGCTGGTAAATCTTTGCGACTATAAACAGAGCGTCACGCTTATTGCCAACAGCGGCGTGCAATTCCTCGATTTTGGCCTGACTCCGCAGGACACCGCCAGCAACGGGCGCTTCGTACGTAAAACCGCCAACGGTCCGCTTCTGCGTCTCGATTTCGATCTCGTCAACGGGCGTTACACGCTGCCGGGATTGAACGGCGGACAGCCTGAAGTGGTGAAACCGGAAACCACGATCCCACTGCATCAGTCCCTGACGGTGCTGGATGGTGTCTGGCTCCCCATTCCCTTCCTGCGCTTCAATCCGCCACGTACCTTTGTTGACGGGCCGGATAACTGGGCGCGCGTCCAGGTGCGTAAACTTGAAACGCCTGATGCGGCAGGCAATACGCACCGCGTCACGCTCGCTCTCGACAGCCAGATTGCAGAGCATGCTACTGCCGCGCTGTCCCCGGTTGAAAATGACATTCTCAACGGCACCCGTTTCGGTCTGGCGTGGCGAGATGATGAGGTGGAAAGCTTCCTCGACCAGACCTGGATTGACGGCTGGCTGCGCGAGGCGTTTACCCACTATGCGACCGACGTTGAAAACCGCGCGGAACGCGACCTGCAACAGGCAATGCGCAGCTTTGAGTACCAGGCACACTGGCTCAACCTGCTGTCCATGCTTGGGGAGCAGCTTACCGTACCGGAAGTGAAATTTGTCACCCATACCCTCAGTACGCCGGCTATTCCGGTCGACCTGATCCTCGACGTCGGAAATACCCATACCTGCGGCGTTATTATTGAAGATCACGGTGATGCGAACGACGGTCTGCGCCAGACGGCCGAACTGCAGGTGCGCTCGTTAAGCGAGCCACAGTTCCTCAATGAGCCGCTGTTTACCAGTCGTCTGGAGTTTTCAGAAGCGCGTTTTGGCAAGCAGCACTTCTCGGTGGAAAGTGGGCGTGAAGATGCCTTTGTCTGGCCGTCTATTGTCCGCGTGGGCGATGAAGCCCGCAAACTGGCTACGCGCCGTCTGGGCACGGAAGGTAACAGCGGTATCTCCAGCCCGCGTCGCTACCTGTGGGATGAAACCCCGGTGGTCCAGGACTGGCGCTTTAGCCAGATGAACAGCAAGACCCAGCGCGAACCGCTGGCGACCGCGTTCCCGCTGATGAACCTGATGAACGATGACGGTGAACCGCTCTTTACGCTGCCGCAGGACGAGCGACTGCCGGTTTTCTCCCCGCAGTACAGCCGCAGCACGCTGATGACGCATATGCTGTGCGAACTGCTGGCACAGGCGCTGGGGCAGATCAACAGCGTTGCCACGCGCCTGCGTCTGGGCTTTCCGGCCTCACCACGCCAGTTGCGTACGCTGATCCTGACCCTGCCCTCGGCGATGCCGAAGCAGGAACGCGAGATCTTCCGTCGCCGCATGTTCGAAGCGATCGCTATCGTCTGGAAAGCGATGGGCTGGCACCCGCAGGACGACGATTTTGCCACCCGTAAGCACCAGGAAAAAAGCGTGGTGCCGGTACCTGCAATCCAGATGGAGTGGGACGAGGCCAGCTGTGGTCAACTGGTGTGGCTGTACAACGAAGCGATCTCACATTTTGGTGGTCAGACGGAAGCGTTCTTCGCCTCCCTCGCCCGCCCGGATCGTGAACCTGAACCGGGCGTTCAGCCGGGGCGCTCGCTGCGTGTCGCCTCTATCGACATTGGCGGTGGCACAACCGACATGGCGATCACCCATTATCAGCTGGATGACGGCTCCGGTAACAACGTCAAAATCACGCCGCAGCTGCTGTTCCGCGAAGGGTTTAAAGTGGCCGGCGACGACACCCTGCTGGACGTCATCCAGCGCTATGTGTTACCCGCCCTGCAAACCCAGCTGCAGAAGTCCGGCATCGCCGATGCCTCTCTGCTGATGGCCTCGCTGTTTGGTGACTCAGGACGTATCGATACTCAGGCGGTATTGCGCCAGCAAACGGCGCTTCAGCTCTTTATGCCGATTGGTCACGCCATCCTTGCCGCGTGGGAATCCAGCGACATCGACGATCCGCTGGCAGGCTTGCATGCCACCTTTGGCGATCTGCTGTCGCAGAAACCGACCCGCAACGTGATGAATTATCTGCAACAGGCCGTCGATCATGCCTTGCCGGCAGGTTCAGAAGCCTTCGATCTGTTTGCCGTTCCGCTGCACGTGAATTTCCGTGAAATGCAGGATGCGATGCTGGCAGGCCAGTTCACGCTGGCGTCACCCCTGCATGCGGTGTGCGAGGCCATTTCACATTACAGCTGCGATATTCTGCTGATCACGGGGCGTCCGGGCTGCCTGCCTGGCGTTCAGGCGCTTATTCGCCACCTGCAGCCGGTGCCGGTTAATCGCATCGTCTGGCTGGATAAATACCAGGTTCATGAATGGTACCCGTTCAGCCAGCAAGGACGCATTGGTAATCCAAAATCGACCGCCGCCGTCGGCGCGATGCTTTGCAGCCTGGCGCTTGACCTGCGACTGCCGCGCTTTAACTTTAAAGCCGCGGATATCGGTGCATATTCGACTGTTCGCTATCTGGGCGTCCTGGATAACACCGTAAACACCCTGCGTGAAGAAAACGTCTGGTATCAGGATATCGACCTGGATAAACCGGGTGCGAAACTCGACGCCCGTCTGCACTTCCCCCTGCGCGGAAATGTGACGCTCGGTTTCCGCCAGCTGGCGAACGCGCGCTGGCCGGCAACGCCGCTCTATACGCTTAGCATCAACTCGGCCGAACTGGCCAAAGCGATTGCGGGTGACGGCGTGCTGAACGTGCGGCTCAAACTTTGCGGCGGCAATAAGCATGAAGGGCCTGAATCCTTCGCGCTGAGCGATGCCTGGTTGCAGGACGGGACGCCGGTTCCGCCTGATGCTTTAACCTTCAAACTGAATACTCTGGCCGATCGCCGTCATAGCGGCAGCCACTACTGGATCGACAGCGGGAGCGTATACCTGAAATGACTGCGACGATGACCACCACTCAGGCCTTAATCGGGTGGATAAATGAGACGCGCCTGAACGCCCCTGTGCTGGATAACGAGGCCGATGCCCTTCTTGCGCGCATCAACGCGACGCAGGCACGGGAGCAGGCCATTGACCGCGCCCTGTCACGCCCGGGCAGTATTGGACTTTACGGTCATTCTCAGAGTGCTAAAGCGCATCTGCTTTTATCGCTGTGCGGCAGCGGTAATGGCCGCCTGAACGTTACGCCAGGCCAACGTACATTTGACTATTTTTCGCACATTAATCCGGGACATGCCCTGACCAACATGGCCGTGCGCTTCACCCGCGGAAATGCAGAGGTGATGGATGAGGCGTTCCCGCTGCGCCTGAGCCTGGTGACAGAGGCAGAGCTGGTTCAGCTGTTTATCGCCCGCACCACGCTGCAGCCGGACATCCGCGCCGTGGATAAAGCGGTCATTGAGACGCGCCTGGAGAAGTGGCGTGGCCTGCGCCAGCCGCAGGGCGTTCCTGGTATTACGGCTCAGGACGTGGGTGCCATCGCCCGCTTCTGGCAAAGCTCAGTACCTGCCGCGAAACAACAAATTGATGATGCCCTGTGGCATCAGTTTGCACAGCTGGTCCCTTCGCTCGATCTCAGCACGCGTGCCAGCGTCTGGTCGCTGCTGTGGGGTGAGCAACAGGAGTTGACCCAGCAGTGGTTAAAGCTCGCTCATGTCCTGCATCAGACCAGCCATGCCGGAGCACTCGCCGCCCCGCTCAGCCTGCTGGTCGATAACTTCGGGCTGCCGGGCGAAGGGTTCCTGACTCACGGCACCTTTTCCCTTCCGGAGGCCCAGGAGACGCTGCTTCATCCGCTGAACAACGGCGAGATGCTTAACGCCATCAGTATCCCTGTCGATACGCTCGCCTTCCTGACGCGTGAGCTGGTCTTGCCGGTCGAAAGCAGCGCCCTGGATAATGTCGATATTATTGATATTCCGGTCTTTTCAGATAACAGCGCCGATGCACTGAATCAGGCTAAATGCCAGTGGTTGCTGGAGCATTATCGCCAGCAGCTGCAACCGGACGTGCTTGTTATCTGCAATGCGACAGCCCAGCACGAGCAAACGGCTAAAAAAGCCCGGGTGCTGATGAACTGGGTCAAAGAGACTCAGCCCGTTGAAGAATCCGCCCTGCCGGGGCTGGTGTGGGCGATTACGCCTCACGACGCACGTTTTACCACCCGTCAGAACCTCGATGAAACGGTCCAGCACCTGTTGGGCAAACCGGGTGTGCGCTGGGGGACACTGCAGGCGCTGGACAGCCACAGCATGCAGCGCGTGATCGAGTGGTTGTCTCAGGCCACGTTACCCGCTCAGCGGCAGAAGCGTCTTAGCACGCTGAAAGCAATGCTCCGCCAGGAACTCTCGGCCCTGATGAAGGGGTATCTGGCACCGCTGGTCGAGGAACCCGGCGCCAGACGAACTCAGGCCGAAAACATGGTGCGCGTTCTGCAAAGCTCCGCTGCCCGCCACGGTGAACTGCTTGAAGGTCTTCTGCCGCCGCTTAAAGCCTTTGAAACCCTGCTGGCCGTTCAGCAGCCCCGCGAGGAGCAGGTGAACGGACTGTTTACGGATACCATTGACCTGTTTGCCGAGCATGCCCAGGAGAACACTAGTCCATTCCAGACCAAAGACAAAGCTCGCCTGGCGCATAAAGTCTGGATAAACCATCTGCGCCAGTGGAGCCGCAACGATGCCACTGCCGCGCGCCTTGGGCTGGAACCCGCTGTTTTGCAGCAAATTGCCGACGTTCTGGTGGTGGCCAGCTACCGACTGAACCTGCCGCAGCAGTTGCAGAACATCGTTGAAACCGACAAGAGCAGCGCTGCTCAACTGCATGCCGTGATGGGCAACTTCATTGGCTGGCTGGGCTACGATCGGACACCTGCAGAAGCACGCCCGGCGAGCCGCATCCGTAAAGGCCAGGCAATCTTTGTTACGCCGGTGGTCAACAGTACCGCGCCGCGCCTGACGCGTCTGGGAGAACAACCCGTACATGCGGCAACGGTGTATGTCTATGACTGGCTGGTCGCCCTCTATAGCCGGGCAATAGAAAACATCGATTTCCACCACCCGCACGATGTACAGCCTGCCGCACGCCAGGCCTTACAAGCCCTGTTACGATAGCGCTCCTGGCCCGCAGAGATGCGGGCTATCCTTTCAGGTCGTGGTCATACATTCTGCTAACGTCTGCGCCAGTGCCGACGGATTTTCCCATGACATGGAGTGTCCGGCCGCTGGGATGATTTTCACTTCAACGCCCCGCTTTTGCAGAGAGTCCACATCATCATCAGGCAGGGACCACTCGCCGAAAATCAACGTCACCGGGCAGCGCAGAGACAAAAACTGAACCTCCCATTCCGGCTCTACCCCTTCCACCAGGCTGGACGCGCCACGCCACACGGCATACGGCGCATTGCTTTGCAGACTGCCCGCCCAGGGTGAGGTTTCCGCACTGAGCAGCGCATCAAACCCCTGCTCCAGGAACTGTTGTTCCGTCTGTGCAGCAATAGAGCGGCTGAACATGCCCCCCCCGGCGTGAAAATTGGGTTCCGACACCATCAACCCTTTTACGCGTGGCGCCATCAGTCCTGCTGCCTCGATAGCAATGCTGCCACCCATACTATGACCATATAGCCAGAAGCTATCGAGTTTGAGATGGTCCAACAGTTCAGCCACCACTCGCGCCTGCTCGCTGGTGCGATAACGATACTGCACGGGTTTGTCGCTGTAACCGCTGCCGGGGAGATCGATAAGAATGGCTCTGCGCGCACCAAACCGGGCGTCAGAGACGATACGAGGATATTCATAAGAAGAGGCGCAGCCTAACCCGTGAATAAACACCACAGGATCGCCAGAGCCGGGAAGATCGTGCCAGCGCACAACGCAGCCGGCCTGCTGCGAGTAAAAACTGTTCATAAGCACTCCTTTAACGATTCACTGTGTATTTATACAGTCTTCGTGTCTGGAATGCTATGTTCATCTTTTAAAACGGGAGCGTGCTTCAGAAAAGCGAGATCAACAGCGCAACGGGAAAGCTCATTGGCCAGGTTGACCCCACCAGAAAAGCACTGAGCAGTCGGATACGTTTGCGGTCTTTAGAGAGGAACCAGGTAATTAATGCACAGACAGAAGCCATGATTGCGTAAAAAACCAACATCTTTTGATACAACGTCATTCTGTTTACCAGAGCCGAAAAAATAACCGCACGCAATATGCGTCATATGTTGATACAGATCAAGTTTTTTCGTTACAGAATAGCCATCTGAATAATATGGGATATGTACTGCAGGCAGAGAATGCCCGGCGCTGAATGCGACCGGGCATGGGGGCTTAGAGCTTTATCATCACGTGGCGAACAACGGTATAATCTTCAAGGCCGTACACCGACATATCTTTGCCGTAGCCGGATAACTTCATCCCGCCGTGCGGCATTTCGCTCACCAGCATAAAATGGGTATTAACCCAGGTGCAGCCGTACTGCAGACGCGCGCTCATCCGGTGGGCACGCCCTACATCGCGGGTCCAGACCGATGACGCCAGGCCGTACTGCGAATCGTTCGCCCATGCCAGCACCTGCGCTTCGTCATCAAACTCGGTGACACTTACAACCGGGCCAAACACTTCACGCTGAACGATAGCATCGTCCTGTTTTGCCCCTGCCAGAAGGGTTGGCTGGAAATAGTAGCCTGCCCCCTCTTTTTTGCTGCCGCCGGTCACCACGCGAATATGGCTCAGGGCTTTAGCCTCATCAACCGCCTTACAGACGCGTGAAAGATGGGCTTCGGAACTGAGCGGGCCCAGCTCGGTGGTTTCCTCCTCCGGCGCGCCCATCTTCAGGCTCGCCACCGCGGCACCCAGTTTTTCCACCAGCGCGGCATAAACGCCTTTCTGCGCATAAATACGGCAGGCTGCCGTGCAATCCTGCCCCGCATTGTAGAAACCGAAAGTACGTACCCCTTCAACAACCGCATCAAGATCGGCGTCGTCGAAAACGATAACCGGGGCTTTGCCGCCCAGCTCCATATGGGTGCGTTTAATCGAGGACGCCGTGTGTCCAATAATATGTTCGCCGGTGGCAATAGAACCGGTGAGCGACACCATACGCACCTTTTCGTGGCCGGTCAGCGGATCGCCGACCGTTTTTCCGCGGCCAAACAGAACGTTCAGAACGCCTGCCGGGAAGATGTCTTTCGCCAGTTCCGCCAGCTTGAGGGCCGTCAGTGGGGTAATTTCCGAAGGTTTGATCACCACACAGTTACCCGCGGCCAGCGCGGGTGCCAGCTTCCATGCCGCCATCATCAGCGGATAGTTCCATGGCGCAATGGAGGCGACCACGCCCACCGGATCGCGGCGTATCATCGATGTGTGACCGTCAAGATATTCGCCGGCGGCCAGCCCGTTCAGGCAGCGGGCGGCGCCGGCAAAGAAGCGGAAAACGTCGACCACAGCCGGAATTTCATCTCCCAGTGCACAGTGCAGCGGCTTACCGCAATTGAGCGATTCGAGACGGGCAAATTCTTCGCCGTGGGCTTCAATCACGTCAGCCAGCTTCAGCAGACACTCGGCACGCGTTTTAGGCGTGGTTTGTCCCCATTCAATGAATGCGCGATCGGCGGCCTGGACCGCCGCGTCGACCTGCGCTGCTGACGCTTCAGCAATCTCCAGAAGTACCTCTCCGGTGGCAGGGTTATAGACCGGCTGTTTTTCCCCGTCTCCGGCGACCAGTTCACCATTTATCAGCAGTTGTGTTTGCATAGCATTGTCCTGTTGAAATCAATGTTATTTCCCGCTTCCGGCACTGTTTTCGCCGTCGCGGGTTAGCCACCAGGCTCCCAGAATGGGTAGGGTTGTGACCAGCATCACCAGCAATGCGACGACGTTGGTGACCGGCACGTCGCGCGGACGCCCGAGCTGATTAAGCAACCACAGCGGTAACGTGCGCTCGTGTCCCGCGGTAAATGTTGTGACGATGATTTCGTCAAACGAGAGTGCAAACGCCAGCATCCCCCCGGCCAACAACGCCGAACCGAGATTCGGCAGGACCACGTAACGGAAGGTTTGCCAGCCGTCGGCCCCCAGATCCATTGACGCCTCGACCAGACTCCAGGAGGTGCGTCTGAAACGGGCAATCACGTTGTTAAACACCACCACCACGCAGAACGTGGCGTGACCGACCACGATGGTGAAAAAACCCGGCTCAAGGTCAATGGTTTTAAACGCCGTCAACAGCGCCAGACCGGTGATAATCCCCGGTAACGCAATCGGCAACAGCAGCAACAGCGAAATCGCATTTTTGCCAAAAAACGCGCTTCGCCACAGCGCCGCTGCAGCAAGCGTGCCAAGCACCAGCGCGATAGCCGTCGACAGCGCAGCGATTTGAAGTGACAACGTCACTGATTCAATGATGTCGCCACGCCCCGCTGCCACGGTGAACCACTTCAAGGTCAACCCCTGCGGCGGAAAACTGAACGCGGCGTCTTCGGTGTTAAAGGCGTAGGTCGCAATAATCAGTAGCGGGAAATGAAGGAAGATAACGCCTCCCCAGGCTGCCACTTTCAGGAACAACGGTGCGCGTTCAGAGTGCATCGAATGCTCCCAGACGTTTCACGAACGCCAGATAAAGCGAGATGAGGACAATTGGTACCAGGGTGAAGGCCGCGGCCATGGGCATATTGCCGATAGCGCCCTGCTGGGAATAGACCATATTGCCAATAAAGTACCCCGGCGGCCCCACCAGCTGTGGAACAATGAAATCGCCCAGCGTCAGGGAAAAAGTGAAGATTGACCCTGCGGCAATGCCCGGGATTGCCAGCGGCAAAACGACGTAACGAAAAGTCTGGCGTGGTCGCGCGCCGAGATCGGCTGAAGCCTGCAGTAACGACGCGGGCAGCCGCTCCAGCGCCGCCTGTACCGGCAGGATCATAAACGGCAGCCAGATATAGACGAACACCAGAAAACGCCCCAGCCCGGAGGTGGAAAGCGTGTTTCCCCCAATGGCCGGTAGCGTAAGGATTGCGGTCAGGATCGGCTCGAGCCCCAGGTGGCTCAGAAACCACTGCGCCACCCCGTCTTTCGCCAGCAACAGCGTCCAGGCATAGGCTTTAACAATATAGCTGGCCCACATTGGCAACATCACGGCGATATAGAAGAACGCCTTCCACTTGCCGCGGGTGAAACGTGCCATGTACCAGGCCATCGGAAACGCGAGGATAGCGCTGGCGATGGTCACCGCAATGGCCATCATCAGCGTACGCAGAATGATGTCATAGTTTGCCGGATTAAAAAGCGCCAGGATATTGGCAAACGTCAGTTCCGGCGTGACCGCCATGGTGAAATCGTCAAAGGTATAAAACCCTTGCCATAAAAGCGTGAGAAGCGATCCCAGATAAACGATGCCAAACCACATTAGCGGCGCGAGCAGCAGCAGGAGCAGACCAAGCGATGGCTTACGCCAGAACAGTGCGGTAAGGCGGCTCATGCGGCTACGGTGGGCGGGAGGCGGCGCGACACGCGGGTTCATGTCACCTCTCCTCTTGCAGGCGAACCATGGCATCACGTGACCACGACGCCATCACCGCCTGTCCCGGCGTCACGCCGTTCAGCGTTGCGGCATCGCTAAAATTGGCCTGGCTGACCAGCAGTTTTGTACCGTCAGCGAGTTTTAGCTCAAGACGCGTTGCCGCCCCCTGATACTGTACTGCCTGCACCACGCCCTCAACCTGAACCTCACCGCTCTCATTGAGGCGAATATGTTCCGGTCGTAAAGAATAGATGCCTTCCATCCCGCACACGTTGTGTGCCATACCGGCGTCAAACACGTTCGAGGTCCCGACAAAGCTCGCCACGAATGGCGTTCCTGGACGCATATAGAGATCGCGCGGGGTGTCGACTTGCTCAATGCGGCCATTATTGAAAACCGCGACCCGGTCAGACATCGACAGGGCTTCCCCCTGATCGTGAGTGACGAAAATAAAGGTGATGCCGAGCTCCTGCTGCAGCTTTTTCAGCTCGAACTGCATCTGCTCACGCAATTTAAGATCGAGCGCGCCGAGCGGTTCATCCAGCAGCAATACCCGGGGTTCATTGACCAGCGCCCGCGCGATGGCGACACGTTGACGTTGCCCGCCGGAAAGCTGCGAAGGCTTACGCGTGACAGCAAAGCTTAGCCCCACTTTTTCCAGCGCTTGACGCGCCTGCGCATGGCGCGTTTTCTTGTCGATACCTTTGACCATGAGTCCGTACGCGACGTTATCGAGGATCGACATATGCGGGAACAACGCATAATCCTGGAACACGGTATTCACATCGCGTTCCCATGGGGGAAGTGCGCTCGCCTCTTTACCGAAGATTTTGATTGCGCCGCCTGACAGCTGCTCAAAACCGGCTATCAGACGCAGGCAGGTAGTTTTGCCGGAGCCCGAAGGCCCCAGCATGGAGAAAAACTCTCCGTCATGAATAGCAATGGTGACCCCATCCACCGCCCGCACGTCACCGTACAGACGGGAAACGTCATTAAACTCTACTGCGTACGTCATGTTCTGCTCCTGCGATTAACGGCCGCCCATGATGGCGATGTAATCCTGTGTCCAGCGGCTGTAAGGAACGAATTTGCCGCCTTCTGCAATCGGGGTTTTCCAGAACATGATTTTGTCGAAATAGTTGTAGCCGTTCGTTTCGCAGCCTTTATCGCCGAGCAATGTGCTGGCTTTACACCCTTCCGGCACCACGGGCAGCGAGCCAAACCAGGCCGCCAGATCGCCCTGCACTTTAGGCGTCAGCGACCAGTTCATCCATTTGTAGGCGCACATCGGGTGCTTGGCCTGCGCGTGCAGCATAGTAGTGTCCGCCCAGCCGGTTACCCCTTCTTTCGGGAAAACAGTGGCGACAGGCTGGTTCTCCGCTTTCAGGGCATTGGCCTGATAGGGCCAAGCGCTGGAGGCCACTACGCCTTCATTTTTAAAGTCGCTCATCTGAACGGTGGTGTCATGCCAGTAGCGGTGGATCAGCGCATGCTGGTCACGCAATACCTTCAGTACGGCGGCATACTGTTTTTCTGTTAGCTGGTACGGGTCGGTGATACCCAGTTGCGGCTGCGTGGCTTTGACAAACAGCGCCGCATCGGCGATGTAAATCGGGCCATCATAGGCCTGCACGCGGCCCTGATTGGTTTTACCGTCAGGTAAATTCTGTTTCGTAAAGACGACGCTCCAGCTGTCCGGCGGCGTCGGGAACGTTTTGCTGTTGTACATCAGCAGGTTTGGCCCCCACTGATACGGCGTGCCGTAGACGTTGCCGCCGACGTTAAACCATTCACCTTTGACGATCCGCGGGTCGAGAGTTTTCCAGTTTGGGATAAGGTCGGGGTTAATCGGCTGAACGCGTTTCCCCATGATCAGGCGCAGTGAGGCATCGCCCGAGGCAGTGACCAGATCGTATCCTCCTTTCGCCATCAGGCTAACCATTTCATCCGAGGTGGCCGCGGTTTTAACGTTCACCGCGCAGCCGGTCTCTTTTTCGAACTGCGTGACCCAGTCATAATTTTTATCGGTTTGTCCCCGTTCGATGTACCCGGGCCAGGCAATAATATCCAGTCGTCCTTCCCCGTCGCCGATAGCCTTCGGTGGCTCTGCGGCGTGCGCTGTCATGAGGGTCATGCCGAGCGCGCACAGGCTGCTGCGGGCAAATTTTTTGCTCATAAGAATTACTCCTGTCGCAATGAAATTTAGCGGCAGCCGTGCCGTAAAAATATCTCCCTTATTAAACGTAGACCGCGCAAATGCGCCGCACCGTGCGGCTTAAAGAAATTTCATCAAGGTGTGACCGAGGGCGCATTCCCCGTTAACTGGATTATAGACAAGGAGTTAGCGTTGAGAGGCGGTATGCAGATTTCCTATGATGCGGTACTGCGGAATATTCGCCGTACCGCCATCAGGATAAGGAATGATTATTTTAGAAAGGTGCGGAGATTATTATTCGAGCATGCTGCTAATTAATTTCCCTAACTGAATCACAGCCTGTTCTTCCCGCTCCCCCCACGCCCAGGAGGTATTAAACCGGAAGAACGGTGTCCAGGCGTCAGAGGTCGAAAACATCTTACCGGGGGCAATACTGATGTGGTGCATTAGCGCTTTCTCACTCAGCAGCCCGGCATCCAGCTGCGCCGGGAGTTCCAGCCACAAAAAATAGCCGCTGTCGTTGTGATGAATTTTGACGCCTGCCGGCATATGGCGTAAAAGCGACTGCCACGCCTGCTGTTTGCGTTCGGCCAGCGTGCGTCGCAGGCGGCGAAGATGGGCGTCGTAGCGTTTTGTCGCCAGGTAATCCACCAGCGCCAGCTGCATGGGTGAACTGGTCGATAAGGTGCTCATCAGCTGTAGCTGCTGAATGCGTCGCGCATGTTTACCTGCCGCCACCCAGCCGATGCGAAACCCCGCCACCAGACATTTCGAGAAGGACGAGCAGTGCAGCGTCATATCGTCACGATCCCAGGCTTTCGCTGGCAAGGGTTTCTCCCGGCCAAAATAGAGTTCGTTGTAGACATCATCTTCGATCAGGGTGACGTTGTGCCTAGCGAGAAGCGCGACCAGGTGCGCTTTTTTCTCTGCGCTGAGCGTGAAGCCGAGGGGATTTTGACTGTTGGTCATGAGCCAGCAGGCTTTGACCGGATACTCATTGAGCGCCTGCTCAAGCGCATTCAGATCGATCCCTTCGCGGACGTCCGTCGCCACCGACAGCGCTTTGAGTTTCAGGCGTTCCAGCGCCTGTAGCGCACCGTAGAAACAGGGGTTTTCGACAATCACCCAGTCACCAGGCTCGGTAACGGCCTGCAGGCTAAGATTCAGGGCTTCGAGTGCGCCTGCGGTAATGACAATCTCATCCGGCGAGATATTCATTCCCTGCTGCGCATAGCGGCGAGCAATGGCGTGGCGAAGGTCAACGTTACCCGGAGGCAGGTTCTCAATTACGCTCATTGCTGTGGCGGTTTTACTGACATTGGCCAGCGAACGGTTAAGTTGCTGCAACGGGAAAAGCCGGGGGTCGGGGAAGGCAGAAGCGAAAGGAACCACCGACGGGTCGCGGCTGGCCTGTAATACGTCGAAGATATAGGTGTTGATATCTACCACTTCGTCCCGCATCACCTGGGCAGGCGGCGCAGGTTGGTGTGCGGTCGGGCGCGAGGCAACGTAATAGCCCGACTGCGGCCTGGCGACGATACGCCCCTGGCTTTCCAGCATCTGATACGCGTGGCCCACGGTCATAAAACTCATGCCGCTGCTCGCGACCTGCTCTCGCAGAGAAGGCAGCTTATCGCCCGGCAACCATACGCCAAGCTCGATCTGCGAGATAATTTGTTGCGCCAGACGCTGGTATTTTTTCATCAGATTCTCCTTATGACCGACAGTGTATATCAGCAGGAGAAAAAGAGAAGATTTTGCTAACTGTTATAGTTAGCCAGATGCATTACTTACGCAGTTCGGTGACGTTACGCTGAGCGTGGCGGGCAGCGGCCAGATGATCGAGGGTAATCATCGACGATTTGCAAAAAATGCATTTTGCACCGAACGGGTTTTTCTCAGACACATCAAAAGCTGAGGTACGGTACTGCGAACCATGGCAGCATGGGCAGCGGAAATGGATATAAGAAGTCATAGGATTCTCCTGTAAACGTAAAAACGTTAATTGCTTAATGGGCCCTTCAGGCGATAGTGGTTTGAAACAAAAACTAATCGGAGTGTAGAAAAAGACCCAAGAGAGGCTGCGGAGAGGCACAACGTGATGAGAACTGCTTTATAAAACTACGTCAGATGTTTATTTGGACTCAAACCCAGAGGGCCATTAACGCATGATGTTGATAACAAGGCAAGCTGTTTAATGCATAAATTTCATAAAAATAATTTTTTTATTCTTTCACGCAAGCTATATCAGATGTGCAAAGCGTGATGTTTTCATGAACTGTTATAGGTAAATTTCGCTTTTCTGCGTCTGATACTCGTTATTTCGCCCCTATACCATAACAGCACACCGTTTGACATTGAGGTTGTGCATGTTTGGTTTAGATGCTTTTCATCTTGCACGGATACAGTTTGCCTTTACCGTATCCTTCCACATTATTTTCCCGGCAATCACCATCGGTCTGGCGAGTTATCTCGCTGTGCTAGAAGGCCTGTGGCTGAAAACCAAAAATCCGGTCTGGCGTTCGCTGTACCATTTCTGGTCGAAGATTTTTGCCGTTAACTTCGGTATGGGCGTGGTCTCCGGGCTGGTCATGGCCTACCAGTTTGGGACCAACTGGAGTGGGTTTTCACAATTTGCCGGCAGTATTACCGGCCCGCTCCTGACCTACGAAGTGCTTACTGCCTTCTTCCTCGAGGCAGGATTCCTCGGCGTTATGCTGTTCGGCTGGAATAAAGTCGGGCCGGGTCTGCATTTCTTTGCAACCTGCATGGTGGCGCTGGGGACCGTTATCTCAACCTTCTGGATCCTCTCATCAAACAGCTGGATGCAGACACCACAGGGCTTTGAAATCGTCAACGGACAGGTGGTGCCGGTAGACTGGTTTGCCGTGGTGTTTAACCCCTCCTTCCCGTATCGCCTGCTGCATATGTCGATAGCGGCCTTCCTGAGTAGCGCCCTGTTTGTCGGCGCATCCGCAGCCTGGCATTTGCTGCGCGGAAACAACACCCCCGCCATCCGCGCGATGTTTTCCATGGCGCTGTGGATGACCCTGATTGTCGCTCCCCTTCAGGCGATGGTGGGTGATATGCACGGGTTGAACACCCTGAAGCATCAGCCCGCTAAAATAGCAGCCATTGAAGGCCACTGGGAGAACCCACCGGGTGAACCCACCCCGCTGCTGCTGTTTGGCTGGCCGGATATGGAACAGGAGCGCACCCGCTTTGGGCTGGAGATCCCGGCGCTTGGCAGCCTTATTCTGACGCACAGCCTCGACAAACAGGTTCCGGCACTGAAAGAATTTCCAAAGGAAGACCGGCCAAATTCCACCATCGTCTTCTGGTCATTCCGCGTTATGGCGGGCTTAGGCATGCTGATGCTGCTGCTTGGGGTAACGGCGCTCTGGTTACGTTATAAAAAGCGCGTGTACGCTTCGCGTCCCTTCCTGTGGTTTGCCCTCCTGATGGGACCCACCGGGCTGATTGCCATCCTGGCCGGATGGGTCACTACCGAAGTGGGCCGCCAGCCTTGGGTCGTCTACGGGCTTCAGCGAACGAAGGATGCGGTTTCTGCGCATGGTGACTTGCATATGAGCGTGAGTCTGCTGGCCTTCTTCGTCGTCTACACCTCCGTATTTGGCGTAGGTTACAGCTATATGGTCCGCCTGATTAAAAAAGGACCTCAGCCTCATGAATCGTTTGCCACCGAGTCCGATGGACGTCCCGCACGCCCGCTTTCTGCCGTTACTACTGAACATAAGGAGCAACCATAATGGGTATCGATCTTTCCATTATCTGGTTTGTTATCATTGTCTTTGCCACGCTGATGTATATCGTGATGGATGGTTTTGATCTGGGGATAGGTATCCTGTTCCCGGCTACGCCTGATGCCGACGATCGCGATGTGATGGTGAACAGCGTTGCGCCGGTCTGGGACGGCAATGAAACCTGGCTGGTGCTCGGCGGGGCGGCGCTGTTTGGCGCGTTTCCGCTGGCCTATGCGGTCATTATTGATGCCCTCACTATTCCGCTGACGTTAATGCTGATCGGACTTATTTTCCGGGGCGTGGCATTTGAGTTTCGTTTTAAAGCCACGCCGGCACACCGCCCTTTCTGGGACAAAGCGTTTATCGGCGGTTCGATCCTGGCGACCTTTACCCAGGGCATGACGGTGGGCGCAGTGATCAACGGCTTTAGCGTCACCGGGCGTGCCTACAGTGGCGGACCGTTCGACTGGCTGACCGTTTTTAACCTGTTCTGCGGCGCAGGTCTGGTGGTGGCCTACGCGCTGTTAGGCTCGACATGGCTGGTGATGAAAAGCGAAAACGCGCTGCAACAGCGAATGCGACGGGTATCCAGAACGCTCCTGATCCTGCTTCTGGTATTCATTGCAGCAATCAGCCTCTGGACGCCACTGGCGCAGCCGGCCATCGCCGCGCGCTGGTTTACCCTGCCGAATCTCTTCTTCCTGCTGCCCGTGCCGGCGCTGGTGGTGATCCTGAGCCTGTGTCAGTGGCGTTGCCTGAAGAACCCAGAGAGCCATCATCTGCCGTTTATCCTGACGTTAGGGCTGATTTTTCTCGGCTTTAGCGGACTTGGGATCAGCATCTGGCCGCACATTATTCCCCCGTCAATCACGCTCTGGCAGGCGGCGGCTCCGACACAAAGTCAGGGCTTTATGCTGGTGGGCGCGTTGTTGATCATTCCCGTGATTCTGGTCTACACCTTCTGGAGTTACTACGTGTTTCGCGGAAAAGTACAGCATGGAGAGGGTTATCACTGATGCAACAACCTTTCTGGAAAAGAGTAATGTGGCTGGCCATTATCTGGGGCGGCAGCGTACTGGCACTGGCGGCGGTCAGTATGCTCTTTCGCATGTTAATGACGGCCGCAGGGTTTAAATCGCACTGATCGTATTGCGGGCAACGACAACGTTGCCCGGTACCCGCCCGCACTTTCAGATAAACCCCATTAACGCACGGCAGAGTATCGTTACACTGAAAAAAAGATTCACAGTATCTATCGTCTGAGAAGAAAAATGAAAAAGCTCATTGCGTTAAGTGTTATCAGTCTTGTCCTCACCGGGTGCGTTAATCCTGGTAAAGCCTCCGTTCAGCCGGACCAACTTAAGAGCCACCGTTTTGTGCTGGAGAATGTGGACGGGAAAGCCGTTAAGGCCACGACAACGCAACCAGAGATCAGCTTCAAAGCCCTGTCTGATATCAGTCTGGTTAATAACATTAGCGTTTCCGGCGTGATGTGTAACACGTTTAACGGACAGGGGAAATTGTCCGAAGGTGAGCTCAAGGTCAAAACGCTCGCCATGACGCGCAAGCTCTGTACCGAACCACAGTTAAACGAACTGGATCAGGCCATTGGCGACATGCTGCGCAAAGGGGCGCAGGTCGACCTGACTGAAGACCAGTTAACGCTGGCGACAGCCGATAAAACGCTAATGTTTAAGCGTGCGGAGTAATCAGTAGTTTCCGCAGGATCCTACGGCAAGCGACTGTTCACTGCAGCGTTTGCCGTTTGGCAATGCGCACATCCCGATAGCTGAGCCGTCAAGCTGGCGGGCAACAGACAGCGAGCCGCCAATCATCGCGCAGTTGGCTTGTCCGGAGCTGGACATCGCCGCTTTCATTCCCGGCGTTACGTGTGCCGCCGTTGCCTGCTGAACAGGTTCACTGCTGCATGCCGATAATAATAACGCGGCACACCCGACCCAAAATGCTGAACGCATGCTCTCTCTCCCCCATTAATAATGCGAAACCTATGCATAATAGGCATCACATGCCGTGTCGTCGAGAGCGAAAGTGCGTATTTATGCGCTCCTGAAACAATTTCTCGCAATTTTTTCGCCAAAAGATTGATCTACTCATTGATGTCGAGAATACCGAGGACACAAAAGCGAAAATCGTAAAATCCGACCTTTGCTAAACTAAGGGAATAATATTCAAAGCCCGTTGTGTTTTTTTCGGGCTCCTTTTTTTGCGCAATGTAAGGGTGTTGTCCTATGCAAACTATTGACGGTAATGGTGCAGTCGCGTCCGTCGCGTTTCGCACCAGTGAAGTTATCGCCATCTACCCAATTACGCCAAGTTCTACGATGGCCGAGCAGGCCGATGCCTGGGCGGGAAACGGACTGAAAAACGTCTGGGGCGACGTCCCAAGAGTCGTGGAAATGCAGTCTGAGGCTGGCGCTATCGCGACCGTCCACGGGGCGCTGCAGACCGGAGCTCTGTCGACGTCATTCACGTCGTCGCAGGGATTATTGTTGATGATCCCGACGCTCTATAAACTGGCAGGACAACTTACCCCGTTTGTGCTTCACGTTGCCGCACGAACCGTTGCGACACACGCCCTCTCCATCTTTGGCGATCACTCAGACGTAATGGCCGTCCGCCAGACCGGTTGCGCCATGCTGTGCGCCAGCAGCGTTCAGGAAGCACAGGACTTCGCGTTAATTTCGCATATGGCGACGCTGAAGAGTCGCGTGCCCTTTATTCATTTCTTTGATGGTTTTCGTACCTCTCACGAAATCAATAAAATTGTTCCGCTGGCTGACGACACCCTCCTCAATCTTCTGCCGCAGGCGGAAATCGACGCGCATCGCGCCCGTGCGCTGAACCCGGAACACCCGGTGATCCGCGGGACATCGGCCAACCCGGATACCTATTTCCAGTCCCGGGAAGCAACGAACCCGTGGTACAACGCCGTTTATGATCACGTTGAGCAGGCGATGGATGATTTTGCCGCGGCCACCGGACGTCAATACAAACCGTTTGAATACTACGGTCATCCGCAGGCGGAACGGGTCATTGTGCTCATGGGGTCAGCCATTGGCACCTGTGAAGAGGTGGTGGATGAACTGCTGACCCGTGGTGAAAAAATCGGCGTGCTCAAAGTGCGGCTCTACCGGCCGTTTTCCGCGCGACATTTGCTCTCCGCCCTGCCGGAAAGCGCGCGCACCGTGGCGGTGCTCGATCGCACGAAAGAGCCTGGCGCCCACGCAGAACCTCTGTATCTGGACGTCATGTCCGCGCTGGCTGAAGCGTTTAATTGCGGTGAGCGCGAAACACTGCCGCGCGTGATCGGGGGTCGCTATGGGTTGTCCTCCAAAGAGTTTGGCCCGGACTGTGTGCTGGCGGTGTTTAATGAGCTGAGCGAGGCTAAACCAAAACCGCGCTTTACCGTCGGTATTTATGATGACGTGACCAACCTCTCTCTGCCCCTGCCGGAAAACACGCTGCCTTCCACCGCAAAACTTGAGGCGCTGTTTTATGGACTGGGCAGCGACGGTAGCGTCTCCGCGACCAAGAACAACATTAAGATTATCGGGAACTCCACGTCGTGGTATGCCCAGGGGTATTTTGTCTACGACTCCAAAAAAGCAGGCGGGCTGACCGTTTCCCACCTGCGTGTCAGCGAGCACCCTATCCGCTCGGCGTACCTTATCTCGCAGGCTGATTTTGTGGGCTGTCACCAGTTGCAGTTCATCGATAAGTACCAGATGGCAGAGCGCCTGAAACCGGGCGGTATTTTCCTGCTCAATACGCCATACAGCGTGGATGAAGTCTGGTCGCGGCTGCCGCAGGAAGTGCAGGCGGTGCTGAACCAGAAAAAAGCCCGCTTCTACGTCATTAACGCTGCAAAAATTGCCCGCGAGTGTGGCCTTGCCGCGCGAATCAACACCGTGATGCAAATGGCCTTCTTCCACCTGACGCAGATCCTGCCGGGAGACAGCGCGCTGATGGAACTGCAGGGAGCGATTGCCAAAAGCTACAGCAGTAAAGGTCAGGAGCTGGTCGAGCGTAACTGGCAGGCGCTGGCGCTGGCACGCGAGTCTTTATTTGAAGTACCGCTGCAAGCGGTTGATGCGTCCAGCCCGAACCGTCCACCGGTGGTTTCTGACGCGGCACCGGATTTCGTGAAAACCGTGACGGCAGCCATGCTGGCCGGGCTGGGTGATGCCCTTCCCGTCTCCGCGCTGCCGCCGGATGGCACCTGGCCGATGGGCACCACGCGCTGGGAAAAACGCAACATCGCCGAAGAAATCCCCATCTGGAAAGAGGAGCTGTGTACCCAGTGCAACCACTGCGTAGCAGCCTGCCCGCACTCGGCCATTCGTGCCAAAGTGGTCTCCCCGGAAGCGATGGAAGACGCCCCGGCCAGCCTGCATTCACTTGATGTGAAATCCCGTGATATGCGCGGACAGAAGTATGTTCTGCAGGTCGCTCCGGAAGATTGCACCGGATGTAATCTGTGCGTTGAGGTCTGTCCGGCGAAAGATCGTCAGGATCCGGACATCAAAGCCATCAATATGATGTCGCGCCTCGAGCATGTCGAAGAAGAGAAGGTAAATTATGACTTCTTCCTGAACCTGCCGGAGATCGACCGCAGCACGCTGGAGCGTATTGATATACGTACTTCGCAGCTCATTACTCCGCTGTTCGAGTATTCAGGCGCCTGCTCCGGCTGCGGTGAAACGCCGTATATCAAGCTGCTCACGCAACTGTACGGCGACAGAATGTTGATCGCTAACGCCACGGGCTGTTCATCAATCTATGGCGGTAATCTGCCTTCCACGCCGTACACCACCGACGCCCATGGCCGCGGTCCGGCATGGGCGAACTCGTTGTTTGAGGATAACGCCGAGTTTGGTCTGGGCTTCCGTCTGACCGTTGACCAGCACCGCGCACGCGTGATGCGGTTACTGGAACAGTTTGCCGGCCACATCCCGGCGGAGCTGAATGAGGCGTTGCACGCCGATGCAACGCCAGAACGTCGTCGTGAGCAGGTTGCGGAACTGCGCAACGCTCTGCAGGGCGTAGAAGGTGCCGGGCAGCTGTTGACCGACGCTGACGCGCTGGTGGAAAAATCAATCTGGCTGATTGGCGGTGACGGCTGGGCGTATGACATCGGCTTTGGCGGGCTGGATCATGTGTTAAGCCTTACCGAAAACGTCAACATTCTGGTTCTGGATACGCAGTGCTATTCCAACACCGGTGGCCAGGCGTCAAAAGCTACTCCGCTTGGCGCAGTAACTAAGTTTGGTGAACACGGCAAGCGCAAGGCGCGTAAAGATCTCGGCGTCAGCATGATGATGTACGGCCATGTGTATGTCGCGCAAATCTCGCTGGGCGCGCAGCTGAACCAGACGGTGAAAGCCATTCAGGAAGCGGAAGCCTACCCGGGTCCGTCGCTGATCATTGCCTACAGCCCGTGTGAAGAGCATGGCTACGACCTGGCACTCAGCCACGATCAGATGCGCCAGCTGACCGCAACCGGCTTCTGGCCGCTCTACCGGTTCGACCCGCGCCGCGCCGATGAAGGTAAATTGCCTCTGGCGCTGGATTCACGCCCGCCTTCCGATGCGTTGGCCGAAACGTTAATGCAGGAACAGCGCTTCCGTCGCCTCAACGCGCAACAACCAGAGGTGGCCGAGCAGTTGTGGAAAGATGCCGCCGCCGATCTGCAAAAACGGTATGATTTCCTGGCGCAAATGGCCGGAAAAGCGGAAAAACCCACCCGCGACTGACTCTCCCTCTGCCCGGCTTGTCCGGGCATTTTTTTGCCATAAAAAAAGCCCGATGTATTCACACCGGGCGAGTCCAGATAATTAATGAACATCACGTTAATTCACTAAATGACATTCACATAAATTATGGATGAAAAATCTTAAAGGCATATAACGCCGCTGAGATTATCTGATTTAATGGGCAATTAATAATTTTTATTTAATATGATTAGCTTTAAATCATTCATAAAACCAATGACTATTTCCGTCGCATAATCCGGTTAAGAATTAACTTAACTCGTAACAATTATATTTTATTGTTCTTGGTCAGGAGTGATTTAGCATGAGACAGCTTTCTCGTGCGGAAAGTTCAATACGTAATTAAATAAAAACAACTGCAAAGGAATTCCAAAATGCAAAGAAAAGTACTGGCCCTGATGATTCCAGCGCTGTTAATGGCTGGCGCTGCGCATGCTGCAGAAATTTATAATAAAGACGGCAATAAATTAGATCTGTACGGAAAAGTAGATGGTCTGCATTACTTCTCCGACGATGCCTCTAAAGATGGCGATCAAACTTATATGCGTCTGGGCTTCAAGGGTGAAACCCAGATCAACAACATGATGACCGGTTACGCCCAGTGGGAATACAACATCCAGGCCAATAACACTGAAGGGTCTAATAACCAGTCATGGACGCGTCTGGCCTTCGCCGGTGTTAAAGTCGGTGACTATGGCTCCTTCGATTACGGTCGTAACTACGGCGTTCTGTACGACGTGGAAGGCTGGACCGATATGTTGCCTGAATTCGGTGGTGACTCTTACACCAATGCAGACAACTTTATGACTGGCCGTGCCAACGGGGTTGCAACCTACCGTAACACTGACTTCTATGGTCTGGTACAGGGTCTGAACTTTGCCCTGCAGTATCAGGGTAAGAACGAAGATGCCAGCAACAACCAGGAAGGCACCAACAATGGTCGCGACACGCGCCATGAGAACGGTGACGGCTTCGGTATCTCCACCACCTATGACTTTGGCATGGGTATCAGCGCGGGTGCTGCCTATACCTCTTCTGACCGTACCAACGAACAGGTGATGAATACCACTGCCGGTGGCGATAAAGCGGATGCCTGGACTGCAGGCCTGAAATATGACGCCAACAATATTTATCTGGCGGCAATGTATTCTGAAACCCGCAATATGACCCCTTATGGCGATAATACGGATGCCGTGGCCAATAAAACGCAAAACGTTGAAGTGACCGCGCAATATCAGTTCGACTTCGGCCTGCGCCCGGCAATTTCTTATCTGCAGTCTAAAGGTAAAGACCTGGCCAACGGTCAGGGCGATCAGGATCTGGTTAAATATGCTGACGTAGGCGCAACCTACTACTTCAACAAAAACATGTCCACCTACGTTGATTATAAAATCAACCTGTTGGATGAAGATGACAGTTTCTACAAAAATAACGGCATTAGCACGGATGATGTCGTTGCATTAGGTCTGGTTTACCAGTTCTGATCCCAAGAGCCCGCATCGTGATGCGGGCTCTTTATTTTCGTTGCGACGCCTGAAGCCAGCCCTCCTCTTCTCTCCCATCATATTTCCCTCTCTTCGCGCCTCTCGGCTCAGTGAATGTGTGAATCATCTCAAAAGGAAAATTTATGACGGTGTCGTTAAGGGTAAGTTTAAAGAAACCCATGTAGACTAGCCTTATAGACTTTGCTTCATTAAGGATAACTGCATTGTTTGGTCGTGTATCAGTTGCCGTACTTACCCTTCTGGCGATTATATGGATGGCGTTAATTTTTGATTTTGGTGGTGTCGTTGGGCATCTCGGCGCGCTGTTGAACCATCTGGATGGCAGTTAAGGTTTCCCCCAAACAATACGCCACCAGCAGGGCCGGTGGCGGGAAACGTATAAACGGACTATTTTTTGACCGGCTGAGGCTTTTTATCACCTGACTCAGGCGCCTCACGCGGATCGTCTTTCTCAACATACAGCATATTTCTCTCCTGTTTCGGATACCCACTCCCCACTATAGGCCGCATTGTTAAAATCTGGCCAGGCGGCAGTTACGCTTCTTTTTGACGAAAAGAGAGGTAGCCGAAAACCCCGCTGTCGCCATCCGCGGGATGATTAACGCCGTCCATCACCGTCACTTCGGCAAAATCAAAGGGGGTCACATTTTCAAAACAGGCCACATTCACGCCGTATTCGTTGGGATTTGAACGCCGCTGATGGAAGGTATAAATCCCGCAGACCGAGCAGAAGAAATGGCGGGCTGTTCCTGTGTTAAAACGATATTCCGTGAGCTTATCCGCCCCTTTCGTTACGGTAATGCCCGACAGCGGTGCCGAGACCACCACGGCGCCCCGCATCCGGCAAAAAGAGCAGCTGCAGCGCCGGGCGGTATTTAATCCGTCTGAGAGTTCAACGGTAAACGCCACCGCGCCACAATGGCACTGTGCATGACGAATATCAGCCATCGGTTACACCCCCTTTCTCACGAGCTCGGCAGCCTTAACGAAAACCTCATCTTCAACGCCATCGCCTTTCTGTCTGCCGAGTCTGACCAGTTCACTCACAATACTGTCGCGATGGATGGGTTGCTGTGCTGAAACAAGACCGATAACGGCGGCACCAATTGCCAGTCCCACTAATCCCGTTTGTTCATCTTTGTTCTTCATGTTTGTGCTCCCTTGTACAACACAAAAAGCGTAGCAGGATTGTGGTAAAACGTGGCGTTGTCACGGATGCTATTTATTCTGTGATACAGGGCGTAACCCCTACGCTAACAGGCGATGAGGTCGAGGTATACATGTCAGAATCGCGGCGCGAGGCCGTATTTGGGCGCATTAATGTTCGCGGCCCAGACCTTGATGTCGTTTTGAAGAAGTAAGGTAAAATCCGATTTCAGATGGTTAACCATGCCGTTAACGCTCTGTGCATCTTTCACCGAAAAATGCTCTATCCGGTTCTGCCCGACCTGAACACAATAATACGTGGCCGGAAGCACTTTGCCATTCACGTTAAGTTCTTGTCGGGTCCCGCCACAGCGCCCTTCGGTGATATAGGAGACCAGCAAATTTGCTGATTTCCGCTCAGGCTGGGAGATGCTCAACATGACCGGGAAACCGTCTGAAGTCTGGGTCATATCGTAAAGAACAGCATTTTTTATATACCAGGTATTATATTCCCGCTCCTGAAAAGCTGACCTCGAAGGCGCAGAAACGACCACCAGCATTGCCAGTGTAATAGCTTGAATTTTCATGAGATGTTGTCATCCGTGTCGTTGCACACATTATTCAGATCGTGCAAAAAACAGCAACACCTTAAGAATATTCCTACTACTATTGGCAGTCGTTTTTAGTTATCTACCGTGGTCAGCGCGTTATTGCATTCCGTTTGTACACGCTCAGTACGTTAAAACAGGAAAGAGTTGGTACACCGCCACCATCGCTGAAATACTGACGATGACACTGACAATGAAGTAGGTTTTGAAGGGCTGCTTTTGCGTTTTATGGCGAAACAGTTGCTGACCTATAATCGCCCCGGGCCATCCGCCGATAAGGCCAAATACCAGCAGTGTGGCTTCCGGCACTCTGCGCATGGCCCTTCGCGCCGCCATTTTGTCGGCGCCATACATCGCTAACGTCAGTACGTTGATAAGCAGGAGCCACAGGATAAACGGATGCGAGGTGAATAGACTTCCGATTGCGGCGATCAACAGAAGCAAATAACAAAAGCGATTGAGGGTCATAGCACAAGCCACTGGAATGTTCAGAGTATGTCGAAGCCGCATTATATGCGATATCACAAAGCAAGGTTGCTGCCGTCCACAATTCAAAATCCTGTAAAACGTGCTGGCATTCGGCGCAACAATCCGTACCATACACGGCACACTTTCGCATGCTGGTGGTTAACCGCAGGCGCTGACCCGTCTTTTATTGCCAGTCAGATGGGGCACTAAAATGCGCAGAGGGTGTTTGAAATCTAAGCTTCATAGAGTGAAGAGATGAACAGCAAAGAGAGGGCAATGCTGACAGAAGCTGCCCCTCTAAACCGTTTGCCCCACTGGTGCCCCATTTGAAATTTGAGTACAGATTAAATGCAACAAAATCAAGAAATTAATAAGAAAGAGCAATACAACCTGAACAAACTGCAAAAGCGTCTGCGCCGTAACGTTGGTGAAGCCATTGCAGACTTCAATATGATTGAAGAAGGCGACCGCATTATGGTCTGCCTGTCAGGTGGTAAAGACAGTTACACCATGCTGGAGATCCTGCGTAATCTTCAGCAAAGCGCGCCGGTGAAGTTTTCCCTGGTGGCGGTTAACCTCGATCAAAAGCAGCCTGGTTTCCCGGAGCACATTCTGCCGGAATACCTGGAAAAACTGGGCGTTGAGTACAAAATCGTAGAAGAAAATACCTACGGGATTGTGAAAGAGAAGATCCCGGAAGGCAAAACCACCTGCTCTCTCTGCTCTCGTCTTCGCCGCGGCATCCTGTACCGTACCGCGACAGAACTGGGTGCAACCAAAATCGCACTCGGCCATCACCGCGACGATATCCTGCAGACGCTGTTCCTGAACATGTTCTACGGCGGCAAGATGAAAGGCATGCCGCCAAAACTGATGAGCGATGATGGCAAACACATTGTGATCCGCCCGCTTGCCTACTGCCGCGAGAAAGATATCGAGCGGTTCTCTCAGGCCAAAGGGTTCCCGATCATTCCATGTAACCTGTGCGGCTCTCAGCCGAACCTGCAGCGTCAGGTGATTGGTGACATGCTGCGTGACTGGGACAAACGCTACCCGGGCCGTATCGAAACCATGTTCAGCGCGATGCAGAACGTGGTGCCTTCTCACCTCGCGGACGTTGAGCTTTTCGATTTCAAAGGCATCAACCATGAGTCGGAAGTGGTGAATGGCGGCGATCTGGCGTTTGACCGGGAAGAGATCCCCGTGAAACCTGCTGGCTGGCAGCCAGAAGAAGATGACAATCAGTTTGAAGAACTGCGCCTGAATGTCGTAGAAGTGAAATAGTGAAATAACGCAAACGCGTCTCAGACCACCGTCTGAGACGCGTTTAAACCTTATTTCAGCAGACGAACGCGACAGGTTTTACCCTTGATTTTCCCGTTCTGCAGCTGTTTCCAGGCCTTATGGGCAACCGACTGGCGAACAGCAACATAAACATGTGCAGGATGTACCGCAATCTTGCCGATATCAGCCCCATCCAGCCCCACGTCTCCGGTCAGCGCACCGAGCACATCACCCGGACGCATCTTGGCTTTTTTACCGCCATCAATACACAGCGTTGCCATTTCTGCTTCCAGCGGAACGAGACTGACATTGCCCGGTGCATTCACCCAGTTAAGCTTAATCTGCAGCATTTCAGACAGAATATTGGCGCGCTGCGCCTCTTCCGGTGCGCAGAAGCTGATGGCCAGACCGCTGTTTCCGGCACGCGCAGTACGGCCGATACGGTGAACGTGTACTTCAGGATCCCATGCCAGCTCGTAGTTCACGACCAGCTCAAGCGATTTAATATCCAGACCGCGCGCCGCCACGTCGGTGGCAACCAGCACGCGGGCACTGCCGTTAGCGAAACGGACCAGCGTCTGATCGCGATCGCGCTGTTCCAGATCGCCATGCAACGATAACGCGCTCTGCCCAGCAGCGTTCAGGGCGTCACAGACCGCCTGACAATCTTTTTTGGTGTTACAGAACACCACGCAGGAAGCGGGCTGATGCTGACTGAGCACCTTCTGCAGGAGCGCGATTTTTCCATGCTGGGACGTTTCATAAAACTGCTGCTCGATAGCAGGCAGCGCATCAACACTGTCAATTTCGATGGTGAGCGGATTTTTCTGCACGCGGCCACTGATTGCGGCGATCGCTTCAGGCCAGGTCGCCGAAAATAACAGCGTCTGACGGTCTGCAGGCGCGAAACGGATCACTTCATCGATAGCATCGCTGAAGCCCATATCCAGCATCCGGTCTGCTTCATCCATGACCAGCGTGTGTAATGCATCCAGCGAGACCGTACCTTTTTGCAGGTGGTCGAGCAGTCGGCCAGGCGTCGCCACAATGATGTGTGGTGGATGCTGAAGCGAATCACGCTGTGCGCCAAACGGCTGTCCGCCACAGAGGGTTAAAATCTTGGTATTAGGCAGGAATCGCGCCAGACGACGCAGCTCGCCCGCGACCTGGTCCGCCAGTTCGCGGGTTGGGCACAGCACCAGAGACTGCGTCTGAAACAGCGCAGCATCAATATGCTGTAGCAGACCCAGACCGAAAGCCGCCGTTTTTCCGCTCCCTGTTTTAGCCTGAACGCGTACATCACGCCCCTCAAGAATGGCGGGCAATGCGGCCGCCTGAACAGGCGTCATGGTGAGGTATCCCAACTCGTTGAGGTTATCGAGTTGGGCGGCGGGCAGTACATTCAGGGTTGAAAAAGCGGTCACAATAGTCTCTCGTGGTCATCTTTGCGGTCAGATGGCGCGTATCCTCGCAGATCTCGGGGTTCGATGCGACAATTTAATCGGTTCTTCATCGGGCGGCGGGTCAGGCATCGGTTGCGGACGCGGAACAGGATCGGGCATCGGTGTCGGATCGGTGGGGATCGGATCGGACTGACGTGAATACTGCAGTTGCAGAGCGAGTAAGATGCTCATCATTCCCTCCAGGTTTTACTGACGTCCCTTTTAGGGTAGACGCTGGGGAACAGGAGGCAAAAAAAAGCCGACTAGTTAAGTCGGCGTCGTACGAATCAATTGTGCTATGCAGTAATTCAAAAAAGGAAGTAAGACAATATGGAGCGCAACGCCCATCGCTTGACGTTGCATTCACCTGCGGGAGTAATATTGCACCTTACGCGGTCATTGTTTATTGACTTCGCTCAATTAAAAGAGCGTTTTGATCTCCGTAAAAGCTGAAAAAAGCGTAAATTTACAGCCATTTACTACGATGCAACCACCATGCAACACCACCGATCAAAACAACTAACATGACGCAAAATGCGGTAAAGCCATAATGGGCCGCGCCGCCGGGAATTCCGCCCAGGTTCACGCCAAACAATCCCGTCAGGAATGTGCTCGGCAGAAAGACCATTGCCATCAGCGACATCGTATAGGTTCTTCTCGCCAGCGACTCCTGCATCACCTGCGCGATTTCATCCGCCATGACGCCCGTGCGGGCAATACAGGAATCGATTTCATCAAGTCCGCGGCCCAGCCTGTCGGCAATATCCTGCATTCGGCGTCGCTGATCGTCATTCATCCAGTTGAGCCTTTCGCTGGACAGACGGGCGTATACGTCCCGCTGTGGCGTCATATAACGGCGCATGACAATTAACTGCTTACGCAGGAGCGCCAGAAAACCGCGCGGCGGGATCTGCTGATCGAGCAGGTTATCTTCGAGGTCGATGATTTTATCGTGCAGCTCTTCGATAAACTCACTCGCATGGTCAGTCAGCGCGTCGCAGACGTCCACCAGCCAGCTTCCGCAATCGGTCGGTCCGGTGCCCTCTTTCAGATCGTTCACGATATCATCCAGCGCCAGAACTTTACGCTGACGGGTGGAGACAATCAGACCATCGTCCATATAAACACGCATCGCGACCAGCTGGTCAGGACGTTCATCGGTGCTGCCGTTAATGCAACGCAAAGTGATGAGCGTGCCGTCCCCCATTCTGCTCACACGTGGCCGCAGGCTTTCACCCGCCAGCGCATCACGCACGTTGTTCGGCAGGAGCGGCGTCGTGGCCAGCCAGTCGGCACTGTCCGGATGGGTATAGTTAAGGTGTAGCCAGCAGGGATGCTCATTATCAATGACATCGTTGTCTTCCAGCGGTCGGGCACCGCCACGACCATCCAGCACCCAGGCAAAAACTGCATCAGGAACGTTTAGTTCTGATCCTTTTATACTCTCCACCGCGCCTCCCCCTTTTCAGCTCTTTCGTTGTCAGTCTAGCTTTCATCAGGGGTTAAGCAACAACTATGTTTCGCATCGCGCTGAATTCGCTCAGGAAATAACCGTATTTTGCCAGGCGCCTTTTCAGACCGCACGGGAGGGTAATTCAGCGGCGAGAAGTCGGGATAAAAGAGCCCGGTTAACCAGGCTCTTTTCGTGCATCAGAGGGAGTGACCGGGACGCGAGTGGAATGACAGCGGGCCAGCATGAGAAGGCGTGGATTCAACCTGATACCCCTTTTCGAGCCGGAAGTTACGCGTCCGCGCCTGCAGTTCACTTACCTGATTACGCAGTACATCAGAGGATCCGTTGAGTTCTTCTGCCATCGTAACGTTACTTTGCGTGACCCGTTCCAGCTCAGATAAGGCCAGCGTAATCTGGGAAATGCCTTTCTCCTGCTCTGACGTCGAGGTGAAAATGTCATCCATCAACTGGCTGACATTGCCGGAGCCGGTCACAATTTCTTGCATATTCTTTTCAGCTTCGGACACAACGGTCACGCCCTGAGTGACGTTATTGCTGGTCACTTCAATCAGCGTTTTGATGTTTTTGGCGGCATCCGCACTGCGGTGGGCCAGGTTTCGCACCTCTTCTGCCACCACCGAAAACCCTTTTCCGTGGTCACCGGCTCTGGCCGCCTCAACGGCCGCGTTTAGCGCCAGGATATTCGTCTGGAAGGCAATGCCGTCGATCATTGAGATAATCTCCGTCATTTGCTGTGCACATTCGGTAATGGATTGCATATTGGTGGCCACCTGCCCCATCAACTCGCCACCTTTACGCGCCTGCAGTGTCGCCCTGTTTGCCTGCTCGCTGGCCAGTCGGGTGTTATCGGCATTATTTCGGGTACTTGCTGCCATCTGCTCCATGCTGGCAGCCGTTTGCACCAGCGATGCAGACTGCTGCTCTGTTTTCACCGAAAGCTGCGCGCTACGCGCGGAGAGTTGATCGGACAAGGTCATGGCGGTTTGCGACGAGGCCCTGATCTCGCGTACCAGGGTCGCGATGTTGCTGGAGAGGCTGTTAATCCCGGGGATTAAACGCCCTGCACAGTTATTGCCAAATTCAGGGATAGTCACGCCAAGATTGCCTGCAGTCACTTCTTCAATACTTTTTTTCACCGTATTGATCGGCGTCACAAGATACTTTGTCATGTAGCCCCAGAGCAAAAATAGCGCAACGAAATTGATGATATTGAGTGAAATAAAGAGAGAGGATTTGCTGGAAAATAGAACAGCGACACCTGCATCAACCAGGAAAAGACATAAAAGGAACCCGGTAATGAAGGTTCTGACACTAATATTTCTTAGCATGATTATATCCACGATTTTATATTTAGGTCGGCATTAAGATTTATAGCATTCGTGTTGTTGTTTGTCCTGATGAACAACGCTGGTTTCACCTTTCGCCGTTAGCCACCTGAGATTTAACTTAAGTCAGATAAAAACAGGGTATTAGTGAAAATGTTATATGCAGCATCCTGTGATACTGGTTTCCTGCCACTTTAAGCGATACCATCGCCTGCGATGAGACAATATGGCCGCGCTCATATTTAAGGGGCTTTGCTGCAATTATTCGCCTTTGTTTAGCAATGCTTAATAAGTGCCGGGAAGAATATATTTTATATTCACCGCCAGCCTTAACGTTTTAATATGACCGGTCGTTTTGCACGATACCTAACTCATATTATTTGAATGCGCATGTACGTTGCCAGTTAAAGACGTGCCCGGCAGGCGAAATCGGTAACCCTCTTTGGCGTGGGATTGCATAATGCTCAATATATCGTGGGACCCTGTGTTAATAGCCCTCTCGTATCTGGTGGCCTTTATCGCCTCATTTGTGGCCCTGGACAGCGCCGGAAAAATCCCGCTTTCCAGCCGTAAAACGGCGATGTTCTGGCGTATCGCCGGAGGCGTCACGCTTGGGATCGGGATCTGGTCAATGCACTTCATCGGCATGCTGTCGATGCAAATGCCGATGATAATGAGCTATAACCTCTGGTTAACCCTCGCCTCACTGGGCGTGGCGGTGGTTGCATCCACGGTCGCCATCAATATTGCCGTAACGGGTAAAACCCTTTCCCCTTTTCGATTGATCATTGCCACGGTGCTCCTGAGTGCTGGCGTGGTCTGTATGCACTTTATCGGTATGGCCGCACTGATGCTGGACAGCCATATTCTCTGGGAACGACGCATTGTTGCCGTGTCCGTGTTGATTGCCGTTATGGCCTCCGGCGCGGCGCTGTGGCTGGCATTTCGCCTGCGGGATATGCGCAAAGGGGTGTTTATCAATCGTATTCTCGCGGCCTGCGTGCTGGGTGTCGCCATCTGCGCGATGCACTACACCGGCATGCATGCCGCCCATTTTCAGGAAATGACGCATACCCTGCCCGGCGGTATCAGCGAGTTGGGGTTATCGGTCTGGGTTTCTGTCACCACACTGTGCCTGCTCGGCGGTATGTTAATGATTTCGCTCATCGACTCGCACCGGCGGACGAACCGACTGACCGACAACCTACGCCAGCTTAATCGTCAGCTTGAACTGCAGGCGCGGTTTGATGCGCTCACCGGTCTCGCTAATCGCCACCAAATGGACATTCGGATGCAGGATTGCCTGCGCAGCGCATTGCTCAGCAAGAAGCCATTCGCCGTGATTTTCCTCAACGTCGATCATTTCAAACGCATCAACGATACCTGGGGCCACAACACCGGGGATGAGTTGTTAATCTCTCTCGCGCAGCGCATTACCGCCCGCCTTACCCGCGAGATGACCCTCGCCAGGCTTGGCGGCGACGCCTTTATCCTGCTGGTTCCCGAGTGTGACGACGATAAACTCAACCCGCTGCTCACGACATTGCTGGAGGATATGCGCCGCCCGTTTTCACTTTGTGGGCACACGCTGAGCACAACAATCAGCGCGGGGGTCAGCCTCTACCCGCAGGATGGCGAGACGCTGCATGAGCTGAAGCTTAAAGCCGATGCGGCCCTGAATCGCGTCAAAGAGGATGGCCGAAACGGCTGGGCCGTCTACCGAAACGAGATGTCAACGGCCATTCCGGCCAACCCCGGCTTCCTGCAGGAGTTAACTCAGGCGCTGGAACGCGATCAGTTTGAACTGTGGTATCAGCCGACCTGGCATGCAAAAGACACCACTATTCACGGTTTTGAAGCCCTTCTGCGCTGGCGGCACCCTGAGCAAGGGGTGTTGCTGCCTAATCTGTTTTTACCGTCGCTGGAACAAACGGGGCTGATCATCCCGGTGGGGAACTGGGCGATTGAAGCGGCATGCCGTCAGCTTCATTTCTGGACAGAACAAGGTTTCAGCCAGTGGACATTGTCCTTTAACCTTTCCCCCGTTCAGTTCGAACAGCCAGATATCTTCCACATCATTTCGTCGATGTTGCATAAATATAATCTGTCGCCCTCCCGGCTTATCCTTGAGGTGACGGAAAGTACTGCACTGAAAAATCTCGACCGCAGTATTGAATTACTCAATGCGTTCAATCAAGCCGGGATTACCGTCTCGATTGATGATTTTGGCACCGGCTATTCCAACCTGTTGATGTTGAGCGTTCTGCCCGCTAAAGAGCTAAAAATCGACAAAAGCTTTGTGCACTCGATGCTGGTAAATGAAAAAAGCCGCAAGCTGGTGGAAACCATTATCAATATCGCCCGGACCATGGAAATGAATGTGGTTGCGGAAGGGATCGAGACGGAAGAACAACAGGTGGTACTGACGGACCTCGGCTGTGATTACCTGCAGGGGTTCCTTTTCTCCCGTCCTTTACCTGCCGAACAGGTTCCCTGGCTGTTGCTGCAAAAAAACTCAGACAAACAAATTATACCCATTGGTAAAATTCACGCGGAACCCGCATATATTTCACAAAAAAATCATGCCTGACCGGGTTAAGTAGAGTATGTTTCAAAGGAGTCCACTCCCGTTAATTCTGTCATGATCCTCAGGCACATGGTGCCGATGTACAGGAATACGCTATGTCGCAAAATTGTTTTGATGCGCTGAATTTAATTAAAACCCCCGTGTGGCTCATTTCACCTGCTTCAGAACAGATCATTTTTGCAAATGTGGCCGCCGCTCAGATCATGGGCGATAAAACCCTGGATGACCTACGCAAAGGTACCTATTCCGCCAATGCGCATCACGTGCTGTCGATGTATGTGCCTGAACTGAAGAGTGAGCAGGAGATCGTCGAAATCTGGACCATCTCCCGCGATGGACATGAAACCGCGCTGAGCTGCCGTCTCTCGCTTGCCCATTTCGTGCCCCAGGGGAATGTTATTGTTTTTGAAGGGCTGACGCAGCAGGTTCTCTCCGGGCTTAAGGCCAGCCGCTCTGCGACCTACCAGCGCAAAAAACAGGGATTTTACGCGCGCTTTTTCCTGACCAACAGCGCGCCAATGCTGCTTATCGATCCGTCCCGGGATGGCCAGATTGTGGATGCCAATCTGGCGGCGCTGACTTTTTACGGTTATGCGCATGATGAAATGTGCAGAAAACATACCTGGGAAATCAATACTCTGGGGCGGGATGTGATCCCCGTGATGACGGAGATTGCCGCGTTGCCGGGCGGCCATAAGCCCCTCAACTTTATCCACCGTCTGGCCGATGGCTCCACCCGCCATGTTCAGACCTATGCCGGGCCGATTGAAATTTACGGTGACAAATTGATGTTGTGCATTATCCACGATATCACCGAGCAAAAAAGGCTGGAGCAGGAGCTGGAACACGCGGCACTGCGTGATTCCATGACGGGCCTGCTCAACCGGCGTCAGTTCTATATCATCACCGACCAGGCCAATACCCATCATCTTCCCGCGCAGCAGCAATTTAGCCTGCTGCTGGTGGATACCGATCACTTCAAAAATATCAACGACCTCTTCGGCCACCTGAAAGGTGATGAGGTACTGATCTCGCTCTCGCGCACGCTGGAAGCCTGTAGCCGCAAAGAGGACCTGGTCTTCCGCTGGGGCGGTGAGGAGTTCGTCATCCTGCTGCCGCGCACCCCGCTCGACACCGCCCTGCAAATCGCCGAAACTGTGCGCGATGCGGTCGCCCGCATCACGATCCCGGGTTTACCTCGCTTCACCGTCAGCATTGGCGTGGCGCGACATAATCCGGGCGAGAGTATGGATGAACTGTTTAAACGTGTGGACGATGCGCTTTATCGCGCCAAAAGTGATGGGCGTAATAAAGTCCTGGCGGCATGAAACTGGTGTATCTTCGTAAGCCCCGTTACAATGCCCCTCTCGAATAAATGGACCACAGGTGGGTAGATGTGCAATGGGAAAAACAGAAATAATACTCACCATAATTATTTTATTCGTTATTATATTTGGCTTCTGGTTTATTTTCAGCGGTGAGATCTGGTTTCTGGTGGAATACCTTGAGAACAGTATCTACCCCACCTTCGATGCGCTATGACGCATGTTTAATTCCTTGTTTCACCTACCGAATTTGTCAGGTATCAGCACCGGTAAGAAGTGCGTAAAATACGCAACGTTATCCTCCAACAAGTTGATAACGAATCATTAAATCATTTGCTTATTTCGCCCGTTCTCTGACGGGCTTTTTTTATTTCCGGCAATTCAGCTGTGCCAGGCTATATCTTAAACATCGTTAAACCTAAAGGTGAGAAATGATGAGCAAGAAAATCCTGATGTTGGTCGGCGATTACGCCGAAGATTATGAAACAATGGTGCCCTTTCAGGCTTTACAGATGATTGGCCATCAGGTGGACGCTGTCTGCCCGGACAAATCCCGTGGCGACTACATCATGACGGCGATCCATGATTTCGACGGCGCCCAGACCTACAGTGAAAAGCCGGGCCACCGTTTTATCCTCAATGCCGATTTTTCCGCCGTAAAAGAGCAGGATTATGACGCGCTGCTAATCCCGGGCGGACGAGCCCCTGAATATCTCCGGCTAAATGATGACGTGCTGAAACTGGTGCAGGCCTTCGACGCCGCGCGCAAACCGATTGCTGCGGTTTGCCACGGACCGCAACTGCTCGCTGCTGCCGGCATATTAAAAGGACGAACCTGTAGCGCCTATCCCGCCTGTGCGCCTGAAGTCCGCCTCGGCGGCGGGCACTATGCCAATATTGGTATCGATCAGGCGCACGTAGACGGTAATCTGGTCACTGCCCCCGCCTGGCCTGCGCATCCGCAATGGCTGGCGAAATTCAGTGCATTGCTAGAATAACAGTGCCCTGCTCCCGCCAGCAGCGCCTGGCGGGAGCAATCTGCTGGGAATAATGTGTCGCCCGGCGATTTAGCGATCCTGCCGCTCCCACTGCGCTTCCCGCTCACGCGCTTTTCTGCGGGCTTCCTCTTTTTCACGATACAGTGGCGGATAGTAGATGTTCCCCCAGTCCCATTTACCGAACCAGAGACTCATCAGCGTACTAAAGATGAGTATAAGCACGGTATAAAACAGGACGATTCCGCTTTCACCGCCGTGGCTGAACAGATCGATGACCAGCGAATGCTTCGCGTCGCTAAACCACTGCGGATGGTCATCAAGCATCATGAAAAACAGGATCCCAAAGAGTAAATCCCCGACTTTAAATCGTTCATGAAATTTCGTGCGCCAGTTTGCATTATGTTTTTCATAATAATTCAGCAGGAACTGGTTGTTTTCCTTCAACGCTAAATCAAGTACTTCGCCTGAAGGAACTTCACCCGACCTCTTCTGATAATCACTCTGCGCGCGCAAGAAATCCGGGAAGATTCTGCTGTAGATGAACTCATTGAGTAATAGCCTGACGATATTGGCTATAAAAGGCATCAGGGTGGTGGCAATCAAACCTAAGGCGGCGAGCGCCACGCAGAAAAAACCCAAATGTTCGGTCCAGTTAAGCGTCTGAACAGGCCAGGTCAACATTCCTTGCCCGCTGTATACCAGCAGCGCCAGATCGGCGAAAAGGACAATATAGATGAAGCGGATAATCCATTGCCATTCCCAGATTTTATCCATAATCCCTAACCCTACCGGGAAAGACGCTTTCTCTTTCTTTTCATCCGTCATCATTTACCTCCCCTTTGACTCACGGAACAAACATCCCTCGTTCAATAAAGAAAAACTGGCGCAAATGCGCCAGCTCTTAATTTAACGTTCACAACGAAGCCCGTCGGTTACCGGCTCGTCAGTGTTTCTCAATATACATCGTCCGGCTATAAGCCACGTCTTCCGGGTTATTAATGGGGTAACCTTTCACCCATGGTTTGATCAGGCGGCCGTTGGTGTACTGGTAAATAGGTGCGATTGGCGCTTTTTCCGTGAGGATTTTCTCCGCCATGTTGTAGTCTGCGTTACGCGCTTTCGCCGTATTTTCGAGCGTCGCCTGATGGATAATTTTATCGTACGCCGGATCGTTGAAACGCGAGATATTGCCGCTGTGGGTTGAAGTCAATAACGACAGGAAGGTCGATGGCTCATTGTAATCCCCGACCCATGACGCGCGGATCACATCGAAATTACCGGTATTACGGCTGTCGATGTAGGTTTTCCACTCCTGGTTTTGCAGTTTGACGTCAACGCCGAGGTTTTTTTTCCACATCGAGGCCACCGCAATCGCGATTTTCTGATGGTTTTCTGACGTGTTGTACAACAGGTTCAGCTTCAGCGGGCGCTGAGGGCCATAGCCCGCGGCCTGAAGCAGCGTTTTCGCCTGGGCATTAAGTTCCTGCTGTGACATCTGTTCAAACGGCGAGGTTTCTGGCGTAAACCCTGCCGTCACGTCTGGCGTGAAATGCCAGGCGGGCTTCTCACCGGTTCCTAACACTTTGTCCGCCATGATGCGGCGATCGATGGTCATGCTCAGGGCGAGACGTACACGGGCATCGGCCGTGGGTCCTTTTTGCGTATTAAACGCATAGTAATAGGTGCCCAGCTGAGGCGGTGTATACACCTGTCCCGGAATGTCCTTGAGCAGCTTCTGATACATGTTTTTCGGGAACGATTCGGTGATATCAATATCATCCGCCAGATAGCGTTTAGTGGCCGAGGATTCCTGGTTAATCGGTATGAACGTCACTTTTTGCAGGACGGTTTTGGCGTTATCCCAGTAGTGTGTATTTGGCACCACAACCAGTTTTTCATTCACCACGCGATCTTTCATAACGTAGGCGCCATTTCCGACCAGAGCCCCCGGACGCGTCCACTCTTTGCCGCTCTCCACATTGGCCTTTTGCACCGGATAGAAGGCAAAGTTTGCCGTCAGATTGCTAAACCACGGCAGCGGTTTATCCAGCTGCACACGTAAGGTTTTTGCATCTACGGCCGTCACGCCCAGCATATCTGGCGCGGCTTTACCATCAATTATCGCCTGTGCGTTATGGATACCCGCCAGCGCCGCAAACCAGGCAAACGGAGACGTGGTTTTCGGATCAACCAGACGCTGCCAGCTGTAGACAAAATCCTGAGCGGTAACCGGAGAACCGTCAGACCATTTCGCGTTATCACGTAAGGAGAAGGTCCAGATACGGTTATCGTTACTCTGCCAGCGCGTCGCCACGCCTGGTGTCAGTTCACCTTTCTCATTCTGATTAACCAGTCCTTCAAAAAGGTCGCGAATGACCTGTATCTCGGGTAATCCCACGGCTTTTGCCGGATCAAGGGAAGCCGGCTCATCTTTAATGTGTCTGACCAGCTCCTGTTTTTGCGCCAGTACCGTGCCCTGTGGCACATCAGCGGCGTACGAGAGTGAAGAGAGTCCGCACAGCAACAGTGCAGTACAGAGACGCGAAACAGGATGCTTCATAAGATCCCCTTTTATGAATTCAGGTAATAAGCAGATGCGTAATTATTTGTTTCGACAATGAGAATTGCAAATACCTTCCTCCGGAAAGTTGATATCCGGCAATTTTCCCGCCATACGGAAACTATTTGATTAACCGCGAGTTTTGCACAACACTGCCAGTAGAGACTTCTTTATCAGGATTTCCTATGGCAATCACCCGACCCAGAGCGGAACGCGGCGCCTTCCCGCCAGGTGCAGAGCAGTATGGCCGTTCATTTTTAGGCGCATCGCTGATTTGGTTTCCGGCCCCCGATGCCGATCGCAACAGCGGCTTGATCATTGCCGGCACGCACGGCGACGAGAACTCGTCTGTCGTCACGCTCTCGTGCGCGCTGCGCACGTTGACGCCCAGCTTACGACGTCATCACGTGATTCTGGCCGTCAACCCGGATGGGTGTCAGCTTGGGTTACGCGCCAATGCGCGGGGCATCGATTTAAACCGTAATTTCCCTGCAGCAAACTGGCGCGCCGGTGAAACGGTTTATCGCTGGAACAGCTCCGCTGAAGAGCGTGACGTTGTCTTACTGACCGGCGACACGCCGGGCTCGGAGCCGGAAACACAAGCGCTGTGCCAGTTAATCCATAAGATCCACCCGGCCTGGGTTGTCACCTTCCACGATCCGCTGGCCTGCATCGAAGATCCGCGGCACACCGAGCTGGGCGAATGGCTGGCGAATGCTTTCGCCCTGCCGCTTGTCTCCAGCGTGGGCTATGAAACCCCTGGCTCATTCGGCAGCTGGTGTGCCGACCTGGGATTACCTTGCATCACCGCGGAATTCCCGCCGATATCGTCAGACGAAGCCAGCGAAAAATATTTAAAGGCCATGGTGGAGCTTCTGCGCTGGCAGCCTCAAAAATGAAGGACGCCGCTGGTAAACGTGAGTGCCGGTGAAACGTCAACCGCCAGCCATGTCGGGCCATCAAGATCGGCAAAACTGACATGATTTACCAGCGGCAGCGCCGCGTTGATCGCCCGGGATGTACACAGCATGCATCCCAGCATGATTGAAAACCCCTGCGCCTGCGCCTGTTCTGCCAGCGCCAGCGCCTCTGTCAGCCCGCCGGTCTTGTCGAGCTTGATATTGACCATCTCGTAACGGCCCTGCAGTTCAACCAGGCTATCGCGCGTATGGCAGCTTTCATCTGCGCAGATGGGCAGCGGGTGGATAAAATTCTTCAGCGCCGCATCATCCTGTGCCGGCAGAGGCTGCTCCAGCATGGCTACGCCCAGGTCGGCCAGCAGCTGACATCGTGCGGCAAGGCCTTCGGGATGCCATGACTCATTCGCATCCACAATTAACGTGGCTGTCGGGACTGCCGAGCGGATAGCGACCATACGCTCGCTGATCAGACGATCGTCAAGCTTCACCTTTAACAGCGTCGCCCCCGCATCAAGGAGTGCTTTTGCGCTGGCGGCCATGTGTTCAGGCTCGCCAATCACTACCGTTTGCGCCGTGACAACCGATGTCGGCAACGTGACGCCTAGCAGCGTCGTCAGCGAGGTTTGCTGTTTGGCAGCCTCCAGGCTCCAGAGTGCGCAGTCAATCGCATTACGTGCCGCGCCGGCGGGTATACGCTGCTGTAACGCCTCGCGGGTGAGCCCTTTTTCCAGATCGGGAACGAGCGTCATGATAAGTGCCATTACCGACGCCAGACTTTCGCCATAGCGCGGGTACGGCGTGCATTCGCCGACGCCCTTAATGCCGTCATCTTCTATCTCCACCACGACCACACTGGCTTCGCTTCGACTGCCGCGGGAGATCACAAACGGGGTATGCAATGGCCAGGCTTCTTCATAGACCTTAACGCTTCTCATCACTGACTCCTTGCGGCCCGGAAAGGCGAAAAAATTGGTTTGCCGTGTTATCCGCTGATGGCATACACTAGCCACGACGTTAACTATATGTAAACAGGAAGATATCTATGTCACAACTCGTTCATTTCCAGGGCAACCCGGTTACTGTTGCAGGTTCCATTCCACAGGCTGGCAGCAAAGCACAGGCTTTTACTCTGGTGGCTAAAGATCTGTCTGACGTCACACTGTCTCAGTTTGCTGGCAAACGCAAAGTCCTGAACATTTTCCCAAGCATCGACACCGGCGTCTGTGCTGCATCCGTGCGCAAATTCAACCAGCTGGCGACGGAAATGGACAACACCGTTGTGCTGTGTATTTCTGCCGATCTGCCGTTCGCCCAGTCCCGGTTCTGCGGTGCTGAAGGCCTGAGCAACGTCACTACCCTCTCCACCCTGCGCAGCCCGGATTTCCTGGAAAACTACGGCGTGAGCATCGCGGAAGGCCCACTGAAAGGCCTGGCAGCGCGCGCTGTACTGGTTATCGATGAAAATGACAACGTCGTCTTCAGCGAACTGGTTAACGAAATCACCACCGAGCCGGATTACACTGCCGCGCTGGACGTGTTGAAAGCATAATGAATGCTTAGCATTCTATATAGCTTAGCAATCTAATGAAATAACAGGGTTTATTTCTCTTTGCAGGCTCTGGAAGACGACACATGACAAACCTCGCACTGGCGGGGTTTTTTATTCCCTTCTAGCTGAATCGTTAAAGCTAAAACCTTCACCTTTCACATTTACTGTGCAATTAATTGTATGAAAGTTAACTTAATTGCGATCTTATTCTCATATTAGACCTTAAATATTCATATTTTCTTCCCCAGTGAAGCACATCACATTTCCCTTCAGGTCAAAACATTAGATTTGCTGACGAAAGAAAATAATCGTTTCAGCAAAAAGGAAGGGATATGAAAATTAAACTGGCTATTACGCTCCTTGCAGCTTTGATTTCGGGTCATGCTGCGGCGAAAACCTGGGTGCTGACAAGCGCTGAAAGCGGCGTGGAGAAAGGAAACTGGAAAATAACGAGCGATGAGCTGAAGGTAAAAGATCAGGCGTTCAGCATTGAACAAAAAGTGTTGCACGGTGGCAAACAGGAAGGCAGCAAAATCCTTGTTATCAGCAGTAAAAGTGGCCTGACCATTACCTTAAGCCCCTCTCGCGGCATGAACCTGCTCCATGTGGAAGGCTTCGGCACCAGAATGGGCTGGGATTCCCCGGTAAAAGAGGTCGTGAACCCGGCATATATTAATCTGGAAAGTCGCAACGGGCTTGGCTGGCTGGAAGGTTTCAACGAGATGATGGTGCGCTGTGGCTATGAGTGGACGGGCCACCCGGTCACGGCTGACGGCCAAATCTACACGCTTCACGGCAAGGCGGGCAATACGCCTGTATCGCAGGTTGAAGTGGAGGTGGCTGACGCCGCCCCCCATGAAATTCGAATTCGCGGTTTGATCAAAGAGAGCACGTTCAAAAAAGCAGATTTGCAGACCATGACCGAACTGCGTTACGTCCCAGGAACCAACCAGTTCAGTTTGCATGATGTCCTGACAAACCATGCCGATTACCCGCATGATTATCAAATCATCTACCACAGCAACTTTGGTACCCCGATCCTCGAAGAAGGTGCGCGCTTCCTTGCCCCGGTCGCGAGCGTCAGTCCATTCAATGACTACGCGAAAGCCGGTGTCAACGACTGGCAGACCTATGCTGGGCCAACGAAAGGCTTTGATGAGATGGTGTTTAACCTCAAACCGCTTGCGGATAACAACCACGAAACCCTCGCGGCCGTGGTGAATAAAGCCGGTGATAAAGGGGCGTCCATTCAGTTTGATACCCGCCAGTTGCCGGTGCTGACCTTATGGAAAAACACCGACACCCTGAAGCAAGGTTATGTCACCGGTATTGAGCCGGGTACCAGCTACGCCTACCCGGTCACCATTGAGCGCGAACAAAAACGCGTTAAGCAACTGCAACCGGGAGCCAGCACACAGTTTGATCTGACCTATACCCTACTCCATAACCCGCAACAGGTGAAAGACGTGGAGAACCGAATTGCATCGATTCAGGGAGAGACAAAGGTCGACATTAATAGCACCCCTATCGCAAAAGAATGAGTAAAAAAAAGCCTCTTTACAGAGGCTTTTTACCGTTATTCGTCACCCTTCTTCTGATTCAAACCATACTCTCGCAACTTATTGGCAATCGCCGTGTGTGAAACGCCAAGGCGTTTTGCCAGCTTACGGGTGCTTGGATAGCTACGGTACAGTTGCGTCAGCACGGAGCGCTCAAAACGGCTGGTAATGTCATCCAGCGAACCTTCCATCGCCTCTTCACCTACTGACACCGTCCCGGCATCGTAATCCGGTAACAGAATATCCTGCGGCCGCAGTTCATAACCTTCCAGCTGCGTCAGTGCGCGGTAAACGGCGTTCTTGAGTTGGCGAATGTTGCCCGGCCAGCCGTAGCGCATGAGCACCGTGCCGAGATCGGCTGAAAGCTTCGGACGCGGTACTCCCTGCTCGTCGGCAAAGCGCGCCACAAAGAGTTCGGTCAGCGGCATGATATCCTGCGGGCAATCGCGCAGCGGTGGGATATTCAGGGTCAGGACATTCAGGCGGTAGTAGAGATCCTCGCGGAATACCCCTTTTTGCACCAGTTCGACCAGGTTTTTCTGCGTCGCACAAATCACACGCACATCCACATGAACTTCGTGATCCTCGCCTACACGGCGGAACGTGCCATCATTGAGGAAGCGCAGCAGCTTGGCCTGCATGCGTGGCGACATTTCACCAATCTCGTCCAGCAGCACGGAACCGCCGTTAGCCTGCTCGAAGAACCCTTTTTTACCTTCCGGCGCGTGACCAAATAATTCGCTTTCGACGGCATCTTCCGGAATCGAGGCGCAGTTCAGGGCCAGATACGGTTTTGCCGCTCGCGGGCTGGCCAGGTGCACAGCGTGCGCCAGCAGGTCCTTCCCGGTACCGGTATCGCCGGTAATCAGCAGTGGCGCGGTCAGACTCGCGAGTTTGCGCGCCTGGTCTACCACATGCCGCATTTTCGGGCTGACGGCAATAATCTGGCTGAATGCCCCCACATCCTGACTGGAGATATTTTGCAGCTGACGGCCCATGCGCACGGTAGAACGCAGCATGATCACGGCGCCGGTCAGAACGCGCGTGTCGGCCTCGCCTTTCAGATAGACCGGCGTTATCTCCATTAAGAAATTCTGTCCGTGGATAACCACATGCTCGCTGTGGGTGTTCTGCGGATTGCTGTCCAGCCAGCGCTGGAAGTTAAAGCCGGGAATCAACTGTGCTGCGTTGTGGTTGCTGAGTTTTTCCTGACTCTGCGCGAACAGCTGGCAGCTGGCATGGTTAACACGCTCAACCTTACTTTTCAAATCCAGGGAGAGGAAAGGCTCTGGCATGGCTTCAAGCAATGCGCTCAATGCCAGATGCTCACGCTCCGACGGCATCCAGGGGATGGTGCGTACATCCGTAACGCCAGCGATACGGCGTATTTCTGCCATCAGGCTACTGAACGTATTAAATTCAATTTCGGCAAAATTGAGGTAAATTCGCCCGACAGGATCGATCTCAATGCCACGTAAATCAATGCTACGTAAAACAAGAAGATCGAGTAATTCGCGGGTCAGACCGAGACGGTCTTCACAGAAGACTTCAAGACGCATGGGAAATTCACCATTTTAAGCCAATAACATTAAAATGATATGTCAGAACACGGTGATCGGGAAGATGGCTGTCAACAAATATTGACAGCCAGCACGATTAGTGACCAAACCGGCTACTGAACCGGTTTTTTATTGAGCGTCTCTTTGAGCTGACCGATTAACTCACGTCGGAAATCCCCCAATCGCGGCTTATCGCCATCAATCCACGGCAGTGGACGGCACACTTCCATCGCTTTGATGCCCAGACGGGCGGTCAACAAACCGGCACCAATACCCTGCGCGGCACGGGCAGAGAGACGCGCCGCCAGATCCTGCGACATCCAGTCCATCCCCACTTCCCGCACCAGCTCGCTTGCTCCGGCAAAGGCGATGTTGAGCAATACCAGACGGAACAAGCGAAGGCGGCTGTAGTACCCCAGTTCAATGCCGTATAAAGCAGCAATCCGGTTAATCAGACGCAGGTTACGCCAGGCGATAAACGCCATATCCACCAGAGCCAGCGGGCTGACGGCAATCATCAGGGTTGATTCCGCAGCAGAGCGGCTGATTTCGCGCCGCGCCTGGGCATCCAGCACCGGCTGCACCATGTGGGAATACAGCGTCACCACTTCACGATCGTTCTGGGTTTCATGGATAGCGGCATACCAGCGCTGAAGCGCCGGGTGTGACTGGTCAATACCCGCCTGACTGGCCAGCTTTTCACAAAACGCGCGGCCTTTGCCGGTTCCGTGACTGTGGAGAAGATCCCGCGCTTCATCACGCTCATGGGCGCGCTGTCGCAGGCGCCACAGGCGACGCCACTCGGTCGCAACAGACCCGACACCCGCCCCCACAATCAGAGCACCGGCAGCGCAGCCGCCCAACGCGACCCAGTCCTGGGTTTGCCAGGCGTTGGCCGCCCATTGGACGCCTTGCCCAACCACGCTGACGCCAAACAATGCCAGCCCGGCAGTCACCATCTTTCGCCACAGGCTGCGTTTTGGGCGTAGCGCGGCTTCCACCACCGCTTCAGCCGGCCCCTCTTCAACAAGCAGCTCTTCGGTCAGCGCCGGGGCAAAATTATCTGCCTGCGGGCCATTAAACGTCTGCGCGGTTTTAAACGCCTCCGGGTGCTCTTGCTCAAGCGTTCCGGTAAAATCAATGCGCGGTTTTAACGGTTCCGTCATCGCAATTTATCTCCAATCAAAAACTCCAGCGCCGCATCCAGACGGATATGCGGTAACGGCTGATCGACCGTCATGGCCTGCGGGCGGAAGGCTTCAAACTGGAAGCCCTGGTTCTGCCAGAAGGCCGGCCCCGGAAGGCGAGCGGGCACTTCGCCCGGATAGACAGTAAGCGGTTCGCCGTCGCTGAGACGGTTCCCGCGCAATGCCGGTATTTTCTCGCCATTAAGGTCAATCAACCCACTCTGTGTCGCCTGTACGGAAGCCAGTCCAAGGCAATCCATACTGATCCCTTCGAATGCGGCATTCTGCCAGGCGTCCTGCACCAGTTGCTGCAGCAGCGACACCATATTGGCATGCTGATCGACCGTCACGTGATCGGCTTTTGTGGCCGCAAACAGCAGCTTGTCGATAACGGGTGAGAAGAGACGGCGAAACAGCGTGCGCTGCCCGTAGTGAAAACTTTGCATTAACTGTGTCAGCGCCAGGCGCATATCGTTGAAGGCCTGCGGCCCGCTGTTCAGCGGTTGCAGACAATCCACCAGCACAATCTGGCGATCAAAACGTAAAAAGTGGTTTTTATAAAAACCTTTCACCACTTTTTCACAGTAGTAATTGTAACGCTCGCGCAGCATTCCGGCGTTAGTGTGTTTGTCCGCCTGGGCCAGTTTTGACTCCCCGATGCCATCCACGTCCGGCCACGGAAAAAACTGCAGCGCAGGTGCGCCCGCCAAATCTCCCGGCAGAACAAAACGGCCCGGCTGGATGAAATGCAGCCCTTCCTGCTTACACTGATGCAGATACTCCGTCCAGGCCTCGGCAATCGCCGCCAGCCGGTTTTCATCGGCAGGCGCCAGCGGATCCAGGCCTTCGCACAGTTTTCGCCATTTCGTCGACCACTCGGCGCGGTTGCCCTGCAACAGCCCTGTCATCTGCCGTGACCAGCTGAGATAGTCCTGTGCCAGCATAGGTAAATCGAGTAACCACTCACCGGGGTAATCCACAATTTCCAGATACAGGGTGGAGGTGTCCTTGAAGTGGCGCATCAGGGATTCATTAGAGCGAAAACGCAGCGCAAGGCGAATTTCACTCACCCCGCGCGTCGGCGTCGGCCAGGTGGGCGGTTCACCATAAAGCTGAGCCAGCCCTTCATCATAGGTAAAGCGAGGAATGCCAAAATCGCGCTGAGGCACACGTTTAACCCCCAGCAGGCGCTCTTCCCGCACGGCGCTCAGCAGCGGCAGCCGCGCCCCACTGTGCAGGTTAAGCAGCTGGTTCACCATAGCGGTGATAAACGCCGTCTTGCCGCTGCGGCTCAGCCCCGTCACCGCCAGACGCAAATGACGGTCAACGCCACGGTTCACCAGTGAATTGAGTTCGTTCTTAAGTCGCTTCATCGCCGTCCTTCATTGCCTGGAAGCCTCAAATACATTGCTTCAGAATACAATAAATGGGGGCAGATCGTTGATTATCAATTCTTATTTATTGCTATTGCCGTTTTCTCTCCAGTAAGATGAACGACATTGCTGTTAGTCAGGAGTGAGTAAGGTGTATGTCACCCACCATCTATGATATCGCACGGGTTGCCGGCGTTTCGAAATCAACCGTCTCCCGCGTTCTGAATAAACAAACGAATATTTCTCCTGAAGCGCGTGAAAAAGTGTTGAAGGCGATTGACGAATTAAATTATCAACCCAATAAACTCGCCCGCGCCCTGACCTCTTCTGGCTTCGACGCCATTATGGTTATTTCGACACGCTCGACGAAAACCACCGCCGGCAACCCTTTTTTCTCTGATGTTCTGCATGCCATTACAGCCAAAGCTGAAGAGGAAGGTTTTGACGTTATTTTGCAAACCTCGAAAAGCAGTGAAGACGATCTGCTGAAATGCGAAAGTAAAATAAAACAAAAAATGATTAAAGGGATCATCATGCTGAGCTCACCGGCAAATGAATCCTTTTTCACAACGCTGGATGCTTATGGCGTACCGGTGGTCGTCATCGGGAAAGTCGAAGGTGATTTTCAGAATATTTACTCGGTCGACACGGATAATTTTCACGACAGCGCCACGCTAACAGAAACCTTTATTAAAAATGGCCGACGTAACATTGCCTGTCTGCATGCGCCGCTCAATTATCATGTTTCGATTGATCGTCTTGCCGGTTATAAATCCAGCCTGGAAAAGCACGGCATCGCCATTAACCCGGCGTGGATCATCGACGGCGGATATACCCATGAAAGCGCGCTTGCCGCGGCCACAGAATTGCTCTCCTCGGCCACGCCACCTGATGCGGTATTTGCCACCGACAGCATGAAGTTACTCAGCCTTTATCGCGCGGCGGATACTCTGGATCTGAGGATCCCCGAGCAGGTGGTGATTGCAGGATACAGTGACCCGATGCTCTCCCTCATTTTAACGCCAGCACCCGGGGGCTTTGATATCCCAACCCGCAAGCTGGGTGAAGAGAGCTGCAATCTTCTTTTCAGGCGTATCGCCGGTCAGCCTGCGCCACAAAAAGTGCTTGTCGATACCCGCTTTACGTTAGCGCCCTCTCTTCGCTAAAACCAGGGGCTGAAAGCCCCTGGCATCCGGACTGTCAGAACGCGTAATTAACGCCAACACCCGCGTAGTGGAAACGGTCGCTGTCGCCTTCGTCATGGTTTTCCCATTCGTAGGCGTATTCCAGCGTCATGGATAATCCATTGTTGAAGTCATACGCGTACAGAAGACCCAGTCGGTTGAAATCGTGTCCTTCACGATCGGGATCGTCCTGCCAGTCCCAGTTCGACCAGCGATCCAGCCCCAGACGGGTATATGGCGTGAGCGTCGTCTGGCCTAATGAAACAGGCAGATACGCGCGAATTTCCTGCGTTGAAAATTCGCCGTTATTACGTGAACTGTCCATATTGAAACCGCGCTCAAGATAATAGTTCACTTTAGCAGAGAAGGTTTCATTAATGGTCCAGGTAAAACCCGTTTCCGTTTCTACACGGCTGTCGGCATAACCGGTTTTTTCCAGGTCATTCGCAAACTGATACATGGCAAACCAGCCACCAAAACGCCAGTCGTCGGACAATTTAATATTCCAGTCCGGTTGAATTTTGTAACGCTGCATATTTGCGCTACCGTCTTTGGCACCGTGTTCATCTTTAAAGTGATAACCGTAATTACGGAAACCGCCGGTCAACCCGAGTGTAAAATCATCGGTGCCAATAAAGCGATAGCGTAATTCAAATTCCGGGCGGTCAAAATAGGTCCCACGGGTCATGCTGCTGTAATCAACCGGTCCTTCCTGATACATTGCCAGCGAAAGGGTCCAGGCATCCCATGTGGCATTAAACCACACAGAGGGTTCATATAATCCATCTTTATCGTCGCCCTGACCTTCGACGTTTTCAATTTCATACATGGCACCGATATTAAATTCCCAGTGTTTTGCTGATTCCGTTGCGTGCGCGCAGCTAACCCCTGCGCACAGAACGAGCGCAGCACTTCTTAGTAGAGTACTCATTTAAATGTTCCCTTTATAATTAACTCAAAAAAAACCGGAAATTTGCATTTCCGGCGAACGCCTTTCTTATCTAATAGCCACTTCAGTATCAGCGTCGAAGAAATGACATTTATTCATATCGAACTGGATGCCGATATTATCCCCCGCCGCATAATCATTTACCGCTCCTGCACGAACGACCAGCTCATGCCCGCCCACGGTGGCATAGAGCATGAACTCAGCCCCGGTCAGTTCGGCCACGCTGACTTTTGCCGCAATATCATCCCCACGGCTTTGCAGCGTCAGAATATCTTCCGGCCGGATCCCAAAGACCACGGCTTTACGCTGATATCCGGCGGCCTTCACCGCCGCCAGCGTGTCTTCAGGTATCTCCAGACGCAGCGTTTCCGTCACGAAATAGCGATCGTCTATCGCGCCCCGGATAAAATTCATTGCCGGTGAGCCGATGAAGCCCGCCACAAACATATTCGCCGGTTCGTTGTAGACCTGCTTAGGTGCCCCCACCTGCTGAATAACGCCATCCTTGAGGATCACAATGCGGGTCGCCATCGTCATCGCTTCCGTCTGATCGTGGGTCACGTAAATCATTGTGGTGTTGAGCTTCTGGTGCAGCTTGCTGATTTCAGCGCGCATTTGCACACGCAGCTTGGCGTCCAGGTTAGAAAGCGGTTCATCCATCAGAAAGACGCCGGCTTCGCGCACAATCGCCCGTCCTAACGCCACGCGCTGACGTTGCCCACCCGATAATGCGCCAGGTTTACGCGTGAGGTAATCACGCAACCCCAGGATTTGTGCCGCCCAGTTCACACGCTCTTCAATGACCGCGGGGGGAATTTTCTGCATCTTCAGGCCAAACGCCATGTTGTCGTAAACCGTCATATGCGGATAAAGCGCATAGTTCTGGAAAACCATCGCAATGTCGCGGGACTTGGCGGGCACATCGTTCATGCAGACACCGTCAATCACCAGCTCACCGGCAGAGATCTCCTCCAGCCCGGCAATCATGCGAAGCGTTGTCGATTTACCGCACCCCGAGGGACCCACAAAGACGATAAACTCCTTGTCCTCAATTTCGAGGTTAAAATCCTTAACCACATGGACCTGGTTATCGTAGATTTTCTGAATATGTTTCAGAGACAGTTGAGCCATTTTTAATTCCTTATCATTACCGTTCGGGATGCCCAGAAATCCGTCAGGCATTTCCAGGTCAGTTCCTGCGTTGAATGAAGTTGTAATCCCGCATGGTTCAGGCCAGGTCCAATCCCGACCGAGAGCATTCCCGCCGCGTTCATTGCCTCAACGCCGGCTGCAGCATCTTCGATTCCGATAGCCTGCTCGGGGCGCACGTTCAGCCCGGCGCAGGCCGCAAGAAAGATCTCCGGGTCCGGTTTTGAGCGGGCAATGCACGAGGCATCGGCGCAGAAATCAAAAGCCCTCTCAATGCCCAGCGCCTGCAAAATACCGGGGGCGTTAAGGGACACTGAGGCCAGCCCGATTTTGACGTTCGCCGCACGAATTTCCGCCAGCACCTCGCGGATGCCCGGAAGCAGAGAATCCTGCGTCAACGACGCCAGAGACCCGACGTAGCGCGCGTTCTTTTTATCCGCGAGCGCCTGCCGCTGCTGGTCGTTAAACTCCCCCTCTTTTCCGCCATGGCGCAGGATCCGTTGCAGCGATTCCATACGGCTTATCCCTTTCAGCTCGTCGTTGAACACCACGTCGAACGAGATGCCAATTTCCTGCGCCACGGCACGCCAGGCCAGAAAATGCAGATGCGCGGTATCGGTGATCACACCATCAAGATCAAAGACAACGGCCTCAGGCATCATGATTTGCTCCCGTGGTAGCGGTCCCATAAGTAGATGTAAAAAAATCCCTGAAAGAACAGACCTGCCGATCCGTTATGCACAGGGTTTTACCCCACAGCGTTAAGGTCACCGGTGCAGTGGTTTCAATCGTTAAAACATCATTTTCAAACGTGAAGTGCATGCGCGCGTTTCTCCATCGCAGCGGGAAAGCCAGTTTTCGCCAGTGGGCAGGCAGCTTCGGGGCAAGATGCAATTCCCCCTGGACGATCTGCATGCCAGCAAATCCCTGAATAACGCCGGACCAGATAGCCCCGGTGGCGGCAGCATGAATCCCGTCATCGCAGCTGTGCGGATCGTCGCCCAGATCGATGGCGACACCCTCGCGCCAGAAGGCGTAGGCCCTTTCCGTATCGCCACACCGGGCAGCAACAATTCCATGAATCGCTTTGCTCAGCGAAGAGTCGTGTATGGTACGCGGCTCGTAGTACGCCAGGTTGGCAGCACACTGCTGTGGGGTAAACCGTTCCGGCAGCAGGTAGTTGAGCATCACCACGTCGGCCTGTTTAAGGATCTGCATCTCGTTCACTTCCGCGCGGGAGTAATCGAGCAGAATGGTCTGTTTACCCGCTTTCGCCTTATAGCGGCTCAGATCGATAACCGGTTTCGCCATGAAGGTGTCATCCTGAGGAAGGACCCCTTCTGCGTTGGCTTGCGGTAACCACAAACGGGACATAAACCGGCTGGCATTCTCCATGAAGCCATCATCTTCACGATTGAACATCGCCATAAACTGGCGCGCACAGGCGACATTGTGCCAGGCCAGATAGTTGGTGTAGGCATTGTTATTGACGTGCTCCGTGTACTCATCCGGCCCGATCACATCGTGGATTTCCAGGCGACCATTGACTTCCGTCGCCCGCCCCATCCAGAACGTTGCCGTCTCTATCAGTAGCGTCAGCCCTTCGTTACGCATAAAAGCGTCATCATGTGTCGCCTGCCAGTAGGCCACGACAGCCCAGGCAATGTCCGCCACAATGTGATGTTCTGCCAGCGCAGAGGCCACTTTCTGGCGCGTGCCCGTGCGGATGTTGATTGCTGCATATTCCGGCGTTTCCTCCTGACCGCTCGCGGCACTCTCCCAGGGGAAAAGTGCGCCAGGCCAGCCGTTGCGACGCGCTTTTTCACGAGCCCCGGCCAGGTTGAGCCAGCGATAACGCAGCAGACTGCGGGCGACCTGCGGACGCGTAAAGAGATGGAAAGGCAGCAGGAAAATTTCGGTATCCCAGAAGACGTGGCCTTTATACCCTTCGCCGGTCAATCCTTTCGCGGCGATACTGCAGCGCTCATTGTCGGCAGGGGTCATGGCGGTCAGATGCCAGACGGTATAATCCAGCGCGAGCTGATCCTGCGGTTCCGCAGACGTTACCGCCACCCGCGCATCTCGCCAGACGTCTTCCCAGGCGCAGGCAGAGCTCTCCAGCAACGATGCGTAGCCTCGTGCTGCGCACACCTTGAGTTCGGCCAGTGCGTTACGCGCAAACGACGCCTGCGAAAGGGCTTTGTCACTGCGGTGGGCGACCCAGACGATCTTTTCAAGCGTGACAGTGTCACCCTGCGAAACGTTCAGGTCGTAATGCGCACTGATGCGACGATTTTTAGCGGTAAAGCAGCTTTCGCTACCCGCTGAAAGCCGGCAGAACGCGGATATAACGACGTCAGAGACCCGGTCCTGCGTTTCATACACGCCCTGCATACAGTTCTGGTCGAATACCCGGACTGAAATCTCATCCAGATGCTGCCTGCCGCTGTTGGTTTGCGTCGCATCGATTCCGGTTTTCAACACCACCTGCGAGGGCCCATCAAGGGGAGTGATGGCGAGTTGCATTGCCACTAACGGCAGCTGAGCGAGAGAAACGAAACGACGGCTCTCCAGGCGGTAGCGTTTCCCGTCGGGCGAGCGCCAGAGCACGCTGCGACGCAGTTCACCATTGGCAAACGCCAGCTCGCGCTGCCACTCAAGAAGCGCCCCGGAAAGCAGGGTAAAATTCACACCATCCAGTTCAACCTCAATACCGGTAATATCCGGCAGGTTGATTAACTCCGTGGTCTCATTGCGACCTGCGCGATGATAAAGCCCGGCGAGATACATGCCCCTGGTTTGCTGGGTGTAATCCTCTTCGTGTGCCGCGCGAATGCCCATGTAGCCATTGCCGCAAGCCATGATGGAGGCGTATTTATTCAGACTGTGGGGAGAGAAGCCCGGTTCGGTTAAAACAGACACATTCAGCATAACGTCACGCTTTCCCCTGTATCCGCCGATTCATAAAGCGCGGCAACAAGTTGCTGGATAACCAGCCCCTGTTCCGCATCTGCGATCATAACCGGCTCTCCCAGCACATGGCGTACAAACGCCTCCATGCTGCGCAGGTGACGCTGGTCGTCTGCCTCATCACGCTGCATGAGGGTCTGTAAAACGCCCGCCTCATCGTGGTAAATGTGAGCCGGGAAGAGCGTGGCCCCCGCCTTTTCGCCACAGAATGAAACATTCATGATCGACTGCTCACGGATATTCAGCGCAAACGACGTATCCAGGCGCAGAACGCCGCCATTGCAGAATTCAATTGTGCCAAACAGAGCATCTTCAACGGTAAACCGGGCGGGATCCCACTCGCCAAACTGTCCACTGTTTTTACGGTTCCCCAGCTTCTGGAAGCTGTGGGCGGTCACCCTTTTTACCGCCGGGAAACCCAGCACATACATCGCGGCATCCAGCATATGAATACCGATATCGATCAGCGGTCCGCCACCCTGTAGCGATTTGTTCGTAAAGACGCCCCAGCCCGGCACGCCGCAACGACGCAGCGCCTGCGCCGACGTAAAGTAGATCTCACCTAACGCCCCGTTTGTGACAGCGTCACGTAGCAGCTGCGTGTCGAGCGCAAACCGATGGTGAAAATCATACGCCAGCACTTTTCCCGCTTTACGGGCCGCCCTGCGCATCTGGTCAGCCTGTTGCGGCGTCATGGCAGGCGGTTTTTCGCACATCACATGACATCCGGCCTCCAGTGCCGCCATGACATGTTCAAAATGGAACCGGTTTGGCGAGCAGACGCTGACCACATCAGGTTTTACCGCCTGCAGCATTTCAGATGCATTCTGCCAGACCGAAGGAATTGCATGACGTTCCGCAAACGCCTGTGCCTGTTCAAGGCCGCTGTCCATGACAGCGACCATTTGAACATCACTGCGTGTGGCGTAATACGAGGCATGCACTTTGTCCGCGACCTGCCCGGCGCCAATAATGGCGACGCGCAGAAGCGAAGGTGTTGAAGCACTCATCACGCTCGTCATCCTTAGCATTCACGCAGATACGTGAGTGAATCCTGGTAAGCCTGAGCCGGATCGTCGGCGCGGACACGGCATTCATACACCACGTAGCCCTGATAGTTGTCCGCACGAAGCTGCCCGAACAACGTGGCAAAATCCAGCGTCCCGCTGCCAGGCTGATAGCGATGGTTATCGGCGATATGCACATGACCCAGCAGATCCCGGTTGCGATGCAGCGCCTCTGTTAGCGAATCTTCTTCGATATTCATGTGGTAAAAGTCGCCGATGATCTGCACATGCCTGAGCGCGTTCTCTTCGATATAGCGACGCGCATCCGCGAGCGTGTTGATCATGTGATCCTGGTAGCGGTTGAGCGGCTCAAGGTAAACGGTGGTCCCGGTACGCGCCGCTACCTCATCCAGATAACGCAGCGAAGCACTCACCGCTTCGCGGTCACCCGCCAGGCTGCGTGGAGAGGTCATCGGCGGCAAACGGAAGGTAAACATTCCCCAGGCGGCGGGCACAATAATCCCCTTTCCACCCACTTCAGCCAGTGCTTCCAGGATGCGTTCGATCTGTTTTAATCCGTTCAGACGACGTTCTTCAATGAAGTCACCAATCCAGCCGTCATATCCCCCGCAGGCGGTGGTCACCGGCAGGCCCGTGGCGGTGATTGCGGCTTTCACTTCATCGAGATTGTCCACCAGCAGTTTGCCGTCAATTTCATAGCCATCAAAACCCATCGCTTTGATGTACTGGAATTTCTCCAGAATAGAAGTCGGGAAAAAGGCCTGGTTTTGCGTTGCGATTTTCATTGATGCTCTCCTTAGCTTAAAAAGTGACGCCCATCTTGATGCTCAGTTCCGGATGCTGATCGACATACTTCATGTAGCTCTCAGCGCTGGTGGTAAAGGTGACAACCGGGTCAATCAGATCTTCGCAGTTCAGATAACCGTTCATCAGCAGTTCCCAGCAGGTCTCTTCAATACGCTTGCGGCTCCAGCGCGGGTAATCCGGGTTGGGTTCGCTGCAGGCGCGCGAGAAAACGATTTTCGCGTTATTGAAGTGGGCTTCACGCCCCAGATTGAACCCTTCTGCGAACGGTTTCGCGAAAGCCACGTAGGAGATCGTTCCACCGTAGGCGAGCCCGCGCAGCGCAGACTGCAATGCATCGGCAAAACCGCTGGTTTCGATAATCACGTCAGCGCCCTGCTTTCCAGTCAGTTTTTTAATCTCCAGACCGACATCGGTGCCAAACGGATTGAGGCAGTAATCGGCCCCGTGACGGCGGGCAATTTCGCAGCGATGTTCGATAGGATCGACACCGATGACGATGGATGCACCGGCTTTTTTCGCCAGCTGAATCGCAATCTGCCCAATAGCACCCAGTCCGACCACAACGACAAAATCCCCTACCCGCACGTTAGCATCACGCACGCCGCTCATGGCGAACTGCGCAGGGTCGTAACAGACGGCATTTTTCCAGGAAGACCCTTGCGGCATTTTGCGCAGTTTGTAGTTATTAACGGCATTCACGATGACCGTCTCCTGCAGCGGCCCATAGCAGCAGACACGGTCGCCCGTCTGGTACTCCGTCACGTCATCGCCGCATTCGATAATGTCGCCAACAATCATGTTGCCCAGCTGGAACTTACCAAACTCAATGCCCCGCGCCGCGCCCTCTTCACGCGGGGTAAACATCTGCCACTCCGCGTTAAACTCCTCATCAATGAAGGGACTTGCCGCCCGGAAATCTACCACTTCGGTGCCGTGTTTTGGCGCGCCGAAGCGCGCACGAATTTTCACTTCATGGACGGCAACAGGACGATCTTCATATTCCACCAGCGCCGCTACACGAGGCGCTGTCGCAACTAACTTTTTCATGACTGACTCCTAGTTAAAACTGGCCGCCTCAGCCTTTAACGCCACCGGCGGTCAAACCACTTTTGATAAAACGTTCAGACAGTGCGTACATGATGACCACCGGAAGCGCTGTCACCAGCGATGCCGCCATCATCCGACCCCAGATATAATCTGGCGTGCTAAAGAGGGTGTTCAGCCCAACCGGCAAGGTGAAATTGCTGGCGCTGGAGAGGAAAATGGATGCAAACAGGTAGTCGTTCCATGCCACCATGAAGCAGTAGACGAACACCGACACGAGGCCGGAAATCGCCAGCGGAACGGTAATGCGGAAGATAATTTGCAGGCGGTTAAGCCCGTCCATCATCGCGGCTTCTTCTATTTCATCCGGAATGGTGTCGAAATAGCTGCGCAGCATAAAGACGGCTGTCGGCAGCGTCTGGGTCACCATGGTGATAATCAGCGCCAGCTCCGTGTCATAGATCCCCAGCGCGGTGATGATTTTGAACAGCGGCACCACCAGCAAAATCCCCGAGAACATATAGACGGTGTAAAAACTCGCATTGATCGTCGTGCGTCCTTTAAAACGCAGTTTGGATAACGCGTAAGCCCCCAGCGTGCCGAGAAAAACGGCAATTACCGACGAGGTCAGCGAGACCACCATGCTGTTTCTGAAGTAGTCCACAAACGGGAAGATCAGCGGATTAAAGATGTCGATGTAATGCTGCAGCGTCCATGCCTGCGGCAGGATGGTCGGATGGAGCGATATCGCCTCTTTCGCGCTCTTAAGCGAGGTCATTAACATCACAAAGAACGGGAACAGCGTGATGATCAGAAACACCGCCAACCCCAGATAAAAACCGAGACGGCTCAGTACGCGTTTATTTGTTGCCATTGAGGTTTACCCTTTTTCTGGTCAGCAGAATGACGGCGAAGATGATCACGAACAGCACCACGGAGATGGCAGCGGCTTTCCCGAGGTCATTGAAGGCAAATGCTGTCTTGTAGAGATAGACGCCCAAAATATCGACCTTGGTGGTCAGGAGATAAACATCAGCGAACATATAGAACATCCAGATGGTTCGCAGTGTAATCACCGTGGCCAGCACCGGCATAATGGCGGGCAGCGTGACGATACGAAAACGCTGCCAGGCATTTGCCCCATCCATTTCCGCGGCTTCGTACAGCGATTTATCGATGGTCTGCAATATCGCGAGGAACGAGATAAACGCGTAGGGGAAGTAACGCCAGATGGCGAACAGCACCACCAGCACAAAACTGCTGCCCGGGTTGTCGAACCACAGCGGCGCCTGGTCATACAGGTGCAACAGATCGACACCCAGATAGTTCACAATGCCGTAGCCGTTGTTGAACATGTATTTCCATGCAAACACCAGCGAGATGGATGGTGTGACGTAGGACAAAATCACCAGTGAACGCGCCGTTTTCCGCAGGCGAAATTCCCGGTTAAAAAAGAGGGCAACGGCCAGCCCCAGCACCGTGCTGCCCATCACCACCAGGGCGGTGTACCAGAACGTCATCCACAGGGAGTGCCAGAATGCGCCATCGCTGAGGATACGAACATAGTTATCCAGCCCGACAAACACGGCGCTAATGCGCGGGTTAAGCGGCAAACGTAAAAAGCTGATTTCAATATTGGAAATCATCGGCCAGGCCACCAGGCCCCCCAGCAAAATCAGGCTGGGGGCCAACAGCAGCATGGCGAAAGGCATATCTGAACGACCAGAAAACAACGTCTTCATAATTTCCTTCCGCAGAGCGCTCCTATCGTTGTGAAATCAGGTCAGTCAGTCGCTTTTGGCTGTTGCTTAACGTTGCAGTGAGATCCTGTTGACCTACTGTGACGTTATGCACCATGGAACTGATGATGCCGGACCCCGTTACATCACCCATGCGGGTAAAGTTTTTGTCGCCCACGGCGCCAAATACCTGCACATTCGGGAACTGGGCGATAAGCTCATAGGGAAGTTGACCAAACGCTTTAATGACCTCGTTGTCTTTCCAGGAATCCGTGCCGACGACCAGTTTGTTCACCGGCAGCGCGGCACCCGGGGACATCATCACCCAGTCAGACGCGTTCTGTGCCTGCTCCATCCAGGTGACAAACTTCTGTGCAGCCTGGGTTTCATCTTCTGTTTGACCGGAGGTGATCGTCAGCGATGTGACCATGCCGTAGACCGCTGAAGACGTTTCAGTCGGAACGACAAAGCCCAGGTTGGCTGGGTTGCCGTCTTTATAGACCGCCGGCAGGATATAGGTGGAATAAACCGCCATCGGCGCCGAACCATTCATAAAGGCATCTTTAATCTCCATGACATCGTTCGAGCCCGGCATGGTGGTCGCGGCCAGTGCTTTATAGAACGCCAGCGCGTTCACCATTTCCGGGGTATCGATGTTGATTTTCCCGTTGGCGTCAAAAACGTTCGCGCCACCGGAAAGCGCAAACTGAGAAAACGCCTGCTCGGTCATCACGCTTTCTGCCGTGGGTAGCGCAATGCCATAGCGTTTTTTAGCCGGATCGTTGAGGCGTTGGCTGGCTTTCAGCAGCTGTTCCCAGTTATGCGGCTCCTCAATACCCGCCGCAGCAAGCACATCTTTGTGATACCAGACGCCAGACAGCCAGGCGCTGATTGGCACCCCCGTCCAGGCTGAGCCGTCTTCCGTGCGAACGACACGTAAAATTCCGTCATAGAAGGTGTTTTCGCCCACCGCTTTGATGGCGGCGTTGATCGCATCCCGGTCCAGCAGCTGCTCTTTATCCATGACTTTTGCGTAGTCATGGCTGACCTCAATGACCTCAGGCAGCGCACCGGTGCGGGCCAACGTAATCACTTTGGTGTTGTAGGCATCCTCTTCTACCGGTACCTGTTTCACCGTAATCGTCGGGTTCTCTTTCTCGAATTTTTCAATCAGTTTTGTAATTACCGCCTGACGCTCCTGTTCAACTGAGGAGTGCATAAACTCAATGGTGACAGCAGAGGGTTTGTCATCCTTACAGCCTGACAACAAGGCGCACGAAACCAGTGCTGATATCAGCACAATTTTGGGCATATTCATGTTTAAGGTCCTTTTTTAGTTTTCTTTAATCCACAACACCTGCCATGGATTAAGGGTCAGAGTCGTACCAGTAATATCTTTCCCGGCGATCAATTCCCTGCCGGATGGAATATTCGACTCAAGCGTTTGAACGCGATCGCTGAAATTAAATAACGCGGTAACTTTTTCGCCACTTTGCGCAATACGCATTATTTTTAATACATGCTCGCCTGCCGTACTAAAACAAGCCTGACTGTCAGGGTGGAATGCTTTTTCTGCACGCCTCAGAACGATTAATTCACGCAATCTATAATAGACTTTCTGCCGCAGGCTATTTTCGTTCTCAAGCTCACTGTCGATTGCACCGGCGAGGTATTTTTTGCGGTTAATCGCACGGTTATATCCCAGGCGATCCACGCCCTCATAATCATTACGCGAGCCAAGAATACTTTGAATATAGACGGCAGGCACACCGGGGAAACTAAGGAGTACAGCATGAGCCAGAATAAACCGGGCAATACGGTGATTGTCATCGCAGTCCCTTGTGCTTAACGCATCAAGATAAGTGACATTGATTTCATACGGGCTTCGCGTTCCATCCGGATTGTTTTTCCAGTTGACCAGCGCCCCCTCGGCCTGAAGTTTCTCTACCAGCGAGAGGATCTCAGACTCGGGTAAAATTCCGCGTAACGGATTGAGGCCAATCCCGTCATGCGAGGCCAAAAAGTTAAACCAGGTGGTTTTCGTGGAAGGAAGCGTCAACGACGACGCCCACTGACACAGCGCCCGGACATCCTGACGGTGTACCGCATGCAGCACAAGCGGCGGCAAGGAGAACTGATACACCATCTGCGCTTCATTGTTGCCGTCACCAAAGTAGGCAACGTTGTCTTTATGCGGGACATTGGTCTCAGTGATTATCACCGTACCCGGCGCGACAGCCTCGGTGATGGCACGGAAAAGCTGGATAAGCTGATGGGTTTGTTCCAGATGGATACAGCTCGTTCCGGGTATCTTCCACATAAACCCAACGGCATCCAGACGAATGTAGCGCGCCCCTTCAGTCAGGTAGTGCAGCAGCACGTCTACCATCGCAATCAGAACCTGAGGAGAGGCAAAATTGAGATCGACCTGGTCGCTGCTGAAGGTGGTCCACAGGTGGCGTACGCTGCCATCGTGAAGCGTAAACGGCGTGAGGAGGGGCAAAGCACGCGGTCGCGTGACGGCCGACAGATCCGTTTCAGGGTCAACAGAAATGAAGAAATCGTTATACCCCGGCATTTGCTTAAGGTAATTCGCGAACCATTGACTTTGCGCCGACATGTGATTGCAGACGAAATCAAACATCAAACTGGCTGATTGTTTTAATTCGGCGATGTCCTGCCACGTTCCTGTTTCTGGTGCGACGTCGTGGTAATCAATAACAGAAAAACCGTCGTCAGAAGACCACGGATAAAAAGGTAAAAGATGAACATGTGAAAAGGAGTGAGAGAGCCACTTATTATAAAACCGTGTGAAAACCGGCAGGGCTTTCTCCCCTTCTGCCGAAAACTGATCGGCATACGTAATCAGGACAACATCTTTTTCATCCCACCCCACCTTACGCTTATCTGTAATAACAGAAATCGCGTTATCAATCTTTTCCAGCAACACCGAAAAATGGGTATCGGAAAATGATTCCCCGTAAACAAGATTAATGATTTCTTTAATTTTAGCCTGCATTTTATTTTCCATGGTAGCGGTCCCACGGAACGCAATCTACTCCCATGAAAAATATCTGTCAACGGACCGGGACGCAGAAAAAGGCGATTGCAAAGCAGCTCAACGCAGTATTGTGAGCTGCCGCAAAGAAAGAAAGGGAAAGCGAAGAAGTATCGCTAGCCTGCCCCGAAAACGAGAAAGGCTAACGTACGCAGGAATTATTGGGGAAAGTAGCGGCGTGAAAGCCGTTTTGCCGCTTTTTGCAGCAGAGGTTCGAGCGCCACAGCCAGCAACATTCTTACCGGCTTGCGGGCAACAGATTTTATCGCCCAACCCGCCACACCTGCCGGGCCGAAACGTAATGCCGTCAGCAGGACCAGTTTACCTGCGATTTTCAGGCCGGGTTTTACCTTCTGACCGGCCTGTTGCCAGTTTTGCTTCATGTATATTCTCTCTTAAAGCTGACGAAAACGGCTTCTCAGCGTGAAGGTGTCAGACGTGACATAGCGCTCCATCTCACGTAACCGCTTCTCCCCAGCGGCGAGTTGATCGTCAACCGCGTTGAGAAGATCGTTGCTGGTCGGTGCGCCTTCTGCGGCCAGTTCACCTTCCGGCATCGGGTCGAGTACAAACGACAGTACGATGTACGCCACCAGGGTGATAAACGCCAGACCGAAGAAGATCGACAGCACCGTTACCACGCGAACCAGTTTGACCGGGACATCAAGATAATGAGCCAGTCCGGCACAGACGCCGCGTACCATTCCCTGCTGCGGAATGCGCCACAATTTTTTGTTCAGGTTCAGTCCGGCCATTAACGGTCCCTCCAGTTTGGATGTTCTGCATCGAGGATATCTTCCAGCGCCTGAATGCGTTCGCGCATTTTATTCGCCTGTTCGGTCAGCTGTACGAGACGCTGTTGTTCACTCTGGGAAAGTTCACCACGTGAAGAACGGTTGCTGTAGTGCAGCCATAACCAAATCGGCAGAACAAACAGCACGAAAATGGTCAGGGGAATAGCCAGAAAAAGCGCGCTCATGTGTACTCCTTGTCTTACGATGCGTGGCGGCACACTCAGGTGCCGCACAAATTATTATTGGTTGTCTTGCTTCATTTTGGCTTTCAGCGCAGCAAGTTGCTCGCTGATTTCATCGTCCGCTTTCAGGTCAGCGAACTGCTGATCCAGTGACTTCTGTTTACCAATGCTGTGACTTTCCGCTTCCGCTTCCATATGGTCGATACGGCGTTCAAACGACTCAAAACGTGCCATTGCTTCATCCAGCTTACCGCTATCCAGCTGGCGACGTACATCGCGGGATGAACTTGCCGCCTGGTGGCGCAATGCCAGCGCCTGCTGACGCGCACGCGTTTCGTTCAGTTTGTTCTCAAGCTCACCAATCTCTTTCTTCATACGCGAAAGCGTATCATCGACCAGTGTGACTTCATGCTCGAGCGTCGCGACCATGTCTGCCAGCTTCTGTTTTTCAATCAGCGCGGCGCGGGCCAGGTCTTCTTTATCTTTACGCAGCGCAAGTTCTGCTTTTTCTTGCCATTCGTTAAGCTGAGCGGTCGCCTGCTCAATGCGGCGCGTTAACTGTTTTTTCTCAGCCAGCGCACGGGCGGAGGTAGAACGCACTTCAACCAGCGTATCTTCCATTTCCTGAATCATCAGGCGCACCAGCTTCTGCGGATCTTCCGCTTTCTCAAGCAGTGAGTTGATATTGGCGTTCACGATGTCGGCGAAACGAGAAAAAATACCCATAATGTGATCCTCATAGTTCTGTTATCGGGCGATGCCCTGCTACATAACTAATACAAGTACCGTGCCAAGTTTTTATCTTGTTGATTTTACTTGATGTGGTTGATTTCCAGGCATCGGCACACTATGCTCACCTGGTGAATATCACTAAGGAGTGGTTAATTTCATCATGGCTGGATACAAAGACAATTTACTCGGCGAAGCCAACAGTTTTCTGGAAGTCCTCGAACAGGTCTCCCGTCTTGCGCCGCTCAACAAGCCAGTGCTTATTATCGGTGAGCGCGGCACGGGTAAGGAACTGATTGCTAACCGTCTACATTATTTATCCGGACGCTGGGATGGCCCCTTCATTTCGCTTAACTGCGCGGCGTTGAATGAAAATCTGCTCGATACGGAGCTTTTCGGTCATGAAGCCGGTGCTTTTACCGGTGCCCAAAAACGCCATCCGGGTCGTTTTGAACGCGCCGACGGCGGCACGCTGTTTCTTGATGAACTGGCCACCGCGCCCATGCTGGTACAGGAAAAGCTGCTGCGCGTGATTGAGTATGGCGAGCTGGAGCGCGTCGGCGGTAGCCAGCCGTTGCAGGTCAACGTGCGTCTGGTGTGCGCGACCAATGCCAACCTCCCGCAAATGGTGGCAGAGGATAAATTCCGTGCCGACCTGCTCGACCGGCTGGCCTTTGACGTCGTTCAACTCCCGCCGCTGCGCGAGCGAAGAAGCGACATCATGCTGCTGGCAGAGCAGTTTGCGATTCAGATGTGTCGCGAGCTCGGCCTGCCGCTTTTTCCGGGGTTCAGCGAGTATGCTAAGGAGACACTCCTCGCTTACCACTGGCCGGGAAATATCCGTGAGTTAAAAAACGTCGTGGAGCGTTCTGTTTATCGCCACGGCAGCAGTGAGACCGAGCTGGATAACATTATTCTCGATCCTTTTCAGCGTAGCACGCAGCCAGCTACCGCTCCGCCCGTGTCCGGGGCTGCCCCTTCACTTCCCCTGAATTTGCGGCAGTTCCAGCATGAACAGGAACAACAGCTGCTTGAGCAGAGCCTGAAGGTGGCGAAATATAACCAGAAACGGGCGGCTGAACTCCTGGGTCTGACCTACCATCAATTAAGGGCATTGCTCAAAAAGCATCAAATGCGCTGACAATATCAGCACTTACCCGCAGACATTTTTACGAAGCAGGCGTAAGTGCGATACACTTTGGAGATCGAACCTAAAAACCTTAAAAATTATGCGTCTGGTTTTATCGTCCTTCTTTGCACTTGGTCTGTTCAGCAGCCTGGCGTTTGCTGCGCCCGAACCCGCTACGCAACCTGATATTCGCGACAGCGGCTTCGTCTATTGCGTAAGCGGTCAGGTTGATACATTTAACCCGCAAAAAGCGGGCAGCGGCCTGATTGTGGATACCCTTGCCGCGCAACTCTATGACCGTCTGCTTGATGTGGATCCCTACACCTACCGTCTGGTGCCAGAGCTTGCCGAAAGCTGGGAAGTCCTGGATAACGGCGCGACCTACCGTTTCCACCTGCGCGATGATGTCGCATTTCAGCACACGCCTTGGTTTACCCCAACGCGCAAACTGAATGCAGATGATGTGGTCTTTACATTCCAGCGTATCTTTAACCGTAATCACCCGTGGCATAACGTTAACGGCAGCAATTTCCCCTACTTCGACAGCCTGCAGTTTGCCGATACCGTTAAAAGCGTTCGCAAGCTGGATAACCGCACGGTGGAGTTTTCGCTGAAGCGCCCGGATGCCTCTTTCCTCTGGCACCTGGCCACCCACTATGCGTCCGTTATGTCTGCTGAATACGCCGCGAACCTGAGCAAAATCGATCGTCAGGAGTTAATCGACCGTCAGCCAGTCGGCACCGGTCCGTTCCAGCTGGCCGAATATCGCTCCGGACAATATATCCGCCTGCAGCGCCATGCGCATTTCTGGCGCGGCACGCCGCTGATGCCACAGGTAGTGGTCGATCTTGGCTCTGGCGGGACGGGGCGTTTATCAAAACTGCTGACCGGGGAGTGCGACGTGCTGGCGTGGCCTGCTGCCAGCCAGCTCACCATTTTGCGCGACGATCCGCGTTTGCGCCTGACGTTACGCCCCGGCATGAACATCGCCTATCTGGCGTTTAATACCGATAAGCCGCCGCTGAACAACCCTGCCGTACGCCACGCGCTGGCGCTGGCCATCAATAACCAGCGTCTGATGCAGTCGATCTATTACGGTACGGCAGAAACCGCCGCCTCTATTTTGCCACGAGCCTCGTGGGCCTATGACAGTGAAGCTAAAATTACGGAATACAACCCGGCAAAAGCGCGTGAACAGCTGAAAGCGCTGGGGGCAGAAAACCTGACGCTGCAACTCTGGGTACCGACCAGCTCTCAGGCCTGGAACCCAAGCCCGCTGAAGACCGCCGAGCTGTTGCAGGCAGATATGGCGCAGGTGGGGGTGAAAGTGATCATCGTGCCGGTTGAGGGTCGTTTCCAGGAGGCGCGCCTGATGGACATGAACCATGATTTAACCCTGACAGGCTGGGCGACCGACAGTAATGACCCGGACAGCTTCTTCCGTCCGTTGCTGAGCTGTGCGGCGATTAACTCCCAGACCAACTACGCCCACTGGTGCAACCGGGAATTTGACGGCGTGCTGCAAAAAGCGCTGGCGTCCCAACAGCTGGCGTCACGCATAGACGCCTATGATGAAGCGCAGAAGATCCTTGCCGAAGAGCTGCCCGTGCTACCGCTGGCCTCGTCCCTGCGCCTGCAGGCCTATCGCTATGATATTAAAGGCCTGGTGTTGAGTCCGTTCGGCAACGCCTCCTTCGCTGGCGTGTCTCGCGAAAAAGAACAAGAGGTGAAAAAACCATGATCATTTTTACCTTGCGCCGCCTTCTGCTGCTGTTGGTGACGCTCTTTTTCCTGACCTTTGTTGGTTTCAGTCTGAGCTATTTCACCCCGCACGCCCCGCTTCAGGGGTCGTCGCTGTGGGATGCGTGGCTCTTCTGGTTTAACGGTCTGCTGCACTGGGATTTCGGTGTTTCAAGCATCAACGGACAGCTCATCTCCGAGCAGCTGAAAGAGGTTTTCCCGGCGACAATGGAGCTGTGCATTCTGGCATTCGGTTTTGCCTTAATGGTTGGTATTCCGGTAGGGATGCTGGCAGGGATTTATCGCAACAAATGGCAGGATAAATTTATCAGCGCCCTCGCCCTGCTCGGCTTCTCGATCCCGATCTTCTGGCTGGCGCTGCTGCTGACGCTTTTCTTCTCCCTCAACCTGGGCTGGCTGCCGGTTTCTGGCCGTTTTGACCTGTTGTATACGGTAAAAACGGTGACCGGGTTTGCTATCGTTGACGCCTGGCTGTCTGATTCAGCCTGGCGACATGAGATGATCGTCAGCGCCGTACGCCATATGGTCCTGCCGGTACTGACGCTGGCGGTGGCACCGACAACCGAAGTGATCCGCCTGATGCGCCTGAGCACCATCGAGGTGTTTGATCAGAACTATGTCAAAGCGGCCGCCACGCGCGGCTTATCGCGCCTGACTATCTTGCGCCGTAATGTGCTGCATAACGCCCTGCCGCCTGTTATCCCGCGACTGGGGCTTCAGTTTTCCACCATGCTCACCCTGGCGATGATTACCGAAATGGTCTTCAGCTGGCCGGGGCTGGGACGATGGTTGATCAACGCTATCCGCCAGCAGGACTACGCCGCCATTTCGGCGGGCGTCATGGTGATTGGCTCTCTGGTGATTATTGTTAACGTGATTTCCGATATTTTGGGTGCTATGGCCAACCCGTTGAAGCATAAGGAATGGTATGCCCTACGATAACGTATACAGTGAAAAGCGCACGCCCGGTGCGCTGCGTACCGTGTGGCGTAAATTCTATGGTGACACCACGGCAATGATTGGCCTTTATGGCTTCGCCGGGCTGGTGTTGCTCTGCGTTTTTGGCTCCTGGTTTGCGCCCTATGGTATTGATCAGCAGTTCCTTGGCTATCAGCTGCTGCCCCCATCCTGGTCGCGCTACGGTGAGGTCTCTTTCTTCCTCGGTACGGACGACCTCGGGCGTGACGTATTGAGCCGCCTGTTGAGCGGCGCGGCGCCGACGGTCGGCGGTGCATTTGTGGTGACGTTTGCTGCCACCATCTGCGGTCTGGCGCTCGGCATCTTTGCCGGGTCGACGCATGGCCTGCGCTCGGCGGCACTGAACCACATTCTCGACACCCTGCTCTCTATTCCGTCCCTGCTGCTGGCCATCATTGTGGTGGCGTTTGTCGGGCCACACCTGTCGCATGCCATGTTCGCGGTCTGGCTGGCGATCCTCCCTCGCATCGTGCGTTCGGTATACAGCATGGTGCATGACGAACTGGAAAAAGAGTATGTCGTCGCAGCTCGCCTGGACGGTGCAACAACCTTAAACATCCTTTGGTTTGCCGTACTGCCGAACATCGCTGCCGGGCTGGTCACGGAGATCACCCGCGCCCTGTCGATGGCGATTCTGGACATCGCGGCGCTCGGTTTTCTCGATCTCGGCGCGCAGCTGCCGTCGCCTGAATGGGGCGCGATGCTCGGTGACGCGCTCGAGCTTATCTACGTTGCGCCGTGGACAGTCATGTTACCGGGCGCAGCCATTATGGTGAGTGTGCTGCTTGTCAACCTGCTGGGCGATGGTATACGCCGTGCAATTAATGCGGGGGTGCAATAATGCCGCTTCTTGATATTCGCAACCTGACCATCGAGTTCAAAACCGGTGAAGGCTGGGTGAAAGCCGTCGATCGCATCAGTATCACCCTTGCTGAGGGGGAAATTCGCGGGCTGGTGGGTGAATCCGGTTCAGGGAAAAGCCTGATCGCCAAAGCCATCTGTGGTGTGGCGAAGGATAACTGGCGCGTCACCGCTGACCGTATGCGTTTTGATGATATCGACCTACAACGCCTCTCTCCCCGCGAGCGTCGCAAGCTGGTCGGCCATAACGTATCAATGATTTTCCAGGAGCCGCAATCCTGTCTTGACCCGTCCGAGCGCGTGGGCAAACAGCTGATGCAGAACATTCCCGGATGGACCTATAAAGGCCGCTGGTGGCAACGGTTTGGCTGGCGTAAGCGTCGTGCTATTGAGCTGTTGCACCGCGTCGGGATCAAAGATCATAAAGATGCCATGCGCAGTTTTCCGTACGAACTGACCGACGGTGAGTGTCAGAAAGTGATGATTGCCATCGCGCTGGCCAATCAGCCGCGTCTGCTGATTGCGGATGAACCGACCAACGCGATGGAACCGACCACGCAGGCGCAGATTTTCCGCCTGCTGACGCGTCTGAACCAGAACAACAACACCACCATTTTGTTAATCAGTCACGACCTGCAAATGCTCAGCAAATGGGCTGATAAGATTGATGTGATGTACTGCGGGCAGACGGTCGAAACCGCCCCGAGTGAAGACCTCATCACCGCGCCGCATCATCCGTATACGCAGGCGCTGATCCGCGCCATTCCAGATTTTGGCAGCGCCATGCCGCACAAGAGTCGCCTGAATACCCTGCCCGGGGCTATCCCGCTACTGGAGTCCTTGCCGATTGGCTGTCGTCTGGGGCCGCGGTGCCCGTATGCGCAGCGTAAATGTATTGAGACGCCACGCCTGACAGGGGCTAAAAATCATCTATATGCCTGTCATTTCCCGCTGAACATGGAGAGAGAGTGAAATGGTCGAAACCTTACTGGAAGTCCGTAACCTGAGTAAGACCTTTCGCTACCGTACCGGGCTGTTCCATCGTCAGACCGTTGAAGCCGTGAAGCCGCTCAGCTTTACCCTGCGCGAAAAACAGACGCTGGCGATCATCGGTGAGAACGGTTCCGGTAAATCCACGCTGGCGAAGATGCTGGCAGGCATGGTCGAACCCTCCGGCGGCGAAGTGCTGATAGATGACCATCCGCTGGAATTCGGCGATTACTCTTTCCGCAGCCAGCGTATCCGCATGATCTTCCAGGATCCGTCGACATCGCTCAACCCGCGTCAGCGTATTTCGCAAATCCTCGATTTTCCGCTGCGTCTGAATACCGATCTCGAGCCAGAAGCGCGACGCAAACGCGTTTTTGAAACCCTGCGGATGGTTGGGCTGCTGCCCGATCACGAGAGCTATTACCCGCACATGCTCGCCCCCGGCCAGAAACAGCGTCTTGGGCTCGCGCGTGCGCTGATATTGCGCCCGAAAGTGATTATCGCCGACGAAGCGCTCGCCTCGCTGGATATGTCGATGCGGTCGCAGTTAATTAACCTGATGCTCGAATTACAGGAAAAACAGGGTATCTCGTATATCTACGTGACCCAACATCTGGGGATGATGAAACACATCAGCGACCAGGTGATGGTCATGCATCAGGGTGAGGTTGTTGAACGTGGCAGTACCGCAGATGTTATGGCCTCTCCGCTTCATGAACTGACTAAGCGATTGATTGCCGGCCATTTCGGTGAAGCATTAACTGCGGACGCGTGGAGAAAAGATCGCTAGCGCGTTGGTGCAAGGGGCGGATTAACAACGCTCACCACACGCGAAATCCTCGCGGCGTTTTAACGCCCCTTATCCGAAAAAATGCCCCCGGCACACCCATTCCTTTAAGGGTTTAATAGCAGCTCGCGCGCGTTAACCCTTTCCTTTCACTGATGGCGTAACCCGCTTGCAAGCAGGACAAACACCTCAATCGCATGTGGCAACGTCTTCTGCGGATCGTCACTGGCGGCTATCAACAGTGCAGCATTGAGCGCAGCGCCATTTAACAGCTGCGCAGCGACGTTTGCATCCATGTCTTTCAGGACCTTGCATTCAATCATTTTTTCTATGGTCTGACGGGTAGATTCCAGGCAGCTATTCTGGCTGGGCCAGTGGGCCGGGTCCCCCAGAACAGCCGGACCATCACGCAGTACAATACGCTGCACTTCCGGATCGAGCGCCATTTTGATGTAAGCGACGCCTTCGGCCAGTAGTCGCTCCCAGTCATTCTCGGCGCTGGCGGCAATTGCCTTCGCCTTTCGTGCCATTTCGCTGTCTATCTGGGCGACCACCGCAGCCAGCAAGCCTTTCTTGTCAGTGAAATTATGGTATAGCGCTCCACGTGTTAACCCCACGCTTGCGGTCAACTCATCCATGGAGGCTGCGGCATAGCCTTTCTCGGCAAAAGCTTTGCGCCCTGCCTGAATCATTTTTTCGCGATTTTCCTGGGCCGTTTCGGCACGGCTTTTTGCAGCCATAAGACGTCCTTGGTTACGTTGTGTTTTTCCGTTTGACATACGTGGCGTATGTGGTTTAGATTTTGACATACGCCCCGTATGTTAATACGACCGCGTGATCTCAACAATACCCCCAATCGAAAAGGAAATGCCATGCACCCACGTGAACCTGTATTTCCCGCTAATCGTCATGCCCTCTATGAAGAACATGGCTATTCTGCTGCCATTCGCTCTGGCGATCTGTTATTTGTCTCAGGCCAGGTTGGAAGCCGCAGCGACGGCACACCTGAAACGGATTTCGGCGCTCAGGTACAACTGGCTTTTGATAATCTCCAGGCTACGCTTTCTGCCGCGGGATGTACGTTTGATGATGTGATCGACGTGACGACGTTTCATACCGATCCTGAAAATCAGTTTTCAACCATCATGGAAGCCAAAAAATTAGCGTTCCCCCGCCCCCCTTATCCGAACTGGACGGCTGTGGGGGTAAACTGGCTTGCGGGCTTTGATTTTGAAATTAAGGTCATTGCCAGAATCCCACCGCAATAACGCGAGTATTTGGCATAAGCCCCACCGGCAATTTATTAATTACGTCATGACGCCACACGCTGTAGATATCGAATGAAAGAAAGTATTAGTAAATATATTCTCACCTGGGTAGAGGAAAATAACTTTTCTATTTTACATATTGATCAACTGGTTAAAGATACCGGGTATAGCAGAAGAACCATCGAAACATGGTTTAAAGAGAAATATCACCTCTCTTTAGGTGAGTACATCCTAAGGAGAAGGCTGAGCCTTGCGGCCATCATGCTCAGAATGACGTCGCTTCCCGTTACGGACATTGCTTATTTATTTCACTACCAAAGCAGCCAGGGGTTTTCAAGAGCCTTTAAAAAGATGACGGGACTCACCCCTTCTGAATACAGAAATGCAAAAGAGTGGGATTTTGATATCCTTCAGCCCTCATTTTTATTAGACGATCTTCAAACACCCAAAATAACACTCTGTGAACTCAATGAGATTTTTCCGTATACCCATGAGATTATAGAGCACGATCATCTTTTTGATACAGCGGTGCACGATGTCACTAAAAAAATCAAAAAACTCCTGCTTGAGAATCGCGATCGGATCCAACAGCTTGCCATAGTGCCGCGCCGACCAGAACGTCTGGGTAAAAGCCGTTCCTATCTGGTAGAAGTCTTAATTTCATATTGTTTAGACAGCACTAAAACAACAAAGAAAGACACACTTTTACTTACCGGAAAATATGCAAAAATGTCCTTTGAAGGCAGCTGGGAATGTTATAGCGCCTATAACAAAATTGCGTTTGTTAAGGCAATGGTGACGAACCGCCTGACGCTGCGCGATGGCATTCATTTAATGCGTTTTAACGCCTGCAGCGATGAGTGCGTTAACTTTGATATTTACATCCCTGTGTTATAACCCCGTTTTTTCTTGCGCGTAAATCACACCGCGGGAGGCGCGCAACGCCGGTTCAGACCGACCCTGCGGCCTGTCTGCACACGGTTCTGTTTTTACCACCGTGCTTGGCCTCATACAGTGCTTCATCCACATCACGAATGATATCGCTACTGTTGACGTTTTCCTGAATGGCTGAGCACACGCCAATACTTAACGTTACCGTCAGGGGCACCGCGTACAGGTTACCCTGCCCGGTGCGTTGCTCAACATTCTTGCGAATACGTTCTGCGACGGCTACGGCCATACTCCTGTCCGTGTCGGGCAACAGCAGGCCAAACTCTTCACCTCCCAGTCTGGCAAAGACGTCATTATCACGAATACTGTCTTTAATAATATCCACGACCGCCAGAATGACGCGGTCCCCCACAGGATGTCCCCAGGTGTCATTAATGGTCTTAAAGTTATCGATATCCAGCATCATAATGCTGGTGCCCTTTTCTGTTCTGAGCATGCGGAGCCGCTGAAGTGCCTCAAAAAAATACTTGCGGTTGAAGATCTGCGTAAGGGGATCGCGGTTAACCCGATCGCCAAAAAATCTCAGCAAGCTGAAGACATGTAACAGTAAGGTACAGATAACAAATAGTTTACTGAACACTTCTACCGCCCGGCTGATATACCAGAGCGACAGGTTATACGTATCGAGTAAGAGCAGGAAAAAGTTATAGGTGATCGCAGAAAGGCACACCACGATGATGCTGTTCCAGACGCCAGATGAAAAGCGTGTCACGTAAGTCATGTAGCAGGCCAGGGCCGACCAGAGAACTATCAGAGCGTTAACGTAGCGGACATCCCAGACAGGATGATACTGATCGGGGCGATACGCGGCTATCGTTAATGTCCAGGTTGGATTGTAGCTGCTCAAAGCATGGGCCAGCACCGGGAACATAACCAGGGGGATTAACGATATTAGCGCCAGCCAGACCTTATTCCGTAATGTGAACCGTCGCCGTGCCGTGTGTTTCTCCACCCATACAGCAAGCCCCAGCAAAAAAATCAAACTTAACTGGCGGAAAAAATAAAATACCGCCGTATCGTTAGTTTTTAGCGTATGGGTTAACCCTGCGTCTTCAGGAAGCTGAATGACGATAATCGTTTCTATGAAATAGATGAGACCGCTCAGAAACGCCATGCTCAGGATTAACAGGGATAAATGAGATCGGTCAGACGCATACTGCATCTGGATAAAAATAGAGATAATGGTATCCAGAAAAAATAGCGCAATCATGACGATCAAATAGGTTGTCATGGGTACCCTGAAACCTGGATTATCATTAACAAAAAAGGAGTTCACCGCGATCATCAGTGCAAACAGCAGCGCACCGGACAGCACGATCATTTTCTCAGCCAACGTAATGTTATTCATGTTCATTAATACCGCATAAATAAAAGACGTGAAACGGCAGAGCGATTTACACCATTCTCTGCTTAACATCGAGGGGCAAACCGGTCAGGCTTGCCACCCTCTTTTCAGATGCTTCAGTTAACCGACCTCAGTCTGTTGAAGTGGATTATCCCGGTCGATGTCGTACCGAACCGGGATATTTCCTACTGCGCTTTACTCACCAGTGAGATCACCCTTACCGGCAAGGCCAGAGGCAACGCTAGCGCCATGTGCTGACATTCACCACATCGCCGTGGCTATTGAAGTCTACATACAGCCGCTTATTGTTCTGAAACGTCTGATAAACCGATTCCGAAAGCGCAAGGCTCGTTGCCAGCTCCGTCTGGCCTGCCACATGAGAGGCAGGAACGGCGAGATTCTGGTGTCTATAGCGGTTATAAAAATAGTTCTTTTTGCTGAGCTTACCGTAGGCGCACCAGCTACCGTCATACCGCATAACGGCATATTTACCGGAAAAATGATATTCCTGTTTTTGGTGCGACGTATTATCCGGTGACAGATAATCAATTATGACTTCAGCCATGTTTTCCCGGCTTTTATCCAGGCCTTCTGGACGCCGTCCCCTGATGGCGATTTCTTTTACCTCCCCACGATGATCAAGCAAAAGTTTTCTCAGTCTTTTGGTCACATCCTGTATCGCAGGATTAAAAATATGATCATATTCCGTCAGGGTATCGTTATAGGAAAACGTCCGCGCCAGCCGACATATCTTCACGTCAGGTTTACGGAGCCCTTCTAATAACAGTGAAGGATGGTAACGCTGGAAGTCCCATATTTCATCGCTTCGATATTGAGACGGTGTTTTCCCGGTCAATTTCTTAAACGCACGGGCAAACCCCTGTCCGCTATGATACTGAAAAATGTGAGCAATTTCGGTCACCGGCAGCGACGTCATCCTTAATAAAGACGCGGCATAGCTCATTCGTCTCCTGAGCATATACTCACCCAGCGACTGGTGGAATTGGTGTTTAAACCAGATTTCGAGCGTCCTTCTGCTGTAACCCGTTTTTACGACCAGCCGATCGATATGCTCCAGAGATAAAATATTATCTTCAACCCAGTCTATAACGTGTTTGTTAATGATTTCTTTCATGTTTTGACTCTAACTGGATTGTAATACGTAAAATCCTCTGAACGGATCATTTTGCGCAAAAACGCCCGCTTCTGGTTGGATGAGGCGAACTGGTCGCGCAGTGATATAATGGACGGATGCCTGTGAAACAGCGTGATAACGCGTTCGCTCACCCCCTTCCATGACATACGTCACGGGCTTTGAGCGAGAAATAGCGTGACACAAGGGGCACTGAGTGGGATATAATTTCGAGCTAATTTCGAATGACTTTGAAATGTTGCCTGTAATGCTATGATTTACAAGGCAAAAAATAAGCAATGAATATAAGGATTAAATCTATGGGTTTTCTTTCCGGTAAGCGCATTCTGGTAACTGGCGTTGCCAGCAAACTGTCCATCGCATACGGCATCGCACAGGCTATGCATCGCGAAGGCGCTGAGCTGGCGTTCACCTACCAGAACGACAAGCTGAAAGGCCGTGTAGAAGAGTTTGCCGCGCAGCTGGGTTCCAGCCTTGTTCTGGAATGCGACGTTGCACAAGACGAAAGCATCGATGGCATGTTTGCTGAACTGGCAAAAGCATGGCCGAAATTCGACGGTTTCGTTCACTCCATCGGCTTCGCTCCTGGCGATCAGCTGGACGGCGACTACGTGAACGCGGTAACCCGTGATGGTTTCAAAATCGCTCACGACATCAGCTCCTACAGCTTCGTGGCAATGGCTAAATCTTGCCGTGCGATGCTGAACCCAGGCGCAGCTCTGCTGACCCTGTCCTATCTGGGCGCAGAACGTGCTATCCCTAACTACAACGTTATGGGTCTGGCTAAAGCGTCTCTGGAAGCAAACGTCCGCTACATGGCGAACGCGATGGGTCCAGAAGGTGTGCGTGTGAACGCTATCTCTGCGGGTCCAATCCGTACCCTGGCTGCTTCCGGTATCAAAGATTTCCGTAAAATGCTGGCGCACTGCGAAGCGGTTACGCCGATTCGTCGTACCGTTACCATTGAAGATGTGGGTAACTCTGCAGCGTTCCTGTGCTCTGACCTTTCCGCGGGTATCTCCGGCGAAGTGGTTCACGTTGACGGCGGCTTCAACATCGCTGCAATGAACGAGCTGGAAATTAAATAAGCTGTGACTCTCTTCCCTCACGGGAAGAGAGTTTTCCTTCCTCCGCCCGACCCCTTCGTTATTCCGTTCAGCTATTTGTTATCACCTAACAATATTTTTCCCCACATCTGCCTTACGCCAGGATATTGATCGCCATTTTGAGATCAAGGAACGCCCATGGAACAACGCCGTTTTTCCGGCAAAGGCCACTGGTACCACGAAACCCAGTCAAACCACGCGCAGACGGATGTTCTGCCTCTGGTGCCCGAAGCCGCTAACGTCGACGATCGTTTTTTGCTCGATTTAGCCCTGCCTGACGAGATTGTCGCCGCCTGTACTGGCTGGCTCACCCCTGCCAGAACCTTATGCCACCTGTTGTTTCCGCTCTCAATCTCCGTTAACCGGCTGCATACGCTCAGCGCCTACGACAGATTGAGTACTGCATTAACGGTCGCGCAGGCCTGTGGCGTCCAACGGTTGTGTAACCACTATGCCGCCCTCCTCGCCCCGCTTCCCGGCCCTGACTCCTCACGCGAAAGTAACCGCCGCCTGGCACAAATCACCCAGTACGCCCGTCAGCTCGCCAGCTCACCTGATGTCATCGATGATAAAGCACAGCAGCAGCTTGATGAAGTGGGCCTGACAACCTACGACATGGTGCTTATTAATCAGATTATCGGCTTTATCGGTTTTCAGGCACGCGTGGTGGCCGTCTTTCAGGCCCTGCTGGGGCATCCTGTACGCTGGCTGCCCGGCCATCATATTCAGCCGCACACGCTGCCAGCTGCTCCTGAGTCCTGGGTGGCGCTTTTACCTGTCGTTGAACTGCGTTATGCCAGCGCGCATCAGCTTGAATCGCTTTCCCGCTGGCAGGCCGAACCCGCCCTTGAAGCGCTGACGCCGGTACTCAGCCATGAGCCCATCCTGCTCGACCTGACGGGTGAGATCCTGGTAAACAGCCATGATGATATTTCTCTTGATTCGCCGGCGCTTTCGGCGGCAATCGACTTGTTGACGCGTTCTCCGGACCGCTTCAGTGCCGCACAGTTCACCCCGCTCACTGAACAAGGACTGCCTGCGGTACGGGCGATAAAACTGCTCACCCGGAGCGCGATGGATGGCTGGCTTGAACGCCTGAAAGTCGCGTTTGGCAAAGGGGAATAACCATACTAATTACCCAAAGACCGCTTGCTGTGACAGTGAGAATCGCGTAAAACTGTCAGCCGCTCAATGGCTACGAAAATAGAACATTATGTTTCAGGACAACCCGCTGCTAGCGCAGCTTAAACAGCAACTGCATTCCCAGACGCCGCGTGCAGAAGGGGTCGTAAAAGCCACGGAAAAGGGCTTTGGCTTCCTTGAAGTTGATGCGCAGAAAAGCTACTTCATTCCGCCACCGCAAATGAAGAAAGTGATGCATGGCGACCGCATTACGGCCGTCATTCATACCGAAAAGGAACGAGAGTCCGCCGAGCCGGAAGAACTGATCGAACCGTTCCTGACCCGCTTCGTGGGCAAGGTCCAGCGAAAAGACGATCGTCTTTCTATCGTGCCGGATCATCCCCTGCTGAAAGATGCCATTCCTTGCCGCGCCGCCCGTGGTGTTGAGCATGATTTCAAAGAAGGTGACTGGGCCGTAGCAGAAATGCGCCGTCATCCTCTGAAAGGCGATCGTGGCTTTTATGCTGAACTGACCCAGTTCATCACCTTTGGCGACGACCATTTCGTGCCATGGTGGGTGACGCTTGCACGCCATAATCTTGAGAAAGAAGCGCCAGACGGCGTAGCGACTGAAATGCAGGACGAAGGCCTGACGCGTCGCGACCTCACTGCCCTGGAGTTTGTCACTATCGACAGCGCCAGCACAGAAGATATGGATGATGCGCTGTATGCGGAAGAGAGCGCTGATGGCAAATTGCATTTGACCGTCGCCATTGCCGATCCCACCGCCTGGATCGTTGAAGGCAGCAAGCTGGACGATATGGCAAAAGTCCGATCGTTCACTAACTACCTGCCGGGCTTCAACATCCCCATGTTGCCGCGCGAACTGTCAGATGACCTCTGCTCACTGCGTCCAAATGAAGTGCGTCCGGTCCTTGCCTGCCGCATGACCATCGCCGCCGATGGTGGGATCGAAGACGATATTGAATTTTTTGCCGCAACCATCGAATCGAAAGCCAAGCTGGCGTATGACAATGTTTCCGACTGGCTTGAGAATACCGGCACCTGGAAACCGGAATCAGACGCGATTGCCGCACAGATCCGCCTGCTGCACCGCATTTGTCTGAACCGCGGCGAGTGGCGTAAAACCCATGCGCTGGTCTTTAAGGATCGTCCGGACTATCGCTTTGTGCTGGGTGAGAAAGGCGAAGTGCTGAATATCGTGGCCGAACCGCGTCGCATTGCGAACCGCATTGTTGAAGAAGCGATGATTTCTGCCAACATTTGTGCCGCTCGCGTCCTGCGTGACAAGCTGGGCTTTGGTATTTACAACGTCCACACCGGTTTTGATCCGGCCAATACCGAAGCGCTGGCGGCCCTGCTGAAGAACCACGATGTGCACGTTGACCCGGAAGAAGTGCTGACGCTGCAGGGCTTCTGTAAGCTGCGCCGCGAGCTGGATGCACAGCCATCCGGTTTCCTCGACAGCCGCATCCGTCGTTTCCAGTCCTTTGCTGAAATCAGCACCGAGCCGGGTCCACACTTTGGCCTCGGCCTGGAAGCCTACGCGACCTGGACGTCACCTATTCGTAAGTATGGCGACATGGTCAACCACCGTCTACTGAAGGCGATCATTAAGGGTGAGTCCATTGCGCGTCCGCAAAATGACACCACCCTGCAGATGGCCGAACGACGTCGCCTGAACCGTATGGCGGAACGTGACGTGGGAGACTGGCTGTACGCACGCTACCTGCAGGATAAAGCGGGTACAGATACTCGCTTCGCCGCAGAAATCATTGATATCAGCCGGGGCGGTATGCGCGTTCGCCTGGTGGATAACGGTGCCGTCGCCTTTATCCCTGCCCCATTCCTGCATGCCGTCCGTGACGAACTGGTCTGCAGCCAGGAAAATGGTACCGTGCAAATCAAAGGTGAAACAGTTTACAAAGTCACAGACGTGATTGACGTACACATCGCTGAAGTTCGCATGGAAACCCGCAGCGTTATCGCGCGCCCAGTCGCCTGATAACCGCTTAAATTGTCGGCCGTTTCCCTTCGGGAAGCGCCGACAATTTTTCTTTTGAACCCCCGCCGCAAAATCATTATTTTTTCGTACTATTTTCAGCGTCTTCCCGCCCAAAATTGCCATAATTATCTACAGTAAAAGAGTGCCGTTATATTCGGTTACGTGAATTTTTATACAATAAATACCCTTTTTCGCCAGACGCGTTTTTTATAAGAAAACCGGGAAAAAACACGACGTTCATTTTGGGGTTGCCGCTGTTTCACAACGGAAAAGTCGACGGCAAATGAATGATTTGTGCGCTAATGAGCAGCTGCGGGAGAAAACATGATGGACGATCTGGAGCAGAATTTGCTGTTTCGTTACATGGGTACGCATAGCCCCTGGTGGCGAATGACAGCTGACAGCAATGCTCTGCACCTTGCCGCCAGCGAAAATGCCGATGTGACTGAGGTGGTGGCGCTGGATGATGAACAAGCCGAACTTATCCGCCAGTTAACCGTCATTACCTCCAGCATCTCCATGACGCTCTCGTTGTACGGCGAAGATGTCCCGGTTCATCTTGTGGGGCGCAAAATAACCCGTAATGAATGGGCCGGCACCGCGTCAGCGTGGAACGATACGCCCTCCGTGGCTCGTGACCTGGCTCAGGGCCTCTCTTTTGCTGAACAGGTTGTCTCTGAAGCCAACTCCGTCATCGTTATTCTCGATCATAACGGCAATATTCAGCGTTTTAACCGGCTGAGTGAAGAATATACCGGTCTGAAAGAACAAGAAGTTATTGGCCAGAACGTGTTCAAGCTGTTTATGAGCCGGAGCGAAGCGGCAGCTTCAAAGCGCAATATCACCGGTTTTTTTCGCAACGGCAGCTCCTACGAGGTCGAACGCTGGATCAAAACGCGTAAAGGGCAACGGCTGTTTTTGTTCAGAAACAAGTTTGTTCATAGTGGCAGCGGCAAAAATGAAATTTTCCTTATCTGTTCCGGCACCGACATTACCGAGGAGCGCCGCGCCCAGGAGCGTCTGCGCGTGCTGGCCAATACCGACACCATCACCGGTTTGCCAAACCGTAACGCGATCCACGAACTGATTTCTGATGCCATCGCCAGCCGCGGTGAAACGCAGGTCGGCGTGGTGTATCTCGACCTGGATAACTTTAAAAAGGTCAACGATGCCTACGGGCATATGTTTGGCGACCAGCTGTTGCAGGCTGTCGCTCTGGCCATTCTGAGCTGTCTGGATGACGGTCAGGTGCTGGCGCGACTTGGCGGCGATGAGTTTATTGTCATGGCCACAGATACCTCTCAGGGCGCTCTGGAAGCCATGGCGTCGCGCATCTTAACCCGTCTGCGCCAGCCGTTCAGAATCGGCCTGATAGAAATTTACACCGGTTGCTCGCTCGGTATCGCCCTCGCCCCGCAGCACGGTAACGACAGGGAAAGCGTCATCCGTAATGCCGATACCGCCATGTACACGGCGAAAGAGAATGGCCGGGGCAAGTTCTGCGTCTTCTCACCCGAGATGAACCAGCGCGTATTTGAATATCTCTGGCTGGATACCAACCTGCGTAAAGCGCTGGATAACGATCAACTTCTGATTCACTACCAGCCTAAAATTACCTGGCGGGGTGAAATCCGAAGTCTTGAAGCGCTGGTGCGCTGGCAGTCGCCGGAACGCGGTTTAATCCCTCCGCTGGAGTTTATTTCTTATGCCGAGGAGTCGGGATTGATTGTCCCGCTGGGCCGCTGGGTGATGCTTGATGTGGTGCGCCAGGTGGCTAAATGGCGCGATAAGGGGATTAACCTGCGCGTGGCGGTCAACGTCTCCGCACGTCAGCTGGCCGACCAGACCATTTTCAGCGATTTAAAGCAGGCGCTGAAGGATCTGGATTTTGAATACTGCCCTATCGACGTTGAACTCACGGAAAGCTGCCTTATCGAAAACGAAGAGCTGGCGCTCTCTGTGATCCAGCAGTTCAGCAAACTTGGCGCGCAAATTCATCTTGATGATTTCGGCACCGGCTACTCGTCTCTGTCGCAGCTGGCGCGGTTCCCTATCGACGCCATTAAACTCGATCAATCCTTCGTCAGGGATATTCATAAACAATCGATCTCCCAGTCTCTGGTGCGGGCCATCGTCGCGGTGGCACAGGCATTAAACCTGCAGGTCATTGCTGAAGGGGTCGAGAGCGCGAAAGAAGACGCCTTTCTGACCAAGAACGGCGTCAACGAACGGCAGGGCTTTCTCTTCGCTAAGCCGATGCCCGCTGCCGCATTCGAGCGATGGCTAAAGCGATATCAGTCGCGAAAACAACGTTAACTGGCTTTGCGTAACGCCCCATGATGGCGGTTTTGCAGCATCACCAGACGCTCCATATAGGCGATATCTTTTGGCTCGAGGCAGAACGCCGCATCAACCCAGTCTTCCGTGATATCCATCAGTTCACTGCGCGGCAGTTGCAGTACCCGGGTTCGGGCGCGCAACATCGCCCTTACCCCGTTCAGCTTCGGCCGCAGCGTGTCGATGAAGGTTCTGACGGAGACGTAGCTCTGCCCGGGCTCAAACAGCACATCGACCAATCCATGCTGTTCGTACCATTCTGCCGTATGCGACTCCCCCTTGTAGATGAGTTCTTCCGCCAGTTTCATCCCTGCCCGACGTGCGACCAGCGAATATGCCCCCATGCCCGGGAACAGGTTGAAGGCAATTTCCGGGAAGCCCAGACGGGCATCGCGCTGAGAGAGAACAAAATGGTGTGCCAGCGCAGCCTCAAACCCACCGCCTAGCGCGCTGCCTTCAACCATTGCCAGAGAGACCGCGCCCGTATCAAACCCCCGCGACGCTGCGTGGACACAGTCGACGCAGGCACGTGCATACGCGCGTAACGCTTCACGCCGTCCATTTTGAATGCACTCTACGAAGAACTGTAAATCGCCTCCCGCATTATACATTTCAGGAACCAGTGACCCGGTTACCCAAAAATCGACAAGATACCCGGACTGGCGAACCAGCCAGGAGAGGTTCATGATCTCCTCAATTAACGCATGATTAAAACAAGGACGAGGTTGCGCCCGCAGCATCATCCAGATGGTGTGCCGCTCTTCCTCGTAGTAGGCTGACAACTGTGTGAAACGTTCAGTATCGGTAAACAGGGTGCAGGTAGGCTGGTTGATAACTGTCATAGTCTAATTCCTCACAGAAAAAGCGCCTTGCGCGCAGTTTTAGACTAATCCACTCATTAAGCCCGCAGCATGTGGGGGAATAAATTTATCACTTTCATTTATGTAATTTAGTTATTGCATTTTTTCCCTTCTCTTTTGATCCCATTTTCTGCATCATTGAAAATATTACCTTTTCGCACCTGGGGTGAGATTATGTCTACTATTGATGCACAAGCTGTAGCACAACGTATTGATACCGTGCTGGATATCCTGGTGGCAGGCGATTATCACTCGGCGATCCGTAATCTGGAGATCCTGAAGTCTGAACTTCTTGCTCAGAAGGGTGCTGAAAACGCGCCTGAGAACGGACAGCCAAAAGCGCCGTGGGAAGTTTGATCCTGCTGTTTTCGAACCTGTTTCGCTTTATTAATTGGATGCTATGAATTCCCGACAACAAATCATTTTGCAGATGGTCATTGACCAGGGACGCGTCAGCGTAGTCGATCTCGCTAAAACCACCGGCGTTTCAGAAGTCACCATCCGCCAGGATCTTAACCTGCTGGAGAAACAGAGCTACCTGCGTCGTGCGCATGGATATGCGGTCCCGCTCGATAGCGAGGACGTTGAGACGCGCATGATGAACAACTACGCCCTGAAGCGTGAGCTGGCGGAGTTTGCCGCGTCTTTAGTCAACAATGGCGAGACGGTGTTTATCGAAAACGGCAGTAGCAATGCCTTACTGGCGCGTACGCTTGCCGAACAGAAAGACGTTACTATCATCACGGTCAGTAGCTATATCGCGCACCTGCTCAAAGAGACCCGCTGCGAGGTGATCCTGCTGGGCGGCATTTACCAGAAAAAAAGCGAAAGCATGGTTGGCCCCCTGACCCGCCAGTATGTTCAGCAGGTCCATTTCAGTAAGGCCTTTATTGGTATTGATGGCTGGCAGCCAGAAACGGGCTTCACCGGCCGCGATATGATGCGTTCTGATGTGGTGAATGCGGTGCTGGAAAAAGAGTGTGAGGCCATTGTGCTGACTGATAGCTCAAAATTTGGCGCCGTTCACCCTTATACCATGGGGCCAGTCTCTCGCTTTAGCCGCGTAATTACCGACGAACGTTTGAGCGATGAGCATCGTATTAAACTGGAAGATGACGGTCTTATCGTCAATATTATTAAAAAGTCGTCCTGAGTCCTTTAAGCGCCCGAATGTCGGGCGCCTATGTCCCTACTGTCTGAGATGATTCCTAACCCTCCTTTAAGAGTTTTTACCTGTTTAACCCGCCTTAAAGTCGTAAAATTAATGTTAGCGATATAACAGGAAGTGACTATCACCTGCGTGATTACGTAACGCCTGCGCGACCAGCTTTCACGGAAAACAGTTTTCAAGTATTCAATTCGTCTATACTTAAAGCGTAGCTCTTTCCGTGAATCGATAATTCAGGAGAAAGTATTATGACCTTAACCAGCAAAAAATTAGCCGCCGCTGTTCTGGCAATCACTGTAGCAATGTCCCTGAGCGCTTGCTCTAACTGGTCTAAACGTGACCGCAACACCGCAATTGGTGCCGGTGCTGGTGCTCTGGGCGGTGCGGTATTAACAGATGGTAGTACGCTGGGTACATTAGGTGGCGCTGCTGTCGGTGGTATTATCGGTCACCAGGTCGGCAAATAATTATTAAATAAGCCTTCACCGGTACTGCGATATTAGAACGCATTTCAGGTCTGACTTACGCACGTAAAAAAAAGAGCCACGGCAAATGCCGTGGCTCATCTATTTTAGCCGCCCGCCAGTTTCACTTTCATGCCTTTGGCTTCGAGCAGGGATTTAATTAAATCACGTTTATCGCCCTGGATTTCGATAATACCGTCTTTCACGGCACCACCGCAGCCACATTTCTTTTTCAGATCGGCGGCCAGCTTAACCAGTTCCGCGTCGTCAAGATCAATGCCGGAGATAAGGCATACGCCCTTACCTTTACGCCCACTGGTTTGACGCTGGATACGAACAATACCGTCCCCCTTCGGGCGCTCGGCTTTCGCTTTTGGTTCGTCTATACGCCCACTTTCTGTTGAGTAGACCAGACGACTGTTTGAATCAGTCATTATGCCCCCTTTTTCAGTGATGCATTGATCGCTTTGAGCGTCTCTGACGGCTTAGCAGACTGCGTCACAGGACGCCCAATGACCATATAGTCTACCCCTGCCGCCAGCGCCTGTTCAGGCGTCATAATGCGACGCTGATCGCCTGCCTCGCTGCCGACCGGGCGGATACCTGGGGTAACGAGTTTGAAAGCCTGGCCCAGTTCTGATTTGAAACGCACGGCTTCCTGCGCGGAACAGACGACACCATCAAGCCCGCAATTTTGCGTCAGGCGCGCGAGACGCTCTGCATACTCAGCAGGTGACAACGTCACGCCGAGATCGCGTAAATCACTCTCATCCATACTGGTCAGCACGGTAACCGCAATCAGCAACGGTGCGTCGCTGCCGAACGGCAGGAGCGCTTCACGGGCCGCGGTCATCATTCTTGCCCCACCCGATGCATGCACATTGACCATCCACACCCCCAGTTCTGCAGCAGCAGCCACGGCGTGCGCGGTGGTATTCGGGATATCGTGGAATTTAAGGTCGAGGAAAACGTCAAAACCGCGCTGTTGCAGGTCGCGTACGATTTGCGGTCCAAACAGCGTGAACATCTCTTTGCCAACTTTCAGACGGCAGTCGCGAGGGTCTATACCGTCGACAAAGGCCAGTGCCGCGTCACGTTTATTGTAATCAAGCGCAACAACAACAGGAGAATCAGTAATTACGCGGGAAGCGGAGGAAGTAACAGACGTCATGACCAGCCCTTTTCGTCTATGGGCGCGCAGCGGCGCGGAACAGATAAACGGCGAGCATTCTACCTGCCAGCGCTGCAAATTGACAGGATCGATTTACTCTCCTGCCTGGCCGGCAAACCGCACGGACTCGATGGGTTCTGAAAACCTATCAGTATGTTGTAACTAAAATAGATCGTTTTTAAAAATTACTGCCCATCAAGGCCACGGATTGGCTTGATGGTCGACCATGCCCGGCATGAAGGACAGTGCCAGTACAGCGTATACGCCGTAAACCCACACTTCTGGCAACGATAGCGCGGTTTGCTTCGTACCTGCTCGCCTACCATGTCGCGCAGTACCATCAGGCTCTCTTTGGCGCGCCCTTCCTCTGCATCGTTGAGGTGGTAGTCCATCAGCTTATGGAATACCCGCATGGTCGGATGACGCTGCAGCTGACGCGTAATATAGACCTGCGCTGTATCACTGCCCTCATACTGCTCAACCACGTCCGAGAGCATCAGTTCGGCAGTCGCGCCGGTGTTCTCTTCCACGCAACGACGCAGGAACGCTACCCATTCATCCTGCTTATCCAGTTGTTGATAGCAGGTTTGCAGCATGTCGAGGGTTTCACTGACCAGCTCTTTATCCTGGTCAATAACCCGCAACAGGCTCTCTACAGCTTTGGCATAGTCGCCGTTCGCCATAAAGACGCGCCCCATCATGATGGAGATACGCGCGCTGTTACGGTCAGCGGCGGCACCCTTTTTAAGCAACGCCATGGCTTTGTCCATATCGTCGTTGCCCATTTGCTGAAGGGCCAGTTCACAGTAGAAGTGGGCTATCTCAACTCGCTGCTTATCTTTGCCCAGCTTCACCAGACGCTCGGCCGTATCAATGGCTTTCTGCCAGTCACTGGTGGCCTGATAAATCTGCAGCAGCTGCTGCAAGGCACTGACGCGGAAATCCGTTTCATCCACCAGCTGCGAGAACATGTCTTCTGCACGGTCGTACAGCCCCGCCGCCATGTAATCACGGCCCAGCTGTTGTACCGCCAGCAGGCGTTGATCGTAGGTCAACGAGGCGCTTTCCATAAGGGTCTGGTGAATACGAATGGCGCGGTCAACCTCTCCGCGCGAGCGGAACAGGTTTCCCAGGGTGAGATGCGCTTCAACGGTGCCCGTATCCTCTTTGAGCATATCGAGGAACAGGTCTACTGCTTTGTCCTGTTGATTGCTCAGGAGGAAGTTCACCCCAGCAACGTAGTCGCGGGAGAGTCGGTTAGCCTCATCCTGTTTTGTTTGTTGCGCACTTCTGCGGCCCATATACCAGCCATAGGCTGCGGCTACAGGCAAAAGCAGAAACAACAACTCCAGCATAGTCGATTATTCCTTGACGACCGGCACACCAGAGCTTTCCGGAATGTCGGACGCAGGCGCAATTTGATGTTCGAGTCGTTTAATTTTACGTTCAGCGCGTGCAAGTGAAACACGAACTTTCAACCAGAAAAGACCGCATACCAGCCAGCCAATCGCAAAGCCCGCGGCGAATAAAACCGCCAGAAGGCTCGATACACGATACTCGCCCTGCGCCAGCAGATAGTTAAACGTCACCTGTTGATCGTTTTGTGCACCCAATGTGACTGAAATGACAAAAATCGCCAATACCAGTAAGAAAATGAGTAAATATTTCACATTACTTCCCGTTATGTGGTTCAAGCGAATAAAGTGTGTTCAACTCACCGCAATCAGCCTTATAAACTACCATTTTAGTGACGTGCGCGAAACGGAAAAAGTGACGCGCCAGTCATGGATTTATGGGCAAAACACGGAATATCAACCGTCAGGCGTCGCTTTGGTCCCTTTCGGCGATCTCTTCTTCCTCGACAGGCGGTGGCGTTAACGGACCGCAGATGCGTTCAGCAAGCCATGTTGCCAGCGTCACAAGCAGCCATGAGATCAGCGTAGCCACCACCAAATCCAGCGGCCAGTGCATCCCCAGCAGCAAACGACTGCCCATCACCCCTGTGGCCCAGACTAGTAAAATCGCGATCGTGACCGTACGTCGCCGTGGCCAAAGCAGCCCTACTCCCAGTAACGCCCAACTGGCGGCAAACATGGTATGGCCGGAAGGAAAAGCAAACCCGGTCTCTTTTTGCCAGTGTTTACGTAAGAACTTCGGGATATCCTGCTGTTCCGCAAGCTGTTCTTTGACCAGCGCACCACGATCTTTACGTTTTAAATTGTAGAACTCATCCACCGGAACATGGTGTGCTTTTTCCAGCCAGACGACAAAAGGACGCGGCTCCTGGACGTGATCTTTAACCCAGGACTTCACACCCTGACCGATGAGGATCGCCCCACCGAGTATCGCAAAGAGCATCAGCGCCGCACGCAGACGAAAGCGCAAACACCACAGAAACCAGGCGCAAAGGATCACATGCGTGATAATTCCCCACGGCTGGGTGACCGTCTCCGTTATCCAGTATAATGTTTTCAGCCATGTGGCGTTCTGCCCCGGCTGCCACATCCAGCCTGAGACCCATACGGCCAGCGGCATAATAAGTAGAATGGCCGCACCTGCTGCCGTACGTCTGGCGATTGAAAGCATGTCTTCTCCTTTTTCGCTAAGCACCACAATCATAACTGAAATTCATCTGTTGGGTGGATATGTCGGATCGTGCGTTTAACGTCCATATAGCATGGCGCCCATTAGGCGAACGTGCTGAGCTTGTGGCAAAATGAACAGATACAGAAAGCCAAACAGGCGAAAGGCACGAAACGTGTCAGCCTACTCTGGAGAATCACATGCAGCTTAAACGTGTGGCAGAAGCCAAACTGCCAACCCCATGGGGCGATTTCCTGATGGTGGGATTTGAAGAACTGGCAACCGGACAGGATCATGTCGCGCTGGTGTTCGGTGACATTTCAGGACAGACGCCGGTACTCTCTCGCGTACATTCGGAGTGTCTGACTGGCGATGCCTTGTTCAGCCTGCGCTGTGATTGCGGTTTCCAGCTTGAAGCAGCCCTTTCTCACATCGCTGAAGAAGGTCGTGGGGTGCTGCTTTATCACCGTCAGGAAGGTCGTAATATTGGCCTGCTGAATAAAATCCGCGCCTACGCGCTGCAGGATCAGGGATACGATACGGTTGAAGCGAACCACCAGCTCGGGTTTGCCGCCGATGAGCGCGACTTTACCCTGTGCGCCGATATGTTCAAGCTTCTTGGGGTAGATGAGGTCCGTCTGCTGACCAATAACCCGAAAAAGGTGGAAATCCTGACCGAAGCGGGGATCAATATCGTCGAACGTGTTCCGCTGATTGTCGGCCGTAACCCGAAAAACGCCCACTATCTTGATACCAAAGCCGCCAAAATGGGTCACCTCCTGAGCGAGTGATCGCGAGATGCCCGGCATCGCCATCGCGAGCCGGGCTGAGTGCGTCAATCCAGCATTTTACGAATTACGTAATGTAATATGCCGTCGTTCTGGTAGTAAGTCAGCTCGGTTGCCGTATCAATGCGACACCGGCATTCAAGCACTTCCGTTTTACCGTCTGCTCGCGTTAACGTCACCGGAACCGTTTTACCCGGCTGCAGGTTTTGCAGACCACTAATATCAATCTGCTCTTCCCCGGTCAGCCCCAGCGTTTTACGGGTGACGCCCTGCGGGAACTCTAGCGGCAGGATCCCCATCCCGATAAGATTCGAACGGTGAATACGCTCGAAAGATTCGGCAATGACCACGCGTACCCCAAGCAGGCGCGGACCTTTCGCTGCCCAGTCTCGACTGGAGCCGGAGCCGTACTCTTTACCGGCAATCACCGCCAGCGGCGTGCCTTCCTGTTGGTATTTGACGGCGGCATCATAAATCGAAACCACTTCCGTGCCAGGTAAATGACGCGTCATGCCCCCTTCCACGCCTGGAACCATTTCGTTGCGGATGCGGATGTTGGCAAACGTCCCGCGCATCATCACTTCGTGGTTACCACGACGCGATCCGTAGGAGTTGAAGTCCCGGCGTTCCACCCCACGGCTTTGCAGATAGCGGCCTGCCGGACTGTCGGCTTTGATACTGCCCGCCGGCGAGATGTGGTCCGTGGTAACGGAATCGCCCAGCATCGCCAGAATACGCGCCCCGTGGATATCCTTAAGCGGAGCAGGTTCAGCCAGCATGTCATCGAAGAACGGTGACAGACGAATATAGGTCGAATCATCCTGCCAGTCATAGGTATCCGAGCCCACGACGTTAATTGTTTTCCATTCCGGTGTGCCTTCAAACACTTCCGCATACTCTTTGCGGAACATTTCGGTTGAGACCTTTTCAACGGCTCGCGCGATGTCGCGTGAAGACGGCCAGATATCTTTCAGGTAAACAGGCTCGTTCTTGCGATCGTGACCAATCGGGTCTGTCGTGAGATTGATATTCATGTTTCCCGCCAGCGCGTAAGCCACAACCAGCGGCGGCGAGGCCAGCCAGTTGGTTTTCACCAGCGGATGAATACGCCCTTCAAAGTTGCGGTTACCGGAAAGAACCGCACCCACGGTAAGATCGCCCTGCTTGATCGCCGTTTCAATCGGCTCAGGCAGCGGACCGGAGTTACCGATACAGGTAGTACATCCGTAACCCACGAGGTTAAAGCCCAGCTCGTCAAGGTACGGGGTGAGTTTTGCCTGCGCCAGGTAATCTGAAACCACTTTAGAGCCCGGGGCCAGCGAAGCCTTAACCCACGGCTGCGGTTTCAGTCCAAGCTCAACGGCTTTTTTGGCCAACAGTCCCGCGGCCATCAAAACGCTTGGGTTCGAGGTGTTGGTGCAGGAGGTGATAGCGGCAATAACCACCGCGCCATCCGGAAGTTGATACTGATGTCCGTTCAGGACATAGTCTATTGGACGGTGATCTTTTTTCGCGACATTGACTTCCAGTTCATTGCTGGCGGCAAAAGCTTTCGGCACGTCCGGTAACGCGACCCGATCCTGCGGGCGTTTTGGCCCGGCAAGGCTCGCCTCGACGCTTCCCATATCCAGCTCAAGCGTGCTGGTAAATACCGGCTCATCACCCGGGTTTCGCCACATCCCCTGCGCTTTAGTGTAGGCCTCGACCAGCGCGACCTGCTCTTCACTGCGACCACTCAGGCGCATATATTCCAGCGTGACGTCATCGATGGGGAAGAAGCCACAGGTCGCGCCATATTCCGGCGCCATATTGGCGATCGTGGCGCGATCGGCCAGCGGCAGCGAATCCAGTCCGTCACCGTAGAATTCAACAAATTTACCCACCACCCCATGCTTACGCAGCATCTGGGTGACGGTTAACACCAGGTCGGTCGCGGTAATGCCTTCCGACAGCTTACCGGTGAGCTTGAAGCCCACCACATCAGGAATGAGCATCGACACCGGCTGACCAAGCATAGCCGCTTCCGCTTCAATACCCCCGACGCCCCACCCCAGCACACCGAGGCCGTTAATCATGGTGGTATGTGAATCCGTCCCGACCAGCGTATCCGGATAAGCCACCCACTCTTTATCCTGCAATTCACTCCAGACGGCTTTGCCCAGATATTCGAGGTTAACCTGATGGCAAATACCGGTTCCAGGCGGAACCACGCTAAAGCGGCTGAACGCCTGTTGCCCCCATTTCAGAAAGACATAGCGCTCGTGGTTACGTTCCATCTCCAGACGTACGTTTTCACCAAAAGCGTCATCATTACCAAAGTGGTCAACGGTCACGGAGTGGTCAATCACGAGGTCAACGGGAGAAAGCGGATTCACTTTTGCCGTATCGCCACCGAGGCGCTTAACGGCTTCGCGCATGGCGGCTAAATCAACCACGGCGGGAACACCGGTAAAGTCCTGCATCAGGACCCTCGCCGGGCGATAGGCTATTTCTCTGTCGGCATGGGCACTCTTCAGCCACCCCGCCAGCGCCTGGATATCCTCGAGGGTGACGGAATCGCCATCCTGCCAGCGTAAGAGGTTTTCCAGCAAAACTTTCAAGGACTTGGGTAAACGCGAAATGTCCCCAAGCGTTCTGGCAGCCAGTGGCAGGCTATAGTAATGCCAGGTTTTGTTTTCTGCCTGTAATGTGTCCTTACTGGCTTCGCGTAGGGTTAACGACATAAGCTCCTCCTTAATTACAGAGATGTCCTGACAATCATCAGGGCTGTAATTAAAGATAACACAAAGATGTCGTAACGTTTTGATAACAACCCGAATTGATAAATTTAGGAATGGTCCAGTGAAGTGCGAAAACAAAAAACCCCGCCGCAGCGAGGTTTTGGATTTACAGGAAGGCCAGCCAGATGAGCTGAGACCAGAACAGGATCGACACAGAAAAAACGCCGAGCCATGACCAGTATTTGTGAGACATCATGTTATTCATCATAGGGTACACCAGGCATTATTTTTAAAAAGGCTCCGAGGTTTGCCCTCAGTTCTATATTGCTGATGTGTATTTATTAAAGAGTACAAAGGTGCAGAGTCTTTATTCAGACTATTTGCATCATTACGCAATTAACTAAATTATTGTTTTTTGGGTTCGTCTTCTGCGAACACATCAATAAAGGCTTGCTGCTGTGGCGTCAGTTTCCAGGACGCGGGGACAACGGTCGCAGGTGCTTTGCGTCCTTTGTGACCACTGTCACGATGCTGACACATCTGTTTTACCGTTTCTGTACGTACCGTCACTGCCATATTCAACCCCAATATTTCCAGGCAAGGAGAGCAACCACTACCCAAAACAGGGCGGAGACGAGAAAGACCGCCAGCCAGGCTTTACGCTTGAGCGCAGGATCCCTTTGCGGTTCTTCACTTCCTGAAGGCATTGCTAACCTCATACAATCGATATCGCTTATCATTTAGGACCAAACAATTGGTACAATTAATCATCTGTTGAGATAAATCCTAAAGAAACTTTAGCCGAAAAGCCAGTGAATTTACGCATCAATGGGTGGGAAATATTCAATCTTTTGACCAGAAATAAATAATTGAAAAGAAATATTTGCGTAGCCGTAAATTAGTTTCTACTTTTGTCGCCAATTCACGACATTAAAACCATACAGATTAAATGGGTAATGACATTATATGGCAGGGAAAATGTAGATGATGATAATTATGATTTAGCTTTGAGGAGTTAATTCGGTATCTTTCCGTGAGGGAAAGATACCGGGAGTGATTATTTTGCCGGAAGTTTGATGTCTTTAAACATCTCTTCAATATCTTCATTTGAGCGTAATGCAACAGCCGTATCGACCACGTCACGCGTTAAATGCGGGGCAAAGCGTTGAATAAAATCATACATATAGCTGCGCAGGAAGGTGCTGCGACGGAAACCAATTTTGGTCGTGCTGTGGCTGAAAATATCGTGCGCATCAAGACGAACCAAATCCGGGTCTGAAACCGGGTCGACGGCCATGCTGGCAATCACGCCAACGCCCAGGCCAAGCCGCACATAGGTTTTAATGACATCAGCATCCGTGGCGGTAAAGACAATGCGCGGCGTTAATCCCGCCCGGTTAAAGGCCGTATCAAGCTCAGAGCGTCCGGTGAAGCCGAAGGTGTATGTCACTAAAGGATATTGCGCCAGCTCTTCAATAGTCACCGACCCTTTCCCCGCCAGCGGATGATCCGGGGTCACTACGATAGAACGGTTCCAGTGGTAGCACGGTAGCATAACCAGATCGTCATACAGGTGAAGCGCTTCTGTCGCGATGGCAAAGTCCGCGTTGCCCTTTGAAACCGCTTCAGCGATTTGCGTGGGCGAGCCCTGATGCATATGCAAAGAGACGCGCGGATAACGTTCTATAAAGCCCTTAATAACGCCTGGCAGCGCATAACGCGCCTGAGTATGCGTTGTGGCAATATAAAGCGAGCCTTTATCCGGCCAGGTATGTTCACCCGCCACGGACTTAATAGCGTCAACTTTGGAGAGGACTTCCCGGGCAATACGAATGATTTCCTGCCCGGCGGGTGTCACCTGCGTGAGGTGCTTACCGCTGCGAGCGAAAATCTGGATACCTAATTCGTCCTCCAGCATACGAACCTGTTTGCTGATGCCCGGTTGCGAGGTATATAACCCCTCAGCGGTAGAAGAGACGTTAAGGTTGTGATTTACCACCTCAACGATATAACGAAGCTGCTGTAATTTCATGCCAGACCATCCGATTTAGCGCACGCGGTCAATCGCTTAAGACGATTTGATAATAAGAAAAGGGTTAACTATAACCACTATATCATTTATAGCCTGACTGTATAGTACGGAACAAAAAATAATAACAAGGTAATAAAAAAGGGCCGGAAGTCCGGCCCTTTTACAGGTAAGTTACGGTAAGGGAAGATTATTTCTTGCCTTCAACCCATTTTCCGTCGACAAAGAAGGCGGACCAGCCGGTCGCTTTCCCCTCTTTCTCAGCCGCAACGTACTGCTGTTTTGTTTTACGGCTAAAACGTACCACCGTTTTATTGCCTTCAGGATCCTGCTGTGGCGCATCGGCCAGATAACGCAGTTTCTCAGGCAGACGGTCGCGGAAGCGATGCAGCTCTTCCACCAGCGGCGCGCGGGTTTCACGCGATTTCGGGAAGGTGTTGGCCGCGAGGAAGACCCCGGCAGCACCGTCACGCAGCACGAAATAGGCGTCAGACTTCTCACACGGCAATTCTGGCAGCGGAACTGGATCTTCCTTCGGCGGCGCGACTTCACCGTTACGCAGAATCTTACGGGTGTTCTTACACTCGTCGTTGGTGCACGCCATGTATTTCCCGAAACGCCCCATTTTCAGGTGCATTTCCGAGCCACACTTCTCGCACTCAACGATAGGGCCGTCATAGCCTTTGATGCGGAACTCACCCTCTTCGATCTCATAACCATCACACGTTGGGTTATTCCCGCAGACGTGCAATTTGCGTTTCGGATCGATCAGGTAGCTGTCCATCGCCGTGCCACATTTCTTACAACGACGTTTGGCACGCAGGGCATTGGTTTCTGCATCGTCACCTTCCAGCACGTTAAGAACTTCGTTCTCAGGTACCAGGTTGATGGTGGTTTTGCAGCGCTCTTTCGGCGATAACGCATAGCCGGAGCAACCAAGGAAGACGCCTGTTGTCGCAGTACGGATCCCCATCTTACGGCCACAGGTTGGGCAATCGATGCTGGTCAGTACCATCTGGTTAGGCAGCATGCCGCCCTCTTCAGGATCTTTCTCCGCTTTTTCAAGCTGGTTGGTAAAGTCGCTGAAGAAGCTGTCGAGCACTTTCTTCCATTCCGCCTGATGGCTGGCAACCTGGTCAAGGCTGTCTTCCATCTGTGCGGTAAAGTCATAGTTCATCAACTCGCGGAAGTTGGCTTCCAGACGGTCGGTTACGATCTCACCCATTTTTTCAGCGTAGAAACGGCGGTTTTCAACACGCACATAGCCACGATCCTGAATGGTCGAAATGATTGACGCATATGTTGACGGACGACCAATACCGCGTTTTTCCAGCTCTTTTACCAGCGATGCTTCGCTAAAGCGCGCAGGCGGCTTGGTAAAGTGCTGAGCTGGCACGAGGTCAACCAGAGAGAGTTCATCCCCTTTGTTCACCGCCGGCAGCGTTCGGTCTTCGTCGCCTTTACGCAGTGCAGGCATGACTTTCGTCCAGCCATCGAAACGCAGGATACGGCCACGCGCTTTCAGACGGAAATCACCCGCACCAACGGTAAGCGTAGTGGAATCGTACTGCGCGGGTGTCATTTGACACGCGACGAACTGGCGCCAGATAAGCTGGTACAGCTTTTGGGCGTCGGCTTCCATATCCTTCAGCGATTCCGCTAACACAGAGACGTCAGAAGGACGAATGGCTTCGTGCGCTTCCTGTGAGTTCTCTTTGCTGGCGTACTGGTTAGCGCTTTCCGGCAGGTATTTCTTACCGAAATTGTCACCGATATAGCCGCGCACCATGTTAACCGCATCCTGACTCAGGTTAGTCGAGTCAGTACGCATGTAGGTGATGTAACCCGCTTCATACAAGCGCTGGGCCATCATCATGGTTTTCTTCACGCCATAACCCAGACGCGTGCTTGCGGCCTGTTGCAGCGTAGAGGTAATAAACGGTGCGCCAGGCTTACTGCTGGTCGGTTTGTCTTCACGCTCCAGAACCTGATAGCGTGCTTTTTCCAGCAGCGCCACCGCGGCCATGGTCTGGTCACGGTTTTCAGGACGGAAAGGCTTGTCGTTCTGATGGCTCACCTGCAGCGGCAGAGCATCCCCGCCCGGCGTGGTGACATTCGCGTCGACTTCCCAGAACTCTTCTGGCACAAACGCTTTAATTTCGCGTTCACGTTCAACGACAAGACGCACGGCAACGGATTGCACACGGCCTGCGGACAGACCACGGGCAATCTTTTTCCACAGCAGTGGAGACACCATGTAGCCCACAACACGGTCCATAAAGCGACGTGCCTGCTGCGCGTTTACACGGTCAATGTTCAGTTCGCCCGGCTTTTCAAACGCCTGACGAATCGCATTCTTCGTAATTTCGTTAAACACTACACGGCTGTAGCGTTTGTCATCACCACCGATCACTTCCCGCAGGTGCCACGCAATGGCTTCCCCTTCGCGGTCAAGGTCGGTTGCGAGATAGATGTGGTCTGCTTTTTCAGCAAGCTGTTTCAGCTCATTAACGACTTTTTCTTTCCCGGGCAGCACTTCGTATTGTGCATCCCAGTTGTGCCATGGGTTAACACCCATGCGGTTGACAAGCGCGCTACGTTCATCCTTTTTAGGCTTTTTAGCCCCTTTGGTGGAGGTAGAGTCTGCGCTCTTTTTGCTGGCTGAGCCACTGGTCGGCAAATCGCGGATATGACCCACGCTGGACTTAACCACGTAGTCATTACCCAGATACTTATTGATCGTTTTGGCTTTTGCCGGGGACTCAACGATGACGAGAGCTTTACCCATATTCACCTTTACCTAATTTAATTCTTCCAGGAATACGCCGCACGTTGATTTCCCTTCCACTGACGACGCGTCATTGATATTGCGACTGCGTCAGGGGATATCAACCCCTTTGTCTTACCGAACGTCAGAGAAATGACGCCCAGGTGATTGAGTTTTCGGGTATTTTTCTCACGCCTCATATGATTCGTGACGAATTACCGGTCGAATGTCAAGCAATTCTGTTGCCAGAATGACGAAAGCGCACACTCTACCTGATAAAATCCGTTACGCAACTTTATTAGCATGCAAAAGCAAATCACGCCAGCCAGGCTCCTGCACCTTATCCCCTCAGATTACAGGGAAAATTTGCCCCCAAAGCGCCCTCGGCGTAGACTATTGTCACTGTTTAAGGAGTGGATTATGCACAATACGACCCAACCAATTGACCGAGTCTCTCTGCTTATCGAAGCAAACAAGCTTATCCGTGATCATGAAGATACTCTGGCGGGTATTGAAGCCACCGGCGTAGAACAGCGTAATGGCGTGCTGGTTTTCAGCGGCGAATACTTCCTTGACGAACAGGGGCTACCTACCCCGAAAAGCACCGCCGTGTTTAACATGTTTAAATACCTGGCGCATACGCTTTCAGAGAAATATCACCTGGTTGATTAATGCAAAACGCGAGGCCTGAGCCTCGCGTTTTTGTTTACAGCAACGGTTTTTGTCCGCGCTGTAGCCAGCGGAGCAACAGCCGATCGGCACTTTCTGCCGCACTGTTGGTAAAGCGATCGAGCAGACGCTTGCGCTGCGTAAAGCGCACGCCCACCAGCTCACGGCCATCCATCAGGTTCAGCAGCAGGTCATCGCTGGTGCCCACCTCATCTACCAGTCCTTTCTCCTGGGCCTGGATCCCGTACCAGTGCTCCCCCGTCGCGACCTGCTCAATATCGAGCGATGGGCGCATACGGTGCACAAAGTCTTTAAAGAGGTGGTGCGTTTCATTGAGATCTTCACGGAATTTCTGACGCCCTTCTTCCGTGTTTTCCCCCAGCAGCGTCAGAGTGCGTTTGTACTGCCCGGCCGTGTGCAGTTCAATGTCGATCTCTTTGTTTTTGAGGAAGCGGTTAAAGTTAGGGATTTGCGCAACCACACCGATTGAACCAATAATAGAAAACGGTGCCGCCACAATTTTATCCGCGACGCAGGCCATCATGTAGCCACCGCTCGCCGCGACTTTATCCACCGCAACGGTCAGCGGGATCTGTTTTTCACGCAGGCGCTGCAGCTGTGACGCAGCCAGTCCGTAACCGTGTACCACACCGCCCGGGCTTTCAAGACGCACCACCACCTGATCCTGCGGTTTTGCCACGGCAAGAACGGCAGTGACCTCTTCGCGCAAAGAAGAAACTTCATGCGCATCCATGCTGCCTTTAAAGTCGAGCACATAGACGCGTGGCTTTGCCTCATCCTGCGGTGCATTGAGCTTTGCTTTCGCTTTTGCCGCTTTGGCTTCCTGTTTATGCTTTTTCTTCTGCGCTTTAAGCCACTGCTTCTGTTGATGGCTATCGAGCAGCGACAGAGACATATCTTCCTGCATCTCTTTATACTGCTCACTCAGGCGGGTAATGCGTAACTCCCCACGCTGACGCTTACGCTGCGTCAGGTTTACAATCAGAACGGCAATCACCGCAATGGCAATCACCACCGTTGCGATTTTGGCCAAAAACAACCCATACTGAGAAAGTAATTCCACGCGTTCCACCTTGTTTAACCACGATTCTTTCACGGCAGTGTACAACAGCCCTGCCCATGCGTCTCGCTCGTGACATTACCTCTGCGAGCCTGCTTCAGGAATCCCCTCATGGGGGTTTAAATATTTGCAAATTGTTAATTTTACAGTAATGCCTCCTGTAGACTGATTGAATTCTCATGCTAATTCGGGCATAAAGCCGAAAAGTCATAAAGAAGGCGTCATTGCGTCACTGCGCGCCAGAGGAGTCCCCGTGCATTATCAACCGCAAAAAAATCTGCTGCAAAATCGCATCATTCTGGTCACCGGTGCCAGCGACGGAATTGGTCGCGAGGCGGCCCTGACCTACGCTGACTATGGCGCGAGTGTTATTCTTATTGGTCGTAACGAAGAGAAACTGAAAAGCGTCGCGCAGGAAATAGAGGCGGCAGGCGGCATTCCGGCCCCGTGGTATACCCTCGATTTACTCACCTGCACGCCAGCGGTGTGCCAGGAGCTTGCTCACCGTATTAGCGCCCACTATCCGCGGCTGGACGGTGTCCTGCACAATGCAGGTTTGCTGGGAGAAGTCCGTCCTATGGATGAACAGGATCCCGATATCTGGCAGCAGGTGATGCAGGTCAACGTCAACGGCACGTTTTTCCTGACGCAGGCATTGCTTCCTTTATTACTTAAATCCGAGTCCGGCTCGCTGGTCTTTACCTCCTCAAGCGTAGGCCGCGAAGGTCGAGCCAACTGGGGGGCATATGCCGTCTCGAAATTCGCGACTGAAGGGATGATGCAGGTGCTGGCGGAGGAGTATCAAAGCCGCCATCTGCGCGTAAATTGCATTAACCCGGGTGGAACGCGCACCAAAATGCGCGCCAGCGCCTTCCCGTCGGAAGACCCGCAGAAACTGAAAACACCCACAGACATTATGCCGCTCTATCTCTGGCTGATGGGCGACGACAGCCGACGTAAAACGGGGATGACCTTCGATGCCCAGCCGGGCCGTAAACCAGGGATTTCGCAATGAGTGAAGAACGCCATCAACAACGCCAGCAGCGTCTGAAGGAACAGGTCGATGCGCGCGTTGCGGCCGCACAGGACGAGCGCGGGATAATTATCGTCTTTACCGGTAACGGCAAAGGTAAAACTACCGCGGCATTTGGCACCGCCACGCGTGCTGTCGGTCACGGGCAGAAAGTGGGCGTCATTCAGTTCATCAAAGGCGAATGGCCGAACGGCGAACGTAATCTGCTTGAACCGCATGGCGTTGAATTTCAGGTGATGGCGACAGGTTTTACATGGGATACGCAGAACCGTGAAACCGATACTGCAGCTTGTCTTGCAGTCTGGGAGCACGCCAAAAGAATGCTGGCAGACCCCGCCCTGAATATGGTTCTGCTGGATGAGATAACCTATATGGTGGCCTACGACTATCTCCCGCTGGATGCGGTACTGGAGGCGTTACAACAACGCCCGGCGCACCAGACGGTTATCGTCACGGGGCGTGGCTGTCATCGGGAAATACTGGAGCTTGCTGATACCGTCAGCGAACTGCGTCCGGTCAAACACGCGTTTGACGCGGGAATCAAAGCGCAAATCGGTATTGATTACTAAGAAAAAAGCCCGGTGATCTTCACCGGGCTTTTATATTAACCGTTGTTGTTACGGCTGCCAGAGCGGCGGTTGCTGCTCACCTGGCTATGGCGTTTCACCGCACGACGGATCTGATTCGCCTTCATACGACGACGATCTTTTTCCACCGCCACTTTAGAGGTGGTTTCTGGCGTCAGACCAACCAGTTCACGCAGGTAGTTAGTCTGTGTCAGATCCAGCTCGGTATAACCACCCCGTGGCAGACCTTTTGGCAGCAGGATGTCGCCATAACGGACACGGATCAGACGGCTCACCTGCACACCTACCGCTTCCCAAAGACGACGCACTTCGCGGTTACGGCCTTCAGTCAGGGTAACGTTGTACCACTGGTTAATGCCTTCGCCACCGGTAAATTTGATGGTTTTAAATGCCGCAGGACCGTCTTCCAGCTGAACGCCGCGTGACAGATCGCGCAGTTTATTCTCATCAACCTGGCCGAAGACACGCACGGCGTATTCGCGTTCCACTTCACGGCTAGGGTGCATCAGACGGTTTGCCAGTTCACCATCAGTGGTAAACAGCAGCAGGCCGCAGGTATTCACGTCCAGACGCCCCACGGCAATCCAGCGAGCGCCGCGCAGTTTAGGCAGACGGTCAAACACCGTCGGGCGACCTTCAGGGTCGTTGCGCGTACACAGCTCGCCTTCTGGCTTGTAATACGCCAGCACGCGGCAGATCTGCTCAGCGGACTCTTTCACGGAAATAAGATGACCGTCGATGCGGATCTTCAATCCCGGTACGATTTCTACGCGGTCACCCAGCGTGGCGATTTTACCGTCCACACTCACGCGACCCGCTTCAATAATGGCTTCGATTTCACGGCGTGAACCGTGGCCGGCACGCGCCAGCACTTTCTGTAACTTCTCGCTCATTGAGCTTCCTCAGGTGTCGCCTTCACAGGCGTCGAATCAGGTCAAAAGAGGGCTCAGCCCTGCTTTGATGGCCGCGTAGTATATCTGCTTACACCCTTACAAGAAAGGCTTAACATCACCCACGCCTTCACGAATGACTTCTGGCGCATCTTCGGTTAAGTCAACAACGGTGGTTGGCTGCTGACCAAGGTAGCCGCCATGAATAATCAACTCGACCACCTTTTCCAGACGGTCTTTAATCTCTTCGGGATCGGATTCGGTGAACTCGCTGCCAGGCAACATTAAAGAAGTCGAAAGCATCGGCTCGCCGAGGGTTTCCAGCAGCGCCTGCGCAATCGGGTTGGACGGTACGCGCATCCCGATGGTTTTACGCTTTTCCTGTAACAGTCGGCGCGGCACTTCCTTGGTTCCTTTAAGAATAAAGGTGTAGTTGCCCGGCGTGTTATTTTTGATCAGACGAAACGCCACGTTATCGACATACGCGTAGGTCGACAGTTCGGAAAGATCGCGGCACATCAGGGTAAAGTTATGGCCGTCCGGCAGCTGACGAATGCGGCAAATGCGCTCCATCGCCCCTTTGTCTTCAATTTTACAGCCCAGCGCGTAGCCAGAATCGGTCGGGTAGACAATCACGCCGCCTTTGCGAACGATCTCCACGGCCTGATTAATTAAGCGTGGCTGCGGGTTATCCGGATGAATATAGAAAAACTGACTCATACTTCCCTCTCTTCAATTTTCTGCGGCTGTTCCCAGAGCTGCCAGACGGGTTCAACGCCTGCGGGCAACCAGAGCTTGCGTCCCAGCTCGATCCACGCACAGGGCTGATGGAAATCCGACCCCTGCGAACCCAGCAGACCGAACTGACGCGCGTAGGTCGCAAGCTGCGCACGCTCATTGGGCGCCTGCTGGCACTGGGCGACTTCCATCGCCTCACCGCCACATTCGGCAAAGTGTGCCAGCAGTCTTTTCAGCCACTTAGCAGAAAGATTATACCGCCCCGGATGGGCGAGCACGGCCTTACCGCCAGAATGATGAATGACATCAATAGCTTGTTTTATTGTACACCACTGTGGCGGAACGTAACCGGTTTTCCCGCGTGCCAGATATTTTTTAAACACGTCCGCCATCGTCGTGGCTTTGCCCGCCTCAACCAGAAAACGGGCAAAATGGCCGCGCGTCACCGCCCCACCGTTTGCCAGTTTCTGTGCACCTTCCAGCGCTCCGGGAATATGCGCTTTTTCCAGTCGCTCACCAATCATTTCGGCGCGTTCGTTGCGGCGCGATTTTTGTTCTTGCAAAAACGAACGCATTGCCGGATGTTCAATATCGATATTAAGGCCAACAATGTGAATTTCGTGATTTTCCCAGACGGTCGAAATTTCGACGCCGGGCACCAGATTCAGCGCCAGTCCGCTGCGGGCAATTTCGGCGCGCGCCGCGGGAATAGCATCTGTCGTATCGTGATCGGTTATCGCCAGCGTGCCGACACGCATTTCAACGGCGCGATGAACCAGGGCTTCGGGTGTCAGCAGGCCATCAGAGGCCTGAGTATGGCTGTGTAAATCATAAATTACGGCGTAGGTGGTATCGCTCAAAGCACTTCCCATAGCAGGTTAAAGACATCCGAAACCCCTATGATAACGGCTTGGCGCGAAATTCTGAAATCAAGGGTTGACAACTTGCCATCGAACTAGTTAACTAGTACGCAAGTTCACACGAGAAAGGTATCTGAAAATGACAGCACATTTCACTCTGCACGGTTGGTGGCGCACATCCTGATTATCGGGCAGTGTCACACGTCTGCGAAATGCAAACAGATACCCAGCCCGCGACTAAGCGGGCTTTTTTTTTGAACAGAATAAATGAGAACAACATAATGCAAACAGCCAAACCACACCTCGAATTGCTGACCTGCGAGGCGGTCTATCGCCACAACCCAACCGCGCTGTTTCATCAGGTCTGCGGTGCGCGTCCGGCAACGTTGCTGCTGGAATCCGCGGATATTGACAGTAAAGACGATCTTAAGAGCCTGCTGCTGGTCGACAGCGCATTGCGCATTACCGCGCTGGGTGACACTGTCACGATTAAGGCACTCTCTGAGAACGGTGCCGCGCTGCTGCCACTGCTGGACGCCTCCCTGCCAGCGGGCATCGAGAATGAACGTCACCCGGAAGTGCGGGTACTGCATTTCCCGCCGGTCAGCCAACTGCTGGACGAAGATGCACGCCTCTGTTCTTTGTCAGTCTTCGATGCCTTCCGCCTGCTGCAAAACCTGGTCTCGGTACCAGAAGATGAACGCGAAGCGATGTTCTTTGGCGGGCTGTTTGCTTACGATCTGGTCGCCGGTTTCGAAGACCTGCCGGAAACCGAACAGGGCAACCGCTGCCCTGACTACTGCTTCTACCTGGCCGAAACCCTGCTGGTGATCGACCATCAGAAAAAATACACCCGTATTCAGGCGAGCCTGTTCACGCCATCCGTGACCGAGAAAACACGTCTTGAGCAGCGCATTGTTCAGCTGCAACAGCAAATGACCGAAGCGCCACCCGCACTGCCGGTTCAGCATGTAGAGAAGATGACCTGTGAGGTTAACCAGACCGACGATCAGTACGGTGCCGTGGTGCGTCAGATGCAAAAGGCGATTCGCGCCGGGGAAATTTTCCAGGTCGTGCCGTCCCGTCGTTTCTCACTGCCCTGCCCGTCGCCGCTGGCGGCCTATGACGTGCTCAAAAAGAGCAACCCAAGCCCGTATATGTTCTTTATGCAGGACAACGAGTTCACCTTGTTTGGCGCGTCACCGGAAAGCTCCCTGAAATACGACGCCACCAGCCGCCAGATCGAGATCTACCCGATTGCCGGTACACGTCCGCGCGGGCGTCGCGCCGATGGCTCTCTGGATCGCGATCTCGACAGCCGTATCGAACTGGAAATGCGCACCGACCACAAAGAGCTCTCCGAGCACCTGATGCTGGTTGACCTGGCGCGTAACGATCTGGCCCGCATTTGTACTCCCGGCAGCCGCTATGTGGCTGACTTAACGAAAGTCGACCGTTACTCCTTCGTGATGCACCTGGTGTCCCGCGTGGTGGGTGAACTGCGCAACGACCTCGACGTGCTGCACGCCTATCGCGCCTGCATGAATATGGGCACCCTGAGCGGTGCGCCGAAAGTCCGTGCGATGCAGCTTATCGCCGCCGCCGAAGGGCGTCGTCGTGGCAGCTATGGCGGTGCGGTGGGTTATTTCACCGCGCACGGTGACCTTGATACCTGCATCGTTATCCGCTCTGCCTATGTTGAAGACGGCATCGCCACCGTCCAGGCGGGCGCCGGGGTGGTTCTTGATTCTGTTCCGCAGTCTGAAGCTGACGAAACGCGCAATAAAGCTCGCGCGGTATTGCGCGCCATCGCTACCGCACACCATGCACAGGAGATTTTCTGATGGCTGACATTCTGCTGCTCGATAACATCGACTCCTTTACCTATAACCTGGCAGATCAGCTGCGTGCGAATGGTCACAACGTCGTTATCTATCGTAACCACGTGCCGGCGCAAACCCTGATTGAGCGTCTGGCAACCATGCAAAACCCGGTGCTGATGCTCTCTCCTGGCCCCGGCGCCCCCAGTGAAGCGGGCTGTATGCCTGAACTTCTGACCCGTATGCGCGGCAAGTTGCCTATTATCGGCATCTGCCTGGGGCATCAGGCGATTGTTGAAGCCTATGGCGGATACGTCGGCCAGGCGGGTGAAATCCTGCACGGTAAAGCCTCCAGCATTGAACATGACGGTCAGGCGATGTTTGCCGGGCTGCCGAATCCGCTGCCAGTGGCGCGCTACCACTCGCTGGTCGGCAGCAACATCCCGGCAGGCCTGACCATTAACGCCTCGTTCGAAGGCATGGTGATGGCCGTACGTCACGATACCGATCGTGTCTGTGGGATGCAGTTCCATCCGGAGTCAATCCTCACCTCTCACGGCGCGCGTCTGCTGGAACAGACCCTGGACTGGGCGCTGCAGAAACTGGAACAGACCAACACCCTGCAACCTGTTCTGGAAAAATTGTATCAGGCACAGACCCTGAGCCAGCAGGAGAGCCACCAGCTCTTCTCCGCCGTGGTTCGCGGTGAACTGAAGCCTGAACAACTGGCGGCCGCGCTGGTGAGCATGAAAGTTCGCGGTGAAAGCCCGCAGGAAATTGCCGGTGCGGCAACGGCGCTGCTGGAAAATGCCGCCCCGTTCCCGCGCCCGGACTATATGTTTGCGGATATCGTCGGTACCGGTGGTGACGGCAGCAACAGCATCAATATCTCCACCGCCAGCGCCTTCGTGGCGGCTGCCTGTGGTTTGAAAGTGGCGAAGCACGGTAACCGCAGCGTCTCAAGCCGGTCGGGATCGTCAGATCTGCTGGCCGCATTCGGCATCAATCTCGAGATGAACGCCGAACGTTCGCGTGAAGCCCTGGACGACCTGGGCGTCTGCTTCCTGTTTGCGCCGAAATATCACACCGGTTTCCGCCATGCGATGCCGGTTCGCCAGCAGCTTAAAACCCGCACGCTGTTTAACGTGCTCGGCCCGCTGATCAACCCGGCCCATCCGCCGCTGGCGCTGATTGGCGTCTACAGCCCGGAGCTGGTTCTGCCGATTGCAGAGACCCTGCGCGTGCTGGGTTATCAACGTGCCGCGGTGGTTCACAGCGGGGGAATGGATGAAGTGTCGCTGCATGCGCCAACGCTGGTGGCCGAACTTCGCGACGGTGAAATCCTGAGCTATCAGCTGGAGGCGAGCGACTTTGGTTTAACGCCTTACCATCAGGAAGCGCTGGCGGGCGGCACGCCTGAAGAAAACCGTGACATTCTGACGCGCTTATTACAAGGTAAAGGTGAGGTCGCCCACGAGGCCGCCGTCGCTGCCAACGTCGCGATGCTGATGCGTTTGCACGGCGAGGAAGATCTCAAAGCCAACGCACAAAAAGTTCTGAACGTACTGCGCTCAGGTGCAGCTTACGATCGCGTTACCGCACTTGCGGCAAGAGGGTAAAGAATGCAGACCGTTTTAGCGAAAATCGTTGCCGATAAGGCCATCTGGGTGGAAGCACGTAAAGCACAGCAGCCGCTGGCCAGCTTCCAGAATGACGTTGTCCCGAGCAGCCGTCGTTTCTATGATGCTCTGCAGGGCGCACGCACCGCGTTTATTCTCGAGTGCAAAAAAGCGTCCCCGTCGAAAGGCGTTATCCGTGACGATTTCGATCCGGCGCGAATTGCCGGTATCTACAAACATCATGCGTCAGCCATCTCCGTGCTGACGGATGAGAAGTATTTCCAGGGCAGCTTCGATTTCCTGCCCGTTGTCAGCGGGATCGCGCCACAACCGATCCTGTGCAAAGACTTTATTATCGACCCGTATCAGATCTGGCTGGCTCGCTTTTACCAGGCCGATGCCTGCCTGCTGATGCTCTCAGTGCTGGATGACGAACAGTATCGCCAGCTCGCTGCGGTCGCGCACAGTCTGAACATGGGCGTGCTGACCGAAGTGAGCAACGAAGAGGAGCTGGAACGCGCCATTGCGCTGAAAGCCAAAGTGGTCGGCATCAACAACCGCGATCTGCGTGACCTGTCGATTGACCTGAACCGCACGCGCCAGCTGGCGCCGCGTCTGGGCTCTGGCGTCACCGTGATCAGTGAATCCGGTATTAACAGCTACGCTCAGGTCCGCGAGCTGAGCCATTTCGCCAACGGTTTCCTGATTGGTTCTGCAATGATGGAACATGACGATCTCAATGCCGCGGTGCGCCGCGTACTGTTGGGTGAAAACAAAGTGTGCGGCTTGACCCGTGAAGAGGATGCCCTGGCCGCGTATGAAGCCGGTGCGATTTACGGCGGGCTGATTTTTGTCGCCTCCTCCCCGCGCGTGGTGACCGAAGCGCAGGCGCGTCAGGTGATGACGGCAGCGCCACTCAGCTATGTGGGGGTCTTTCGCAACGCAGATATCGCCGACGTGGTAGCAAAAGCCGAAGCGTTATCTCTGCATGCGGTGCAGCTTCATGGCAACGAAGATCAGGCCTATATCGATGCCCTGCGCAGCGCACTGGCACCTCAGGTGCAAATCTGGAAAGCGCAGAGCGTGGGCGACAGGTTGCCTGAGCGTAACCTGAATCATGTTGATAAATACGTACTCGATAACGGCCAGGGCGGCACGGGACAGCGTTTTGACTGGTCCCTGTTGCACGGCGAAGTGCTGGACAATGTTTTGCTGGCGGGTGGACTTAGCCCGGATAACTGCGTGGAAGCCGCCAAAGCGGGCTGCGCGGGCCTCGATTTCAATTCAGGCGTAGAGTCGCAACCGGGCATCAAAGATGCCAGTAAGCTGGCCTCGGTATTTAAAACTCTGCGTGCATATTAAGGAAGAGAAGATGACGACATTACTAAACCCCTATTTTGGTGAGTTCGGCGGGATGTACGTCCCGCAAATCCTGATGCCCGCCCTGCGCCAGCTGGAAGAAGCGTTCGTGAGCGCGCAGAAAGATCCGGCGTTTCAGGCTGAGTTTACCGACCTGCTGAAAAACTACGCTGGCCGTCCAACGGCCCTGACGAAATGCCGTAACCTGACCGAAGGCACCAAAACCACGCTGTATCTTAAGCGTGAAGATTTGCTGCACGGCGGTGCGCATAAAACCAACCAGGTGTTGGGTCAGGCGCTGCTTGCAAAACGGATGGGTAAAACCGAAATCATCGCTGAAACTGGCGCAGGCCAGCACGGGGTGGCATCAGCCCTTGCCAGCGCCCTTCTCGGTCTGAAATGCCGCATTTACATGGGCGCAAAAGACGTTGAGCGCCAGTCGCCTAACGTATTCCGTATGCGTCTGATGGGCGCAGAAGTGATCCCGGTGCACAGCGGCTCCGCGACGCTGAAGGATGCGTGTAACGAAGCGCTGCGCGACTGGTCTGGCAGCTATGAAACCGCGCACTATATGCTCGGCACCGCTGCAGGCCCGCACCCGTTCCCGACGATTGTGCGTGAATTCCAGCGCATGATTGGCGAAGAGACCAAAGCGCAGATCCTGGAAAAAGAGGGTCGCCTGCCGGATGCGGTGATCGCCTGCGTTGGCGGTGGCTCTAACGCTATCGGCATGTTCGCTGATTTCATCGACGAAACCAGCGTCGGGCTGATTGGCGTTGAACCTGCAGGCCACGGGATTGAAACCGGTGAGCACGGCGCACCGTTGAAACATGGTCGCGTCGGGATCTACTTCGGTATGAAAGCGCCGATGATGCAGACCGATGACGGCCAGATTGAAGAGTCATACTCTATCTCGGCAGGCCTGGATTTCCCTTCCGTTGGGCCTCAGCATGCCTTCCTGAACAGCACCGGTCGTGCAGACTACGTTTCCATTACCGATGACGAAGCCCTGGAGGCGTTTAAAACGCTCTGTCGCCACGAAGGGATCATTCCTGCCCTGGAGTCCTCTCACGCCCTGGCGCATGCGCTGAAAATGATGAAAGAGAACCCGGAAAAAGAGCAACTGCTGGTGGTTAACCTTTCCGGTCGCGGTGATAAAGACATCTTCACCGTTCACGATATTTTGAAAGCACGAGGGGAAATCTGATGGAACGCTACGATAACGCATTTGCAGCACTGAAATCTCGCCAGGAAGGCGCGTTCGTTCCCTTCGTGACGCTGGGTGATCCGGGTCCTGAGCAGTCGCTGAAAATTATCGACACCCTGATTGAGGCCGGTGCCGACGCGCTGGAACTGGGTATTCCGTTTTCCGATCCTCTGGCCGATGGCCCGACTATCCAGAACGCAACGCTGCGGGCATTCGCGGCCGGTGTCACCCCGGGGCAATGTTTTGAGATGCTGGCCGCTATCCGCCAGAAGCACCCGACCATTCCGATTGGCCTGTTGATGTATGCCAACCTGGTCTTCAGTCGCGGTATTGATACCTTTTATGCAGAATGCGCGCGCGTGGGCGTTGACTCGGTGCTGGTGGCAGACGTACCGGTTGAAGAATCTGCGCCGTTCCGCCAGGCGGCGATGCGCCATAACGTGGCACCTATCTTCATCTGCCCGCCAAACGCCGATGATGAACTGCTGCGCCAGATTGCCTCTTATGGTCGCGGGTATACCTACCTGCTCTCCCGTGCGGGTGTAACCGGCGCGGAGAACAAAGCGGCGCTGCCTCTGCATCATCTGGTCGAGAAGCTGGCTGAATACCACGCGGCCCCTCCGCTGCAGGGCTTTGGGATTTCATCTCCCGATCAGGTCACGGCGGCAATTGACGCTAACGCAGCCGGTGCAATCTCAGGCTCCGCTATCGTTAAAATCATTGAGAAGAACGTGGACAAGCCAGAGCAAATGCTGGCTGAGCTGAAAACGTTTGTGAGCGCAATGAAAGCGGCAACCCGTAAAGCGTAACCTCTCCACCGTCTGGCTCCCCGCCAGACGGTGTTTCTGCCGATCAGTTATCCGGGTTCATCGTAAGCACTATCCGGTAGCGCGCCTTTCCCTGCCGTAACCTGTCGAGCGCCTCATTTGCCTGTTCAAAGGGCATCAGCTCTGTGACTGGCAGCGTCTGAAAGAGGTGGCTGAAACGCAGTGCGCGTTCGGTTTGCGACGGGGTGCTGACAAATGAACCAGTCAGGGTGCGTTCCGCGCCAATCATCATACCCGGCATGACCTGCAACGGTGTGCGTCCGGCACCCAACAGGATCGCTTTTCCTCTGGGGGCCAGGGCTGGCAATAACGCTGAAACCGCGTCTGCATCCGGGGCAGTGGCCACAATAATCTCGACACCGCCTTCCGCTCTCAGCCGTTCCGCCGCGTTTTCCGTCTGCGCATCGATATAGTGATGAGCGCCCAGCTGTAAAGCGTCATGTGCCTTTTCACTGCCGCGCGCAATCACGATAACCTCAAACCCCATCCTCCGGGCGTACTGAATCGCCATATGGCCTAAGCCACCAATACCGAGAATAGCCACCCTGTCTCCCGCGCTGGCACCGGATTGACGCAACGCGTTAAAGGTTGCCGTACCGGCGCACAAGATCGGGGCCGCGTGAACGGAAGTGAGCGCTGAAGGAATGGCAATCAGCGCGGTATGGCGGATAACAACATACTCGGCGTAACCTCCGTCACAGCTCAGCCCCGGCGTTAGCTGATTTTCACACAGGTGAAAAAGCCCGTTACGGCAAGGCGGGCAATGCTGGCAATATCCCCCAAGACGCCCGACGCCCACGCGCTGACCGGTGTGCCAGATCCCGGGAACTGCAACTCCTTTCCGGGTAATGTGGCCCACAATTTCATGGCCCGGAATGCGCCCGGGCTGCCCCGCTTCCGGTACCTTCTCCGCATCCTGAAGATCGGCACCACAAACCCCGCATACCTCAATTTTAATCAGTACGTCCTCGGGCCCCGGCTCGGGCAACGGTCTGACGACCATTTCAAGCATACCCGGCGAGGAAACCTGCATAGCATGAAAAGTTTTATTCACGGTATCACCTGTGATGAGCGGTGTATTATGCGTTACGGCCAGCCATGACGCCGCCGTCAATGTCCCAGATTGCGCCGGTGACCCAGCCTGTCTTGTCAGAAAGCAGGAAGGCAACCGTTTCAGCCACATCGCCCGGCGTACCCACGCGGCCAATCGGATGGAAGCTGTCGAAGCTGTTCATCACCTCTTTTACATCGTCTTTCGGGATGAAGCCTTCATAAATTGGCGTGTGAACAACGGCCGGAGACACGGCATTGACGCGAATGCCTTTCCCGCCCAGCTCAATAGCCAGGTTTTTGGTCCACGCATGCAGGCCGGCTTTCGCCATGGAATATGCGGAAGACGGCGTGGCCCCGATGGCCTGCTGTGCCCACATAGAGCCGATATTGACGATGGAGCCTTTAATACCGGCATCAACCATATTGCGCACCACATCACGGGTGATGAAGAAGGTCGCGCGGTTGATGCTCATGTACATGTCGTAATCTGACGCTTCATGTTCAGTAAACGGTTTCGGGAAGAACACGCCAGCGGCATTGACCAGCAGGCTGATGTCTTTGTGTTCAGCATTGATGGTATTCATCACGTGCTGCATACCTTCTTCTTTCATCAGGTCAGCCACGATGATGGATACCGGTCCGTCGACCGCCAGCGCCTGACGAGCCTGCTCCGCTTTGTCCTTGCGGTTCCCCACCAGCACCACGCTGCCACCGTTTTTCAGAACCCGCTTCGCCGTTTCGAAGCCCATACCGCTTGTACCACCGACCACTAACAGCTTTTTACCGGCAAAAGATGCGTTCATCGCTAACCTCTTTTAAAACATTTGGTTGTCATTGATGAAAAGCCTCGCTCCTCATCGTGTGCATCCAGAATGCCACCCTGCATCAGGGTTGACGACTGAGAAGAAATTGCGACACAGGAAAGAAAATCTTCTTCGCTCAGGTATACTGAAAGAAAGAATAAATCGGAGTACCTGCAATGCGTTCCCTGAACAGACTTAAATGGCTACATGCTTTTGAAGCGACCGCCCGTCACGGTAGCTTTACCGGTGCGGCACAAGAGCTTGGCGTGACGCCTGCCGCAGTGGGCCAGCTTGTTCGTTCGCTCGAAGACTGGGTTGGTCACCCGCTGCTTCGCCGTACGCGGTCGGGTAAGGAGCGTCTGACGCTGGTGGATGAGGCTCAGGATGCGCTGCAGGACATTACGCAGGGCCTGGACAAGCTGGAAAGCGGGTTAAACAAACTGCGCGGACGTCGCGCACGTTCTGTCGTGGTCGTCACCGCCTCTCAGGTATTAATGATGAACTGGCTGATGGAGCGTCTTAACCGCTTCTCAGAAACGCATGACACAATCGATCTGCGGCTTAACGTCACGGAAAAGCTGATGGACGTATCGCACGGCGAGGCGGATATCGGCATTCGCTGCGGACAGGGAGACTGGCCCGGCGTGAATAAAACCTGGCTGATGGATGAAGAGGCGGTGCTGGTCTGTAGCCCCCGCCTGGTGCCTCCGGAGAAAATTGCCTGTGGTGACTGGCTCGCCACGCAGAAGCTGATCCACGATGACACGCCGCACCCGGGCGCGAATTTTCCCTCATGGGACGACGTTCTCCGTACCGTCAATGCCCCTGGCGCGCTGGAAAGCAGGCTGCATATTAACTCCACCTCCGCCGTTATTCTCTCGGCCCTGAGCGGCCGGGGGGTGGCGATTGTGCGTCACGCGCTGGTGAAACAGCTGATTGAAACCGGGCAACTGGTTCAATTGCACCCAGACCATCGCTGGCCGTTAACATGGTCTTACTACCTGGTGACCCCGCAGCACACCGCCATGCGTGAAGAAGTAAAAATATTTCACGACTGGCTTCTTCATGACGTGGTCTCTGACAATCCATAACTCCCCCTTTTTTAAGCATCATGCGGCAAGGGTCATCGCGTACCGGCATGATGCTTCTCTCTTCAGACGTCCGACATAGTTTTTCTTTTCTGCAACGCAAGATTAACTGATTTGTTGAAGATAACCGGCTTTCTCATAATCGCCCTCAACGAACGGTAAAGCAGACCGGTACCTTATCCGGCCGCCTTGCCTTAACCCTGAGCGAAGGAGAGAACGATGGCTTATCTGCAAATCAGCCTTGATATCAGTAATGAAAACCGTGCGGCAGCCGTCGGGGTCTACCAGCAATACAAAACCCCGTTCCTGACCACCATCGACGGTGCCACCTCTAAAGAACTGCTTGTTCGTGACGAGGACGTACAGGTCCTGCACGGATTTAAAACCGTGTCCCAGGCACAGGCGTATCTCAGCAGTCTGCTTTTCACCCAGGACGTCGTTGAAGCACTGAAACCGTATCTGAACAGCGCGCCTGAAATCCGCATTTACGACGTCCTGTAACGGGCATTTTCTGAAACCTACACGTACCGGAGCTATGAATGTTTTTAAACTGGAATGAATATCGCACCAGCCTGCTGGCCACCGTCGGGAAATTTGCCAGACTGCAGCCTGAATTTATGAAAGGCTTACAGCAGATGGATAAAGGGGCTTCTGAAAATCAGCACCTTGATCCCAAGACCCACGAACTGATTGCGCTGGCTGTTGCCGTTACCACTCGCTGTGATGGTTGCCTGGCGGTACATGTGGAAGCTGCGGTTAAGAAAGGCGCAACGCGTGAAGAGATAGCTGAAGCGCTTTCCGTTGCCATCAGTCTGAACGCCGGAGCTGCGTTAACCTACACCGCCCGGGCTCTGGATGTTTTTGACAACCTGCCAACAAAATAAACCTGCATACGGCACCGCCTGCGGTGCCGTTTAATGACTGACTATGATGTTACTGAATTCTGATTTTTCACAGCGAGCCATCATTACTCCTGATGACTACCGCTGGGTGCCCTCCCCGCAACCCGGTGTGGAGCGCGTCATGCTTGATCGCATTGGCCGCGAGCAGGCCCGCGCAACCAGCCTTGTCAGGTATGCCCCTGATTCTGTGTTTCCTGAGCACACCCATCCCGGCGGAGAAGAGATTCTGGTGCTGAGCGGTACCTTTACGGAAAACGGAACCGATTATCCGGCTGGCTGGTATCTGCGCAGCCCGGACGGCTCGTCGCATCGACCGTCCAGTCGTGACGGCACCACCCTGTTCGTTAAGCTGCGCCAGTTCGCCGCCGAAGAACAGGAACCGGTCAGGATCAATACCAACGAGGCGAGTCGCTGGCACGGCCAGCCGCACAGACTCCTTTGTCCCCTGTTCGCAAGCGTAGCGGAAACCACCCAGCTCCAGAGGATCGCACCAGGTGAACGACTCTTCTGCGCTCCGCTCGCCGGAGGAGCCGAGCTCCTGCTTCTCGAAGGGGAAATCAGCGCACCGGAAGGTCGTTACCCGAAAGGAAGCTGGCTCAGATTTCCTGAAGGCGATTTGCCGGCGCTGACGGCCGCCGCTTCTGGGGCACTTTTTTATCTTAAAACGGGACATCTCAGCCCGACCACACTGACCGGAGCGATACCATGAAAGGCAGCGTTATTATCATTGGTGCGGGTGTCAGCGGCCTGTATGCGGGCACACTGCTTGAAAAAGCGGGAGTGGATTACGTGATACTGGAAGCGAGGAAAAGAACCGGCGGTCGCGTACTTTCAGGTCAGGTGTTAGCAAACACGCCTGATGGGGTTCATGTGGACATGGGTGCGACCTGGTTCTGGCCGGAAATTCAGCCTGACTTCGCACACCTGGTTCATCAACTTGGATTAACGCCTCTCCCTCAGGGGCGACCAGGGGATATGCTTTATGAACGCCAGACGACGTCCCCTGCGCAACGTTATCCTGCCTATGTGACATCACCGGAGTCGTTCAGGCTTCAGGGTGGAATGCAGGCGCTGACGAGCGCATTAACACGCCAGCTCCCGGCGCAGAAGATTAAGTCAGATCATCAGGTGGTTTCCATTTCCCGTCTCGGCGAGGGTATGCAGGTCGCGACGCAGTCCGAAACGGGCGAAGGCTCACTTTTCACCGGTGAACACGTTTTCCTCGCCCTGCCTCCCGCGCTGGCAGCAAAAATGACGTTCGAGCCGGCATTGCCGGAGCAGGTACTTTCACACTGGCGTAAAACGCCGACCTGGATGGCGCCTCACGCAAAATATGTCGCCCTGTACCAGACCGACTTTTTGCAGGCACAGCATCTCTCCGGTGATGTAAGCAGCCGTGTGGGTCCGATGGTTGAAATTCACGATGTGTCAGAGCCCGATACCGGCAAAACGGCTATCTTTGGTTTTATTGGCGTACCGGCAAAATCGCGATGGACGGTGAGCGAGGCCGAACTCAAGCGACTGTGCCGGGAGCAACTGGTGCGACTCTTCGGAGAAGACGCGGCAGAGCCTGAAGCCGAGTGGATAAAAGACTGGGCCGCCGATCCGTTTACGACGACAGAATTTGACCTGCAGCAGGACGTCGGGCACGCACAGCCTCAACAGGTTCCGGCGCAGGAAGAATGGGCTGATAAATTAACCGGGATTGCCAGCGAATGGTCACCGCAATTTTCGGGTTATCTGGCCGGCGCAATTGACGCTGCTGCTGAAGGCGTTGGGCACTGGTTACGCCACGTTGCCAGACCCTGAGGCCTGTATCTGCCGATAACAAACATTTTGCTTCCCGGACCGGATTAATGAAATTTATTCATTTTTCTATTCTGATAACGCCTATTAACACGCGGTTTATTTCTGTTAAGAATAGTTGCCAATGACTGCAGACGAATGCCGGCTGGCGCAACGAACTCATACAGGAAAACCCGATGAAGATAAAAATTATACTCAACGACAAGACGCTGACCGTAACGTTAAATAGCAGCCAAACCAGTCGTGACTTTATCGCACTGTTGCCCCTCACGCTGCAGCTGAAAGATTATGCCGGGGAAGAGAAAATCGGCGATCTTCCTCGCCGCCTGTCCACGGCCGGCGCACCTGCGGGTACCGCGGCCGCTAAGGGTGATATCACGCTATATGCTCCGTGGGGAAATCTGGCGATTTTCTATAAAGCACACGGATATGCGTCGGGATTAATTACGCTGGGGCAATTAGACGAACCGGATGCCTTGCCCGTATCACCTGCTGAATATACTGCCCGATTTGAGCTACTGACGGATAAGTAGACGCCCGAATATGTATTTCCGGCACAGCCGGCAAATCTCATCACAACACATTTATCCCCTTCTCTTTTTCCCGGTACCGGGTTTGCCGTTTCATTCACAACAGGAGAGTATGATGATCCGTTTCACCTCTGTAGCAGCATCACTAGTGGTATTTGCCGGTATGTCCGCACACAGCGAAACCACCCCTTCAGCTCAAATGACCGTGTCTGAAACGGGCAGTCGCGCGACGATTGCCGAACCCGCTGACCACTTTACCGGACGTGCTTACATTGCCCCCCTCTTCTCACCTGTCGCCCCGCAAAGAACAGGCGCCGCGTATGTCACCTTCGTGCCCGGCGCACGTTCCGACTGGCATACCCATCCGCTTGGGCAAACACTGGTGGTCACGTCCGGGACGGGCTGGGTGCAGGAGTGGGGGCAGGAGCGAAAAACCGTGCACGCCGGGGATGTCATTCAATGCCCGCCAGGGGTTAAACACTGGCACGGCGCAACGGATAAAACCACGATGGTGCATATGGCCATTCAGGAATCGAATGAGCAGGGGCAAAACGTGAACTGGCTTGAAAAAGTCAGCGATGCGCAGTACCTGCAGGCGGGAGGGCATTAATGCTGAACAGAACCGCCCTGCTTATCGTTTCACTCTTATTGATTAACGGATGTGTCTCCCAGACTACTCAAAACAGGAGTTCGACAATGAAACCGGAAGACTCACGGGACGCTGTAACCCAGGTCGCGCCAGCAATGGCTGCCTATTCAGAACAGTTTATTGAAAAAGATCTCTGGAATCGCCCGGAACTGTCGCGACGCGATCGAAGCCTGGTGACGGTTGCAGCGCTGATCAGCCGCAATGATACGGCGGAACTTCCCCACTACCTCAACGTGGCGCTGGACAGCGGCGTAAAACCTGTGGAAATCTCAGAGACAATCACCCACCTGGCTTTTTACGCCGGCTGGCCGAACGCCACCTCTGCGGCGCTGATCGCGCGTCAGCTGTTTGCTCAACGCCATATCGATACCGCTTCCTTGCCAGGCGGAAAGGTGGATTTCCTGCCGCTGGATGAAGAGTCGGAAAACAAGCGTGCCACGCTGGTTGAATCAAACTTTGGCAAGGTCTCGCCGGGCGTAGTGAAATACACGACCGACGCGCTATTCCAGAACCTGTGGCTCAGGCCCGGACTGGCGCCTCGGGACAGAAGTCTGATCACCGTCAGCGCGTTGGTCACTGCCGGCCAGGTGGCCCAGGTTCCTTACCATCTCAACCGCGCCATGGACAATGGTTTAACCCGGCCCCAGGCGTCCGAAGTCCTGACGCAACTGGCCTTTGTGGCGGGCTGGCCCAATGTTTTCTCGGCGATGCCGGTCTTTAAAGAGGTGTTTGCCGGCAGGGATAATGCCTGACATTTAGCCACGCAACTGTAAACGCCAGGCACCGGATGAGGGGCCTGGCTTTGCGTTGCTGACAAACGTCTCTCTTCAGGGACGTTTGTAATGGCGTAGCGCGTCGACCACCAGCTGGAATGCTTTCGATAGATTTCGGTTCTCGGGATAGTAAATATAATAGCCATCCCAGTAGGGGCACCAGTCGTCGAGCACGCTAATAAGCTCCCCATGGGCGATATGCTTTTCTGCGATATCACGCGGAACATGTGCCAGGCCGTACCCTTCCACTGCAGCCTGAAGACACTGATAGATCCGGCTAAAGACCAGCTGACCAGTGACTTTCACGTTCAGGCTTTTACCCTCTTTTTCAAATTCCCAGACGTATAAATTGCCATGCGTAGGAAACCGCAGGTTGATGCAGTTGTAATCAATCAGATCGTTAGGGTGCTGCGGCTGAGGATTGCGGGAAAAATAATCAGGTGAGCCGACCACGGCAAAACGGACATCCGGGCCAATACGCACGGAAATCATGCCGTTGGAGATCTGTTCCCCCAGACGGGTTCCTGCATCAAACCGCCCGGAAACAATATCCGTCAAGGCATAGTCATCAATCAGCTCCAGACTAATGTCAGGATATTCTTTAAGCAGCGGTTCCAGTTTCGGCCAGATAACAGACCCGATTGCATAATCTGACGTTGATATACGCACCGTACCCGCGGGTTTGCTGTTGAGATCTTTCAGGGACTGCAAACGACCCTGAATACCATCGATGTAAGGCCCCAGGTCATCCAGCATGGACTGACCAATATCGGTTAACGCAATACTGCGCGTGGTGCGAGTCAGCAGTTTCATCCCCAGACGAGATTCGAGGGTACGCATAGTATGGCTCAGGGCTGACTGCGACACGCCTAATTGGGCCGCAGCTTTGGTGAAGCTTTTTTCGCGCGCAACGGCAATAAAAGCCATTAAGTCATTAAGATTTTCTCGTGCCAATCTGGGCCTCTGATATCCGGAAAAAATGGGTGGCTGATTCATCCCAATACACTGTCTCTTCAGACGAAAAGCGTTCTGGCGGTATGGCGTTCATTATAAATGACGCCCGCCTGCGCTGTACGAGAAGCAGTCTATCTAATTTATGAAAATTCCTCATTACTGCATTTTGATTTAGTCAGTTTTAACAACATCACATTTCCCGCAGAATACTTTTACACAACGTGAGACGTCTTCATTGCACGTGATTCCACGGTAAGAGGTATCAAATGGTTAAGTATGATTTTAGTGGCAAGGTGGCGCTGGTCACCGGCGCGGCTTCCGGTATGGGGCTCGCGACCGTCAGGGCATTTTGCGAATCTGGCGCAACGGTGGTGATGGCGGATATTCGCGAGGATGCGTTATCTCGCGAAGCGGATGCGCTACTGGCCGAAGGGTATACCGTGAAACCCGTCGTCTGCGACGTGACTGACGAAGAGCAGGTCAGACGCATGATTGAGAACGCAGTACAGGCGTTTGGTCAGCTCGACGCCGCCTATAACAACGCCGGTATTCAGAGCCCCATTGCAGAAACCGCAGATGCCAGCGGCGAAGAGTTTGATCGCGTCAACGCGATTAACCTGCGGGGTATCTGGAACTGCATGAAATATGAGCTGCAACAAATGCGCCGTCAGAAAAGTGGCGCTATCGTTAACTGTTCGTCTCTGGGCGGGCTGGTCGGCATTGCCGGGCGCGGCGTTTATCATGCGACAAAGCATGGCGTCCTCGGGCTGACCAAAAGCGCAGCACTGGAATATGCCGCGCGTGGAATACAGATCAACGCCGTTTGTCCCGGCATTATCCGCACGCCAATGGTCGAAAATATGCTGAACAGCGAGCCTGACGCAATGGCCGAGCTCATGAAGCTGCAGCCGATTGGTCGCCTGGGCGAGCCCGAAGAGATCGCGCGCGCCGTCTTATGGTTGTGCAGTTCCGATGCCAGCTTCGTCACCGGACAGGCTCTGGCAATTGATGGCGGTTATACGGTTCAGTAATCAGATGTCATTCTGGTTTATTCCCGACAGGGTGTAGACCAGCGTATTCAGCGATTTGAAAGAATAAAGACGATTACCACGGGTTCGTCGTGGTTCTGTTTATACTTTTGAATGGTGTCTAAACAGGGTGGAGGAACTCTTCAGTGGAATATACAGTATTAAGCAACAACCTCAGAATGCCGATGGCGGGTTTTGGTGTTTTTCAGGTCACCGATAAAGAAGAATGTAAACAGTCAGTGCTGAGCGCCATTCGTACAGGCTATCGCCTCATTGATACCGCAGCAGTGTACGGCAATGAAGACGCCGTGGGCGATGCCGTTCGTGAAGCCATCGCTGAAGGTCTGTGTACCCGCGAGGAGTTATTTATTACCTCTAAGCTGTGGGTGCAGGACATGGCAAGCTACGAGACCGCCAAAGCCGGTATTGAGGCCTCGTTAAAAAAATCGGGATTAGACTATTTCGATCTCTACTTATTGCATCAGGCAATGCGTGATTATTTCAGCGCGTGGCGGGCTTTGGAAGATGCGTATGATGCCGGAAAGCTAAAAGCGATTGGCGTGTCTAATTTCTACGCCCACGTGCTCACCAACTTCTGTGAAACGGTCAGAATTAAGCCCATGGTAAATCAGGTGGAATTACACCCTTACTTTGCGCAATCTGACGCACTCGAGACCATGAAATATTACAACGTTCAGCCAGAAGCCTGGGCACCACTTGGCGGCGGAAGGCACAAACCGTACGAAAATGAAATGCTCAAGGGGATTGCCGAAGCGCATCAAAAAACCATCGCTCAGATCATTCTGCGCTGGAATGTGCAACGTGGCGTTACCGTCATTCCTAAATCCACGCACCAGAACCGGATTGAAGAGAACCTGGCTATCTGGGACTTCTCTCTGACCGATGCCGAAATGGCGCAAATCAGTTCGCTCGACTTAGGCTATGTTGGCGATGCGGTTAAACACTTTAACCCTGAGTTTGTTCGCGGGTGTCTGGGTGTAAAAATCCACGACTAAGCGCGACGCGGCGTGCCACCCTCTTCCACTTCTGCAGAGAATGTTACGCCCCTCTCCCTGCTTCGGTACCGAACAGGGAGAGGATATATGTTTTAGCGATCCAGATGCTGAAGGTGGGCATCGTCTGCTTTTATTGCCTGGAACGGTTCTGGAAATAAAGTTGCCGACCGAAACAAAATAGGTCTGTGCGACTTAGGATTCAGGTCGTGGACTTGTCTGTACCGGATATGCCATTATATGATTTGGTTAAATCTTTGTATTTATCTTTTGAATAAGGTCGATACAAAATGGCATACTTATTCAGGCGATAAGCGATGGTGTACTTGGATTATTTATTAACATTTATAGAAAGCAATCCGGCTCTGGCCATTGGATTTAATCTTATTCTGTTAGTCATCTCAGGTTTTTTTGCGCACCTGATGTGCAAATTCCTGCTCATAAAAATCGTTCGTAAGGTCTTCTTTGCCAGCCATAAACAGGATGTCCCGCTGGAAAAAGATCGTCGCATAGCCGAAAAGCTGTCGAATTTCATTCCGGTTATTATCGTTTATTATGTCCTGCAGTTTATGCCCAATATGCCTGCATCGCTGGTGACGGCAATAAATACCATTTGTGGGATTTTATTCTTTATTTTTCTGTCGGTTTTCTTCAATGAGATGCTGGATATTGTCAACAGCTCATATTTACGCAAGACGAAGCGTAAAAATCACTCTATCAAAGGCTATATCCAGATAGGGAAAATATTTATTCACGTCATTGCCGCGATCATGATCCTTGCCGTCATGTCGAATAAATCCCCCGCGATTATTATTTCCAGCCTCGGGGCCGTGGCGGCCGTGCTGATGTTAGTCTTTCAGCATACCCTGCTTTCGCTCGTTGCCAATATCCAGCTTTCGTCAAATGACGTCCTGCAGTTGGGGGACTGGATTGAAATGCCCGATAAAAACCTGAGTGGCGAAGTAACCGACATTGCGCTGCACACCATTACTATCCGTAACTGGGATAACACGATTTCGCGTATCCCGACCAAAAACTTTCTGACCGAAACGTATACCAACTGGCAGGCCATGTTTTCGTCAGGCGCGCGCCGGATTATGCGCAGCACCACTATCGATCAGCACTCCGTTACATTTCTCACGCAGGAAACGCTGGCCCCGATGCTGGCCCTGCGCGGCACGAATGAACCACTGGCAAAACTCATCGACGGGCGTGATCCCATGGGCGTACCGGACAGTTGGTTTATGGATAATGGCCTGACAAATTTAACGCTCTTTCGGCACTACCTGATGGCCTGGCTCGCCGATCGGCCTGATATTATCAAAGATATGTATATTGTGGTGAGAACGCTGAAGCCTACGCCGTCGGGTATTCCCCTGGAAATTTATTGCTTTACCTCTTCCGTACTGTGGATGGAGTATGAGAATACTCAGTCAGCGATATTTGAATACATCACCGCTGTCGCTGGTCAGTTCTCGCTCCGCTTATATCAGTATCCGGCAGGACATGATTTCTGGCGCTTATCACAGGAACACAGCCTTCGGGACCGCACCCCACCTCCGGGTGAAGGTTAAGCTTTTTTGTAAACAGGTCGGTCAAACGGAATAATAGACAGCCTATCACCATCCTGAAGCCATAGAAAAACCCGCACTCGGCGGGTTTTTTTATTATCGGTGAAGCTTAACTGCTCAGACTCGCGTCTTCATCGCTATCGTAAGGCTCACCGACAATGTGCGCGACTTACAGCGGAGAAACGTTACCCGCTGCTGGGCCTTTAGCGCCATTTTCAATGGTGAAGGACACTTTCTGGCCTTCATCAAGAGATTTGTAGCTGTCGCTCTGAATAGCAGAGAAATGTACGAATACATCTTTGCTGCCGTCGTCAGGAGTGATAAAGCCAAAACCTTTATCAGAGTTAAACCATTTTACTAAACCAGTCATTTTATTAGACATAGATAATTCCTTATTTTTTGAGCCACTAAGCGCGGCGATGATGGCCTGTATTTAGAGAGTAACTTATTTGGCACTTAGGAGGAGGCTCACGAAGAAGAGTATCTATTGATAACACCTGAACTGAGGACTGCTTTACTAAACTGCTTTAATAAGGTCTGTATTCCAAACCGATGACGCTATTTAGGCACAGAAAAATTTTTTAAGCAAAGTTTTTATTTTTTATTATAACCACTTAAACACCCGGACGGCTGAATGGCTATGGAAATTAAGGCGCTGGCGCAGCGTATTCACGCCCTGTTTAGCTAAAGCATACCGACCCTTTTGAGGGTGGATACCCGTCTGATGATGGGTCATCGTATGCGCGTGACTGCTCAACCAGAGGCTGAACTCGTGTGGCATGGGATTACATCGCTCAGGCGACTTTCCACCTGGATTTCTGATACAAGGCTGAATTCTGAGGCGGAAAGCTAATGCGCCCTCGCTAAGTAGCTCAAAATGCTTAAAATTCATGCCTATAGCGCACAAAGTGAAATAGATTTTCGTTCGAAGCCACTTATCATAGGTGTTTTGAATGAAAGTGGTGGTGTTAATGTCTGTGCTCAAAAGCTTTTTCTTCTTTCTTTTCGCGTCAGCAGCCTGCACTGTGCCCGTGCTTTGCCTGTGGGCGGATATCTATTTATTTAACCTGGATATACCGGAGATATCGCTGACCGAAATTGTGCAGGAATCAGTTTTAGGAGGCATCGTATTTATACACTTCCTGCTGGCGAAGAAATGGGCATTCATGCGCTATTGCAACATCCTGATTGGCGGCTTTTTCCTCTCCATGCTGATTCGAGAATTGGATGCATTTTTCGATCTTCTGGCTCACGGAAGTTGGGTATGGTTTGCACTGCTTTCCGCCGTTTGTGCTTTGCTTTATCCCGTTATCCATTATCGTCTTACCCTTACACAACTCGCACACTATATCCGTACCCCGTGGTACGGCGTGATGCTCAGTGGTCTGCTGGCAGTCCTGGTCTTCTCCCGACTGTTTGGAATGCACGGGTTATGGTACGCGATACTTGATCAAAGCTACGTCAGGGTAGTCAAAAATGTCGTGGAGGAAGGCAGCGAGTCATTCGGGTATATGCTCTGCCTTATAGCATCTGTAGGGTACTACTGCTCTTTCCGGTCGCTCCCCCGCCAGAAATGATTCTGGTATTTAGAGAGCACGATAAACACGCCAATCTTCCTGTGACGATGAGTTGAACACCACAGGGAGAGCGGACTTCTATTCTCAAAAGCAAACGTTGTAGCGCCCAATATAATACGTTACATCTCTCTTAACGCCATCCGCGTGCTCCGTGTTCAGGTAATGCCCTTATAAAGTGAAAAAGAATCAATAGTCGTTGAACAGATGAAGATAAAAAAACAACATCAAAAATCTCTTCTTCAGATTTTTAATGGTGAAGTCAATCTCCCTCGCAGCAAAAATTCACGTGATTATATGTGAATTCGCAGACTAACATCTTAACGCTCTATTAATTCGGCGAATCTCTCAAGAAATGCACTAAATGCAGCTTTCGGTAGCATCGGAACGACTTTAATTATAACCGATGGTGATATATCTCGCAGGGAAGGATAGTCTAATACCTTTTCCATACCCAGATCCCTCGCTTCAGTAGCGAGCATGATCCGATCAGCATGCTTAACTTCTGAGGCTTTACAGGAGGAAATATTAAATTTCACTCTGATCAATGACTCAATTTCTTTCTCAAGGCTTATATACTGCGGCATACATTTTTTTAAAGGAGAAGGGAAATCTTTTATGTAAGCCTCGGTGGCATCATGAAGAAGCCCTTCCAGAGCCAAATGCACTGGCGTTAAATAACTTACCAGAACGGAATGCTGAGCCACTGAATAGAAACTTTCGCATTGCCCACCAAAACGGCATTCATTTGACAAGCCCTTAGCGATATCAATTATATCTATATCATTTACACTGAGATTAAGAAAATCAATTTTCTTGCCGCTAAAAGTAACGATAGTGGTTGCTGAATGCATAAAACCGCCCCAAATAAAATAACTCTCAGATCATTTACCTGGAGTATAAAAAACGCTTTATCGAAAAAAAAGGACGCATGTCCTTTTTTCGAAAGGAGTTTTATTATAAGAGTTGATGACGATTTGAGAAAATGGTATAGATGCGCCAGAAATATCATCGCTGACAGGTTAACCTGGGGATGCCAGGCATATGACTTGAGATTATTTCATGCACAATCTATAATAATTCACAAACAAAGCGTTGAGTCACCTTTATGAAATCATTACAAATAGATTTATCACATTCTGACATTCTGAACTCTAAACTTAAATTCATTTTACCAGATGACATACTCAGCAGAGCTAAATTACTGATTTTTAATAAGGGAGAGATTTTACTCCACCAAGGAGATTCCCCATCGGGAGTTTACTGTTTAATTAAAGGTAAGGTACAAATAGAGCATTTATCTAAAGATGGTAAAGATATTACTTTTTGTATAGAAGAACCTCTCTCTGTGATTGGTGCCATTGAAATTTTCCAACATGATAGCACCAGCAGAAATCTGAGTACAGTAAAGATCCTTAAGACGTCAACGATAGTTTATTTTTCACTTAACTATATAAATACTATTGGATTAAATGAGCCAGTTTTTCTTCGTTTTCTTTGCCAACAACTTGCAAATAAATTATTCATCTCTTCTCAATTAAAAACCACTATGTGTTTAAGTTCATTACAGAGAGTGTCAAATTACCTCATGAATGAATATAATAAACATGGTTCCGTTATCAGGCTTGAGCGAAGAGAATTGGTCGCATCATTTCTTTCCATTTCGGTGAGACATCTCAATCGAGTTTTAGCAGAGTTACAAGAAAATCAAATCATAGAACTCAAGAATAAAACGATTATAGTGAAAGACAGTGAATTATTAAAGCCAGAGTAATCTGCAAATAACCTTCGCACCACATTCTACCACAGCCGCTTTCAACGCCATCGGAAGATGGTTCATTTATATGAAGCCTTTTTTAATCACAAGTTTTTATTTTATAAAAGCACTAACCATATATAAAAACTATGGCACACTATTTTTTCACAAATATCTTAGCGAAGTTAGCGCTCAGAATACTAATCGTTATTGAAGCGAGACCGACTGGCATGTCCACTAAAAAGAGATAGATGTCCTTTTTTTTGGATGCATTGTTCGTCATCTTATCTCGTGACAAGCTTCCTTACTGAGAGAAATACTATGAGAAAATTACTTATTGATACTGATACCGCTTCTGATGACGCAGTCGCTATTGTGATGGCACTCAGAGAGCGTACCGTTAGGGTTGAAGCAATAACAGTAGTCGTTGGTAACTGTGAGATCGAACAGTGTGTTCAAAACGCATTAGTGAGTATTGAAAAAGCCGGAACATATGCTCCTCCTGTATTTTCCGGAATGACAAAGCCGCTTTTTAAAACCCACTTCACTTCTCACCATATTCATGGCAAAGATGGTATGGGTAATATGGAAAATCCCCCCACCACCCTAAAGTCGGAATCACTTCATGCGGTAGATGCGATTCTTCTTTATGCAGAAAAATTCAAAGGTGAACTTGAGATCGTTACCCTGGGACCTCTGACTAATCTGGCAATGGCAGTACTGAAGGAACCAACGCTTGCGAAAAAAATTAAACATGTTTATATCATGGGCGGTGCCGGCCTTACTTCGGGAAATATCACGCCTCTGGCTGAGTTCAATTTTTTTGTTGATGCGGAAGCCGCTAATATAGTGATGCAATCAGGGCTCCCTATGACAGTCGTTGGGTGGGAAATAGGCATGGGAGAAGCTTTCATTAATGAAGATGATATAGCATACCTCAATCAACTGAGCCCCTTGGGTCAGTTCGCCGTAAGATGCAACAAATCCTTGATGGAGTTTAATGCAGGCCGAACGGTACGCAAGGGTTTTGATTTGCCAGACCCCACCACCATGGCAGTAGCGCTTTTTCCTGATATTGTTGAGGAGGCGTTTTCCCGTTATTCCTGGGTGGAGTACAAATGTGAGTCATCGTATGGACATTATGTTATCGATGCGACAAACCTTACAGGGAAAGCACCCAATGCCAGAATTATACTTAAAATAAAAAGTGGTATGTTCAAAGAGAAATTATTCTCGTTACTCGCAGACTCCGCAATGATGTATAGAGGAACTTTAGATGCATTTTAATTCCCGAAGGATTCCGAAAATTGAGCTTCACGTTCATTTGGATACGTGTATTAGCTATCATTGCGCAAAAATGCTGATGCCTGCACTGAATCTTAAAGTATTTCAGTCGAATTTTATCGCACCGAGTCAATGTACTGACCTGGGAGATTTTTTAAGAAGAATTTCTCCGCAGCTGAGCTTATTACAAACCCACACTGCATTACGTCAGGCCGTCGAAGACATGTTTGATCAACTCCATGCTGATGGGGTAATTTATGCTGAGTTACGCTTTGCGCCACTCTTACATCTTAATCAATATCTTACGGCTGAAGAGGTCATTGAAACCGTCCTGGATGCCATGCAGATAAATAGCCATATTTTTGATATCAAAGCCAATTTAATATTATGTACACTGCGTCATTTTACGGCAGAACAGAGCCTTGAGACGGCAAGACTGGTGACAAAATACCTGCATTATGGGGTTGTCGCGCTTGACCTTGCAGCTGATGAAGCCCGCTACCCGCTGGATAACCATGTTGAGGCGTTTAATTATGTACGCCAGCATGGAGGCAACTGTATCGCACATGCAGGAGAGGCTAAGGATTTCGTCAGCGTAAATGAAACGCTTAATAAACTGAAAGTTTCTCGCATCGGACATGGCGTCAGAAGCATTGCTGACAGAGCGACACTAGATCGGTTGCTTGAAGAGCATATCCATCTGGAGATTTGCCCGGGTTGTAACATTGTCTGTAATATTTATCCTTCCATTGAAGAGCACCCTGTTAATGCGCTTTTTCGTGAAGGCATTTCATTAAGCATTAATACTGATGCCAGAACCGTTGCCAACACCTCACTGGATAAAGAATATCAACTATTACATCATGTTTTTGGATGGGACACAGAAGAATTTCTGGTTTGCAATATCAATGCTATTGACGCATGTTTTGCCTCGCTACCGCTGAAGAAACAACTCAAAGCCAATCTTACGGGGTGATAATCCTAGACATACATTTAAACAACAGGCATGAGCGCTCATTACATCGAATATGAAATAACATGACCACATTTTTGTATCTAATACTCTGTGCGATGTCTACCGCCGCCGGCACCGATATGGTTTTGCCTGCTATTCCACTTTTTGCTACAGTCTTTAATATCTCATCGGAGATATCACAAAGGATACTCTCCATATATGTAGCAGGTAATGCCTGTGGTTTATTACTATTTGGTAACCTGGCCGATCGCTTCAGCAAAATCAGGATGCTCTTCTTTGCGCTACTTTTATTTTCACTAACTTCTTTTGGTTGCGCGTATGCTCCAGAAATAACACTTCTTTTAATATTACGATTTATACAAGGGATGGCTTCTGCTGCAGCATCAGTTTTCATCCCTGGATTTATTAGAGGTTTGTTTCCTCATCGGAAGGCAGCCCGGGCAATTGGATTGTTAGGGAGCATACAGGCATTAGTTCCGGCGATAGCCCCTGTAGTAGGTACACTTATCCTGCAGTTCTTTAACTGGAGAATCACGTTTATCTCTCTGGGCGTACTGACGATGGCTTTAGCTGTAATGATAAGGTTTGCAAAGGGACCAGAACGAAACCCAGGCCAGCACACGCCTGGAACGTACGTACAATTATTGAAAAATGCTGTTTATCTTCGCTATGCATTGAGCCAGGCTTTGGCCGTTGGCGGTCTGATAACGTTCGTATTCGGAGCACCAAGCGTCATTATCCTTTCCATGGGCGGGAACCTGAATGACTTCATCCTTATGCAAATGTTGAACGTAGGAGGTTACATCATCGCCGCCAACATTTCTCCGGGGTTGGCTGAACGTTTTAGCCATGAAAAAGTAATTCTTGCCGGCACGCTTATGGCATTGCTCAGCGCCTTCGCGCTATCGGGATATGGTTTCCTGAACGGAAGCCGGGCTTTTGTTATGACCATACTCTTTACGCCAATGGGTTTTGCGCTGGGGTTAAGGGGCCCCGTCGCCTTCTACAGGGGTATCGTTTCTGCAGGCAGTAATGATGCCAGAGGATCTGCGCTTATGATTTTCCTCACCTTCATAACGACTGCGCTGGGGTCACTCATAACTGGACATTTTATTACGGGTGGGCTCACCCCTCTTGCCATGTCAGTCACCGCCATGTTCTTACTGTCATTTTTGCTTTTTGTGTTATTGCCAAAACTGAACCGCCAGTGAATAAACAACAATGGGTAAGTCAATATTCTTTACAGCAGTGCATGAACGCTGTTGAAGAGTCGCTTCGGGGCGCAGCGGACATTGCACCCGCCCACCCCGGCAGTTAAAGCAAAGTAACTCCCCGGTACCTGTCTTGTCAGTCACCAGACGTACACTTATCAGGAACCCGAATCAGCCTCAATCAGGATAGGTCATCGGCGTCCGGTTTCTGCGCACGGTGGATCTTGTCACGGATCTTATCAACTGATGCTTTGATGTCAGCAATGATGTCGGCATCCATGCCAAGGGTATCCACGATACAGCGCGTGATAGTGCTGGTCTCGCTTTTCAGCGCCTCACCCTTCTCCGTTAGGTGGATAAGCACTTCGCGCTCATCCTTCGGATTGCGTGTCCGGGTGATCAACCTCGCAGTCTCCAGCCGCTTCAGTAAAGGGGTCAGCGTGCTGGACTCAAGAAAAAGAATTCCACTCAGTTCCTTCACTGTTCGCCCATCCTGATTCCACAAGGTGACCATTACCAGATACTGGGGATAGGTCAGGCCAAGCTTATCGAGCATGGGACGATAGAGCTGGGTAAAAGCATGTCCCGCTGAGTAAAGAGAGAAACAGAGCATACCGTGCACATCGGGCAGGGAATCCTCGGAAGTAGTGTGTTTAGTCATATGTCCTCCAGTCCCCCTAAAATAATTTGCATACGATTTAATTGCAAGCGATTGACAAAGGCAAAAAGGGCTGCCATATTCATTTGCACACAAACAAGTCGCACGCAAACTAATAGCACAACACATGACAGGAGAACGAAATGACAACTTTCACCACCACAGACGGAACAGGCATTTTCTACAAAGACTGGGGTTCAGGTCAGCCTATCCTCTTCGCTCACGGATGGCCGTTATCGTCTGATGCCTGGGATCAGCAGATGCTGTTTTTCAGCCAGAAGGGTTTCCGGGTCATCGCACACGACCGTCGCAGCCACGGGCGTTCGGACCAGACTTTCCACGGCAACAATATGGATCAGTATGCGGACGATCTCGCTGAGCTGATTGAGGCGCTGGATCTGAAGGATCTGATTTTAGTGGGTCACTCAACAGGGGGCGGCGAAGTTGCACATTATATCGGTCGTCATGGTACCTCACGTGTGGCTAAAGTCGTTCTGGTCGGCGCTGTCCCTCCTCTGATGCTCCGGACGGATGCCAATCCTGACGGCACCCCGATGGAGGTGTTTGATGCCATCCGCGAAGGCACGGCCAAAAACCGCTCACAGTTTTTCTTCGACCTGACGGTTCCGTTCTATGGCTTCAACCGTGACCATGTCCCCACCAATGACGGGTTGCGGGAAAACTTCCGCAGAATCGGCCTGCAGGGCGGTATTAAGGGGCAATATGACTGCATCCATGAGTTCTCTGAAGTCGATTACACACACGACCTGCAACAGATTGATCGCCCTACCCTGATTATTCATGGCGACGACGACCAGATTGTCCCCATTAAGGCATCTGCACACCGCGCCGCTGAGATCGTCGCGAATGCGACGCTGACGATATATGCCGGCGGTTCACATGGACTGGCGGAGACAGAAGCCGATCGCTTTAACGCTGACGTACTGGCCTTTATTCGCAGCTAACAAGGTGGCCTGTTCCAGACAGGCCGCAACCATCATATGCATAGCCTGTAAACTGAATTGAAAAGAGGAACGATCATGTCCAAATTTGCTGCCTCCCTTGCCGTTGCCACCGTTTTGCTGTCTGCCAGCGCTATCGCAGAAACCGCTAAGCCGACTGTTGTCCTGGTTCATGGTGCCTTTGCCGACTCTTCTAGCTGGAATGGCGTTACCCAAATCCTGCAAAAGGACGGGTATAACGTCGTCGCTGCGGCGAATCCGCTGCGCAGTGTTTCGACTGATGCGGCTTACGTCTCTTCCGTGGTGAACAATATTAAGGGGCCGGTCGTCCTTGTCGGCCATTCCTATGGTGGCCAGGTCATTACGAACGCGGCCCGTGATACAAACAATGTGAAATCGCTGGTGTATGTCGCCGCATTTGCTCCGGATGCCGGTGAAGCGGCGGCCGACCTGGCCGGAAAATTCCCTGGCGGCACGCTTGGCCAGGCGCTCGCCGCACCGGTGAAGCTGGCTGATGGTAGCGTCGATCTCTCCATCGACCAGGCGAAGTTCCACCAGCAATTCGCGCATGACGTTTCTGCTAAAGAGGCGGCGCTGATGGCCGCAGGGCAAAGACCGATTACCGAAGCGGCTTTAACTGAAAAGTCAGGGGCACCTGCCTGGAAAAAACTGCCCTCTTACTTCATTTACGGTGACGGCGACAAAAATATCCCCGCCCAGGGTTTGCGATTCATGGCTGAACGCGCGGGATCAAAACACACCGTGGTGATCAAGGGCGCATCCCATGTCGTGATGGTTTCTCATCCGCAGGACGTTGCCACACTTATTGAGGAAGCGGCGAAGTAAACATCGCTCTCCCCCCTGAACGCCATCCCTCGTCTGAGGGATGGCCGTATAAGTAATGCCTCTTATGTTCCTGCCGGTATCCGTGAAAATGACGTCAGCGGTATTCTTAATAATCCCAGGGACCCGGAATGCAACGGAACGTATCGCCGTCGACAGCAACATGGCAGACAGACGGGAATGAGAGATGAGTAGCGATCAATGACTCCCTGTTATCTACCAGTTCCTGCAACAGACGAATGCGAATCTGTGCCGCTTCTTCGGGATAATGGTCGAAACCATTGAACCAGTCAGGATGTTCAAACCCAACCTGGAAAATAGCATCGCCGGCAAAGGTGAGTCGTTCCCCCTCAGAGGCCAGCCTTACCACGCTGTGTCCGGGAGTATGCCCGCCTGTACGAACGACACGCACGCCGGGAGCAACCTCGTATTCCTCTTCGAATGTATGCAATTGAGTCTGGTACGCTTGCAAAAATTGGGTAGCGGTTTGGCGCAATGCTTCCGGGAAACCAGGCGGCATGGAAACCTGTGAAAAATCGGGGTCACGCCAAAATTCCACCTCAGCAGCAGCGACATGAATGCGAAGGTCTGACCGCATGCGCGCTTTCACACCCTCAATAAGCAGCCCACCAACGTGATCCATGTGCAGATGCGTGATAATCACATCCGTGACGCTGGCAAGATCTATCCCCGCTGACGCCAGGCGGTTAACCGTTCGACCGGCGCGGGGTAAATCAGGGAAAGCCTCCCCCATTCCTGCATCAACCAGGATCGTCCGCTCCCCGCTACGCACGAGAACCACATTTAATGCCCAGTCGAGAAAATCGGCAGGCAGAAACTTATCTTCAAACCAGTGGGTACGTTCGGAGGCCTCCGCGTTATGACCCAACATGGGTCCAGGTAATGACAACACGCCGTCACTGATCACCAGAACATCAATCTTACCGACCTGTAGTGCATAACGTGATGGCACCTTTTCATAAACGGCTTCCCCATGCGAGGTACCATTAACAGGTGCTAACGACGCTGCATCATTCTTAGATATCGCCATATTTCCTCCAGACAACATAATTAATCGATTTAAGGGTATACACACCGTAGAAATGACTTTTTCCCCTCTGTTATTTCCCATCATCAAAAATAAACATGCAGACAGAACACAATGAAACAGGGTTAAAACATCGCTATACTCTAATGATGCCCACTGTTATTAACAGGTATACTCATGAAAAATCATGACATTCCTCTTGACGATGCCGTTCATAAAATGGCTCAGGTATTAAAGAACCGACCTGAATTAGGCATAGACAGTGGAGATGCGCTGCAAATTCGCTGTTATCACTGGCCGCATGGGCCATTGCATGAAACTATCCCGCCACTCGATCAACATGTGATTATTGCTCACGTTGGACATATGCAGCGTGTTGAGCGAAAAACAGAAAATAAAATCGTTAAAAACACGATCCGGAAAGGCGCCATCACGACAATTCCTCAGGGAAGTACATCTCGCTGGGATATTGCTGGTCTTGTAGATGTTATGCATTTATATATTCCTGATAATATTTTCGCCGATCTTCTGAATCAAATGGAGATACCCACTGCAGAGTTACTCTTACGCACAGCGCATTTTGATGAGACGGCATCAAAAATTACGCTGGCCGTTGCGGAAATCATTTCGGACAATAACAAAATTAACCAACTGCTCTGCGAGCACTTAACACTGTCATTAATATTACAGTTAATAAAAAACCACTCCAACACGCTGACAGCCGCAGGTCAGTCGCAAGGAGTATTGTCTTCGCGCGCATTAAAAATGGCGCTGGAAAAACTGGATAACAGCCCCATAGGGGATGTCACGATTAAATCACTGGCTCTTGAGCTGGGAGTTTCCTCAGCTCATTTCTGCCGTGCCTTTAAAAACAGTACCGGCTTAACCCCGTACGGGTGGCTTAAGCAGCGCGTAATGGAACGCGCTTTCCACGAGTTACAACACACCGATAAACTGATTACAGAAATTGCCATTGAAAGCGGCTATGGCTCGCAAAATGCATTTACCCAGGCCTTCAGAAAAATAACAGGCTTGACCCCCGGTCAATGGCGTGAAAAAAAGAACACGCGTTGATGCTGCCAGCCGCCAGGCAGCATCAACAGAGATGCCCTGTTACGGAACAATAATATAATCAGGGTTAGCAACAGAAAACATTTTCTCTCTGTCGGGTTCTGGCGGATAAATCCACTGAGTATTAATTTCCTGCTTTATTTTTTTCGCTTCAATGCCCTGGTACATAACCTGATGATCCCAGCCTTCCGTGTAGACCGCCCCCCATTTGCCCAGATCAAGACAGGTAACATATTTTGGCTGGCTGTAAGGATGCAGCGGTAATCCCAGTATTTCTGCTGCCGCGTTATGACCGGCGACGCGCCCCAGGCTCATCGCATGCTGGCAGGACATGACGTTATAATTACCTTCATCATCCGTAGGGACTTTAACGGTATCGCCGGTAACGAAGATACCCCTGGCGCCAGGTGCCCGCAGATACGCATCCCCTATAACACGGCCCAGATTATCGTGGTCGCCCGGGATGAGCCCGGCTAACGCGCTGGCCCGCATTCCCGCCGTCCATATCACCGTTTTGCTGGGGATAAATTCATCGTCCGAAAGCATCACCCCCTCAGCGTTGATTGCGCGCACTCTGACGCCCGTTCGTACTGTCACGCCATTACTGGCCAGCGCCTGATTGATGATCTCACAGGCATCCTCGCCCATCGCCTGACCAATTTTGTTCGAACTGTCCACAATAATAACCTGCAAATGGTGCTCCGAACCCAAGAGGTCTCTGAGGCGTTCCGGCATTTCAGTGGCGGTCTCAAGCCCGGTCAGGCCCCCACCGGCGACAACAACAGTATTTCGTGCGGGAGAATCAGGCTCTGAAGCTAACGACATGAGGTGTTGCTCCAGTTCATGAGCAGCATTCAATGAGTTCACGTCAAAACTGTATTCCGTGATCCCCGGCAGATCTGGGTGAAATGCCTGGCTTCCGGTGGCCAGCACAAAACTGTCAAAATTAACCGAGGTTTCGCCACTCTCTTTTTTTACCGAGATAGTTTTATTTTCTGCATCAATATCGGTGACATAACCGGCAATATAGTGCACACCCGCAGCCTCAAGAACATGCAGAATAGAGGGTGCCATATTTTCAAGTACGGCTTCATACAATCTTGGACGAATGGTTAATGCAGGTTCCGGAGAAACCAAAAAAATCTCAATCCGATCATTTGCCTTTTCCCTATGTACCAGCCTTGCTGCTGAAATGGCGGCCCACATACCTGCAAAACCCGAACCGGCAATAATAATACGTTTTTTCATAGCGATACCTGTTAACAGCGGATGATGAAAATGTCGTTACCGCACCAAGAGTAGTGAAAGTCAAACCTGCCTGCTCTAGCAAAATTGATGTGCTTTAATCAAATTTGATGTTTTTTTATCAGCGCTGCACGCGTCGCTAAATTTGTCCCATCCCGCCATCGACAGACAGGTCGATACCCGAAATAAAACTGCTTTCATCCGATGCAAGAAACAGCGCTGCCGCGGCAACCTCGTCAGGCTTGCCTAATCGACCTAACGGAATACGACTTGCGATGCTGGCGTCAAAAATCTCGCGATCGCTCAGGGAAACGCCCATTTTACTGATAATCGGTGTGGCGACGGGTCCTGGGCTAAGACAATTCACGCGGATCCCACGGCCTTTAAGGTCGGTCGTCCAGCTGCGGGCAAAAGATCGCAGCGCGGCTTTTGAGGCGGCATAGATATTGTGGCCATCGAACCCTTTATAATGCGCAATGGAGGACGTTAATATTATCGAGCCACCGTCGGACATTAACGGGAGGGCCTGTTGCACGGCGAAAAACGTCCCTTTTACGTTGATATCAAACTGGGTATTAAAATCATCTTCGGAGGAAGCCGGGAAATCGGAAAGCACAATAACGCCGGCATTTGCAAACATCACATCCAGCTTGCCGTACTTTTCATTAATAATGCGAAAGAGGTTTTCATGACTTCGTATGTCACTGTTATCGTGTTGTATTGACAGTGCATTATCGTCACCGAGTTCATTCATCGCCTGCTGCAGGGTTTCTGCATTCCTGCCAGTGATAATCACCTTTGCGCCTTCTTCAATAAACCGTTTGGCCGTGGCCAGCCCGATACCGCTACTGCCACCGGTAATTAACGCGACTTTATTGTCTAACTGTTTCATGATGATGTTTCCTGTTATTACTGCTCAGACAGAGCGATCACTCGTAGGCGTGAATACGCGTGGCAAGTGTATTTCTGCGTTCATTAAGTAATTCGATAAGCGTGTCCAGTGCCCGAAGTTTTTCTCTGTGCTGCGCCAGACACTGGATAAAACGCGCATCATCCATGTCACTTACCTGAGAAAACTTTTCCAGCTCTGCAATCTGTCGGGTACTGAACCCACATTTTAAAAGCGAGGTTATCCATCTCACTTTCTCGACGTCTTTTGCGTCGTAATTCCGATAACCGTTGTCCAACCGCTGAGAAACAATCAGTCCTTTAGCTTCATAATGTCTTAGCACTCGGGTGCTGACGCCAGTGAGCGCCGCCAGTTCAGATGGTCGCATACCTTTCTCCTCGTCATAGATGCACTCTACAACATTGACACTAGTGTCAATGTAAAGAGCATAGCGCTAGCTGGAATGTAAGCAGATATTTCATGAGACAGGCAAAATTAACTCCGCCAACGGAGATTGCAGCAATCTTGATTTTGCCTTGACCGTTTATTGATTAACAGTCGGGATAATCAGCCTGTTCAGACAGAACTGCCCGGCGCTGACAGCGCCCTCTGATGAGATTGCAAGGAGAAACAATAATGGGCTTCAGACATTCGCTTTTTAGATGGGAACGTTCAAACTTCACGCATTACCAGGCGGCTTATTATAAGTACGGCGGCAGTGTTAATACTCACCCCGACATTATCAATTTCTTTATGCAGAAGAAGGAAAAAGATTTCGCATTCTGGCATTACCGACGCGATGGCGAGGTCACCGCAGCGTACTTTACCAGTGATGAAAATACCTTCGGCCTGAATGTCTGGCGCGATTACCCGGTATCTTATGATGAAATTATTATCCCCATGGCTGCCGATCAAAAAATCGTTCTGCCAGTAAAAACAAACCGGCTGTCTTCATCGCTGCGTGGGAATATAATAAATGCCACTTATGCTTTTCGTGAAAAACGTAAGGTTTGCCTGATTAAAACGTCTTTCTCAGGTAAAACGGTGAAAAAAAGAAACGGGGAGCTAAAAAAAATGCTGGCTGCGGGCGGAGAATGCATACCGCTCAGAGAGATGTCACCGGCGGATATTGCTGATATTTACGTGCATCTTTTCAGGCTGCGTTTTGCTGACAGCGTCAGATGCTATAACAGGAAAAATATCACTGAACTGTTAACCGCCCTGCCACATATGGTCACCGGCAATGTACTCTTCTTTGAAGGTGCCCCCGTTGCGATAGATCTCGTACTGTGTGCCCGTAGTGAAAAAAGCCTGTATTTTGATGTTCCTAACGGAGGGATTGACCCGTCGATCACCGCATTCAGCCCAGGAAGTCTGCTCATGTGGAAAAATATTGTTGATGCACGAGAAGTGTGTCGCAATGAAAATAAGGCAATGCAATTTTCAATCGGATTGTATGATAAAAAATGGGACTATAAACTGCTTTGGGCCGAAACCCGGCCCACAGGTAAATCACTGGTTCTTTGAACGGTATTCGCCGCCCTGCCCTCAACAATTATTTATCTCCTTTCGGCGCATCCAATAAAACAATAATGATAACCTGAAATATGACAATCACCGGTGCGATGTACAGTAAAAAACACCCACATCGTACCATTTTACGAAAGGCAGAAAGCAGAGAGAGAAGTAATTCAGGTGACATGGTAAACCCCCGTTTACCATGTATTTAAACTCAATTTTTACAAGATTCAGTTCACCCTTTGTTAAGGAACCGTCAATGCTGTCCCTTTTCGCTTAGCGGTATCGTCATCGTGAACGATAGCCCTCCGCTGGCATTCCGTTCTGCAAAGACAGTACCGCGATGCGCCTCGCATATCGCTCGGGCAATAGAGAGCCCAAGCCCGGATCCACCGGTATGTCGTGAACGGGACTGCTCCTCACGCACAAACGGTGAAAATATGGTTTCAAGCAGTGCGTCCGGGACTGCCGGACCGTTGTCGCGGAAAATAACGGATACCTTTTTATCGCTGACATGATAACGAATATCCAGGATGCCCCCTTCCGCAGCGTAGCGCAGCGCATTGTCCATCAGGATCAAAAAGACCTGGCCTATCCGGTACGGATCAACCCGACAGGTCACAGATTCCCCCTCATGGTAGATAATGTTCACTCCCACCCTTTGGGCTGAAGGCATCGTCCATGCCACTTTCTCACGGATTATCTGGTCCAGGCTGGTTGATACCAGGCTCAAATTCAGCTGGTTGGCATCAGCCAGTTTTAACAGATGCAGATCGTCAACCAGTCTGTTTAAATCATTCATCTGCTGCATAATCATGTTCAACTGGGCCTGACTGGGTTCAAATACGCCATCCATAATGCCCTGCAGGCGACCGATGGCAGCCGTCAGCGGCGAGCGCAATTCATGTGCCATGATCACATGCGATTTTTTCAAATCTTTCTCGTAGCGTTCCAGCTGCATCGACATCCCGTTAAAGTTCTCGCTGAGGCTACGCAATTCAAGCGGCAGATTGTCCGGCACGGGCACGCGGGTCCCAAACCCGCCTTCAGCAACAGACCGTGCCGCACCGGCAAGCCGGCTAATATGATGGGAAATGGGTCGCGCTGTTTTCAGCGTAAGCATAAAAATAATCGGTATGAATATCAGAACCAGGATGCCAAGAATCACCCAGTCCTTAATCCCCATCGTCGGATCTGAGTAGGACAGCCCATACCAGGTGTCGATAATTTCATGATAGCGGTTGATGTTCTGTTCAGGGTGCTTGCTCAGAACTGAGAGTTCAGCCCTGACGGCCTCTGGCATCCGGTAGGCGTGCCATTTGTTTTCAACAAAAAATCGCACCCACATAAAAAAGGCGATAAGAATAATACTTCCGACTGCCAGAGATATCAGCCGCTTGCATATCCAGTTCCACAGCGTACTCGGTTCGCCTCGTGGAGATAACGTAAACTTTTTCATGCATTTGCAAATCGGTAACCGATCCCTCTTACGTTTATCAGCAAATCAGTCTGCCCCGCTGACTCGAGTTTTTTTCGCAAGTTATAGATATGCGTGTCCACAACGCGCTCCAGGGCTTCACTTTCTGGGAGACACGCTTCAAGAAGCGCCTGACGGGTGAAAGCCTTATTCGGTGACTTAAGAAATGTCATCAGCAGCAGCAGTTCCGTCGGCGTTAAATCCAGCGCTGTCCGTTGCCCGTTCTCGCTCTCAACGCTTACCGTCATGGACTCTGTATCTGCCTGCAGTCCCCGGTACTCAATAAGCGTGCTGCTGCGCTCGCCGGAATAACGACGGAGTACAGCATGGACTCTGGCGACCACCTCACCCGGGTTATAGGGCTTCACCACATAGTCATCCGCGCCAAATCGCAGGGCGCTGATTTTGTCGCTGCCGTCGCGGATGGCGGTGATCATAATCACGGGAATATCACTGCGCCGGCGCAGGGCCAGCAGAACATCGTTCCCGCTCATGCCGGGCAACATCACATCCAGCAAAATAATGTCGGGCTTCCAGCTGAATGCCAGTTCGAGCCCCCGGTTACCGCTGCTGGCCGAAGAGGTCTGAAACTGATCGCGCTTAAGGTAAGCCTCAAGCACATTCGCGGCATCCAAATCGTCTTCAATAATTAAAACACGTTTCACATTCGCACCTTGATGGAATCTTGATTAAATCTTGCAGGAATATTGATTGACCGCCCGCATACTCCGCAATTCATAGATATAAGCATAATTCATTCAGGAAGTTTTATGAAGGAAATAAAAATCGCCTTAGTAACACTCATCGCAGCATCGTTCGCTTCACAGGCATCATCAGATAAAAAAGCATCTTATGTCACGATTGGCGTGGGTTCACAATATGCGCCTGAATATACCGGCTCGAATAAATATGATGTCAATACGCTGCCGTATTTCGGATGGACTTACGATGACTGGTCCGTCAATACTGACAAAGGTATCGTCTATTCCCATCAGTTCAGTAATGGCGTTTACCTGGGGCAAGCTCTGGGGTATTCCCTTGGCCGCACGGATAGCGGAAACGCCTGGCTTCAGGAAGGCTCTGATAAACTTAAAGGTATGGGTAAGATTAATACCGTAATGAATACCACCACCACGGCAGGATGGTGGATGGCACCCTGGATAGGCTTTGAGGGAAATATTACGGCACCGCTGACTGATAGCCAGGGAATGCAATATAAAATTAAACTTAATGTCGTTCTTTTTGCTAACGACACAGATATTCTGGTAATCAGTACCGAAAGAAAATACGGCGACGCACGGTATAATAATACCTGGTTTGGGGTGAATGAAAATCAGAGTACCCATTCCGGATATAGGTCTTTCAACGCGGGTAGCGGATTAAACAGTGTGAATTACGATATTAACTGGCAACACACATTTAATGATAACTGGTCCGGCTATGCGGATTTAGGGTATATCACGCTTGCAGACCGTGTAAGCAGCAGCCCCATTGTGCAAAAGGATGAATATCTTCTCTTTACCGTCGGGGCATTTTATACATTCTGATGCAGGATATCGGTTATCTGGTGCTCTGACCGCCAGATAACCTGGTTTATTGCGTTTTAAGTTTATTAATAAACCAGCGTCCGGCTGGCCCTGGAGGATATTGCGTCATATGTACCGCATGCATGGAAAAACCAGGGCCAACATCGGGCTGCATCTCCAGGTTCAGGATAACCAGTCTGCCATTAGCAAGATCGTCCTCAACCATAGGCAAAGGCATATAACCCCAACCGAGGCCCGCACGCAAGAATGCATGTTTTGCCCCCATGTCACCCAAACGCCACGTCTTAGCCGACATCACACCAAAGTTGCGACCCGCCGTGAGTGATGAGCGGTCAGCCAATACAAGCTGCACAGCGTTCTCCATAACCGGCCGAAGAATTGGGCCAGCCATTTTAGCCAAAGGATGATCGGGTGAGACCACAGCCACGGCAGGAACACTGAGCAGGAACTCAGAGGCACACCCGGTCGGAACATCCGGTAGCGAGCCGATAATCGCGACCCGACAGTTGCCGGCCAGCAATGGCTGAAGTACCGCGCCCAGCGCCTCAACATAAAGACGCAACGGTGTGCCGGGAAAGGCCAGATGAAATTCCTTCACGACTGCGGTCAGGATCTCTATCGGAAACATCACATCCACAGACACGGCGAGTTCGGGTTCCAGGCCTTCTGCCAGGATACGCGCCTTAGCCTTAAACGCGTCCATTCCCGCAAGCGTATGGCGTGCGGCCTCCAGTAAGGCTGCCCCCGCCTCCGTCAGTTTCGGGTAACGTCCCGTTCGCACAAATAAAGGAAAGCCTACCTGAGATTCCAGATTTGCCAGCGTAGCGCTAACGACGGACTGCGCCCGGCGAAGTTTGCGACCTGCGGCCGAGAAACTGCCTTCATCAACCGCAGCAATGAAAGTACGCAGTTGATCAATCGACATACCATCCAGCATGTATCGCCCCTTTAGATGTATACCATCTAATGATATAGGCTACACAGATAGATCGGTGAGCACTATTCTCCTTTCATGTTCTTAAGCAACGTAGCCAAACACATCAACGCATCTGTTCATTTAAGGAAACAAACTATGAAAACAAATACTGTCGGCATTATTGGTGCAGGCGCCATCGGACAAGCCTTTGCCCACCAGCTGGTCAACGCAGGCGTGAATGTCATCCTCAGTAACAGTCGTGGCCCGGACAGCCTGGCTGAAGTGGTTGAGGCATTGGGCGACAAAGCTCGCGCCGGAACGGTACAACAGGCTGTCGAAGCCGAAATCGTTTTTATAAGCACCAACTGGAACAGAACCGAGGCCGCATTAAGTGGGGTGAACTGGGAGGGGCGTATTCTGATTGACGCGACTAACCCGGTACTTTTGCCGGGCTTCACCCTTGCAGATCTGGGGGGTAAAAACTCATCCCAGCGCGTTGCAGAATGGGCAGCGGGAGCCCGGGTCGTCAAAGCCTTCAACACGCTTCTGGCAAACGTTCTTGCGCAAGATCCGTCCCAATCTGGCGGGCGCCGCGTGGTCTTTATGTCCGGTGACCACGCTGATGCAAAAGCGGACGTTGAGGAATTAGCCACCCGAATGGGCTTCGCCAGTATAGACTTAGGGAGTCTTGAGATTGGGGGATATCTGCAACAATTCCCGGGTGGTCCCCTTCCCGCGCTAAACCTTGTGAAACTGGCTTAAGAGACGTTATTGACAAATATGGCTCAACGTACTTCCGCTGAATCATTCGAAGCGTACATTCCGGGCGAATTGCTCAAGGAACATCGGGCACAATCTTCCCGGGATGTCTTCATTCAAATTCTGGCGCGCCGGCAGAGACAGGACAACGTTATTATCCCGGCCGTGCCAGAGCCTTTTATTGTCTGGATACTCTCTGGGCGGGCCGTCGTTGAAGAACGGCCTCTGGGCGGAGAGTGGTCAGAAAACCACGTTACCGCAGGTGATTTTTTTCTCACGACCGACACCTCTCCGACAGAGATGAGATGGCAAGCCGAGCCAGACAGCCCTTTCATCGTTATGCACGTCTATATTGGTGTGTCCATGATGCAGGGTATTGAGCTGCGGGAAGTGTCGGGCGAACGCGATGAAACACTGTCAGCCCTGCTGGAACTTATGCGCGCAGAGCTTTATTTTCAGCACCCACCCAGTGGACCTTACATCCAGGGTATCGCTCAAGCCCTTGCCGTACATCTCTCCCGTGCTTACCGGACATCGGCAAAGCGACACCACGGCGGGTTGCAGGCATATAAATTACACCGGGTATTTAAGGCGATGCATGAAGAGCTGGCTCCCCCCTTTGACTTAGCACGTCTGGCTGGCCTTGCCGAGCTTAGCGAATTCCATTTCAGCCGGGTCTTTAAACAGTCTACCGGGCTTTCGCCTTCCCATTATTTTATCCGCTTGCGAATGGAAGCGGCGCGCCGCCTGTTGTCCGAGACAGAGGATTCGATGATCAGCATTGCCCTGACCGTGGGCTACAACAGCCCCAGCCATTTTGCTGCCATATTCCGCAAGCACACCGGTATTTCGCCCTCCCAATATCGCCACGAAAATATGCGTAGCAAAACACCGACAGTGTGAGCAAACCACCGCGCGAAGAGAGTGCCTTTTGCAGACATGATTGACCCGAACTTCAGATGTTCTTTGCTGAAGCGCTGAAACAAACGCATAAGAGGATCAATCATGGAACTCAACGGTAAATCAGCCATCGTGACCGGTGCATCAAGCGGTATCGGCGCAGCCACCGCCATTAAATTGGCCAGAGAGGGGGTCAAAGTGGGACTCGCGGCCCGCCGCCGGGATCGTCTCAAGGCGCTGGTGTCAGAAATCAAGACCTTCGGCGGAGAAGCCATTGCGCTGGAAATGGATGTGACTGACCAGGCGTCAGTCTTCGACGGCGTGAAGAAACTGCACGACGCCTATGGCCACATTGATATCGCCTTCAACAATGCCGGACTCATGCCCATTTCAAACATCGCCAGTCTCAAACTGGAGGAGTGGCATCGTATGGTTGATGTCAATATCAAGGGCTTAATGAACACGGTTGCCGCGGTACTCCCTGTGATGCAAGCGCAAAAGTCAGGGCATATCATCAATACGTCCTCGATTGCGGGCAGAAAAACGTTCGCTGGACTCGGGGTATATTGCGCGACGAAACATGCGGTAGCCGCATTTTCAGATGTATTACGCATGGAGCTTTCGTCTCAATACAATATTCGCGTAACCTCACTTCAGCCAGGCGCGGTTGAAAGTGAATTATTCGAGCACATTACTGACGAAAACTACCGTGCACAGATGGAAAACCTGAAGGAACACATGACGTTCCTGAAGTCAGAGGATATTGCTGATTCCATCCTTTATGTGCTGCGCGCGCCGGACCATGTCGACGTGGCAGAATTGTTCATCATGCCCACAGAGCAGCAGTGGTAAGTTTGTCATGCGGGCCAAACCGGTTGTCTGGCCCGCGTTATGACCTTTTCAATACACATACAATTTTCACCCTGCACTCTGTGACGCGACAAAAAAAGCTGCCTTACAGGCAGCTTTCGTGATGCATATGCGTTAGCCAGTTCAGTTCGCAGACGCGGTAGGTCGAATCGTGATTTCTGTTGTATCAACATTTTCAGGCGCTTCAATCACTTGCCGAACAGCGCGGGCAATATCAGCCGGCTGGAGTGCAATGGAACGGTATACCTCCATTGCCGCCTGCGTTTCCGGATGAGTAATGGTCGAGGCAAGTTCGCTTTCCACCACACCGGGGTTGACGCAGGTGACACGGATGCTGGCACTTTCCTGTCGCAAGCCATCTGAAATCGCCCGAACGGCGAACTTTGTGGCGCAATAGACGGCAGCTGTCGGCACCACAGAGAGAGCACCGATAGAGCCAATATTGATTATCTGACCGGAGCCCTGCGCTTCCATGGTGGGAAGCACGGCGCCAATCCCCCATAGTACGCCCTTGATATTCACATCGATGGTACGTTCCCATTCATCATATTTACCCGCTGCCAGCGGAGAAAGGGGCATTATTCCCGCGTTGTTGATCAGAACGTCAATACGCCCCCACGTAGTCAGTGCCGCCTGCACGAAATCAGACATCGACTGGCGATTTGTGACATCCAGCTCGCAGGCTTCAGCATGCCCGCCTGTACTGCGGATTTCTGCAGCGATGGCTTCTATACGATCTTTCCTGCGTGCCCCAAGTAACAACTTCGCGCCTGCATTGCCAAGCTCTCGTGCAATACCCTCTCCGATACCGCTGGATGCACCGGTGATCAAGATGACTTTATCCATGATTTACTCCTTCAGTTGAGTTCAGAGGGATAATAGAACGAGGGTATTGTTTCGTGTATCCTGCCACTGGTGTACACACTGGTTAGCAAACCTAAACAATGAAAATTGACCTTAATCTTTTACCTCTGTTTCTGGCTGTCGCGGAGGAACGTAGCTTCAGCGCTGCCGCCGAACGTCTTGGCGTGACACGATCGGCGGTCAGCCAGGGGATCAGACGCCTGGAGGATACGTTCGGGACCCTGCTTGTCATGCGCACCACGCGTTCGGTAAACCTGACTGAAGCGGGAGAGCGGCTGCGAAAATCGTTGTCCGTACCGCTATCAACGATTGACGCGGCGTGCGAAGACGTTCTCTCTGACAACGGGCCGCGAGGGCATCTGAAAATTGCTGTCACCTCAATTGCAGAAGAATTTCTTTCAGGCCCTCTGCTCGCGTCATTTGCAGCCGCTAACCCTGCCGTCACCATCGATATTGTCGTGTCGGATGACGAATTTGATATTGTGGCAGCGGGCTATGATGCCGGCGTAAGGCTCGGTGACGTGATCGAAAAAGACATGATTGCTGTCCCTCTGACGGGACAGCAACGGGAAGTGGTGGTGGCATCACCAACGTATCTGGCGGCCCACAGCGCACCGCGCCATCCGCGAGAGCTTATCCGCCATCGCTGTATCGGCTGGCGCCCATCGCCAGACGTCGCGCCCTATCGCTGGGAATTTGAGGAAGCGGGAAGACCTTTCGACGTGGCGGTTGAACCGCATATTACCACCAACGATCTCCGTCTCATGCTCAGGCTCGCGCTTGCGGGGGGAGGAATTACCTTTGCAACCTATGAAACATTCAGGCCATTTATTGAAAAAGGACAGCTTGTTTCATTACTGGATGATTTTCTTCCGTCTTTTCCTGGGTTTTATCTGTACTTCCCGCAACGTCGAAATATGGCCCCCAAGCTGCGGGCTCTGATTGAACACGTCAGGCAGTGGGGGAAGACGTCACTGCAGTAGTTTCAAACCCGCGCAGAATATTTAGCTTCCGGAGAGTTGCCGTGCCGAGGCAGCGAATGACGCATGCTCGACTGGGCAAGCCATTAACCGGGTGTACCTCAGGCAGGCAAGAAATTTTGTTCAACCGTTTATTTAACAGCCTCGTATTCGAGTTTGAGAACTATAGCTGCCCTTTTGTTACCGAGCGCGTAAGGCTTGTGCGAAGTTCGTTTTCAAGGAAAGCGACACATGCTCGTGTTTCAGCGGAGATGATATTAGCCGGGGGATAAAGTAGATATGCAGGGAATGAAGGAACAATGTAGTCGGGTAACACAGGTACGAGATGCCCGTCGGCAATCTCCTGTCGGCAAACCGGAGACTGCAATACCCCGATTGCCCTTCCTGCCAGAAGCACAGTACGTAACGGCCGCCAGTGGCTGGAAGTGAATGTTATTCTCACAGGGACGGTGAGTAACGCGTTGTCAGGCGCGATCAGCGTCACATGGTTATTCATAAACAGGCCCGAAACACGAGCAAACGCATGTCGGGCGAGCTCACCCGGTGTACGGGGCATATCATAACGCTGCAAATATTCGGGAGAGGCCACCAGCAACCGCTCAATTTTCCCCAACGGGCGGGCAACATAATATCCTTCCCCCGCCTCACCAAGACGTAGCGAGATATCCACACCTTCGGTGACCGGGTCCGTCACTCTGTCACTGAGCACCAGATCTATGTTTATGCCCGGATAGGCCAATTGCAGTTTAAGCAGGGCGGGCATAAGTAACTCTTCCCCGGCTCCATAGGGTGCGGCAATGCGCAGGGTTCCACTAATTGCTTCACCATTATCCACGATTGCCAGCGCATGGTCAGCCGCTGCAACGGCGCTTTTGCTCCGTTCATAGAACAGCGTCCCGCTATTGGTGAGAGACATTCGGCGCGTGTGACGTCGCAGCAGGCGGGTATTAAGATGAGCTTCCAGACGCTCTATCCTTTCACTGACCGCCGGCTGTCCGATGCCGAGATCGCGCGCAGCGGCAGACATGCTTCCGCGCTCAACCACCCGAATGAAAATACGCATTGCCGTAAGTAAATCCATTCACCGATTATATTGGTAAAACCGATAAATGAAAGTGGTCCCGCCCCTCTACTGCCAGGCCCTTCTGTTAATGAAAATCTGTGCGTCCACGGCTGTTCTAGCTATGGCGTACAGAACATTTCATTTTTTACGGGAAAAGAAGCATGTCAGATATCAGGCTTTATATGTTCCAGTCGGGCTATCAGCGTTGTAAATATCACGATATCAGGATGAATCAGGGCGAAGGCTCCGACTACATTATACCTGTCCCCTGGTTTTTACTGACGCATCCGCAGGGGAATGTTGTTATTGACGGTGGTCTTGCGGTGGAAGGGCTGAAGGATCCCCGCGCCTACTGGGGACCGACTGTTGACCAGTATCACCCCATCATGGATACAAACCAGGGCTGTAGAAGACAACTGGCGAAGCTCGGAATAAGGCCAGAATCGGTGCGTTATGTTTTACTCTCCCACCTCCATTCTGACCATACCGGTGCGATTGGCCGCTTTCCTGAAGCCACTCATCTTGTGCAGCGTGCTGAGTACGACTATGCCTTTTCACCGGACTGGTTTACCGCCGGGGCCTACTGTCGGAAAGATTTTCATCGCGAAGGTCTCAAATGGCAGTTTCTGGCAGGAGATGCCGATGACGGTTTTGATCTGTATCGCGACGGCGTTCTGAAAATCATTTACACGCCAGGCCACTCCCCGGGTCATCAATCTTTTGTCGTCTCCCTGCCGAGTGGAAAATCGTTCACCCTGGCGATAGATGCTGCCTATACGCTTGACCATTTTCAGGATAAAGCTCTGCCTGGCTTGATGACATCGGCCAGTGAGGTGGCACGATCGGTGGCAAAACTAAGAGTGGTTACCCAGATGCATAATGCGGAAATTATTCCCGGGCACGATCCTGATATCTGGCCGCATTATGCGATGAAGACGGAAGGCTATAACTGATACGAACGGTGATAGTGACTATACCTCTTCCCTGAGGCGATACCCTGGTCATTTATGCTTAGCGCAGAGGCAAGCCTTCGTTGCTATCACTCATGAATTTTAACCACCACTTTCCCCTTTGCATGCCCGCGAGCCAGATAGGCGAAGGCGTCGCCAGTTTCGTCAAAGGGGAAAACGTTGTCGATAACAGGCTTGATGCGTTGAGCGTCCATGAGTTCAGCGATTTGGCTAAGCTGGCTGCCATCAGGGCGGACAAAGAGAAACGAATAGGTTAAACCTCGTTTTTTGGACAGTCGCATGATTTTGCGGCTCAACAGTCCTAATACAAAACGCAGGAAAACATTGAGGTGTCTTTCCCGTGCGAAAGCCGTATCTAACGGCCCGATCAGGGAAACTATCTTCCCTCCCGGTTTAAGGATTTGGGTGGATTTCTCAATCGCGTCACCTCTGATAGTCCCGAGGACAATATCGTAGCCGCTCAGCACTTTTTCGAATTCCTGCTTTTTATAGTCAACCACCTCATCTGCACCAAGGCGGCTCACCCAGTCAATGTTGGCGGTGCTGGTTGTCGTCCCTACCGTTGCGCCAAGGTGTTTTGCCAGTTGGATAGCAAAACTGCCAATTCCACCGGAGCCGGCCGGGATAAATACTTTCTGCCCCGCTCGCAGCTTCGCGCGTTCCGTCAGCGCTTGCCAGGAGGTGAGACTGACCATCGGAAGCGACGCTGCCTGTACGAAATCCAGGGTGGCGGATTTTAACGCTGCAAGGTTTTCTGGCACCCGCACAAATTCAGCAAGCGAACCCGTTCCCCTGTCAAAAATACTGGCAAACACCTCATCGCCTGCTTTGAAACGCGTCACACGACGTCCTGTGGCAACGACAACGCCGGACACGTCACTGCCCAACGTCGCGGGGAGACTGAAATGCAGAACACGTTTGAACATGCCGGTCGGGATCATGTTATCGATCGGGTTCAGACCTACTGCATACACTTTGACCAGAATTTCATCATCACCAGGGGACGGAAAATCTACGTCGTCGAATCCCAGTTCAGGGGATTTACCATAGCGTTTGAACGTAAATGCTTTCATCGTCTTCTTATTCATTTGTCTTTTACTCTGCCGGGTTTGCCGGTGGCGTGTTTCTTACCAACGCTGTTGCTGAGTAAAAAAGCGATACCCAGGAATAGCTCGATAAATACTGCAATAACGATCTGCCCATTAACGTGTCCTGCATACCACTCAACAACGCCGGACACGGCTAAAATCAAACATAACGTACCGATCCCTGCTGCCAGGGCATAGCGTGCCAGCGAGGGCTCTGCGTGTCTGGCGAATAAACACATCACCCCCAGGCCCGCGTACAGGGCGGCAGAGCGATGGCCGAGCACATCAGTTCCCGGTGTTGGCGTGATTCCCCACTGCGTTAACAGCAGTTGCGGGCAGAACATCCATATCGCCGCCAGGATGAAAAACAACCCGGCAGTCAGAATAGCCAGTTGAGAAAATTTCATATTCTTATTCTTTCGCGTCGAGCTGAAGACTGTTGCGTACTACCTTGTCCAGAAGTGAAGCAGGCGCAAAGCGGCGAATGAAATTCAGTTTCCCCGCCAGCGTGCCCGCCGTATAACGCACCTTAGGCCGTAAAGCCTGGGCAGCCTTTACCACTACATCAGCCACCACTTCCGGACGTTCCGCCTCGTCCATTGCCTTGCTGACGACGTTGTTCAGCTTAGCCCGGAGCGGTTCATATTCTTCTAGCTTCGCGTCAGGTTCTACATTGTTTGCGTCGAACTGTGTCTTTATATAGGCCGGCTCGATCACGGAAACCCTGATACCCTGTGTGCGCAGTTCATGGTCCAGCGCGCCCGTATACCCTTCAACCGCATGCTTACTGGCTGCATACAGTGCCACGTACGGTAGCGGGACAATCCCTAATATCGAACCAATGTTGATGATGCGGCCACTGCCCTGACGGCGCATGTGCGGGATCACTGCCCGCGTCATTCTGACCAGGCCAAGAAAGTTGGTGTCGAAAATACGCCTGGCCTGATCAATCGAACTTTCTTCCGCGGCCGCAGGAGCAACCCCAAAGCCCGCATTATTCACCAGCAAATCTATCCGCCCTTCCAGGTGCAGTAACGCCTCAATGGCGGCGCTCACGGACGCATCGTCCGTCACATCAAGCGTTAATAACGCAAAGGGATGTGTACCTGCCTGCGCACCGCGCCGGCTGGTGCCATAGACCGTATACCCCGCGGCCAGCAGTTTTTTAGCCGACGCCTCACCGATCCCCGAAGAAGCTCCGGTCACCAGTGCTACACGTTTTTTTGTCATTCTCACTACGCTCTCTTGATGGAGTCCTGCTCACCCTGCAGCGCAACAACACGCTGCAGGGAAACAACGCGGCATAGGGTTATGCCGAATCCCCGTGGCTACACTGTGTACCGTTCTGCCGCTTTAGCCTGATTGATATCCGCCAGCAGAGCCTGACGCGCCTTCTCCAGGTCATCCCAGTGGGCAGCATTTTGTAAAGGAGGGATGGTGACGAGTTCGCGACGATCAAAGCCGGCCAGGGCTGCGTCAACTAACTGACCCACTTCCATCATCTCGGGCGCCTTACTGATATCAATACCTGCACGCTCCCAGATTTCGGTGTAAGTGCCGGCCGGAAGTACTGCCTGGACGTAAACGCCCGCGGAGGACAGCTCAATATGCAATCCCTGCGACAGGAAAAGCACAAAGGCTTTGGTGGCACCGTAAACCGTCATGGCAAATTCCGGGGCGAGCCCAACGACGGAGCTGATATTGACGATTGCGCCTTCTCCGGTTTTGACAAACCGTGGCGCCGCGGCACGAGCAAGCCTCGTCAGCGCAGTGACGTTCAGGGCGATAAGACGCTCAATTGCCTCAGGCGTCTGGCCGGTAAAATTGCCCGACTGTGCCATGCCTGCGTTGTTAATCAGCACCCCTATTTTTTCGTCTTCACGAAGACGAGCTTCCACCGTCGCTAAATCCGCTGCCTGAGTGAGGTCGGCTGGCAGAACATCAACAGAAACGCCCTTCTCCTGTCGCAGACGCTCGGCGAGTGCGTCTAATTTTGTTTTATCGCGGGCAACCAGAACCAGGTCATGTCCACGGCTCGCAAACCTTTGCGCATAGACAGCACCAATACCCGTCGATGCGCCTGTAATGAGAACTGAAGTTTTCGTCATATGTGATCTTCTTTATTCAATGTTGAACAGAATCTGCACTGTTCGATGCAGGTAAATCCGGGGATATGTCCGGCTCTCTTTGCTGATCTCAGTCAGACTGACGGAGCGCGCATACCTCTGCGAAGCGCCGTCGGGGACATGGATTTAATGATGATGATCATAATCTATAAAGTCAACTGGTTTGATTATGATCATCATCAATGTATAATTGAGCCTTGTTTTGTATGGGGGCGGGAAAGCATGAAAGTGTCAAAAGAGCAGGTTCGGGAAAACCGGATGCGCATTGTTGAAACGGCATCAGAACTTTTTCGTGAGCGCGGCTATGACGGCGTGGGCGTGGCGGAGCTAATGTCTGCGGCGGGTTTAACCCACGGCGGGTTTTATAAGCACTTTGGTTCAAAGGCTGACCTGATGTCAGAAGCCATGAACTGTGGTTTTGTACACGCCGCGGAAAACCTGGCGGGTGTGGACAGAGAAAAATTCATTGAATATTACCTCTCCCGACAGCATCGCGATGATATGGCCAGGGGTTGTGTGATGTCTGCCCTGGGCACCGACACCGCCCGTCAGTCCGAGTCCATCAAAGAGACATTTGCGGCTGGGGTTGAACGCCAGTTGGCAATGTTAAGCGACGAAAATGTCTCACGTGCTGACCTGATAGACACCTTTGCACATCTTGTCGGGGCTCTGGTGTTGTCCCGTGCCTGCCCGGATAATTCTGCGCTCGCTGACGAAATTCTGGATGTCTGCCGCTCGCGTATTCTGCGTGAGGAGCCGCGAAAAGAGTGAATATTTTGCAGCCGGGTGAGTGATTGCCAGGAGATATCAGGAAGATTTGATGACGGAGGTCATAAAAAAGGTAGGTATTTTTGAGAAAAGTTTTGGAGAGGTTTTGGAGAAAGAAAAAAAGTTATATATTCCAGCCCGTTAAATCCAAATATACCTTCTGAGTTCAGAGGCTTACTCATGTCATGGCAATACTTCAAACAGACTTACCTGGTTAAGTTCTGGTCACCTGTACCCGCCGTTATCGCAGCGGGGATCCTGTCTACTTACTACTTCGGCATTACCGGTACGTTCTGGGCTGTAACCGGCGAGTTTACCCGTTGGGGTGGACAGCTGCTGCAGCTTGCGGGCGTGCATGCTGAAGAGTGGGGTTACTTTAAGCTCATTCATCTGGAAGGCACTCCGCTGACCCGCATCGACGGGATGATGATCATCGGCATGTTCGGCGGCTGTTTTGCCGCCGCGCTGTGGGCAAACAACGTTAAGCTGAGAATGCCAAAAAGTCGGATCCGCATCGTACAGGCGGTCATCGGCGGCATGATTGCCGGTTTCGGTGCGCGCCTGGCGATGGGCTGTAACCTTGCCGCCTTCTTTACCGGTATCCCACAGTTTTCGCTACATGCCTGGTTCTTTGCCGTCGCTACCGCCATCGGTTCTTACTTTGGCGCAAAATTTACCCTTTTGCCGCTGTTCCGTATTCCCGTCAGGATGGTTAAGGTCAGCGCCGCATCGCCGCTGACGCAAAAACCGGCTCAGGCACACCGTCGTTTCCGCCTGGGGATGCTGGTCTTTTTCGCCATGGTGGCATGGGCACTGTGTACAGCGCTCAATCAACCTAAACTGGGTCTGGCAATGCTGTTTGGCGTGGGCTTTGGTTTGCTTATTGAACGCGCGCAGATCTGCTTTACTTCAGCGTTTCGCGATATGTGGATCACCGGGCGAACAATAATGGCAAAAGCGATTATTGCCGGAATGGCGGTGAGTGCTATCGGCATCTTCAGCTATGTTCAGTTAGGTGTTGAACCGAAAATCATGTGGGCTGGCCCGAATGCGGTGATTGGCGGCCTGCTGTTTGGCTTCGGGATTGTGCTGGCTGGCGGTTGTGAAACAGGCTGGATGTACCGCGCCGTTGAAGGTCAGGTGCATTACTGGTGGGTTGGTCTGGGGAACGTGCTCGGGTCAACTCTCCTCGCGTACTACTGGGACTCCCTTTCTCCTGTCCTCGCGACGAACTGGGATAAGGTCAACCTGCTCAGCACGTTCGGCCCGCTCGGTGGCCTGTTAGTGACGTACGCCCTGCTGCTGGTCGCTTTTTTACTGGTGATTGCGCAGGAGAAACGGTTCTTCCGCCGTGCCGCTGTCAAAAATGCAACGCAGGAGAATGCCGCATGAAAGAGATCGTACCTGACTATCGTCTGGATATGGTGGGCGAACCCTGCCCTTATCCCGCTGTCGCTACGCTGGAAGCCCTGCCTCAGCTCAGGAAAGGGGAAATTCTGGAGGTGGTGAGCGACTGCCCGCAGTCCATCAACAACATTCCTCTGGATGCTAAAAACCACGGTTACACCGTGCTGGACATTCAACAGGATGGGCCAACCATTCGTTATTTGATACAGAAATAATCCCGCCACAGACGCTCCTTAACCGGGGCGTCTCCTGCCCCAAAAATCCGCCTTACGTCCCACTTTGGCGGTAAATGCAGCCCCCTGTTCTCCCCCGGAACTACACTTAAAGTGGATAAAAAACAAACAGGAGGTGTGGCATGTTTGCGTCAATTCTCGTTCCTGTCGATATTTCAGAGCGTCGCCTGACCGAACAGGTGATTCCCTATGTTCAGGCGAACGCAGCAATCAGTAACGGCAAAGTGCATTTTCTGACTGTCGTTCCTTCTTTCCCCTACTATTCCTCTCTTGGGCTGGCCTATTCCGTTGAGATGCCAAAACTGGAAGAAATGCAGCAGGAGGCGCTGGCGAAATTGAATGAGATCGTTAAGCAGTTCAATTTACCGGCCGACCGCATTCAGACCCACGCCATTTCTGGCACGCCTAAAGATCAGATCCTGAAACTGGCTGAGAGTATCAATGCAGACCTGATAATTATTGCGTCTCATCGACCTGATATTTCGACCTATCTGTTAGGCTCTAACGCTGCGGTTGTCGTGCGCCACGCAAAATGCCCGGTGCTGGTGGTACGTTAGCGTGCCTGCGAGGAAAGATAAGCCCCGGGCTATCGGGGCTTATTTACTGTGAAAGTGACCGTTTCTGTTTGACGGCTTTTATTCGGTGATAAACACCATATTTGCACGGCACGCAGCGTTTCGCGTTCAAACACCCCTTCCGGCTGTGCAGAGACAATACGTATATCGTGTGGATGACCATCGTCGCCCACAGAAAAAGAGACAACAACGTTACCCTCAATGCCCAGCGCCTGTGCCTTTACGGGCATGGCAGGGAAAGGCTTATTCGTTATTCCATTGCACGGTTTCTGCGCCGGTTCAGGTTGCATGGGCTGTTGATGGCAGCCAGAAATGAGCATAACCGCAGCCGCAATAATTATTCTTTTCAATATTATGTCCTGTAAAATTTAACGTCTCGCTTTTCGAGAACAGTATATTGCGGCATCTGGCATTAATCTCCTCCCAACTCCGATAGCCTGCTTGCGGAATAACTTTCATAAATGGACTTTCTCATGAATCAAATTCTTTCGTCAGTGTGTATTACTGCTGTGCTTGCCGGATGTGTTCCCCTTCCCCCTAAACGCTGTCACAAACAACGTGCCCCCGATGCCTGTACTTATAAGCATTCCGGTAAAGCCTCGGATAACAATATCCACTGGCTACAGGCCTGCGCCATTGAGCAATCACTGGACGCCGCACTGACCGATCCTCACGCATAAAGCGGTAAGCGGTGCAACCTGCACCTCGACTTTAGGAATGGTGTGAATAGGTTATTGTCAGGCGTTGGCTGACGCGGCTAAACGGGCAGTATTTCGGCCGTTTACGGTTCAGCATGTATTTGATGAGATGAGTTCAGCACGCTGGAATATGGAGGGGCAACCTTAATCCCCCCGAAGCAAGACTGGCCATAACCAGGCCAGTCTCAGGGGATAAATCAGAAACGATAACCCGCGGAGAACATAAACACCCACGGATCGAGGCGAGTGCTGATACTTTGCTGTTCACCGCCCGCTTTAAAGCGAACGTCGGTATCAATGTCCATGTACCAGACCGAGGCGTTAATTAACCAGTCACGGTTAATCAGATAATCCAGCCCCACCTGCCCCGCAACACCCCACGAGTCTTTCAGGCTGAGATCGGTAAGCCCGGCTTCTTTACCGGTATCGTTAAATTTCTCGTCGAAGAAGGTGGTGTAGTTCACCCCTGCGCCAATATACGGACGCACCTTACTGTTAGCATCACCAAAGTACCACTGCGCCATCAGTGTTGGCGGTAAATGGTGCACCGTCGCGATATCCCCGGTTGGCCCTAAACCGACGCGATGACGGAATGGCGTTGCTGCCAGAAGCTCAACACCAATGTTCTCCGTCGCCATATACGTAAAGGTCAAACCGAGTTGGGTATTGTTGCTGACGTTAAAACCGCCCATACCCAGTACGCTATCAGAGCCTTCTGTTGGACGCACCGTTGCCGAACCGGCACGAATAAAGAATTCACCTGCTTCATGCGCATACGCGCCGCCAGAGAGACTGCTTAATACAAGGGCTGCCACCGCTAATTTTTTCATATCCGCTCCATCGTTGTGGTTTTAGTCGCGGAGGAGAATATACTCACAAATGAGTAATAAGTGATCTGCTACAGATCACATTAAAACCAGTAAGTTAACATTCATTGATCTGGGTTAATTTTTGGTGACACACCGTAAAGCAATAAGTTGTCGTCAGGTCAATTTCTGGCATTTCGGCGTTACAAAATTTTCTCTTTTCACCCTCTTGCTCTTCCTCTCGCGGCTGGATAATTTAGCGCTCTCACAAGTTGATTTGATGCGTTCTTCTTTTGCAGGTGTGCCATGAGTGATGTTAACCCGTGCATGACGTGCGGAGCCTGTTGTGCGTATTTTCGAGTCTCTTTCTACTGGGCCGAAGCCAGCGATGGCGGCGGTACCGTTCCGGTTCATCTCACTGAACCGTTAACGCCTTTTCTGCGCTGCATGAGTGGCACCAACCAAAAACCGTGCCGATGCGCAGCGCTGCAAGGTGAACCTGGGGTGTCCACCCGGTGCTCTATCTATGAGCACCGCCCCAGCCCGTGCCGGGAATTTTCTATGTCAGGTGAGGATGGGCAGGTCAATGAAGCCTGTAATCGTGCCCGTGCGCGCTTTGGATTACCGCCGCTTTACAAAGATATGCTTTTCCATACAAGCCTTGATGCTGCCACGACAGTGTTATCCGGTGTACAATTGCCGGCTAATTAACACCTGCAATACTCAAGGAGAGTGCATGTCTATCACGGCGAAGTCTGTCTACCGTGACACGGGAAACTTTTTCCGCAATCAGTTCTTAACCTTTTTACTGATCGCGTTGCTATGCGCCTTCATTACAGTGGTGCTTGGTCATGCGTTCTCGCCAAGTGACGAACAGATTGCCAGCCTGAGCCAGGGCGACAACCTTGCAGATAGCGTGGGGTTGTTTGAACTGGTACAAAACATGACGCCGGAGCAGCAACAAATCCTGCTGCGGGCTTCCGCTGCTTCGACATTCTCTGGTCTTATCGGCAATGCGATTCTGGCAGGTGGCGTTCTGCTGATGATTCAGCTGGTTTCCGCCGGTCAGCGCGTCAGCGCCCTGCGGGCGATTGGTGCCAGCGCACCGGTATTACCGAAGCTGTTTATCCTCATCTTTTTAACCACCATGCTGGTGCAGATGGGGATTATGCTGGTCGTCGTGCCGGGTGTATTACTGGCTATCGTGCTCTCTTTCGCGCCGGTAATGGTCGTGCAGGATAAACTGGGGATCTTTACCGCGATGCGCAGCAGCATCCGGCTCGCCTGGGCAAATATACGCCTGGTGGCGCCGGCTGTTATCGGCTGGCTGTTGGCGAAAACGCTCCTGCTGCTGTTTGCCCCGAATTTTGCGGTACTCACGCCAAATGTGGGCGCGGTGGTGGCAAATACGCTGAGCAACCTCATTTCAGCGGTACTGCTGGTCTATCTGTTCCGCCTGTATATGTTAATTCGTCAGTAATCCTGTGGCCGGGAACGTCAGCCCGGCCCTACACAGAAGATGGAATCACAGAATGAAGCAGTTTCTTGATTTTTTACCGCTCGTGGTCTTTTTCGCTTTCTACAAGCTGTATGACATTTATGCCGCCACGACTGCACTGATCGTGGCCACAGCGGTTGTGCTGATCTATAGCTGGGTTCGCTACCGTAAAGTTGAAAAAATGGCGCTGGTGACCTTCGTCCTGGTCGCGGTGTTTGGTGGACTCACTCTGTTCTTCCACAACGATGAATTCATCAAATGGAAAGTCACGGTGATTTACGCTCTGTTTGCGGGTGCGTTACTGATTAGCCAGTGGGTGATGAAGAAGCCGCTGATCCAGCGCATGCTGGGCAAAGAGCTGACGCTGCCTCAGGAAGTGTGGTCCCGACTGAATATCGCCTGGGCGATCTTCTTTATTCTCTGTGGTCTTGCCAATATCTATATTGCTTTCTGGCTGCCGCAGAATATCTGGGTCAACTTCAAGGTCTTTGGCCTGACGGCTCTGACGCTCATCTTCACGCTGTTAAGTGGCGTTTATATCTATCGCCACATGCCACAGGACGACCAGCACTGATCGTTCACCGACCAGAACGTGTGCAGCAGGCGTTCTGGTCTATTCTCTCCAGCCTGAAATCATAGTAGCATCCCGCCTGAAGTCTTCAGTTACGAGTTAAAACAATGACAACAAATAACGCCCCTCAGGGCGAACTGGTTTTACGCACACTGGCAATGCCCGCTGACACCAATGCCAATGGCGATATTTTTGGCGGCTGGCTGATGTCGCAAATGGATATGGGCGGCGCTATTCTGGCAAAAGAGATTGCACATGGCCGGGTAGTGACGGTGAGAGTGGATGGCATGACCTTCCTGCGCCCGGTTGCAGTGGGTGATGTGGTTTGCTGTTACGCGCGTTGCGTAAAACGTGGCAATACCTCCATCTCCATTAACATCGAAGTGTGGGTGAAAAAGGTCTCGTCCGAACCCATTGGACAGCGTTATAAAGCGACAGAAGCGCTGTTTATTTATGTGGCCGTGGACAACGAAGGTAAACCCCGACCGCTTCCTCAGGCCTGATTGCCCGGTAAAAAAAGCCTCCTTGCGGAGGCTTTTTTTTATTCCATCTGTGCCCCGCCATTCAGGCGGAATACAATATTCACGATCAGTCCGTTGCCCGGTTTACCGGCTTCATAACGCCATCTGCGCATCGCCGTTTTCACTTCTCTCTCGAACATATTAGACGGCTGCGCGGACAGTATTTCCACGTTCTCAACACGCCCTTCCGGCGTAACATCGAATTTCACCCGTACACGGCCCTCAATACGTAATGCCTGAGCACGGGCCGGATACTGCGGCTGATTACGGCTGACCGCACGCGGTCCCGCGGGTGCGGTGACTGTCGGTTTGGCTGTCGTCGTGGTGTTATTCATCACCGGACGCGAAGGTGCTGCGTTTTCTACCGTCTGCGTGGCGCGGGGTTCAACCGGACGCGTTTCGCGTTTTGGACGTTCTTCTACCTTCTTCACCGGTTTTGGCTTCGGCTTAGGTTTCGGCTTCGGCTCGGGTTTGTGGATCACCACCGGAGCTTCTTTTGGCGGTTCCGGCACCGGTTCAGGTTCGGGTTCCGGTTCGGCGACGGGCTGTGGCGGCGGAGGCGCAACCTGCGGCGGTTCGAGATCCGCTGGCGATACCATCGTCACAGAAATAGGCTGTGCGGGCGCTGGCATTTCAACAACCTGATGAACCGAGGTATAAAGCAAACCCGCCACGACAGCACCGTGAATAACGACAGAAAGCAGCGTCGGCCAGGGAAAGCGGCGAGGTAAATCAAGGGTCATCGAAGTCATAATCATCAACGTTAAAAAACCGAACACTGATTTTAAATGCAAATAGCAATCATATTCAATAAGACACTTTGTCCTGGCGCAATTTAAGCGCAAGAGAGGCCAAAAAAGGCGCATTCAGATCAGGGTTTTAACATTGTTTTTATCTTTACATTGCAGTCAGTTGCCCTTTCACATAACGTTACTGACACTTTTAATGGTTAAGGAGCTTCACCGTGCTTTACGTGATTTACTCTGAAGATGTCGCTGATTCCCTCGAAAAACGCCAGTCCGTTCGCCCTGCCCATCTGGCGCGTTTACAACTGCTGCAGGATGAAGGTCGATTACTGACCGCGGGTCCAATGCCTGCGGTAGACAGCAATGACCCTGGCGCTGCCGGTTTCGCGGGCTCCACGGTGATCGCCGAGTTTGAAACCCTGGAAGCGGCTCAGGCCTGGGCTGATGCAGACCCGTACGTTGCCGCAGGTGTCTATGCGAAGGTGACGGTTCGCCCGTACAAGAAAGTGTTTTGATGCAAAAGTGGCTCCGAAAGGAGCCACTCATCTCTTCAGTGCAGTGACGCTAAGCGCGCCGCAAATCCGACAAACAGCAGCCCAATCAGCCCGTTCCCCAGCTTTGCCAGTTTCTTTTTGGTTTTCAGATAACGCGTGACAAACGCACCAGAGAAGATCAGGAAGCTCATATACATAAAGCTAATCAGCTCCAGCGTGGTCGCGAGGATCAGGAAAGACGTGCCCGTGTTTTTCGCATTCACATCGATGAATTGCACAAAGAACGAGACATAGAACAAAATAGCCTTTGGATTCGTCAGGCTCAGCACCAGCGAGCGTTTCATGATCATGCTCGCAGGCTCGGTTCCGCTCTCATGGGTATTCTTCTGACGGGTGATGACTGACCAGAGCATTTTGCCGCCGAGCCACAGGAGATAGAAAGCACCGAGGTAGCGCACAATATTAAACAGAACCGGGGTCGTCTGGATTAATGCTGCGACGCCCGCCCAGGCCAGAAACATCAGCACTGCATCGCCGATAAACACGCCAGTGGCGGCGAGATACCCTTTTTTAACACCGTGCCCAATACCGGTTTTCAGTACAAACAATGTGTTCGGTCCAGGCACCAGCACGATAAAAAATGCCCCTACAACATAGGTCCAGAAATTAAGTACACCAAACTCCGCAAACACCTCTCCCTCCTTTTGCTAAAAAACGACGGTAATATCGCTGCAAATACGATATCCCCAAAATCAGACGCTATTGTACGCCGTTATAGCCATCAAGATAAGTCGTAGCCAGTTCGTTACCAAATAAAACGGCGTCCTTCTCTTCCATTTGAGACGTCCATTTATCCGCGGTATTACCGTCGAAAGCATGCTCCGTTTTCGCCTGATTCTTCAGTTGATCGCGAATGCTTTGGGCGTACTGGTTAGCCTCAGACAGTGTGCGTCCTGCAGCGCGATCGGTTTTCCCCTGCTCATACAGCTCACGGAACTGAGGGACATTCAGACGATAATTTTGCGATACACTTGACGTAAAATTGCCGCCAGTAAAATTGGTTTTATGCGACACGAAATAATAAGCATGCCTTTCCGGTGACGTTTTACTGCTGGCACAACCGCTCAACACGGCAATCCCAAGAAGGGCTGCAACCACTTTTCCGTTCATCTCTTTTCCTTTTTAGTTTATCCAGTGCAATATCCCGCTGAGCAGTAAATTAATCAACGCGGATAATGACGATAATCCTGCGTTTTCCCTGATCGCATCCAGCGCAAGCAGCACAATAAATACCCAGAGATAAGGATTCATCTTTGAAATGCATAAGATTAAGAGGGCGGAGTATATCGCGGAATGTATCGGGGGAGAGACTGCGAAAAATGATAGCCTGAAAATCAGTGGGCACCTTAACGGTGCCCTGATGGTTCTCAGATAACCTGTGTAGCGAACAGCAACGCGTTACGGTGTCTGGTCATTCCACATTTTCTGATGGCGTGTATACGCATATTGCGGCGGGATTGTGCTTCCAGCCAACGAGCCTTGCGACGACTCACCTGTCGCAACATGCGCCAGCGCCCTACTTCTGTTCTACTGCGCTTCATGTTTACAACTCTTTCTCTAACAGAAACCCCATTATAAACCCAACCCCGCAGCAAACCAGCGCTTTTAACTGGCGTTTTTATTTGCCAGATGATTCCTGATGCGTACACTCATAACAATACGCTTTCAAAAGGATTTTTTTACCTATGACAACCTTCTACACCGTGGTGAGTTGGCTGGTCATTCTGGGATACTGGCTGTTAATCGCGGGTGTGACTTTGCGCATCCTGATGAAGCGCAGAGCCGTACCCTCTGCCATGGCCTGGCTGCTGATAATCTACATCCTGCCGCTGGTGGGGATTATTGCCTATCTCTCTTTCGGTGAGCTTCATCTGGGTAAACGCCGTGCCGAGCGTGCCCGCGCCATGTGGCCTTCAACCGCCAAATGGCTCAACGATCTCAAAGCCTGCAAACATATCTTTGCCGAGGAGAACAGCAGTGTTGCCTCCTCGCTGTTTAAGCTGTGCGAACTCCGTCAGGGTATTGGCGGCGTTAAGGGCAACCAGCTCCAGTTGCTGACCTCCTCGGATGACGTCATGCAGGCCCTCATCCGCGATATTCAACTGGCTCGCCATAATATCGAGATGGTGTTCTATATCTGGCAGCCTGGCGGCATGGCCGATCAGGTTGCTGAATCGCTGATGGCCGCTGCGCGTCGGGGCATTCATTGCCGCCTGTTGCTGGACTCCGCTGGCAGCGTCGCCTTCTTCCGTAGCCCCTGGGCGGGCATGATGCGTAATGCCGGTATTGAAGTGGTTGAAGCGCTGAAGGTCAATCTCTTGCGTGTGTTTCTGCGCCGGATGGACCTTCGCCAGCACCGTAAAATGATCATGATCGACAACTATATTGCCTATACCGGCAGCATGAACATGGTTGACCCGCGGTTCTTCAAGCAGGACTCGGGTGTCGGGCAGTGGGTAGACCTGATGGCGAGAATGGAGGGGCCCATTGCCACCTCGATGGGTATCGTTTATTCCTGCGACTGGGAGATAGAAACCGGGAAACGTATCCTGCCGCCACCACCGGATGGCAATATCATGCCATTTGAAGAGGCCAGCGGGCACACCATCCATACTATCGCTTCCGGACCGGGCTTCCCGGAGGACCTGATCCATCAGGCGTTGCTGACGGCCACTTACGCAGCGCGTGAATATTTGATCATGACCACCCCCTACTTTGTTCCCAGCGATGACCTGCTGCACGCCATCTGTACCGCGGCACAGCGCGGTGTCGATGTGAGTATCATCTTGCCACGCAAAAATGACTCGCTTCTGGTGGGCTGGGCCAGCCGGGCATTTTTCAGTGAACTGCTGGCTGCGGGGGTGAAAATCTACCAGTTTGAAGGCGGATTACTCCATACCAAGAGCGTGCTTGTCGACGGCGAGTTAAGTCTGGTGGGTACGGTTAACCTGGATATGCGCAGTCTGTGGCTGAACTTTGAAATCACACTGGTGATCGATGATGCCGGCTTTGGCGGCGATCTGGCCGCGGTCCAGGATGATTATATCTCCCGCTCGCGACTGCTGGATGCCAGACTGTGGGTTAAACGCCCGCTGTGGCAGAGAATTACCGAACGACTGTTTTACTTCTTTAGTCCGTTGCTGTAAAACGTGCCCAACGATGTTAAACAGGTAGTCATCATGGAAATGGATCTGAACAATCGCCTGACCGAAGACGAAACGCTCGAACAGGCCTATGACATTTTTCTCGAACTGGCGGTTGATAACCTCGATCCCGCAGACGTGATCCTCTTTAATCTCCAGTTTGAAGAGCGCGGGGGCGCCGAGTTGTTCGACCCTTCTGAAGACTGGGCTGAACATGTGGATTTCGACCTTAATCCTGACTTCTTTGCCGAAGTGGTGATTGGCCTGGCCGATGAAGATGGCGGTGAAATTAACGACATCTTCGCCCGCGTCCTGCTGTGTCGCGAGAAAGACCACAAGCTGTGTCATATTCTCTGGCGCGAATAATAAAAAAGGCTGCGATTGCAGCCTTTTTTATTTAATCCGGTAACTCACTTCCGCACTGATTACAAAACCGCGCGCTGTGTTCATGTTCACCCTGGTGACATTTCGGGCATTTTCGTTGCGCCTTACGGTTCTGAAAGGCGCTGCTCATGTGCGTAGTAATGAGCCCTGTCGGGACCGCAATCACCGAATAACCAATCAGAATCAGTACCGAGGCGACAATCCGTCCCAGCGGAGTGTGAGGGGCTATATCACCATAGCCAACGGTCGTGACGGTCACAATCGCCCAATAGACAGAAGCATTCAGCGTTGAGAAGCCATTCTTCGGCCCTTCTATCAAATACATCAACGCGCCGAATATCACCATGACGATGGCAATAAATGAGTAGAACAGGATCAGTTGATGCCGCGCGCTGACGATGGCACTCCAGAATATCCGCAATGACGGCATAAACCGCAGCAGTTTAAGAATGCGTAACACCCGAATAACGCGCATCGCTCGCCAGGCAAAAACATAGCTCAGACTGATTTCCGGCCATAGCCACATGACATAGAGCGGCAGGATCGTGGCTAAATCAATAAATCCCCAGAAGCTGAAGACATATTTGGCCGGATCAGGCCAACAGAATACCCGCAGGAAATATTCAGCGGTAAAGACCAGGGTAATGACCAGCTCCAGCCAGACAAAAAGATGCCATTCTTCCAGCGTCAGGTGATACTGCGTTCCGACGCCCGATTCGATAAAAATGATCACCACGCTGAGCAGCGCAAACAGCGCGCAGAGGGCTTCAAAACGCCGTCCGGTTACCGTTTCAGGATCGAATAAAAGATGATAGAGCCGCCGACGGACGGAGGTGAATAATCGCGACACATTAACCTCGCAAATAATAAGGGCTAACATCATGTCAGCCCTTGCGATTATAACGGGTCTACTTTCAGGCAGGAAACCGCATGTCGGAAACTGCCCTCCAGAACCGGACGTGTTTTTGCACATTCCGGCCCGGCCATCGGGCATCGCGTACGGAATACACAACCGGACGGCGGGTTAATCGGGGACGGTAATTCACCTTCCAGAAGCTGGATGGTTTTATTTTTTTCCAGATCCGGATCGGGAATCGGTACCGCAGACATCAGTGCCCGGGTATATGGGTGCAATGGGTTATGGTACACCTCATCGTAAGTCCCTAATTCCACCGCATGGCCAAGATACATCACCAGTACGCGGTCAGAAATGTGTTTCACCACCGCGAGATCATGCGCAATGAAGATCAGCGACAGCCCCATTTCACGCTGCAGTTTCTGCAGCAGGTTAACCACCTGCGCCTGAATAGAGACGTCCAGCGCCGAGACGGGCTCGTCACAGATGATCAGCTTCGGCTCAAGGATCAAGGCGCGGGCGATACCGATACGCTGGCACTGACCACCGGAGAATTCGTGCGGGTAACGGTTGACGAGGTTAGGCAACAAGCCCACTTTCATCATCATTGCCTTCACACGGTCGCGTACTTCCTGACGCGGCATCTTCGGATGATAGGTCCGCAGTGGCTCAGCAATGATCTCCCCGATAGTCATACGCGGGTTCAATGAGGCCAGCGGATCCTGGAAAATCATCTGGATGTCGCTACGCACATCGCGCCACTCGTCTGGCTTCATGCCCAGCAGATCTTTACCCAGCCAGGCAACTTTGCCGTCGGTGGCTTTCACGAGGCCTATGATGGCACGCGCAAACGTGGATTTACCGCAACCGGACTCACCCACCACCCCCAGGGTTTCCCCTTCATACAGACGAAGCGTTACGCCATCGACCGCTTTCAGGGTTTTCGGCGGCTGCCAGAACCACTGTTTTCCGTCTTTAATGTCGAAATGCACCTTAAGGTCAGCAATTTCGAGCAGGACATTTCTTTTTTCATCTAATGCGTTCATACCAGATCCTCCTGCGGCTTAAAGCAGGCGCGCAGTCGGCCTGGTGCAAACTCTTCCAGCGGCGGCGCGGTATTGCAGATTTCCATCGCGTGCGGGCAGCGTGGCTGGAACGGACAGCCTTTCGGCAGACGCAGCAGGTTTGGCGGGTTGCCAGGGATGGTCAGCAGGGATTCCCCTTCTGCATCGAGGCGCGGCACCGCATTCAGCAGACCAATGGAGTAAGGGTGTGCAGGCTGGTAGAACACGTCGCGCGCCTTACCATATTCCATGGTGCGACCGGCATACATCACCAGTACCTTGTCACAGATACCGGCCACTACGCCCAGATCGTGAGTGATCATGATAATCGCGGTGTTGAACTCACGCTTAAGCTCGTTCAGCAACGTCATGATCTGTGCCTGGACGGTCACATCAAGCGCGGTGGTCGGTTCATCGGCAATCAGCAGTTTTGGCCGGCACATCAGCGCCATCGCAATCATGACACGCTGACGCATACCGCCGGAGAACTCATGCGGGAACATGCGCATACGCTTGCGCGCTTCCGGCATTTTCACCGCGTCGAGCATTTTGACGGACTCCTCAAAGGCTTCCGCTTTGCCCAGGCCTTTGTGCAGCATCAGCACTTCCATCAGCTGCTCGCCGACACGCATATACGGGTTCAGCGAGGTCATCGGGTCCTGGAATATCATCGAAATCTGCTCAGCGCGCAGCTTGTTCAGCTCGTATTCCGGCAGGTTGAGGATCTCACGCCCGTTGAATTTGGCGGAACCGCCAATGACACCGTTAGACGCCAGCAGCCCCATCAACGCAAAGGCGGTTTGGGATTTACCGGAACCCGACTCGCCCACGATCCCCAGCGTTTCACCCGCACGCAGGTTGAAGTTGAGATCGTTCACGGCGGTCACATCGCCATCCGGCGTTTTAAAGGTCACGCGGAGGTCTTTTACGTCCAGCAGAAGGTTACCCTGCTGTTGCGCCTGTGGCGCAGTGGCCGTTTCAATAATCGTCATGACGGCGCTCCTTAACGGTCTTTCGGGTCGAGGGCATCACGCAGGCCATCGCCGATAAAGTTGAAACAAAACAGGGTGACGACCAGGAAGCCCGCCGGGTACAGAAGCAACCACGGTGAGACTTCCATTGAGTTTGCACCATCACTCAGAAGCGCGCCCCAGCTGCTCAGTGGCTCTTGTGTACCCAGACCCAGGAAGCTCAGGAAAGATTCAAACAGGATCATGCTTGGTACCAGCAGCGAGGCATATACCACCACCACGCCGAGCACGTTAGGAACGATATGGCGAACCACAATATTGCCGGTGGAGACACCGCCCACCTGCGCCGCTTCGATAAACTCTTTACGCTTAAGACTCAGCGTCTGACCACGAACGATTCGCGCCATATCCAGCCAGGATACCATCCCGATTGCCACGAAGATCAACAGGATATTCTGGCCAAAGAAGGTCACCAGCAGGATAACGAAGAACATGAACGGGAAGGAGTTTAAGATTTCCAGCATACGCATCATGACGGAGTCCACTTTACCGCCAAGATAGCCTGAGAGTGAGCCGTAAAGCGTACCCACGATCACCGCCACCAGGGCGGCAGCAATACCGACCATCAGCGAAATGCGGCCGCCGATAGCGACACGCACCAGCAGGTCGCGCCCTGAGGAATCCGTACCAAAATAGTGCCCGGACGTCATATCGGGTGCGCTGGACATCATGCCCCAGTCGGTGTCGAAATAGGTAAATTGCGACAGAATCGGCGCCAGGGTGACAAACAGCGCGATGAGCACCAGAACAACCAGGCTGGCGACCGCGGCGCGGTTATGCATAAAGCGACGACGGGCGTCTTGCCAGAGGCTACGACCTTCTACTTCCAGTTTTTCACTGAAGTTTTCCAGCGCCTCGCTGTTTTTCTTACTCAACATCATGGCGTGCTCCAGTATCAGTAACGGATTTTCGGGTCGATAACGGCATACAGCACATCGACGATAGCGTTAAACAAAATGGTCAGTGCGCCGACAAGGATTGTCAGGCTCAGTACCAGTGAATAGTCGCGGTTCAGCGCGCCATTAACGAACAGCTGACCAATGCCCGGCAGACCGTAGATGGTTTCGATAACCATTGAGCCGGTGATGATCCCAACGAATGCCGGCCCCAGGTAGGAGAGCACGGGCAGGAGCGCAGGCTTGAGTGCATGGCGGAATATAATCCGGCGCATCGGCAGCCCTTTCGCACGCGCGGTGCGGATGAAGTTCGAGTGCAGCACTTCAATCATGGAACCGCGGGTGATACGCGCGATACTGGCGATATAAGCCAGGGAGAGTGCCACCATTGGCAAAATCATGAACTTCAGCGCCCCACCGTTCCAGCCGCCTCCGGGCAGCCATTTCAGCGTAATGGCAAATATCATCACCAGTAATGGCGCGACAACGAAGCTGGGTATAACCACTCCGGTCATCGCCACCCCCATTACGGTATAATCCCATTTGGTATTTTGTTTGAGCGCGGCAATAACGCCCGCGGTGACGCCGAGAACGACGGCAAGGATGAATGCCGCAGCACCCAGTTTCGCCGATACAGGGAAGCTGGACGCCACCAGGTCGTTAACGGAATAGTCTTTGTATTTGAATGACGGCCCAAAATCACCGTGCGCCAGTTGCTTCAGATAGTTGAAGTACTGCGTGGAGATAGGATCGTTTAAATGATACTTCGCTTCGATATTGGCCATCACTTCCGGTGGCAGCGTACGTTCACCGGTAAATGGACTTCCCGGCGCGAGACGCATCATAAAGAAGGAAATCGTAATTAGAATAAATAACGTTGGTATCGCTTCTAAGCAGCGACGCAGGATAAATTTCAACATTGCCCGTACCTTCTGGCGTGTGCCTGATGAATGTTACAAAGTAGACACAGTGGGGCAAGCCAGGCCTGCCCCACGTATTGCCATTAATGCTTGATAATATAAAGATTCTTAACGGAAATATTATCCAACGGGTCTTTACCGGTATAACCCCCTACCCACGGTTTCACCAGGCGGGCGTTAACGTAGTAATAGACCGGTACAATTGCAGAGTCTTTATCGAGCTGCTCTTCTGATTTCGCGTACAGATCAGCGCGCTGCGCATCGTCTGTGACTTTCAGCGTATCAGTAATGATCTTATCGAATGCCGGGCTCTTATAGTGCGCGGTGTTATTCGAACTGTCACTCAGCATGGTGTTCAGGAAGGATGTTGGTTCGTTATAGTCCGCACACCAGCCAGCACGAGCCACGTCGAACGTCCCCTGATGGCGGGTATCCAGGAAGGTTTTCCACTCCTGGTTTTCCAGCTTCACGTTCACGCCCAGGTTTTTCTTCCAGATAGACGCGACGGCGATAGCCAGTTTTTTATGCAGGTCAGACGTGTTGTACAGCAGGTTAAACGTCAGCGGCTTGTCAGCGGTATAACCGGCTTCAGCCAGCAGTTTTTTCGCTTCTTCGTTACGTTTTTCCTGTGACCACTTGAACCACTCAGGCTCAACCAGTTTCATACCGTCGGTATAAGGAGGGGTATAGCTGTATGCCGGCAGGTCGCCCTGGTTTTTCACTTTGTTCACGATAATATCGCGATCCAGTGCCAGCTTCAGCGCTGTACGCACGCGCACATCAGTGAATGGTGCTTTCTGGTTGTTGATTTCGTAGTAGTAAGTGCAGAGATACGGATCAACATGCACTTCTTTCGGGATCTCTTTTTTCAGCTTCTGGAACAGTTCAATCGGCATGTTGTTATAGGTCATGTCGATTTCGCCGCTGCGGTAACGGTTAACGTCAGTAACTTCAGAAGAGATTGGCAGGTAGGTAACCTGATTAATGACGGTTTTCGCGTTATCCCAGTACTGCGGGTTACGCTCCAGAACCATACGTTCGTTGACCACCCAGTCTTTCAGTTTATAAGCACCGTTGGTCACGATATTGGCAGGCTGGGTCCATTTTTCACCAAATTTTTCCACCGCGGATTTTGGTACCGGGGAAACGGACGGGTGAACCAGTAATTTGTAGAAGTACGGAACAGGCTCGCTCAACGTCACTTCAAAGGTATTGGCATCAATCGCTTTCACACCCAGATCGGTGACCGGTTTTTTACCGGCGATGATGTCATCAATATTGGCGATGTGGCCATATTGCAGGTAGCTCGCATACGGAGAGGCGGTGGTTGGATTCGCCAGACGCTGCCAGCTATACACGAAATCTTCGGCGGTAACCGGCGTACCGTCGGACCATTTCGCATCTTTACGCAGATGGAAGGTCCAAACTTTGAAATCTTTATTTTCCCATTTTTCCGCCACACCCGGTGCAGGGTGGCCGTCTACATCGGTCACCAGCAAGCCTTCGAACAGGTCGCGGTTGACGTTAGACTCCGGAACACCTTCAATTTTGTGCGGGTCAAGAGACTGAACTTCCGCACCGTTGTTACGAACCAGCGTCTGTTTCTCCGCCAGTTGAACGCCTGCAGGAACGTCCGCAGCCATTGCAGCGTTGCCCGCGATTAGCGCAGTTAAAATCCCCGCCGCTACCAGATTTTTTTTTGTGATGATGGACATTGTGTTGGTACTCCACTCATTATAATTACTGGCCTTCGCCAGCTGTGTAATCCCCTGTTGGGGCCTGTACAGCGCAGGAGTTTTTTTTGCTGCTGTCAGGTTCTTCTTTTTACTTCTTGCTATCACCGACTTTTTTATTACTGACCGCTCGTATGGCCGTCTTGCGTCGATTCTTCACAGGTCTCCCCTGTCTGAGGCCTGCGCTGGATATCTGAGAAGAGGACTATATGAAAATAATTCTCATCTGCTTGTTTTATGCTGCAAAATATTAGGCCGGAAAGTATCAAATGGCGTAAACGCGCGCCAATACATTTTGCAAATTTGTTAAGCAATTCTCTTTTACGGTGAGTGCCGTATCTCGGGGGGCAGCCCTGCCTGACATCAAATACCGCATAAAAACATTGGTATTCAATATGATAGAGAAAACATTCTCTACAAGCGCATCGCTGCGCTATCATCGAGTGGTTTTGTACAAAAATTTAACAACTGATTATTATTTAGCACATTCCTCTAGGGGAACGTTGAAATTACTAATATCATTTCGGTTATGACTCAGCAAGCCCCAGAGTATCATGTGAGTAAAATAACAGATTGATTGAAGGTTTTATGCGCAGAGAGGCACGAGGTAAATTGATAACTTATTGAAATATAAGAAAAGCGGATTATTAGTAGAATTTATTATGATATGTGAGCATTTCAACTTTAGTTATATGATTTGCTGATAATCACGTAAAAAAACGGAGCCTCAGGCCCCGTTCTTTCATTTGAAATATTAGTGCAGTAAGCCGGGGAAAATGCTTTTAATACCGGTGACAATAAATTCGATGCCTAACGCCATCAACAACAGGCCCATAATACGCGTAATGACGTTGATGCCCGTTTGCCCCAGCCAGCGCACCAGCCAGGGTGCCATGCGGAAAACCCCCCAACAACACAGTGCGAAGATAGCGATGGCGACAGAAAAGCCAATCAGGTGCATCAGGCTATGGTAACGTGTCCCCCAGACAATGGTGGAACTGATCGCACCAGGCCCTGCCATTAAAGGCAACGCAAGCGGGACCACGCCGATACTTTCGCGAATGGCGGTTTCTGATTTCTCCTGTTTGTTCTGCTTATCCTCACCCAGCTTACCGCTGATCATCGACATGGCAATGGTCACCACCAGGATGCCACCCGCGATGCGGAAAGAATCAATTGAAATGCCGAACAGCTGGAGAATGGCATCACCCAGGAAAAGCGAGGTGAGCAAGATAATGGCCACTGACAGGTTAGCGGTGAGGTTGGTTTTGTTCCTGGCCGCCGCCGTCTGGTAACTGGTCATACTAATGAAGACAGGGATGATCCCTACCGGGTTGACCAGGGCAAACAGACCAATAAAAAATTTAAAATACGTTGGAAAATCAAAGAGCGTTTGGATCACGTTTTGCTCCGCTTATGCACATGCCCGGGACTGACACTTTGTCATGAAAAATCGCGCTGAAGATACGCTTTTTATGAGCATACTTCACCAGAAATCTGTGCCTAAACGTTATCCTTTCAGGATGTTAAACAGATGTAGAATCAGTGATAGCATCACTTCCAATAGTTACTTAATTATTTAACACTGGAAATATCTACAATAAATAACCCTGCTGAAAGGTATCAGCTTGGGGAAAAATTGACGCAGATCATGATTTTCGTACTCAGAAGTGAGTAATCTTGATTACGCCCCCCAGGAAGGTCACCTGTCACAAAGGGATGATGTTAAGGTAAGGCTCTTTTAGTAAGTTAGCGCGCCAGAGCATAAAGTAACTCTTTGTTTTACTTTATCTAACGCAAGTCGTAGTGGCTCTGTCTATACTGTCAGACGTATCGAGCGCTGGTTTACTAAAAGAGTTTAAACATTATCAGGAGAGCATTATGGCTGTTACTAATATCGCTGAACTGAACGCACTCGTCGAGCGCGTGAAAAAAGCCCAGCGTGAATACGCCAATTTCACCCAAGAACAGGTTGATAAAATCTTCCGCGCGGCCGCTCTGGCTGCTGCAGATGCTCGAATCCCTCTCGCTAAAATGGCCGTTGCTGAATCCGGCATGGGTATCGTTGAAGATAAAGTGATCAAAAACCACTTTGCTTCAGAGTATATCTATAACGCCTATAAAGATGAGAAGACTTGCGGCGTCCTGGCTGAAGATCATACCTTCGGTACCATCACCATTGCTGAACCTATCGGTATTATTTGCGGTATCGTTCCAACGACTAACCCAACGTCTACCGCCATCTTCAAATCGCTGATCAGCCTGAAGACCCGTAACGCAATCATCTTCTCCCCTCACCCACGAGCTAAAGATGCCACCAACAAAGCAGCGGATATCGTGCTGCAGGCTGCTATCGCTGCGGGTGCGCCAAAAGATCTGATCGGCTGGATCGACCAACCGTCTGTTGAACTGTCTAACGCCCTGATGCACCACCCGGACATTAACCTGATCCTGGCAACCGGTGGTCCTGGCATGGTTAAAGCAGCATACAGCTCCGGTAAACCGGCTATCGGTGTAGGTGCGGGTAACACGCCTGTTGTTATCGACGAAACGGCCGATATTAAACGTGCTGTTGCATCTGTACTGATGTCTAAAACCTTCGACAACGGTGTTATCTGTGCGTCTGAACAGTCCGTTGTTGTTGTTGATTCCGTCTATGATGCAGTTCGCGAACGTTTCGCCAGCCACGGCGGCTACATGCTGCAGGGCAAAGAGCTGAAAGCCGTTCAGGATATCATTCTGAAAAACGGCGCGCTGAACGCCGCCATCGTTGGTCAGCCAGCCTATAAAATCGCTGAACTCGCCGGCTTTACCGTTCCGGCAACCACCAAGATTCTGATCGGCGAAGTTAAAGTTGTCGACGAAAGCGAACCGTTCGCTCATGAAAAACTCTCGCCTACGCTTGCTATGTACCGTGCGAAAGATTTCGAAGACGCGGTAGTAAAAGCGGAGAAACTGGTTGCAATGGGGGGTATCGGTCATACCTCTTGCCTGTACACCGACCAGGATAACCAGCCAGAGCGCGTTGCTCACTTCGGTCAGATGATGAAAACTGCGCGCATCCTGATTAACACCCCGGCTTCTCAGGGTGGTATCGGTGACCTGTACAACTTCAAACTCGCACCTTCCCTGACTCTGGGTTGTGGTTCCTGGGGTGGTAACTCCATCTCTGAAAACGTTGGTCCAAAACACCTGATCAACAAGAAAACCGTTGCTAAGCGAGCTGAAAACATGTTGTGGCATAAACTTCCGAAATCTATCTACTTCCGCCGTGGCTCTCTGCCAATCGCGCTGGATGAAGTGATTACTGATGGCCACAAACGTGCGCTCATCGTGACTGACCGTTTCCTGTTCAACAACGGCTACGCAGATCAGATCACTTCTGTTCTGAAAGCGGCTGGCGTTGAAACTGAAGTGTTCTTTGAAGTTGAAGCTGACCCAACCCTGACCGTAGTACGTAAAGGTGCTGAACTGGCGAACTCCTTCAAACCCGATGTGATCATCGCACTGGGTGGTGGTTCCCCAATGGACGCCGCGAAAATCATGTGGGTTATGTACGAGCACCCAGAAACACACTTCGAAGAACTGGCGCTGCGCTTTATGGACATCCGTAAACGTATCTACAAGTTCCCGAAAATGGGCGTAAAAGCGAAAATGATCGCCGTTACTACCACTTCCGGTACAGGTTCAGAAGTCACGCCGTTTGCCGTTGTAACCGACGATGCAACCGGTCAGAAATACCCACTGGCTGACTACGCGCTGACGCCAGACATGGCTATCGTTGATGCCAACCTGGTCATGGAAATGCCGAAATCACTCTGTGCGTTCGGTGGTCTGGATGCAGTGACTCACGCCCTGGAAGCTTACGTTTCCGTACTGGCTTCTGAGTTCTCTGACGGCCAGGCTCTGCAGGCTCTGAAACTGCTGAAAGAAAACCTGCCAGCGTCTTATAATGAAGGGTCTAAAAACCCTGTAGCCCGTGAACGTGTTCACAGTGCAGCAACCATCGCCGGTATCGCGTTTGCTAACGCCTTCCTGGGTGTTTGCCACTCAATGGCACACAAACTGGGTTCACAGTTCCACATTCCTCACGGTCTGGCGAACGCCCTGTTGATCAGCAACGTTATCCGTTATAACGCGAACGACAACCCAACCAAGCAGACTGCTTTCAGCCAGTACGACCGTCCACAGGCACGTCGTCGTTACGCTGAAATCGCAGACCACCTGGGTCTGAGCGCACCGGGCGACCGTACTGCGGCGAAGATTGAGAAACTGCTGGCATGGCTGGAAAGTCTTAAAGCTGAGCTGGGTATTCCTAAATCTATCCGTGAAGCGGGCGTTCAGGAAGCTGACTTCCTCGCGCATGTTGATAAGCTGTCTGAAGATGCATTCGATGACCAGTGTACCGGTGCCAACCCGCGCTACCCGCTGATCTCTGAGCTGAAACAGATCCTGCTGGATACCTTCTACGGCCGCGAGTTCAAAGAAAATGACACTGTTGCTGTGAAAGTAGACGCACCTGTCATTAAAGCTGACAAGAAAGCGAAGAAAAACGCGTAACTGACAGCCTGATAAAAAACCCGCCTCTGGCGGGTTTTTTTATGTCTGCATTTTACTGTGAAGGATTATTTGCGGTTGTCAGGCTGAAGCGCCGTCAGTGAGCCGACAATCAACGCTTCCTTATAATGCTTACGGCACACCGATACGTAGCGCTCATTGCCACCTATCACCACCTGCTCGCCATCAGCATAGGGTTTTCCGGCCTGGTCGAGGCGAAGCACCATGCTGGCTTTACGGCCGCAAAAACAGATGGTTTTAAGTTCAACGAGTTTATCCGACCACGCAAGTAAATACTGGCTGCCGGCAAATAGCTCACCACGAAAGTCAGTGCGCAGTCCATAGCACAGAACGGGAATATCAAGCTCATCGACAACCTCTGAAAGCGCATGAACTTGCTCACGCGTCAGAAACTGGCTTTCATCAACCAGAACACAATGGATGGGCTGTGAAGCATGCGCTGTGCGGATATCCTCCAGCAGGTCAGTTTGCGGGTTAAACAGCCTCGCAGGCGATGAGAGGCCTATTCTGGAACTCACCTTCCCTGCACCAAAGCGGTCGTCAATTTCAGCCGTATAAACAACGGTACGCATCCCACGTTCCTGGTAATTGTATGAGGATTGCAGTAGCGCTGTCGATTTCCCGGCATTCATTGCCGAATAGTAGAAATAAAGTTGTGCCATTGGCCGTAAAACCCTAATCAATGTGTAATATTACCGATGATTCATTGTACCATATTTTGTCTGGTTATCAGCGATACGACGCACAGACTATGCGGTTCAGCGCGAGGTTTACCGCCGGCATTTTGCAAAAATAATGCGTTAAAACATGAAGTAAACGCATCCAGCCCAGCCAATATGTTATAGGGTCAGCCAAACATAACACTTCATTTTATAGTGGAATCATCGTTCATTAAAATTCACTATTTATTAACTATTTCTGCCTTAACATACCCAGTGTAAACTAATACAAAAGGCTGATATTTATCCGCCGCAACTATAATTCCTGAGGCAAATGTCACAAAAAAAAGATGCAATCGACTGCGTTAAGCCACTTTACGTGATAACAAGCGAGACTGGCGGGTTATGAAATTTAAGTTAGCGTAATTAATAATAGCGGCAATATTCACTATTTTTTGAATTCCTTACATTCCCAGCTATTGCACAACTGAATTTATCGCTCTATTATTAGGACAACAAACCACCCCCCATTATAAGTTTGAGATTACTACAATGAGCGAAGCACTTAAAATTCTGAACAACATCCGTACTCTTCGTGCGCAGGCAAGAGAATGTACCCTCGAAACGCTTGAAGAAATGCTGGAAAAATTAGAAGTTGTAGTTAATGAACGTCGCGAAGAAGAAAGCGCTGCTGCTGCTGAAATCGAAGAGCGTACTCGTAAACTGCAGCAATATCGTGAAATGCTGATTGCTGATGGTATCGATCCAAATGAATTGCTGAACAGCATGGCTGCAGCTAAAACCGGTACCAAAGCAAAACGCGCTGCTCGTCCTGCTAAATATAGCTATGTTGACGAGAACGGCGAAACTAAAACCTGGACCGGCCAGGGTCGTACTCCTGCTGTTATCAAGAAAGCAATGGACGAGCAAGGTAAACAGCTGGATGACTTCCTGATCAAGGATTAATCATCTCGCTTCCAGAAAAATCCCGCGTAATGCGGGATTTTTTTTACCCGCAATTTACCGCAAACATCCCCTTACACTCTGACATAAAGCGTTATTTGGCTATTTAGTTTGCCTTACAATCGGACGTGATGACGGCGTGTTATGGGCATAAAAAAACCGGTGGGCAGAGCCTCACCGGTTCAGATCAAATGAAGCCTGAGTTATTTCTTAATACCCGCGCTCTCTTTGAGCCAGGCTTTAAATTCTTCACCGAGCGTATTGTGGCGAATGCCATATTCTACAAACGCCTGCATATAACCGAGCTTATTACCGCAGTCATGGCTCTTACCTTTCATATGGTAAGCTTCAACGGTCTCTTTCTCGATCAGCATATCAATGGCATCGGTAAGCTGGATTTCATCACCCGCTCCTGGAGGCGTTTTCGCCAGCAGAGGCCAGATTTCAGCACTCAGGACATAACGACCTACAACCGCCAGATTAGAAGGCGCTACGTCGGCTTTAGGCTTCTCAACCACGCCAATCATCGGCACGCTCTCACCCGGTTCAAGGTTAACGCCTTTGCAGTCAACAACACCGTAAGCGGTAACGTCATCCACAGGTTCAACCATGATCTGGCTGCTGCCTGTTTCATCGAAGCGTTTGATCATCTCAGCCAGATTGTCCTGAGAAAGATCTGATTCATATTCGTCTAGAATAACGTCAGGCAGGATCACCGCAACAGGCTCATCGCCTACAACGGGATGCGCACACATGACTGCGTGGCCCAGACCTTTAGCCAGACCCTGACGCACCTGCATAATGGTGACGTGTGGCGGGCAAATAGACTGAACTTCTTCCAGCAGCTGGCGCTTAACACGTTTTTCCAGCATGGCTTCGAGTTCAAAACTTGTATCGAAGTGGTTTTCGATAGAGTTTTTTGATGAATGTGTAACCAGCACAATTTCAGTAATGCCGGCCGCGATACATTCGTTAACGACATACTGAATTAATGGCTTATCAACCAGAGGCAGCATCTCTTTAGGAATCGCCTTAGTTGCTGGTAACATCCTGGTCCCCAATCCCGCTACCGGGATGACGGCCTTTCTGACTTTCGAATTTAGGGCAGCCATTCAAATTCTCCTGAGCTGTTCAAGTTTTGAACTTTTATGCAATAAATAACGCGTTAAGTATATCAGCCTCATCCCGCAGTCCGGGTCTGAAAAGAACGCGTTGCCGATCAATTAGGACAAATACGCATGATTCCGGGCAGCGATAGTAGCACTCCCCATAAATCACAGGTAAAGCAATCTTAAAATTAAGTTCCAACTGCTTATTCCGTGGACAACATTAAGCGTAGCCGTCCCCCGGCACCCCAAATTTGGCACTGCCAGGAGGAACAACGATGGCTAATTTGATTAAGATAAGCCGTACCCAATGTTCCAAGCGGGACACCGTTACTGACCTGAATATGATGTTCCCCGGTATTCAGCGAGGCATTAAGCCCCGCGGAAACGAGGATAAGATTTTTCAAACCGCTGTGGTAATAACCTACCAACAGCGGAAACTGTCCGGGTAAATTGGCCTGACGAAAAAGCTGGTTTACCTGTTTGAGTAAACTGCCTAACTCGGGAAGCCGCTGTCCCTGATGGGAGAGTTGTTCCTGCAGCAACCCGTTAAATAGCGCGCGAAGTAATAACGCGGCTAATACACCATTATCCCCTGCCCGGGTGACATCAAGACAATAAAATGCAAGGTCTGAATCCGATAATGGCGCAATATCGAGCACCAGCCCTGGCTGGTCAGCGGCCACCAGCTGACGATAATTCACACGACAGTGAGAAATATTTTGTTGTACCGGCGGTTGAAGTTCTTGCAACAGTTTCGCCGCCGCAGGGGGATTACTCACTAAGGCGTCCCAGTCCTGGAAAAGGCGTTCCTCTTCCTCAACCCGGGAATTAAACATATTGGGATAAAGACAGGCTAAGACGGTTTCACGAAGCCGGCTAAGATCTTTAACCGGTTTAAGCAGAATATCCTGAACCCCCAGACGTAAGGCTTTGGCTATATCCGCCATGTTCTCTGTGGCGGAAATCACCAGTATCGGCATCTGGTTGGCTTCATTGCGCAGATGTTCGACCAGCTTCAGTCCATTCATCCGTGGCATTTCAAGGTCACAAATCATCAGATCAGGCGTGATATTGACCATTTTTTCCAGCGCGTCGATGCCATCGTCAGCCAGTGAAGTGTTTGCCCCCAGTGATGATAACCACGAATCCAGTAGCGATCGGAAAACGGGCTCGTCTTCAACAATCAAAATGTGTTTTCCGGCCAATGGCTTCGTCATGGTTCCTCCCCTGGCTGACAGTAACTACATAGTGGCATGCTATCGGCACTGTCGCCTGTCAGATTTTGCTGAAGTAGTCAAAAAAAGGTGCTTAACGTGCTGTTCGCACAAAAGGCAGCAACTCATCTATTTTCTTTTCGACGGCTAACGAGCCCGCTGCGATGGCGGCCTCAGCCCGATGGAAATCAAGGGTAGAAATTTGCGGACAATACGGCTGAAGCAGAATATCCGGCGGGTCGCCAGCCATGCGGTTGCGCTTGAGGCGGTTCTCCAGGACCTGGATTGAGGTCGTCATAATTTCAATCGCCGTGGGTGCAGTTACCGCACGCCGGGCGGCCATGCGCCCGAGACGTCCGCGCAGACGCTCATGCCAGGCCAGTTTTTCGCCCTCGGCATCTTCACTCTGAAGATTGACTGGCATCAGGTCTTGTTGCATCAGATGAGCGTCGTGCTGTAAATCCACTGCAATCACGATATCGGCACCCATAGCGCGGGTCAGGGAAATGGGGACCGGGTTAACAACGCCTCCGTCGACAAGCCAGTAACCGTTGTGCGGAACAGGGGCCATTAAGCCCGGCATGCTGCAGGACGCGCGAACGGCAAGATGGATATCCCCTTCGGTAAGCCAGAGTTCGCGGCCGGTACTGAGGTTCGTCGCAACGGCACCGAAGGGTAACTGACAATGACTGAAGTCATCGAGAGGCATAATCTGACGGAACTGGTTAAAGACCCGTTCACCGCGCAGCAACCCACCGCGCTGCCACGAGAGATCCATCAGGCGCAATACGTCCCAGTAACTGAAGGAGCGTACCCAGGTTTCAAGTTCCGGAAGCTTTCCACACGCGTATGCGGACCCCACAAGCGATCCGATTGAACACCCTGCAACAATATCAACGTCAATGCCCATCTGCTTTAAGGCATTTATCACGCCGATGTGCGACCATCCCCGGGCTGCACCTGAGCCCAGCGCCAGTCCAATTTTAACCTTTCTCATTAGCCCTGTTTTACGTCCCCTGGATTCCTGACATAGCATCAACGCAACTGCTCAGTTAACATGGTGCTACCCGAAGCGTTTAACGCCCTTATTTTTTGTTCCAGGAAGAGAATCGTGTCTCAACTCTGCCCTTGTGGTAGCGCTCTGGAGTATAGCCTATGTTGCCAGCGATATCTGTCTGGCGATCAGGTTGCACCAGACCCGTCACACCTCATGCGTTCACGGTATACTGCTTTTGTGATCAAAGACGCAGACTACCTGATTAAAACCTGGCACCCGTCCTGCCACGCTGCCGATTTCAGACAGGATATTGAAGCCGGGTTTGCTAATACCCAATGGCTCGGCCTTACCGTCTATGAATCGTCAACGGGAAGTGATGCTGATGAAGGTTATGTCAGCTTCGTTGCCCGCTTTATCGAACGCAATAAGCCCGGTGCCATTATCGAACGTTCCCGGTTCTTAAAGGAAAGCGGGCAATGGTATTATATTGACGGAACGCGCCCACAGTTTGGTCGTAACGATCCCTGCCCTTGTGGTTCAGGTAAAAAATTTAAAAAGTGTTGCGGGCAGTAATGCCTGACAACCCAGACTTCGCAAATACTCAAACAGGATTTCCCGGCGATGCAATCACTACAACGTAAAGTTCTGCGCACCATCTGTCCCGATCAAAAAGGGCTGATCGCACGAATTACCAACATTTGTTATAAGCATGAACTGAATATCGTGCAGAACAACGAGTTCGTTGACCACCGTACCGGACGCTTCTTTATGCGTACCGAACTCGAAGGGATTTTCAACGACACCACCCTGCTTGCCGATCTCGACAGCGCGCTGCCTGAAGGCTCCGTGCGTGAACTGACACCCGCTGGCCGTCGTCGCGTTGTTATTCTTGTGACGAAAGAAGCCCACTGTCTTGGCGATCTGTTGATGAAAGCAAACTACGGTGGCCTTGATGTTGAAATCGCTGCCGTTATCGGTAACCACGAGACGCTGCGCACGCTGGTTGAACGTTTTGATATTCCGTTTGAGCTGGTCAGCCATGAAGGCCATACCCGTGAAGAACATGACAACCTGATGGCCAATGCTATCGAAGCGCATAACCCGGATTACGTGGTACTGGCGAAATACATGCGTGTGCTGACCCCATCCTTCGTGGCGCGTTTCCCGAACAAGATCATCAACATCCATCACTCATTCCTGCCAGCCTTTATCGGTGCACGTCCTTATCACCAGGCGTACGAACGCGGTGTGAAAATCATCGGTGCCACCGCGCACTACGTGAATGACAACCTGGACGAAGGCCCAATCATTATGCAGGACGTGATTCACGTGGATCACACCTATACCGCAGAAGATATGATGCGCGCCGGGCGTGACGTAGAGAAGAACGTACTCAGTCGTGCGCTCTATCAGGTGCTTGCGCAACGTGTGTTCGTTTACGGTAACAGAACGATTATTCTTTAATCGACAAGAAAATGAACTGGTTAGCTTTACAGCTTAACGCGTAAAATTCAGGCAACCAGTTTATTTTTATTGTGGTAACGCTTTACAGGGGCGTCTCATTTGATATGATGCGCCCCGCTTCCAGCAGGAAGCAGGCCAGTAAATAGCATTACCCCGTGGTGGGGTTCCCGAGCGGCCAAAGGGAGCAGACTGTAAATCTGCCGTCATCGACTTCGAAGGTTCGAATCCTTCCCCCACCACCATCTCTCAGCATTACCTCAAAATTTGAATTACCCCTGGTGGGGTTCCCGAGCGGCCAAAGGGAGCAGACTGTAAATCTGCCGTCATCGACTTCGAAGGTTCGAATCCTTCCCCCACCACCATCATCTCACAGCCAATCCAGTGATGTATTTCAAACGATGTGTCATGCATAGCAACAGACGATCACATTGGTGGCAACCGGCGCTTCACCGGTGAACTTTTCACGATCGACGTATTACACTGAGCATGTTCCGCCAGACCATCAAGCAACGCATCCAGTTGCTCAATCGACCGCACGACCAGCCTGATAACAAAGCAGTCTTCACCGGTGACTTTATCGCTCTCAATACATTCCGGCATGGCCTGAATGTACTTATCTACTTTTTGCAGCAACCCCGGTAAAGGACGAACCCGCACCAGCGCCTGCAACGTATACCCCAACGCCGTCAGATTGACGCGCGCGCCATACCCTTCAATCACCCCGCGCTCTTCCAGTCTTTTCAGACGCTCTGCTGTACTGGGAGATGTCAGTCCAATACGTCCGCTGAGTACCTTTAGCGACATGCGCGCATCCTCAACCAGACAGGCCAGGATTTGGCGATCGATGTCATCGAGAAGGTTTTCCATCGTTTTTACCTAATTTAAAAAAGCCATCACTGTATTTCACCTTATATCAGCCATGTTATTCCCGACAGCGGTATTCGACAATATCGTCATTAATCAGGAGGTGAACAATGGGTGATGTACAAAAAGGCGTCTGGCAGATGAGCCTGGCGATGTTAATTTCCGGCTCGATTGGCGCGTTTGTTCTGCTTTCCGGCCTGCCGGTGACGGAAGTGGTTTTCTGGCGATGCCTGATCGGGGCGATGGCCCTTTTTATTTTCATCCGAATAAGTCGAAAACCATTTAGTCCGCTCACCCGTGTCACGCTACTGCTGGCAATTCTGGGCGGTGTTGCGTTAGTGGTGAACTGGTTGCTGCTGTTCGCGGCTTATGAACGTATTTCAATCGGCCTTTCTACCGTGGTCTATAACACTCAGCCGTTTATGCTGGTGTTGATGGGGATGTTTTTAGGAGAACGCGTGAGCCTGGTGAAATGGGGTTGGCTCGTTCTCGCCTTTGGCGGCGTGGTCATCCTGCTCTCCAGTGAGCTGAATGGCGCACAGGGCGAAGGCTGGCTCGCAGGAATCGGTCTGGCGATGGGAGCCGCTTTCTTCTACGCACTGACAGCCATAATCGCCCGCAGACTGAAATCAGTTGCGCCCCAGCATATCGCCTTTATTCAGGTACTGACCGGCGTGGTCATGCTGTTGCCCTTCGCCCACCAGCCGGCATTATCAGCTGATTTCCCATGGCCGATTTTACTGACGTTAGGTGTCGTCCACACCGGGATCATGTATCAGTTGCTGTATAGCGCGATCCAGAAGCTCCCGACGCCCGTTACCGGTTCTCTGTCTTTTATCTATCCCGTGGTGGCCATAATTGTCGATAACGTGGTGTTCGGACACTCGCTGAATATCACGCAACTGGCAGGGGGTGCATTGATACTGTTTGCGGCGGCAGGTAATAACCTGGGCTGGGGCGAGAAAAAACCCCGCGAGTGCGGGGTTAGGATCAAATCAGCACATTAGCGACGGGCGCGAACAATCTGATATTTGCGCGTCAGATACTCCACCGGTGCGCTCCAGATATGCACCAGACGAGAGAACGGGAACAGCACAAACAGCGTCATCCCGAGCACCAGGTGCACGCGGAAGATAAACGCCACACCGTCAAGGTGCTCAGACGCACCACCGTGGAAAGTCACCACAGACTGTGCCCAGCCGACCAGCTTCATCATTTCGCTGCCATCCATATGCTGAGCCGAGAATGGAATGGTCAGCAGACCCAGCGCACACTGCACCATCAGCAGGGACAAAATCAGAATGTCCGCCCCGGTGGTGGTCGCGCGAACGCGCGGGCTGAACAGACGGCGTTTGAACAGCAGTAAACCGCCCACCAGCGTCATCACGCCGCAGGCACCGCCGGCAATCATCGCCATTTTCTGCTTCACCTCAATCGGCAGGAATGACTCATACATCCAGTGCGGCGTCAGCATTCCGAGGAAGTGACCCGCAAAAATCCCCAGGATCCCGATGTGGAACAGGTTAGAAGCCAGGTTCATCCCTTTGCGATCGAGCATCTGGCTGGAGGCAGCACGCCAGGTGTACTGGCCGTAGTCATAACGCAGCCAGCTTCCCACCAGGAATACGGTGCCCGCGATATACGGGTAAATGTCAAAGAAGAACATATTCAGGAAGTGCATTATTGCTGTCCTCCGTTAGAGATATTCAAATATTGCGGGGCAACGGCTCCGGCAAAACGACGTTGGTGAGCAGAGATTTCAGACTCACCGCAGTTCTGGTCAGCCATGAATTTCACCTGCTCTTCCTCCCAGACCGCATCCAGCGCCTGTGGCGTATCATCGCGGGCTTCATCGGCGATCTTCTCCGCAACTTTTTCACTGTCGACCGATGCGTTGGCGAGTTTCACCAGCAGGTCGAACAGCACCGCGTAACGGCTCTCGCGCTGCTGAAGTCGTGCGCCGAGTAACGCCAGGATCGGCGCGATGTCCTGCAGACCACCCAGCGCCTCCTCTTTAGGCAACTGCGCCAGATACTCAAGGTAGAGCGGCAGGTGGTCCGGCAGCTCGCGGCTGTCAAGCTGCAGGCCGTGTTGCTCGTACTGTCCCATCAGGTCAACCATCGCCTGACCGCGGTCACGTGACTCACCGTGAACATGTTCGAACAGCAGCAGCGACGTCGCGCGTCCGCGGTCAAACAGCTGGCTGTAATCCGCCTGCGCATCCAGTAAATCGCGCGCTAACAGATCCCGGAGGAAAACGGCCAGTGTCTGGGCATCCTCTTTCTCAAGATTTTCAGATGACGCGAGTGCATCAAAGAGCTCCTGCTGATGCTGCGCAAGCGCAGCATCAGGGTACTCGAGCAGACGCGAAACAATGACAAGTTCAATCATTGGTGCGGCTCCGTTTTGCTCGTCACATCCAGGGCATCAATGCGGCGGCTGTTGAAGAGATTGAATTTCGTGTCTGAACCGTGGCATCCATCGCCAAAGGTAAAGCCACAGCCATTTTTCTCCGGGAAGGCTTCGCGAGCCAGTTCTCGGTGGCTGCTCGGCACCACGAAACGGTCTTCGTAATTGGCAATCGCCAGGTAACGGTACATCTCCTGCGCCTGGGCTTCGGTCAGACCTACCGCTTCCAGTGCACGGGTATCGTTAACACCGTCAACGGTTTCAGCGCGTTTGAAGTGGCGCATCGCCAGCATACGTTTCAGCGCCAGCAGGACCGGCTGGGTATCCCCTGCGGTTAACAGGTTTGCCAGATACTGAACCGGGATACGCAGGCTTTCCACGTCTGGCAGAATGCCGTTGCTGCCCAGCTCACCCGCATCCGCAGCAGACTGGATCGGAGACAGCGGCGGCACGTACCAAACCATCGGCAGCGTGCGGTATTCCGGATGCAGCGGCAGCGCCAGCTTCCAGTCCATCGCCATTTTGTACACCGGAGACTGCTGCGCCGCGTCAATCACGCTCTGCGGAATGCCGTCTTTCAGCGCCTGCTCAATCACTTTCGGATCGTTAGGATCAAGGAAAACGTCCAGCTGACGCTGATAGAGATCTTTCTCGTTCTCGGTGCTGGCTGCATTTTCAATCGCGTCCGCGTCATACAGCAGCACGCCGAGGTAACGAATACGGCCCACGCAGCTCTCAGAGCAGACGGTTGGCATACCGGCTTCAATACGCGGATAGCAGAAGATGCACTTCTCAGACTTGCCGCTCTTCCAGTTGAAGTAGATTTTTTTGTACGGGCAACCGGTAATACACATACGCCAGCCGCGGCACTTGTCCTGGTCGATCAGCACAATGCCATCTTCTTCACGCTTATAGATGGCTCCGCTCGGACAGGTCGCCACGCACGCCGGGTTAAGGCAGTGCTCGCACAGACGCGGCAGATACATCATGAAGGTGTTTTCGAACTGGCCGTACATCGCCTTCTGCATGTTCTCGAAGTTCTGGTCTTTGGCGCGTTTTTCGAACTCGCCGCCCAGAATCTCTTCCCAGTTTGGACCGCTGGTGATCTTATCCATACGCTGTCCGGTAATGAGCGAGCGTGGACGTGCGATCGGCTGATGTTTGCTTTCCGGCGCGTTGTGCAGGTTCTGGTAGTCGTAATCAAACGGCTCGTAGTAATCATCGATGCCCGGCAGATGCGGGTTGGCGAAGATTTTACCGAGCAGCATCGCACGGTTACCCATGCGCGGCTGCAGTTTACCGTTGATTTTACGGATCCAGCCGCCCTTCCATTTCTCCTGGTTTTCCCAGTCGGTCGGGAAGCCTGTGCCGGGTTTACTTTCCACGTTATTGAACCACGCGTACTCCATCCCTTCGCGGCTGGTCCAGACGTTTTTACAGGTGACTGAGCAGGTATGACAGCCGATGCATTTATCCAGATTCAGCACCATGCCGACTTGTGAACGAATTTTCATTTTACGCTCTCCTGTACCTGGTCATTACCTTCGCCGTCTAACCAGTTAATATTCTTCATCTTACGTACCACCACGAACTCATCGCGGTTAGATCCTACCGTGCCGTAGTAGTTAAAGCCGTAGGCCAGCTGCGCATAGCCGCCGATCATGTGCGTCGGTTTTGGCGTAATACGGGTCACGGAGTTGTGAATGCCGCCGCGCTGCTCGGTGATTTCAGAACCCGGCAGGTTAACGATACGTTCCTGCGCGTGGTACATCATGGTCATCCCGGCCGGGACACGCTGGCTGACAACCGCACGCGCCGTCAGCGCACCGTTGCTGTTGAACACTTCGATCCAGTCGTTATCTTCAATGCCCAGATCTTTGGCGTCCGTCTCGCTCATCCACACAATCGGGCCACCGCGGGACAACGTCAGCATCAGCAGGTTGTCGCTGTAGGTGGAGTGAATGCCCCACTTCTGGTGTGGCGTCAGGAAGTTCAGCGCCTTCTCCGGGTTACCGTTCAATTTCGTACCCATTACCGCTTTCACGGAGCGGGTATCGATTGGCGGACGATAAACCAGCAGGCTCTCCCCGAAGTCGCGCATCCACTGGTGATCCTGATACAGGGACTGACGACCGGACAGGGTACGCCATGGGATCAGTTCGTGAACGTTGGTGTAGCCAGCGTTGTAGGAGACGTGTTCATCTTCCAGGCCAGACCAGGTCGGGCTGGAGATAATTTTGCGCGGCTGAGCCTGAATATCGCGGAAGCGGATCTTCTCTTCCTCTTTATTCGTCGCCAGATGGGTATGATCGCGACCGGTAAACTCACTCAGTGCCGCCCATGCTTTCACCGCCACGTGACCGTTGGTTTCCGGTGCCAGAGTCAGGATCATTTCTGCAGCATCAATGGCCGTGTTCAGCATTGGCTGGCCTTTGGCCGGGCCGTCCGCTTTGGTGTAATTGAGCTTACGCAGCAGGTCCATTTCGCTCTGGGTATTCCACGCAATCCCTTTACCCCCGTTACCGATTTTTTCCATCAGCGGGCCGATAGAGGTAAAGCGTTCGTACGTTGCCGGGTAGTCACGTTCAACGGGAATAATGTGCGGCGCAGTCACCCCCGGGATCAGGTCACACTCGCCTTTTTTCCAGTCCTTCACGTCCAGCGGCTGCGCCAGTTCGGCTGCAGAGTCGTGCTGAATCGGCAGGGTCACCACATCGGTCTCTTTGCCCAGATGTCCTACGCACACTTCGGAGAATTTCTTCGCGATATCTTTGTAGATATCCCAGTCGCTTTTGGATTCCCAGGCCGGGTCAACGGCTGCAGACAGCGGATGAATAAACGGATGCATATCCGAGGTATTCATGTCGTCTTTTTCATACCAGGTGGCGGTTGGCAGCACGATATCGGAATACAGGCAGGTACTGGACAGACGGAAGTCCAGCGTCACCACCAGATCCAGCTTGCCGTCCAGACCGTTGTCTTTCCACTCCACTTCTTCTGGTTTCACGCCGCCCTGCTTGCCAAGATCTTTCCCCTGAATACCGTTTTCAGTACCCAGCAGATATTTCAGCATGTACTCGTGGCCTTTACCGGAGGAGCCCAGCAGGTTAGAGCGCCAGATAAACAGGTTACGCGGATGGTTTTTGCCGTTTTCAGGCTGCTCGGCCGCAAAGCGAATGGTGCCGTCTTTCAGTGCCTTGACGGTGTAATCCGCCGGGGTCATGCCCGCTTTCTTCGCCTCGTCAGCAATGCGCAGCGGGTTAGTCCCTAACTGAGGTGCAGACGGCAGCCAGCCCATGCGTTCAGCGCGGACGTTGAAGTCGATCAGGTGGCCGCTGTAGCGGGATTTATCCGCCATTGGCGACAGCAGTTCCTGGGCCGTTACCGTCTCGTAGCGCCACTGACTGGAGTGGTTGTAGAAGTAAGACGTACTGTTCATATGACGCGCCGGACGCTGCCAGTCGAGGGCAAACGCCAGTGGCTGCCAGCCCGTCTGCGGACGCAGTTTTTCCTGGCCGACATAGTGCGCCCAGCCGCCGCCGCTTTGACCCACACAACCGCAGAAGATCAGCATGTTGATCAGGCCACGATAGTTCATATCAAGGTGATACCAGTGGTTCAGACCGGCACCAACAATGATCATTGAACGGCCATGCGTCTTGTCAGCATTTTCAGCGAATTCACGGGCGATACGGGTGATGTGTCCACGCGGCACGCCGGTGATCTGCTCTGCCCAGGCCGGGGTATACGCTTTGATGTCGTCGTAGCTGGTTGCGCAGTTTTCATCATTCAGGCCGCGCTCCAGGCCGTAGTTGGCCAGCGTCAGGTCATATACGGTGGTCACCAGCGCCGTCGACCCATCCGCCAGCTGCAGACGTTTGACCGGCAGCTTATGCATCAGGATGTTCTGCAGCTCAACTTTGTTGAAATGCTCGGACCCTTCGCCGCCGAAGTACGGGAAGCCCACATCAGCAATTTCGTCCTGGCTACCCAGCATGCTCAGACGCAGTTCAGTCTCTTCACCGGTGGTACCGTTACGCTGCTCGAGGTTCCACTTGCCCTTCTCGCCCCAGCGGAAACCGATAGAGCCGTTGGGTGCAACCAGCTCGCCGTTATTGTTATAGGCGACCGTTTTCCACTCAGGATTGTTTTCCTGACCCAGCGCATCCACCAGGTCGGCGGCACGCAGCGTGCGGCCTGCTGCATAGTAGCCATCGCGCTCTTCCAGCATGACCAGCATCGGCATGTCGGTATAGCGACGAACATAGTCAGTAAAATACTGGCTGGGTTTATCGAGGTGGAACTCACGCAGCATCACGTGGCCCATCGCCAGCGCCATCGCGGAGTCGGTACCCTGTTTAGGGGCCAGCCACAGGTCGCACAGCTTGGCAATTTCCGCATAGTCCGGGGTCACCGCAACGGTTTTGGTGCCTTTGTAACGCACTTCCGTGAAGAAGTGGGCATCCGGCGTACGGGTCTGTGGAACGTTAGAACCCCAGGCAATAATGTAGCTGGAGTTGTACCAGTCAGCGGATTCCGGCACGTCGGTCTGCTCGCCCCAGGTCTGCGGAGAGGCTGGCGGCAGGTCGCAGTACCAGTCGTAGAAGCTCAGACAGGTTCCGCCGATAAGCGACAGATAGCGAGCACCTGAGGCGTAAGAGACCATCGACATCGCCGGGATAGGCGAGAAGCCTGCAACGCGGTCCGGTCCGTAGGTTTTGACGGTATAAACGTTAGAGGCAGCAATCAGTTCGTTGACCTCTTTCCAGGAAGAACGAACAAAACCACCGCGCCCACGCGCCTGCTTAAAGCTTTTTGCTTTGTCGGCATCTTCGATAATGGATGCCCAGGCATCAACCGGATCGCTGTGCAGCACTTTCGCCTCACGCCACATTTTCATCAGGCGTTTGCGCATCAGAGGGTATTTCAGACGGTTGGCGCTGTACAGATACCAGGAGTAGCTTGCACCACGCGGGCAGCCACGAGGTTCGTGGTTTGGCATATCCGGACGGGTACGCGGATAGTCGGTCTGCTGCATTTCCCATGTCACCAGGCCGTTTTTAACGAAAATCTTCCAGCTACATGAGCCAGTGCAGTTCACGCCGTGGGTCGAACGGACGACTTTGTCATGCTGCCAGCGCTGACGGTAACCGTCTTCCCAGTCCCGGTTGGTCTCCAGAACCTGGCCGTGCCCATCGGCAAAAGTTTCACCCTTCTGTTTGAAGTAGCGAAACCGGTCCAAAAATTTGCTCATCGGGTATCTCCTGTGTGGAGCCTGTGGCTCTCTAAATCGACATTGCTGATTTGCAGCGAAGGTAACGCTCTGATAGATGGCGAGAATTGATAACGATCAAGGCGGAGAGGGAGTTTCAGGTGGGGTATTAGATCGGATACCACCAAAGCGGTAGATTTTTAATTTTTATAATCTATTGATTTATAATGATATTTATAATTTATCGTACAAAAAGCAGGGCTAAATTTAACATCTCAGGTATTAAGGGGTAGAACGCCCTGTAAAGCGATGGCGATCACAGTGTTACCCGCAGGCATTGTTCCTCAAACGCCATCAGTATGTTGTAACTACTGTAGTAATAAAAAAACGCGGCCCGAAGGCCGCGCAAACGGATAATCACACTTACTTATTTTTTTTGGTATTACGGCCATATACCAGCCACGTAATCACTACGCAGGCGATATAGAAAACGAGGAAGACTTTCATTGCTCCTGCCGGAGAGCCGGTCAGGTCCAGAGAGATACCGAACGCTTTCGGAATAAAGAAACCGCCAATTGCGCCGATGGCAGAGATAAAGCCCAGTGCAGCAGCCGTATCCGTCGCGGCTTCACGCATGGCCTGCTCTTCGCTTCCGCCCTGCGCTTTAACGCGATCCATCGTCAGTTTACGGAAGATAACGGAAATCATCTGGAAGGTCGATGCGCTACCCAGACCGGCCGTCAGGAACAGCACCATAAACACGCCGAAGAAGGCGGTAAAGTTGCCACCCTGGCCATTGGCGGGCAGCGTCAGGAACAGCAGCGCACAGAAAACAGCCATGATCACAAAGTTCACCAGCGTCACGCGTGTTCCGCCCAGACGGTCAGACACCATCCCGCCCAGTGAACGCGCCAGGGCACCGATGAACGGACCAAAGAAGGCAAACTGCAGGATCTGCACTTCCGGGAACTGTGTTTTGGACAGCATGGCAAAGCCTGCGGAGAAACCGATAAACGACCCGAAGGTTGCCAGATAAAGCAGCGCCATGACCCACAGGTGCCCGCGTTTCAGCACCGGCAACTGCTCGCTCAGCGAAGCCTTAGATGCCGACAGATCGTTCATAAAGAACCATGCCGCCAGGGTGAAGACCACCAGGAACGGAACCCAAATCCACGCCGCATTCTGCAGGTACAGGGAAGAACCATCCGCCTGCTCGACACCACCGCCACCAAAGGCTGCAAAAATGGAGACAGAGATTGCCAGCGGTGCAATTAACTGCATCACGCTTACGCCCATGTTTCCCAGACCGCCGTTAATACCCAGCGCACCGCCCTGCTTCGCTTTCGGGAAGAAGAAGCTGATGTTCGCCATACTGGAGGCGAAGTTAGCGCCAGCAAAACCGCACAGCAGGGAGATAATCACGAACACGCTGAAAGGCGTGGAGGTATCCTGCACCGCAAAACCCAGCCACACGCAAGGTACGATCATGATGCCCGTACTGAACGCCGTCCAGCGACGACCACCAAACACCGGCACCATAAACGCGTAAGGGACGCGCAGCAGCGCACCGGACAGCGACGGCAACGCGGTCAGCATAAACAGCTGATCGGTCGTAAAGGTAAAACCCACTTTTGGCAGATTGACTGCCACTGCACTAAACAACATCCATACGCAAAACGCTAACAGCAAACACGGAACGGAAATCCACAGATTCCGGCTCGCTATACGATGGCCGCGCTGTTGCCAGAACGCCGGATCCTCTGGACGCCATTCAGTAATAACGGCACCATTTTCCCTTTCGGGAGCGGATGAGTGACTCATAGACACCTCTGATTCTCGAATGATGCTGCAAACATTAGGGTTTTAGGGCGGCGGTAAGTTGATATAAATCAAAGGAAAAGTGGGAGGTTTTACAGCGCGAAAACAGCCCTTATCCTTAGTGAGTAGGCTATTTCAGTAAAAAAGACGTGGTTTTTCACGGCACTGAAGCGTCCCCGATACCGCCTCCTCCTGCCGCTTACTCCGTTGGCAATTTAGGGGTAATCCTTTATTGGTATGGGTATACTCCTGGGTATGCACCAGAATAGCGCCATTCCTGCAAGCAGGCCACGTCAGGAGCCCGGCAACTCTATGTTAAAAAGATGTTTATCTCCGCTAACACTGGTTAACCAGTTGGCACTGATCGTTATGCTGTCCACCGCCCTCGGTGTGACCGGTATGGCGATTTCTGGCTGGCTGGTACAGGGCGTACAGGGTAATGCGCATGCCATCAACGAGGCAGGCTCTCTGCGCATGCAGAGTTACCGCCTGCTGGCGTCGGTACCGCTGACGGAAGACGATCAGCCTCTGATCGACGAAATGGAGCGTACCGCGTTCAGCCCGGAGCTGGAACGTGCCGCCATCCGTGACGGGCAGGAATCACAGCTTAAATCCCTGCAAAACTACTGGCACACCCAGCTTCAGCCTGGTCTGAAACAGGCGCGCAATACTGAGACCGTAGCACGGGACGTCGCGGGCTTTGTGTCGCGTATTGACGCGCTGGTCTCCTCTTTCGATCAGACCACCGAATTGCGTATCGACCGGGTGCTGATGGTTCACCGTGCCATGGCGTTGTTTATGGGGCTGCTGCTGATTTTCACCATCCTCTGGCTGCGCGCCCGGCTGTTGAACCCCTGGAAACAGTTGCTGGCGATGGCCCGCGCGGTGACCGCACGTGATTTTACTCAGCGCACGCATATCAGCGGGCGTAATGAAATGGCGATGCTGGGCCAGGCGCTCAATACCATGTCGGAAGAACTCTCCGAAAGCTACGCCGTGCTGGAAAAACGCGTGCAGGAGAAAACGGCAGGGCTGGAGCAGAAAAACGAAATCCTCTCCTTCCTGTGGCAGGCCAACCGTCGTCTGCATATGCAGGTGCCGTTATGTGAACGCCTCTCGCCGGTGCTGAATGGCCTGCAAAATCTGACCTTGCTGCATGACCTGGAGCTGCGGGTCTACGATGTTGAAGATGAAGATAATCATCAGGAATTTACCTGTCAGTCCGACATGTCCTGCGATGACAAAGGCTGTCATCTTTGCCCGCGAGGCTTGCCGCCCCTGACCTCCGGCGGTACGACGCTGAAGTGGCGACTGACGGACAGCCATACCCAGTACGGTATCCTGCTGGCCACGCTGCCCGCCGGGCGGCATCTGAGCCACGATCAGCAGCAGCTGGTCGATACGCTGGTCGAGCAGCTGACCGCTACGCTGGCGCTCGACCGCCATCAGGAAAAGCAACAGCAGCTGATCGTCATGGAAGAGCGTGCGACTATCGCGCGCGAACTGCATGACTCCATCGCCCAGTCGCTCTCCTGTATGAAAATGCAGGTCAGCTGTCTGCAGATGCAGGATGCGGAGATGCCGGAAAGCAACAAACAGCTGCTGAGCCAGATCCGCAACGAGCTCAATACCTCATGGATTCAGCTTCGCGAGCTGTTGACCACCTTCCGCCTGCAGCTGACCGAACCTGGCCTGCGCCCCGCGCTGGAGTCCAGCTGCCATGAATTTAGCGCCCGACTGGGGTTCCCGGTGAAGCTTGATTATCAGCTGCCGCCACGGTTTGTCCCCTCCCATCAGGCGATTCATCTACTGCAGATCGCCCGTGAAGCCCTGAGCAACGTGCTCAAACACGCTGACGCGACGGCGGTCACCGTTACCGTCAGCCAGCACGATAATCAGGTCAGGCTCACGGTTCATGACAACGGCTGCGGCGTGCCGGAAAATGCCGAAAGAACTAACCATTATGGTTTAATTATCATGCGAGACCGCGCCCAAAGCCTGCGCGGTGATTGCCAGGTTCGCCGGCGAGAGACAGGTGGCACGGAAGTCGTGGTCACCTTTATTCCCGAAAAACCGCTCACAACTGCTCAAGGAGAAACCCATGACTAATCAGGAACCGGCATCCATCCTGTTGATCGACGACCATCCGATGCTGCGTACTGGCGTTAAACAGCTGGTCAGCATGGCACCCGATATCACCGTCGTTGGCGAAGCCAGCAATGGCGAACAGGGCATTGAGCTTGCCGAATCGCTTGATCCCGATCTGATCCTGCTCGATCTCAACATGCCGGGCATGAACGGTCTGGAAACGCTCGACAAGCTGCGGGAAAAATCGCTCTCCGGACGCGTAGTGGTCTTTAGCGTCTCGAACCATGAAGAGGATGTGGTGACGGCGCTCAAGCGTGGCGCGGACGGCTACCTGCTGAAAGATATGGAGCCGGAAGATCTGCTCAAGGCCCTGCAACAGGCCGCCGCGGGTGAGATGGTACTGAGCGAAGCCTTAACGCCGGTGCTGGCCGCCAGCCTGCGGGCAAACCGCGCCACCTCGGATCGCGATGTCAGTCAGTTAACGCCGCGTGAGCGCGATATTCTGAAGCTGATTGCCCAGGGCCTGCCGAATAAAATGATTGCGCGTCGCCTGGATATCACCGAAAGCACGGTCAAAGTGCATGTGAAACATATGCTGAAGAAAATGAAGTTAAAATCCCGGGTTGAAGCCGCGGTATGGGTACACCAGGAACGTATTTTTTAAGCATTACTCATCCGGCAGCAGCTTCCAGCGCGGATCGTCGGTGGGTAATGCCACAAGCGGTTGCGCCACAGCCAGCGTGATCTCATTGGACGAGACGCGCTTGCCATCATTATCTTCGACCACCACCGAAAGCCGCCAGCGGTTGCTCGCGCCTTCACTGTCATCCCAGGCAGGCATAATCACGCTCCAGCCGTCTTCACTGGTATTGTTGGCCGGCGATGTCAGACTCAGCGCCTGCGTATCTCCCTGCCAGTGCAGCTGACGAATCCCGTGCTTACTGCGGATCTGCAGCTTAAGCATCACGGTTTCGCCCCCTTTAAGATCCCACGGCGGTGTCGCCAGGTAGACGGACAACGTTTTGCTCTGGCGGAACTCCATCACCGGCAGGTTATCCCGCTCTGGCGAATCATAGCGACTGCCGCGCAGAGAACGGGTGGCGGCGACTTCACTGGCAGAAAGTTGCTTCACCAGCGGCACGCCAAAGCGGTAGTTGAGCTTGAGGCCAAGATTATTCTGGCTCACCCCACTCTCCCCTTGCTTATGCCCGGCGGTGAGGGTTACCAGCGGAACGGGGGTATAATTCAGCCCCAGATTGACCGCCACCGGGTTGTGATAACCGGTACCGCTGTTGAACAGGTCAACGTTATCACCAAAATATTGCTCAAAGCTGACGCTGGTATTCAGGTGATGGAACCACGGCAGCCACGCTTTAGCGGTCACGTCGTACCCCCGGGCCATGCGCTGCTCCTGAATGTCAGAGCGATCGCGCCAGCCGGCAAAGGGCTGATAATAGTTCGCAGACAGACGCAGGTTCTCGCCCCACACTTCCGCACCTAACCCGGCACGCTGCAGGTTTTCATCCAGCAGGTTGTCGTAAAAGGTGTTGTAGCCGAGCAACCATTTTCCGGCAACCCAGCGCTGCCCAATGCCGGCATTGCTCACCAGACCGTCAGTCTGCTGCGTCAGGCCAAGCTGGCTCCAGCTCAGATAACGGTTGTTATCGTTCCACGGAATAAACCAGCTGCCGCTGCTGCCGTTAAATTTGCCGTCGTCATCCACCAGCAAGTTCACGCTGGCGTTCCCCCACGGCGAAAGCCAGGATTCAATATGCTGGTTCACTTCGCCGCTCACCGCGTCACGCACCTTGCCAAAGGCAAACTGACGCGCCTGCTCGCCTGTCGTCAGGCCGTTATCGGTCATACTGGCTTCGCCAAACGCTTTCGCCATTTCTGCCAGATGTTTTTCGCCCTCGGTCGTGGGCGCCGCCATGCCGAGATCGGGCAAATTATCCCCGTTGTTATCAAAGGGGTTCTGTGCCTGTTGCACAAAGGAATTCGGCGCACCGTGAACGGCTCCGACCGGAATGAGGGGGAGTAAAGCAAGCAAACGAAGATGAGATGAAACAGCCATTAACGTCGTAAGAAATACCCGATGCTTACGTGAGAACACCGGGTACCTTACCGTTATTCCTCACGTTTTGCAGCCTTAAGAGGAATTTTCCGGAATATCCTGAAACATTGTTTTTAGTTCAGGCACACAGGAGCCGCAGTTCGTTCCGCAGCGCAGCCTGGCACCCAGCGCCGCGACGGAATCACACCCTCCCCCAATCGCCTCGCGTATGACGGTTTCCCCCACGCTGAAACAGCTGCAGATGATCCGGCCCGGATCGACACTGTCCCCGGTTCCCTGTCCATTCAACAACGCGTGGCGCTCAGCAAGCGTCACGGGAGGTGAACGAAACGCGGCTTCAATTACCGCGTGCGCCAGTGTCGGTAACGCAGTGCCTTCCCAGAACCCGAGCATCAGTTGTCCGTCATGCCAGGCCAGCACGCTGCTGCGCTCGCTGGTCTGCGCGACCTGCAGCTGCCAGCCCCGTTCACTGGCGTACTGCATAACCCACGCCAGCAACGGCTTATCCCCCGCCACCGTCAGACGTGAGACTTTACGCCACCAGCAGACAGCGGGTGGAAGCTCCGGCAGTTCACGGGCATAAAGCTCACCCTGCCAGCCCGGCTGCCAGGGCATAATCCTGACGGCCGTCTGTTTACTCTCGGGCTGACCGGACAGCGGGTCACAGCGCCCTTCCACCAGCGCATTCACCTTCCCCTGGCGGGCAAACTGGGCATTCCAGTGCATTGGCACAAACAGCTCACCTTCTCGCTGCCCGTCAGTGATACGCACTCTTGCCAGCATCACCCCACGCGGAGAGCTGATGCGCGCCAGCTGTCCGTCGTACAGTGAGAAGCGCATGGCATCGGCGGCGTCGATCTCAACACACGGCTCAGCACTATGCTGCATCAGTTTCGGGACGTACCCCGTCCGGGTCATGGTGTGCCACTGATCGCGGATACGTCCGGTATTGAGAATCAGCGGGTATAGCGCGTTTATTACCGCACCGTGTGGCTGAGGCTCTACCGGCACAATTTCCCGGCGCGCAAAGGCCCCCGCTGACCACTGATAAGGCTCAAGCCGGTCCCATTCCTCACGGGTAAGTGACGCCAGTTCATGAAGGTTAAACGCCCGCGCACCGTCATTTTCAAAGGCCGAGAGCGCTGCATGCTCACAAAAAATTTGCTGCGGATGTTCCCAGGCGAAGGCTTCACCATAGCCCAGCGCCTGTGCCACCCAGGCGATGACCCACCAGTCCGGTTTGGTCTCTCCCGGCGTCGGCAGAAAGGCGCGCTGGCGCGAAATACGCCGCTCGGAATTGGTTACCGTACCGTCTTTCTCCCCCCACGCCTGTACCGGGAAACGGATATGGGCATAGCGGCTGGTGTCGGTCTCCTGCATCACCTCGGAGACAATCACCAGCGGGCAATGTTCCAGCGCCTGACACACCGCGTGGCTGTCCGGCAGCGAGACGGCAGGATTGGTGCCCATGATCCACACCGCTTTCACTTCGCCGCGGGCGATCGCATCAAACAACTCCACCGCCATCAGGCCCGGCGTCTGGGCCAGTCTTTCTGTACCCCAAAAACGCGCCACCCGCGAAAGAGACGCCGGCTCGAAATTCATGTGAGCGGCAAGCTGGTTCGCCAGCCCACCCACCTCCCGCCCCCCCATCGCGTTAGGCTGTCCGGTCAGCGAAAACGGTCCGCAACCCTGACGGGCGAATTTTCCGCTGGCCAGATGAACGTTGATGATGGCATTACACTTGTCGCTGCCGCTTGAGGACTGATTAATGCCCATGGTGTAGAGCGTGATGGCCCGCGGCGCAGTCACAAACCAGTCGTAGAAGGTCCCCACGTCCTCGGTTGAGAGCCCACAAAACTCAGCCACCCGGGCGATGGGCCACGCGTCGGTTCCCTGAATCAGATTGAGTAAACCGACAAACAGCCCGGCGTCACTGCCGGGCGTAAGCGCCAGATGCAGGTCAGCAATATCACAGGTGGCCGTTTTGCGTGGGTCGATAACCACAACTTTCATCGCAGGATTGTTCTGGCGCGCCTGTACCAGCCGCTGATACAGCACCGGATGGGTCCATGCCGCATTTGACCCGACCAGCACCACCAGATCGCTGTTTTCCACATCCTCATAGCTGCACGGCACCACATCTTCACCAAACGCGCGCTTGTAGCCTGCCACCGCGGACGACATACAGAGCCGCGAGTTGGTATCTATGTTTGCCGCACCGATAAACCCTTTCATCAGCTTATTGGCGGCGTAATAGTCCTCGGTCAACAGCTGGCCGGAGGCGTAAAACGCCACCGCCTGTGGTCCCCAGGTGTCGATGATGGTCTGCAGCCGTTCACCTGCCGCCGCCAGCGCCCGGGACCATTCCACCGCCTGCCCGTCGACCACCGGGTGCAGCAGTCGCCCCTGCAGACCGGTCGTTTCGCCTAATGCCGAGCCTTTAACGCACAGGCGTCCAAAACTGGCGGGATGGCGTTCATCTCCGCGCACGGTAACCTTCTCACCCTCTACCGTTGCGATCACGCCGCAACCCACCCCGCAGTAAGGGCACGTCGTTCGGGTTTCATTCATGACGCCTCCGCACGCAAGATCTGCGCGTCGTTCCCGACCCACACCTGACCGTTTTCTATTTTCACCGGCCAGGCGCGCACCGCAGGTTCCCCGTTATCGGCCTGACAGCCGTCGCGCAGACGGATACGCTGCTTATAGATCGGAGAGATGACCACCGGCTCGCCGGCAGCATCGCCCAGAATACCGCGTGAAAGCACGTTTGCTGTGCTGCCCGGCTCGAGATCGTCAAGGGCATAGACAGATTGACCAAAGCGGAAAAGCGCAATCGGTTTTCGCCCCAGCCGGGCGCCGATCCCCGCCTGCTCAGGGATCTCATCGATAGCGCAGACCGCTTGCCAGCGTTTATTCTCTTCTAACGGCTGACGGTTCACTTCGGTACGGAACAACGCCAGACGGCTCGGATCGTTAAGCGTGGTCTGCCATTCACACTGGTAGGTTTCCACCACGCGGGCCATCTCCTGTTCCAGCTCGTGCGCAATGCCCAGGCTGTCGTGAAGAATCACCTCGCGCAGGTAGTCGATCCCCCCTTCCAGATTGTCCATCCACGTACTGGTACGCTGCAGGCGATCCGCCGTGCGGATGTAGAACATCAGGAAACGGTCGACGGTGCGGATCAGCGTCTCGTCATCCAGATCGCTGGCAAAGAGATCCGCATGGCGCGGTTTCATGCCGCCGTTACCGCAGAGATACAGGTTCCAGCCTTTGTCGGTCGCAATGACGCCCACGTCCTTGCTCTGAGCCTCCGCACATTCACGGGTACAACCGGACACGGCCATTTTAATTTTGTGCGGCGCGCGTAAGCCTTTATAGCGGTGCTCAAGCGTGACCGCGAGACGCGTGGAATCTTGCACGCCATAGCGGCACCAGGTCGACCCGACGCAGGATTTCACCGTGCGCAGGGATTTACCGTACGCGTGACCGGTCTCAAATCCGGCCTCCACCAGCGCCTGCCAGATCGCCGGCAGCTGGTCGAGCGTGGCGCCAAAGAGGTCGATACGCTGCCCGCCCGTGATTTTGCTGTACAGCTGGTAGCGTTTGGCGATCTGGCCGATAGCTATCAAGCCGTCGGCCGACACTTCCCCTGCAGGCATCCGGGGCACAATGGAGTACGTCCCGTCTTTCTGAATATTGGCAAAGTAACGGTCGTTGGTGTCCTGCAGCGGCAGATGTGCCGGTTTCAGCAGGTACTCATTCCAGCAGGAGGCGAGCACTGACCCCACCAGCGGTTTACAGATTTCGCAACCGTGCCCCTGCCCGTAACGGCTGATAAGCTGGTCGAAGGTACGAATATGATTGACGCGCACCAGGTGATAGATTTCCTGACGCGACCACGGGAAGTGTTCGCAGATGTCCTTTTTTACCTCCACGCCCTGCTCCGCAAGCTGGTACTCCATCACTTGTTTCACCAGCGCGCTGCATCCTCCGCAACCGGTCGCGGCTTTGGTGCACTGTTTTATGGCTCCAATATCCGCGGCACCGGCACTTACCGCCTGACAGATATCACCTTTGCTGACGTTATGGCAGGAGCAGATCTGCGCACTGTCAGGCAGTGCCGCCACGCCGAGGGCTTTTGGCGCGCTCCCGGCGAAGGAAGGTAAAATCAGCGTTTCAGGCTCTTTGGGTAGCGCTATGCCGTTGAGCATCATCTGCACCAGGGTCGCATATTCGCTGGCATCCCCCACCAGTACGCCGCCCAACAGGGTTTTATTGTCCTCACTGACCACGATCTTTTTATAGATTTGCTGCGGACCATGCGTCCATTGATAGCTAAGCGCGCCGGGTGTTCTTCCATGAGCATCGCCAAACGAGGCCACATCTACCCCCAGCAGCTTCAGTTTGGTGCTCATGTCAGCCCCGGTAAAGGCGCTCGCCTCTCCCGCCAGCGTGGCCGATGCCACCCGCGCCATCTGATAACCCGGGGCGACCAGACCAAAAATTTTACCCTCCCACAGCGCACATTCGCCGATAGCGAACACGTCTTTATCGGAAGTCTGGCACTGGTTATCAATGCAAATCCCGCCGCGCTCTCCGGTCACCAGGCCACTGCTGCGCCCCAGTGCATCCTGCGGGCGAATACCTGCAGAGAAGACCACGATGTCAGTTTCCAGCTGTTCACCGTCCGCAAAGCGCATCACCAGCCCGCCGTTCGCAGAGACGATGTCGGTGGTGGCTTTGCTGGTGTGAACGCCCACGCCAAGCGCTTCGATTTTTTTGCGCAGCATGGCCGCGCCGTCGTTATCGAGTTGTACCGCCATCAGGTGTGGCGCAAACTCCACGACATGCGTTTCCAGGCCCAGCTGTTTCAGGGCATTCGCGGCTTCCAGTCCCAGCAGGCCACCGCCAATGACCACCCCGCAACGGGATTGCTTTGCCTGCGCGGCGATGTTATCCAGGTCGTCCAGCGTACGGTAAACAAAGCAGCCCGGCAGCGTGCTGCCCGGTACCGGAGGCACAAACGGGTACGAGCCGGTCGCCAGCACCAGTTTGTCCCAGTGGGTTTCATGCCCACTGGCGGTACGCACGACGTGTGCGTCGCGATCGATACTCACAATTTGCTGCGAGAGGCGAAGCTCAATGCCGTGTTCAGCAAAGAAATCACCGTCCACCAGTGAGAGCGATTCTGCGCTTCGTCCGCCAAAATACTCTGACAAATGCACACGATCGTAGGCGGCATAGCGCTCTTCGCCAAAAACGATAATCTGGTACTGCCGGTGCAAATTGCGCTTCACACAGTCTTCGAGAAAATGATGGCCGACCATACCGTGTCCAACCACCACCAGCGTAGGTTTTGTCATAGCGTTTTGTCCTGCAACCTGCGGTTGCGTAGTGAATCGATTGAACAGCCAGTCCGCGTGGGCGGGCGCAGCCGTTGCCAGTAAATCGGTGAATGTTGCCGCGTTGCGGCAATCCCCCATCAGCAGCACGCCAGCAAGCGCACCGCGATGCAGTAACAAACGGCGATAGTGACGGGTCAGCGGATCCCAGGCGCTCCAGACCACATCGTCCGGCAGAACCTCTGCTCGCCCGGCGCTGAACAGCTCCACACCGGGTACTTTGAGGCGCATGCCGCTGTCGGTCAGGGCAAATGGCGTGCTAGCCTCCCCAGCCAGCCGGGCGGCGAGGATATCTGCCTGCGCCAGGCAAGGTGCGACCAGGCCGAACGTCTGGCCGTCGATTTCACAGCACTCACCAATGGCGCTGATCGCCGGGACTGAGGTCTGCATCTGGTGGTTAACCACAATGCCGCGGGCACAGTGAATGCCGCTGGCTTTTGCCAGTGCGACATTGGGCTGCACGCCGGTCGCCAGCACCACGCGAGAGGCGTTAATCTTGCGTCCGTTGTGTAACGTCACGGCATCCGCCGCAATGGCGGTCATTCCCGATGACAGTTCGCAGCGAACGCCGCGCTCCGCCAGCGCCTCTTCTAGCAAAACGCCTGCCTGCCCATCGAGCTGCTGTTCCATCAGCCACGCACCACGATGCACCAGCGTGACGTTGTCACAAGACCGGGCCAGTGCCGCTGCGACCTCGACGCCGAGCACCCCACCGCCCAGCACTACAGCTGGCCCCGGGTTCTCCTGAATCGCGCGGATATCGGCCAGCGTACGAAAGGTGAAGACATGCGGAGCGTCACCGCCCGGAATGGGAGGTACAAACGGCGTCGACCCGGTGGCAAAGACCAGTTCGTCCCAGGCCAGCGTGGTTGCTGTGGTACGGACCTCGCGTTTCTCAACATCCACGGAGAGCACCTTTTCGCCCCGTCGTACCGTCACACCCCGTGCGTGATACCAGGCGTCATCCTGCAGGCGGATCTGCTGCGCCTGTTTTTCCCCGCCCAGTACCGGCGAGAGCATGATGCGGTTGTAAGCGTGTTCCGACTCCTCGCCAAACACGGTGATCGTGAAGCGACCGGGCGCACGCTCGGTCAGCGAGGCAATCAGCCTTGTTGCGGCCATCCCATTACCGATAACGATCAGTCGCATCACCGCCTCCGTTACGCCGCTTTAGGCTGTTTTTCATAGAGGAAATGGAGGATCTGCTGACGCATATGGTGATAGCGGCTATCGTCCGCCAGCTGAACCCGATTGCGCGGGCGAGGCAGGTCAACGTGCAGCACCTCGCCGACGGTGGCCGCCGGGCCGTTAGTCATCATCAGTACCCGGTCAGAAAGCAACACGGCCTCATCCACATCGTGGGTGATAAGCACGATGGTGGTGTTCAGCGCCTGCTGGATTTGCATCACCGAGTCCTGCAAATGCGCGCGCGTGAGCGCATCCAGCGCGCCAAACGGTTCATCCATCAGCAGGACCTTCGGCTTAATCGCCAGCGCACGGGCAATGCCAACGCGCTGTTTCATGCCGCCGGAGATTTCCGAAGGCCGTTTATGCAGGGCATGCCCCATCTGGACGCGATCGAGGTTGTGTTCAATCCACTCCTTGCGCTCCGCCTTGCTCATGGTGCGGCGAAAGACCTGATCCACCGCCAGCGCAACGTTGTCGAAGCAGGTGAGCCACGGCAGCAGAGAATGGTTCTGAAACACCACCGCACGCTCCGGTCCTGGCCCGGCGATTTCGCGGTTATCGCAAATCAGCCCACCTTCGGTCGGCAGGGTGATCCCGGCAATCAGGTTGAGCAACGTCGATTTGCCGCACCCGGAGTGGCCAATCAGGCTCACGGTTTCGCCTTCGTGAATATCAAAAGAGACATTCTGCAGCGCCAGAAACTCGCCGCTGGCAGTAGAAAAACGCTGGCTCACGGCCTGGACCTGAATTAATGGTTTCATCTTCGCTCCTTATTTTTCCTGCCAGCTAAAGCGACGGGCGATCAGCATCAGCCCCTGCTCCAGCAGCAACCCGACCACGCCAATGATGACGATGGCGATGAGAATGTTTTCGACGTTGAGGTTGTTCCACTCATTCCAGATCCAGAAGCCGATCCCCAGCCCACCGGTGAGCATCTCGGCGGCGACAATGACCAGCCAGGCGATGCCAATAGAGAGGCGAACCCCGGTCAGCACTGCGGGCAGCACGGCCGGGAAGAGGATCCGCCGCATGATGGTCCACTCGGAGAGCTGCAGCACGCGGGCAACGTTAAGGTAATCCTGCGGAATACGACGTACCCCTTCGGCGGTGTTAATCACCATTGGCCATATTGAGCAGATAAAAATGGTCCAGCTGGAGGCGGGCTCCGCTTTCTGGAACAGCAGCAGGCCGATAGGCAGCCAGGCTAAAGGACTGACCGGGCGTAACAGTGCAATCAACGGGCTGAACATGCGCGAACAAAAGGTGAAGCGACCGATCAAGAAACCGAGCGGGATCCCCGCGAGCGCCGCCAGACCAAAGCCCACCGCCACGCGCTGCAGCGAAGCGAGCACGTTCCAGCCGATACCCATATCGTTTGGCCCGTCGCGGTAAAACGGGTCAGCGAAGAGCGTTAATGCGGAATCCAGCGTGCTGAGCGGCGTCGGGAACCCTTTGCTGTTGATCGCGGCCAGCTGCCAGAGCAACACCAGTAACCCGAGCCCCAGCAGCGCCGGGATCACGCGCTGCAGAAGGTCATTCATCCGTCGCGTGAACGTCGGTGCGCGGCGGCGAACCTGTACCGGAGGGAGGGTAATCACTTCCCCGCTCGCCGGCGTCTCGTCTTTCGATTTCGTGCTGTGCAGATGCTGCATAATCAGGCCCCTTTACGGTGAATAGCGAAGCGGTTGGCGTAACCGTCCGGATCGGTACCGTTCCAGACGGTACCGTCCATCAGGGTGCTGCTGCGATACGGTGATGACGGGGTGGATATGCCTCCCACCGCCGTGGCGGCATCCTGCCAGACCGAGGTCTGGTTAATGCGCTGCGCGATGGCGGCATAATCCGGCGCCGATTTGAGCAAGCCCCAGCGGCGGAACTGGGTTAAAAACCACATCCCGTCGGAGAGGTACGGATAGCTGACGGCACCCTCGTTGAAGAAACGGATCGGATGCGCATCCTGCCAGCGCTGGCCAAGCCCGTTGTCGTACTCTCCCAGCATCCGTCCGGTGAGATACTGCTCTTTGGTGTTCAGCCACGCCCGGCGAGCGAGGATTTGGGCGGTCTCACGTTTGTTGTCTGGTGATGCATCAATCCAGCGTGCGGCTTCCAGTACCGCACTCACCAGCGCCCGCGCGGTGTTCGGGTTTTTCTCCACCCAGTCGCGACGTGTGCCAAGAATTTTTTCCGGATGATCGGCCCAGATCGACTGGGACGTTGCGGCGGTAAACCCAATTCGGTCGTTAATGGCGCGCGCATTCCACGGCTCACCAACGCAAAAGCCGACCATGTTGCCAATCCGCATGTTCATCACCATTTGCGGCGGCGGCACAACCACGGTCCGGACGTCATCGAACGGATTAATGCCCGCGCTGGCCAGCCAGTAGTACAGCCACATCGCATGCGTACCGGTCGGGAAAGTGTGTGCGAAGGTGTAAGTACCCGGTGCCTGCTGCCCAATCAGCGTTTTCAGCCCGTCAAGATCGCGAACGCCCTTCTCTGCCAGATCGCTGGAGAGCGTGATGGCCTGACCGTTCTGGTTCAGGGTCATCAGGTTTGCCATCTGCTGTGGCTTACCGGCAAGCCCCAGCTCCAGCCCGTACAGCAGGCCGTAAAGAATGTGGGCGGCGTCCAGTTCGCCTGCCACCAGCTTATCGCGCACGGCTGCCCAGCTTGCCTCTTTGGTTGGCACGATGGTGATGCCATATTTTTTATCAAACCCCTTCAGCGCCGCGATAACCACCGGCGCGCAGTCGGTTAACGGTATAAACCCGATGCGCACCGTCTCCTGCTCCGGTTTATCCGAGCCTGCCGCCCACGCGGCCTGCATGACGCCCGGTAACAACATGGCGCCGCTCGCCAGCATGCTGGCCTGTAAAAACCGCCGTCTCGACAAATCCGCCATGACCACTCCTGAAAAAAAGACAAAAAAAAGCGCCCACCCGTGCCGAAGCACCGCTGGACGCCTTTATCCCGAAGACAGATGCACCGCCGTTGGCGCACCGTCAAAAATGGTTAATCAGATAATGCAAAGGGAATGCCAGGTTTTACTGCCCTGTTTTCCGGGCGTTTACCGGGAATTCCCCACGACCGCGCACCTCAATCAGGCACTAAATGCCCACTGATTGTGCAGCTACTCCTTAGGGGTTACCTGCCACAAGCTCTTCACGGTGAGCAGCGCGCGGGCGATATCCACCATGCGCTGATTTTTGTCCATCGCCATTTTACGCAGCGCCGTCCATGCCTGTTCCTCACTCATCTTTTGATGGGTCATCAGTACGCTTTTCGCTTTATCGATGGTTTTGCGCTCTTCGAGCGTATCGCGCAGTGACGCAAGCTGACGGGAAAGCTGTTCTATCTCGCGCGCCTGCTGGCGAACCAGGGTTAACAAGGGCTTATCGGGGTAAGAGGCCAGCGGGTCGTCCAGCTCGTCAGCCGGGAGCGTGTAGTCCTCCTGTCGATGGATACGTTCGTCCACCGCGATCATCAGATCGGCGATAACCATCTCCTCCAGGGTGCGCAGATGCTCAAGGCGTGCCGTTTGCAGAGCAAACCAGGCCAGTGCGGTATGGCCATTGTCAGCGGCTGGCTGGCGGGTACAGGCCACGCGCCTCAGTTGCTCCGTCTCACGGTCAGGCTGGCAATTCTGGGAAAAGGTGGTTTGCACATCCGCCGTGCTGTGGGTCATGAAAATCTCGAAGCAGGCCTGCTGTCCGTCAATCCGGTCCACCAGCCGCTGACGGATGCCATCGTCAAAATAGCCCTGCGTGAAGCCAATGGCGCCCAGCGCCCGCTCTTGTCCCGCCAGCTCTTTACCCTGCATCAGGCTATAAAGCGCGACAAAACGGCCTGCGATTTGCGGATCGTCAATGCTGTCATTAAGCTGCGGTACGATACTGAGCAGATGACGCAGGATGCGACAATAGTGATCCATCGCCTGCGGGGCCGTGATGGTTTGCTGAATAACGCCGTCACGAAGGGCTGACAGGTTATCCAGACTTAGCAGCGCGGCGGCTATACGTTCGCACACGCCGCTGCCCTGGAACGGGGAGTGATTATCCAGAACGTCATAAAGCGCAGTGAGGTTTTCATTCACCAGCGCCCGGCTCGCTTTGCATTCGGCAGCGTACAGCTTACCCTGTGAGCAGAGCCAGACGTTAGAGGCTCCACGCTCGCACTGCAGCATATGCACCAGCAGGCTGATGGCATTAACCAGCACGCCAAGCTGTGCCAGCCTGCTCAGTTGCTCCCGGCGCATTGACCTTGCACGCTGGAGCCATTCGGTCGCACCTGGCGAAATGCCAGCCATTAATGTCATGCTTACTCTCCCGGACAGCGAAACCTTGGATAGCTAAGCAATATTCGTGCCTTTAAAAGAACAGGAGTCAACATGCAAAAGATTGTTATCGTCGCCAACGGTGCGGCTTACGGCAGCGAATCCCTTTTTAACAGCCTGCGCCTGGCGATCGCGCTACGTGATAAAGAGAGTGAACTGGAGTTACGGCTCTTTTTAATGTCGGATGCGGTCACCGCCGGGCTGAAGGGGCAAAAACCGGCAGAAGGCTACAACATTCAGCAGATGCTGGAGATCCTGACCGCGCAAAACGTTCCGGTCAAACTGTGCAAGACCTGCACCGACGGGCGCGGCATCACCGGATTACCGCTGATTGAAGGTGTGGAAATCGGCACGCTCGTTGAACTGGCCGAGTGGACTCTGCGCGCCGATAAAGTATTAACTTTTTAATAATAAACCCGTAAAAATATTATTTTCTTATGGACGCGGTTTCAGCATCAAGTTTACCTGCAGGGTTGCCGATAGGCATGGAAACAACACAGCAGGTATTTCACTTATGTTCAGATCCATTCGTGCACGCATCATTGCCGCGACGACAGGTTGTCTGGTCGTCGCCCTTCTTCTTAATACTGTCATCAATTTTCATGTCACACGCCAGGATAACCAGCAGTCACAGCGCGACATCCTGACCAGCACCAGCGCCAGCCATAACATGGCGATTGCCGACTGGGTGAAGAGCAAAATGACGGTTATCGCCTCCGCACAAACCGTTGCGCTCAGTGACGATCCGGTTCCGGTCTTTAAACAGCTTGCCCAGGCGGGTGGGTTCACTAACGTATACGTTGGCTATGCCAGCAAAACGGCGAAATTCTCTGAACCAGCGGGCGTACCGGCGGATTATGACCCCACGATCCGTCCCTGGTATCAGCAGGTCGTAAGCCAGGATAGCCCGGTCGTGACCGCGCCTTACGTTGACGCCGGTAGCGGAAAACTGGTGGTGACGTTTGCCGTGCCGGTGAAAGAAAACGGTACTCTGAAAGCCGTGGTGGCTGGCGATGTGGCGATGGACAGCGTGGTAGCTAACGTGCGCGGGATCCACCCAACCCCGGCAAGCAGCGGGCTGCTGCTGAATAGCGATGGCACCGTCATTGCCGCCAGCGACCCTGCCCTGACGCTTAAACCGTTCGCCGAAACCCTCAAAGGCATCGACTTTGCGGCGCTGAAAAGCGGAAACCCGGTAAACGGGACCTTCAATGGCGCCGAAAAAACCTTCGTGGCAACCGCCGTGCCGGGTACGAACTGGATGCTGGTTGTTGCCCTGGACACAGGCGATGCCACCTCCGGAATGCGCTCGCTGCTGAAAGCCTCGGCCATCTCGCTGGTGATCCTGGCCTTACTCAGCGGCGCCATTGTTCACTTCCTGATTGCGCGTCTGCTGAAGCGCCTGTCTGACATTCGCGATGCGATGCATAACATTGCGAACGGCACTAACGATCTGTCGCAACGCCTGCCGGACAGCGGCGATGACGAAGTGGCGCAGATAGCGCAGGCGTTTAACGCCTTCAGCGACAAGCTCTCGGTGGTGATGGTACAACTGCGGGATGCCAGCGCATCGGTGAAAAACGCCGCGCGGGAAATTGCGGCAGGTAACCAGGACCTCTCAGGGCGTACCGAGCAGGCCGCCTCCAGCCTTCGCGAAACGGCCAGCGCCGTGGAAGAGATCACCGCGTCAGTAACCCAGTCGAACGAGTCTGCGGCTGAAGCCAATGACCAGGCGAGTAAGGCCTCTGCGGCGGCGGCTCGCGGCGGCGAGGTGGTATCGCAGGCCATCAACACCATGCAGTCCATTGAAGTGGCTTCCGCGAAGATTGGCGACATCACCAGCGTGATTGACGGGATTGCCTTCCAGACCAATATCCTGGCGCTGAACGCCTCGGTGGAAGCCGCACGCGCCGGAGAGCAAGGCCGTGGGTTTGCCGTGGTGGCCGGCGAGGTGCGTAATCTGGCCAGCCGCAGCGCGCAGGCGGCGAAAGAGATTAAAACGCTTATCGATTCCACCACCAACAGCGTGGCCACCGGCTCCCGCTACGTTCATCTGGCCGGGGAAAGCATGAACGAAATCCGCTCCAGCATCGGTAGCGTGTCGGGCATCATGCGTGAAATCTCCATCGCCACCAGCGAGCAGATGAAAGGCATCCAGGAGATTAACCATGCGGTGACCCATCTGGACAGAATGGTTCAGCAGAACGCCGAACTGGTGGTGCAATCTGCCGCTGCAGCCGGCGCGCTGCAGAGCCAGGCGGGCGACCTTGCTGAAACTGCCGGGCATTTCCGCATTTAATGTTAGGGTGGCGCGCGTTCACCGGGCAAAACGCGCGCCAGAGTAAATTTTCAGGAATTTTGTCATTTTTGTTTAATCGTTACGCCATTTTTTGATCAAAGTCAGCATCCTCACCCTCCCCCTTTGGTGTTATGCCATGAGTGAATTGTGAACAATATCACGCTCGGATATGGCAGCAGGGAGAGCGTTGTTTAAGACTACGGGGTAAAAAATGGCACTGGTAAAAACAAGTTTGAAATTGTTTGGCGGGGATACGGTCGTGGTGCGGTGTTCTGAGCGCTGCCGCATTCATTTGATGAGTTCGAAAGCACAACAACACTCGCAGGCGGATATCCTGACCGTGCAGGATGACAAGGCATGGCTTACCGTGCCGTACACCGGCACGTGGGATGTCCTGATTGACAGCCATAGCCAGTCACTGGAGCATTCCGTAAGCTACGTTGCTGCATAAGTCACAAACGCCCGGTCTGCTCACGCAGCCGGGCGCATTCTCAGGCAAAACCGGGACGCAGCGTATTATTCAGCGGGTTCCCTTCCAGCAGCGCTTTCACCTTCACCACCAGCTCATTCAGACAATCGTCCTTCATGCCGAGGCGCGTCAGCTCCTGGTCGAGCGAAAAGAGATACTGCGCGTTGGTGCCCAGCGGCCCACTGGCGGCAGCGATCAACGGGGCAATGACCTGCGTGCGGGTATCCGCTTCATACAGCGGATGGCGCGGATCCATAATAAACACCAGCGCGTTAACGGTACGTCCGTCATCGAGTTCCAGCTTGCACCAGCTCGGCATATAGCAGCCGGTGATCATCTCGCGCTTCCACAGCAGCGTCAGTTCGTCTTCCAGCGTTGCATCCGGCAGGCGGTAAGCCACCCCCGTGGTGCGTCCGCCCTCTTTTAGTGCAAGCATGCGTCCAGGCTGACACGCGCTACCTCGACCGGCCGTCAGGCGCAAACAAAATGCGCGATGCCAGCCAGGAAGTGTACCTGTTGCCGATTCGACAAATTCGAGAGCCGGGTTCCACATCAGCGAACCGTAGCCAAAAATCCATACCGGGCCATCATCCGGGCGGCACGCCAGCGTGGCAGCGAGCGACGCCGCACGTTGTTCAGCTGACCAGAGAAGCGATTCCTCAATAGCACCAAATGCCGTCTTACAATCTGCCTTCATTAAGAAATCACGCGTTAACACTTTCCACCTCCGCCACTGCATGCTTCCTTGCGACATCTGTAATCCGCCTTCCCGGCATTGTGTGCTGGTCATTTTGCCAGCAGTTGAGTAACGATAAGCAATTCACGGGCCAGTTGCAATACAACGGAAGTTCAACCGCCTGAAAAGTCAAAACGAAGGCAGCGAATGATTTCACGGCTATTTCTTTTTATGCCATTTATCGTCGTCTCCTTTCTCATATTCATGTTTTACTGCGGCCCAGGCGACTTTGTGCGCGGTCTCTTCACGGCTGGCATCATCACGTCGATCTTCTTTATCTTTGTACTGATCCCAGGCGCTGTTAAAGGCCTCTTTGTAGATATCCTGCGCGTGCGCGGGCAATACGTGTTGCACGCTGTCTGGTAATTCGCGTTTCGTTTTATATGGCATCGCTAACCCCTCTTTTGGTTAAAGAGATAAGTGTGGACGACGATACGGCATGGTGCCAGTCAATTGAGAATTATGCGTAAATGATAATTTTAATATTATGTTATTAAAGGATTAATTACAGAACACGTTCCATTATCGACACCCCAAAGCCAAAACATTACAAACAGTAAAATTGAGTAAAAAATCAAGGGTATTTAACAGAGATCTGTTAATTTAATGACCGAAAATTCTATCTATAATTACAAGCACCTGCATTGATGGAGAAGCACATGACAGCAGCACACGAGGCGGTGAAGACCCGCCACAAGGAGACATCACTCATTTTCCCGGTCCTGGCACTGGCTGTGCTGCTCTTCTGGGGAAGCAGTCAGTCACTGCCAGTGGTAGTTGGTATCAATATTCTTGCTCTGGTGGGTATCTTAACCAGCGCCTTTAGCGTCGTTCGCCATGCGGACGTATTAGCCCACCGCCTGGGTGAGCCTTACGGCTCGTTAATTCTCAGCCTTTCGGTGGTTATCCTCGAAGTCAGCCTGATTTCCGCGCTGATGGCGACCGGTGACGCCGCACCGACCCTGATGCGTGACACCCTCTACTCCATCATTATGATTGTGACAGGTGGTCTGGTGGGCTTTTCACTGTTACTGGGCGGCCGCAAATTTGCGACCCAGTACATGAATCTGTTCGGCATAAAACAGTATCTGATTGCCCTTTTCCCGCTGGCGATTATTGTGCTGGTCTTTCCGATGGCATTGCCGGGGGCCAACTTCTCAACCGGTCAGGCGCTGCTGGTTGCGCTGATTTCCGCAGCCATGTACGGCGTGTTCCTGCTGATTCAGACCAAAACGCACCAGAGCCTGTTCGTCTATGAACATGAAGATGACGGCGACGACCCGCATCACGGTAAGCCGTCGGCTCATAGCAGCGCGTGGCATACGGTTTGGTTGATCGTACATCTGATTGCGGTTATCGCCGTGACCAAAATGAACGCCAACCCGCTGGAGACGCTATTAACCGAGCTGAATGCCCCGGTCGCGTTTACCGGTTTCCTGGTGGCGCTGCTTATCCTGTCGCCTGAGGGGCTGGGGGCGCTGAGAGCGGTGCTGAACAATCAGGTGCAACGCGCAATGAATCTGTTCTTTGGCTCGGTCCTGGCGACAATCTCACTCACCGTGCCGGTGGTGACGCTGATTGCCTTTATGACCGGTAACGAGCTGCAGTTCGCGCTGGGTGCGCCAGAGATGATTGTGATGGTGGCTTCACTGCTGCTGTGCCAGATATCCTTCTCGACCGGGCGCACCAACGTGCTGAACGGCGCGGCGCACATGGCGCTGTTTGTGGCCTATCTGATGACGATATTTGCCTAAGCGTTGTTCGGTGAGGCTCTGAGGCCACACCCGACACCTCTTCCATCGGGAGAGGAATAACCAAAAAAAACCCGCCGAAGCGGGTTTTTTTATTAGTGGCTGGTATCCAGCTCGTCGAAACTCTTCACCAGATCGTCAATCGCTTTGATCTGTTTCAGGAACGGCTCCAGTTTAGCCAGCGGCAATGCGGACGGGCCGTCGCACTTCGCGTTGTCCGGGTCCGGGTGCGCTTCAATGAACAGACCGGCCAGGCCAGTCGCCATACCGGCGCGCGCCAGCTCGGTGACCTGCGCACGGCGGCCGCCAGAAGCTGCACCAAACGGGTCGCGGCACTGCAGCGCATGGGTCACATCGAAGATGACCGGAGACTGGTTGGACACGTTCTTCATCACGCTGAAGCCGAGCATATCAACGACCAGGTTGTCATAACCGAAGTTTGCGCCACGGTCACACAGGATCACTTTATCGTTGCCGCCTTCGATAAATTTATCGACGATGTTACCCATCTGGCCAGGGCTCACGAACTGAGGTTTCTTCACGTTGATGACCGCGCCAGTTTTCGCCATCGCTTCCACCAGGTCCGTCTGACGCGCCAGGAACGCCGGCAGCTGGATAACGTCGACAACGTCCGCAACAGGCTGCGCCTGAGAAGCTTCGTGCACGTCGGTGATCACTTTCACGCCAAAGGTCTGTTTCAGTTCCTGGAAAATTTTCATCCCCTCTTCCAGGCCCGGGCCACGGTAAGAGTGAATGGAGGAACGGTTGGCTTTGTCAAAAGAGGCCTTAAACACGTACGGGATACCCAGTTTCTGGGTCACGGTCACGTAGTGCTCGCAGATACGCATCGCGAGATCACGGGATTCCAGCACGTTCATACCGCCAAACAGCACGAACGGCAGGTCGTTTGCCACGTTGATATCACCAATGCTAACCACTTTTTGTTTCATAGGATCGCCTTATTCAGGTGTGAATCGGAATTAAGATTAATGCAGTGTAATTTGTTTGTGCGAGATCGCGTTGATCTGCGCACGAATCATTTCGCTGATCGGGTCTTCCGGGCATTGCTCAACGAAATAATTCAGATCGTTCAGCGCCACATGCTCGCAATCAAGCTGGGCATAAATCAGCCCGCGATCGCGGATTTCGTACGGATCTTCCGGATTAAACTGCAGCAGCACTTCACTGGCACGTAATGCCAGCTCCATCTGACGCTCTTCCATCAGCGCAGATTTCAGCGTATCCAGCAGTTTACGGATCACCTCAGCGTTATCCGCCTCGTCGAGATCTTCATTAAAGAGCTCGGCAACCGGGCTAATATTGCCTTTTAACCAGACGTCCAGCGTATGCTCATCCAGCGTATCGCCGTTAAACGGATTGATGAGCCACATCTCACCGTCCAGCCACTCCGCTCGCAGGATCATCTGCGTCGGGAAAATGACCGGCACCAGTGGAATATCCAGACGATGCGCGACCCACAGCAAAATGGAACCCAGCGCAACCGCGCTGCCCTGACGATTTTTTAAGACCTGATCCAGCCATAGTGCGTCAGACAGACGATACACGCCACGCGTGTCGCAGAAACCCCATTCGCCGTAGAAAAGCTCAAGCAGCTTCTCTAATTGCCAGTCCTGCGGGCGCGCCTGATTGATCTCTTCACGCGCCAGGCTGACCAGATTCTCCAGCTCTTCGTAGACGTATTGCGACGTAAAATCGTCGCGGATCATCTCCGAAATCAGGATCATGCCATCGCAAAGCGGCACTTTATTAAATTCGAAATCGGCTAAGGACCTCATGACTTACCCCAGTAACGGTATTCTTGTGGTGGCGAGTTTAATGATGATGTACAGCACCACCAGCCCCAGCAGAAAGGCGATAAAACCGGTCTGCTGGCTGCACGGACGACGACGCCCAAGCGCGATAAAACCCAAAACGATGTAGATGATAACGCCAAACAGCTTTTCAGTCAGCCATGCGCCTTTATCAGTAAATGGCAGATAGCCGGTCTTCCACATTAATCCGGCCCCTGAGAGAAACAGCACCGTGTCAATACAGTGCGGCGCAATACGCACCCAGCGGGCGTCAATCAGCGGATTATTGCTGTAACGCCACCAATAACGGACGATGAAAAAGCTGATGGTCAGGGCAACGGCTATCAGGTGGGCCGTGATCAGCACGGTAAAGAGACTCATGCCCATTGTCCCAGCGTCAGACGGTCGTTGCCGCCATAGTCGCGACAGGTTTCCACCGCACGATAACCTGCAGCGATGAACACGTCACGCACCGCGTCCCCTTGCGTCCAGCCGTGCTCGACCAGCAGCCAGCCGCCGGGGAGCAAATGCTGTCGTGACGTTGTCACAATATGCACAATATCCGCCAGCCCTTCGTTGGCAGCGACCAGCGCCGTCAGCGGTTCGAAACGCACGTCCCCCTGCGTCAGGTGCGGGTCATGCTCGTCGATATAGGGAGGGTTGCTGACAATCATCCCGAACGTGCGGTTATCCAGCGCGCTAAACCAGCTGCTTTGCAGAACGGTGACGTTCGGGAAGCCCAGACGCGCCACGTTACGCTGCGCCAGCGCTACCGCATCGGGCATCACGTCAACCGCCGTCACCTCGCAGTCAGGTCGCTCGCTGGCCAGCGCCAGGGCAATTGCGCCAGTGCCGGTTCCAAGATCGAGAATTCGGCAGGCTTGCGCGGGTAAACGCGACAACGCCTGCTCCACCAGACACTCGGTGTCCGGACGTGGGATCAGGGTCGCTGGGGAGACGTACAACGGCAGTGACCAGAACTCACGCTCCCCGACCAGATGCGCCACCGGCTCACCGGTTTTGCGTCGGGCAAGCAGCGTAGCGAGCTGCGCTTCCTGCTCAGCGCTCAGCTGCGTCTCGCCGAAAGCCAGCAGGTAAGTGCGGGCTTTCCCCGTCACAAACTCAAGCAAAATTTCGGCGTCACGTTTAGGGCTTTCGCTCGCGGAAAGCTCACTGGCGGCCTGCCGTAACCAGTGCTGAAACTCCATTATTCCTGCTCGGACAGTGCTGCCAGCTGGTCGGCCTGGTATTCCTGCACGATAGGCTCAATCAGCATATCCAGCTTTCCTTCCATCACTTCGTCCAGACGGTACAGGGTCAGGTTGATGCGGTGGTCGGTAACACGGCCCTGCGGGAAGTTATAGGTACGGTTACGGTCGCTGCGATCGCCGCTGCCCAGCAGGTTACGACGCGTGGAGGCTTCCGCCTGTTGACGTTTTGCCATTTCAGCCGCGTGGATACGCGCGCCCAGCACGGATAAGGCTTTGGCTTTGTTCTTGTGCTGAGAACGTTCGTCCTGGCACTCCACCACGATGCCGGTTGGCAGGTGGGTAATACGGATAGCGGAATCGGTGGTGTTAACGTGCTGACCCCCTGCCCCGGAGGAGCGGAAGGTATCGATACGCAGGTCCGCCGGGTTGATGTCCGGCAATTCTGCTTCAGGCAACTCTGGCATCACCGCAACCGTACAGGCAGAAGTGTGAATTCGCCCCTGAGATTCGGTGGCAGGTACGCGCTGCACGCGATGACCGCCGGATTCAAACTTCAGACGACCGTACACGCCGTCACCGCTGATTTTAGCGATAACCTCTTTGTAGCCGCCATGTTCACCGTCGTTGGCGCTCATAATCTCAACGCGCCAGCGACGCGCTTCGGCGTAGCGGCTGTACATACGGAACAGATCGCCGGCAAACAGTGCCGCTTCGTCACCGCCGGTCCCGGCGCGGACTTCGACAAAGGCGTTACGCTCATCGTCCGGATCTTTTGGCAGCAGAAGCACCTGCAACTGTTGCTCCATCTCTTCAGAACGCGCTTTTGCGTCCAGCAACTCTTCCTGCGCCATCTCGCGCATTTCAGGGTCGTCGAGCATCATCTGCGCAGTTTCAATATCTTCCTGGACCTGTCGCCAGTCGGTAAAGCATTTTGATACATCACTCAACTGCGCGTATTCACGCGAGAGCGCGCGAAAACGTTCCTGGTCAGCAATGGTCCCGGCATCGCCGAGCAGCGCCTGTACTTCTTCATGGCGCTCGTGCAGAGCTTCCAGTTTAGCGACGATAGAAGGCTTCATAGGCGTAAATGCACCTTGTAATAGAAAATGGGTATAGGGCGCTATTCCAGCCCGAGGCTGTTGCGCAGAATAGTCAGGCGTTCATCATCCCCGTCACGGGCGGCCTGCTGAAGAGATTTGGTTGGTGCATGGATCAGGCGGTTGGTCAGTTTCCAGGCCAGATCCTGCATAATGGCTTCTGCGTCGCCACCCTGCTGAAGGGCGGCCAGCGCTTTGGCGGTCAGGTCATCACGCACCTGCTCCGCCTGACCGCGGTACTCGCGGATAGTCTCGCTGACGCTTTGCGCGCGCAGCCAGGCCATAAACTCACTTGTTTCCTGCTCTACAATGGTTTCCGCCTGAACCGCCGCCGCTTTACGCTGGGCAAGGTTATGCGAAATGATGCTTTGCAGGTCGTCCACGCTGTAAAGGTAGGCGTTCGCCAGTTTACCGACTTCCGGTTCGACATCGCGCGGGACGGCAATATCCACCAGCAGCATCGGTTGATTACGGCGGGATTTCAGCGCTCGCTCGACCATCCCTTTACCGATAATCGGCAGCGGGCTGGCGGTAGAGCTGATGATAATATCTGCCTCTTTCAGGCGCTCATCGATGTCGCTCAGCGCAACCACCTCGGCACCCACCTCGTCCGCCAGCACCTGTGCACGTTCGCGGGTACGGTTAGCGATAATCATCTTTTTAACTTTGTGTTCGCGCAGATGGCGCGCCACAAGTTCGATGGTTTCGCCCGCCCCGACCAACATCACAGTGACGGTCGACAGGGATTCAAAGATTTGACGGGCCAGGGTACAGGCCGCGAAAGCAACAGAAACCGCACTGGCACCAATGTCGGTTTCGGTTCGCACACGCTTCGCCACGGAGAATGACTTCTGGAACATACGCTCCAGTTCACTGGCTTTCAGATGCCCTTTTTGCGAATCGGCAAACGCCTTTTTCACCTGACCGAGAATTTGTGGCTCGCCGAGCACCAGCGAGTCCAGGCCGCTGGCCACACGCATCAGATGGCTGACTGCATCGTTATCCTGATGCCAGTAGAGGCTATTACGCAGCTCTTCTTCGTTGAGGTTGTGGTAATCACATAACCAGCGGATCAGCGCTTCATGCAGGTTGTCCTGCTCTTCAACGCTTAGGTAGAGTTCAGTACGGTTGCACGTCGAGAGCACCACGCCACCCTGCACCATCGGCTGTGCAAGCAGGCTGTCCAGCGCCAGGTCAAGCGTATCCGGCGAAAACGTTACGCGTTCTCGCAGCGAAACCGGGGCTGTTTTGTGGTTAATACCGAGTGCTAATAGGGTCATGTTGAGCGGGAGTAGTACCAGCGTTAATAAGGTTAGCAGAACGCATCATACAGGATGCGCGAGATCAATAAAAGAGACTGCCCCCTTTCGGAGTAATAGCTTATACAATGCTTTGAGATAATTTGAACGTAGACGGTGGCACCCTTCGACGCTAGCATTAACAGTTATAACTGCAACGTATCTCAAGGATTTGTCCTCATTATGACCCGACTGATTCGCCTGCTGCCCCTGGCGGCACTGGTTCTGACCGCATGTACCGTCACCCAACCTAAAGGCCCGGGCAAAAGCCCTGATTCACCGCAGTGGCGTCAGCACCAGCAGGACGTCCGCAATTTGAGCCAGTACCAGACCCGTGGTGCCTTCGCTTATCTCTCTGATGAACAAAAAGTGTATGCGCGTTTCTTCTGGCAGCAAACCGGGCAGGACAACTATCGCCTGCTGCTGTTAAACCCACTGGGCAGCACCGAACTGGAGCTTATTGCCAAACCGGGTGAAGCGCAGATCACCGACAACAAAGGCCAGCACTATACCGCCACCGACGCCGAAGAGATGATCGGCAAGCTGACCGGAATGCCTATTCCGCTGAACAGCCTGCGCCAGTGGATCCTGGGCCTGCCGGGTGACGCGACCGACTACCAGCTTGACGACCAGTACCGTCTGAGCCAAGTGAACTACACCCAGAACGGCAAAACCTGGAAAGTGGTGTACAGCGCCTATGACAGCAACACCAGGCCTTCCCTGCCATCCAACATGGAACTGACCCAGGGCAGCCAGCGCATCAAGCTGAAAATGGACAACTGGATCGTTAAATGATGACCCACTGGCCTTCTCCGGCAAAACTGAATCTGTTTTTATACATCACCGGACAGCGTGCTGACGGGTACCATACCCTGCAGACGCTGTTTCAGTTCCTTGATTACGGCGACACAATCACGATTGACCCGCGTCAGGACGGCGAGGTTTGCCTGCTGACGCCGGTTGATGGCGTGGCGCATGAAGATAACCTGATCGTGCGCGCTGCACGTCTGCTGATGAAAGCGGCGTCGGACACCGGTCGTCTGCCGGCAGGAAGCGGCGCGGATATCCGTATTGAGAAGCGTCTGCCGATGGGCGGTGGACTGGGCGGTGGCTCATCAAATGCCGCCACCGTGTTGGTTGCCCTGAATCACCTCTGGGGCTGCGGATTATCTCAGGATGAGCTGGCAGCGTTAGGCTTAACACTGGGGGCGGACGTCCCGGTCTTCGTGCGCGGTCATGCGGCGTTTGCTGAAGGGGTGGGCGAAATACTTTCCCCGGTCGAGCCGCCGGAAAAATGGTACCTGGTGGCCCACCCGGGCGTCAGCATTCCGACCCCGGTCATCTTCAACGATCCTGACCTGCCACGGAATACCCCGGTGCGGTCAATAGAAACGTTATTAAATTGTGAATTCAGCAACGATTGCGAGGTTATCGCAAGAAAACGTTTTCGCGAGGTTGATGCGGTGCTTTCCTGGCTGTTAGAATACGCGCCGTCGCGCCTGACTGGCACAGGGGCCTGTGTCTTTGCTGAATTTGACACCGAATCCGCCGCTCGTCAGGTGCTTGAGCAAGCGCCGGTTTGGCTGCATGGTTTTGTAGCACGTGGGATGAACACCTCCCCCCTACAGCAAGCCATTCTGGCGCAGACTGAGTTTCGGTGACAACGTCACCCTGTTCCAGACGTTGCATCGCGCTCTTTAATACACCGCCTGGATAGCATTTCGCCTGGCCCGCACAGTTTGCGGCGAACGCTATCCACCACTGGACGCATGCCTGAGGTTCTTCTCGTGCCTGATATGAAGCTTTTTGCTGGTAACGCCACCCCGGAACTAGCACAACGTATTGCCAACCGCCTGTACACTTCCCTCGGCGACGCCGCTGTAGGTCGCTTTAGCGACGGCGAAGTCAGCGTACAAATCAATGAAAATGTACGCGGTGGTGATATTTTCATCATCCAGTCCACCTGTGCTCCAACAAATGACAACCTGATGGAACTGGTTGTTATGGTCGACGCCCTGCGTCGCGCTTCAGCAGGCCGTATCACTGCTGTTATTCCTTACTTCGGCTATGCCCGTCAGGACCGTCGAGTCCGTTCCGCGCGTGTGCCAATCACTGCCAAAGTTGTCGCTGATTTCCTCTCCAGCGTTGGCGTTGACCGTGTTCTGACCGTTGACCTGCATGCAGAACAGATCCAGGGCTTCTTCGACGTTCCGGTTGATAACGTATTCGGTAGCCCAATCCTGCTGGAAGACATGCTGCAGCTGAATCTGGATAACCCAATCGTGGTTTCTCCGGACATCGGCGGCGTGGTACGTGCTCGTGCTATCGCTAAGCTGCTGAACGATACCGACATGGCAATCATCGACAAACGCCGTCCACGCGCTAACGTTTCTCAGGTGATGCACATCATCGGTGACGTTGCTGGCCGTGACTGCGTGCTGGTTGACGACATGATCGATACCGGCGGTACGCTGTGTAAAGCAGCAGAAGCGCTGAAAGAGCGTGGTGCCAAGCGCGTATTCGCCTACGCGACTCACCCGATCTTCTCCGGTAATGCAGTAAACAACCTCCGCAACTCCGTTATCGACGAAGTAGTGGTGTGCGATACCATCCCACTGAGTGACGAGATCAAAGCGCTGCCAAACGTGCGCACCTTGACCCTGTCCGGGATGCTGGCCGAAGCGATTCGTCGTATCAGCAACGAAGAATCTATCTCAGCAATGTTCGAACACTAATCGAACACGGCCGAAAAACCCGCTGCGGCGGGTTTTTTTGTCTCTGATATTTATTTGTATGATCAATGCCTCCTTCACCTGCCATTCATATGACAGATGATGCGCACACGGATGAGAGATAATTGTGAAACACGTAACCTCCTCACATGTTCTTCCCTTTCGCGCCCTCATCGACGCTTGCTGGAAAGAGAAATACACCGCTTCACGTTTTATGCGTGACCTTATTGCCGGTATCACCGTCGGGATTATCGCCATTCCGCTCGCCATGGCACTGGCAATTGGCAGCGGCGTAGCACCGCAGTATGGGCTTTACACGGCGGCCGTCGCCGGGATTGTGATTGCGCTAACGGGCGGGTCTCGCTTCAGCGTTTCCGGCCCGACAGCCGCATTTGTGGTGATCCTCTATCCCGTTTCTCAGCAGTTTGGCCTGGCAGGCCTGCTGGTCGCCACCCTGATGTCCGGCGTCTTTTTGATCCTGTTTGGTCTGGCCCGTTTTGGCCGGCTGATTGAATACATCCCCCTTTCCGTGACGCTGGGGTTCACCTCCGGGATTGGCATTACCATCGGGACAATGCAGATCAAGGACTTCCTCGGCCTGCAGATAGCCCACGTCCCTGAACATTACCTGCAAAAAGTCGGGGCGCTGTTTATGGCGCTCCCCACCGCCAACCCCGGCGATGCCGCCATCGGGATTGTTACCCTGGGCACGCTGATTATCTGGCCTCGTTTAGGCATTCGTCTGCCTGGCCACCTGCCCGCCCTGCTGCTGGGCTGTGCGGTGATGGCCATCGTTAATCTCTTTGGTGGGCACGTCGCGACCATTGGATCTCAGTTCCACTATGTTCTGGCTGACGGTTCACAGGGAAGCGGTATTCCTCAACTGTTACCACAACTGGTACTGCCATGGGATATGCCGGGTTCCAGCTTCACCTTAAGCTGGGACTCCCTGCGCGCCCTTCTGCCCGCGGCCTTCTCAATGGCGATGCTGGGGGCCATTGAATCCCTGCTCTGTGCCGTCGTGCTGGACGGCATGACCGGCACCAAGCATAAAGCCAACAGCGAACTGGTTGGGCAGGGTCTGGGCAACCTCATCGCCCCGTTCTTTGGCGGTATTACGGCAACAGCGGCCATCGCCCGCTCTGCGGCAAACGTACGTGCCGGGGCGACGTCGCCGGTATCGGCAGTTATCCACTCCGTGCTGGTGATCCTCGCCCTGCTGGTCCTCGCTCCGCTGCTCTCCTGGCTGCCGCTTTCAGCCATGGCTGCCCTGCTGCTGATGGTGGCGTGGAACATGAGCGAAGCACATAAGGTGGTCAATCTGCTGCGTCGCGCACCGAAAGACGACATCATCGTGATGCTGATTTGTATGTCGCTGACCGTGCTGTTCGATATGGTTATCGCCATCAGCGTCGGGATCGTGCTGGCCTCCCTGCTGTTTATGCGCCGTATAGCGCAGATGACGCGCCTTTCCCCGGTTAACGTAGAGGTACCTGACGATGTGCTGGTGCTGCGTGTGATTGGCCCGTTGTTCTTTGCCGCCGCGGAAGGTCTGTTCAGCGAACTGGAAACCCGTATCGTGGGCAAACGCATTGTGGTGCTGAAATGGGATGCCGTGCCGGTGCTGGATGCGGGTGGTCTGGATGCCTTCCAGCGCTTCGTTTCGCGTCTGCCGGAAGGCTGCGAACTGCGGGTGAGTAATCTCGAATTCCAGCCGCTGCGCACCATGGCGCGCGCGGGCGTGCAGCCTATCCCTGGCCGCCTGGCCTTTTATCCCAACCGTGAAGCCGCGTTAGCGGATCTGTGAATGCCCTGATGCAGAGAAACGTCTCTGCATCATCACGGCTATCGCCTGCTGGAGCCATGCAAGCACGGCAGGCGTCATCCATGTCCCTTTCATCAGATGCGCCTCCTGCTGCATGGCAACGCGAAACTTTTGCTGGGTTTCAGGATTCGTTCCCGCGTATGACTGGAACAATACCCGCCAGTGTTCAGCGAGCATTTGCGCCTCATCGGAAGACGGGTCAAGGTTTTCCCGCTGCGCCTGATGCAATTTCGCTACCAGTGGCGGCCACTCCATCATGCGATCAAAATAGTGCGCGCGGGTAAAGGCCATCTCTTCTGCAGAGAGATACTTTTCCCAGATGGCAAGCTTCGATTCGGCAAACGCCCGCGTAATATAGTCAGTCATTTCCGCCGTAATACCCGTCTGCTCACGCATCTGCGGCTCGACGCTGTGCATCTCGTTCAGCCGGGTGAGAAATTCCGGCTTACCTGCTGTATCCTGCTCCAGGCGTGACATCCAGCGCGCCGCCAGATCCCTGGCACGGGGATCCGAAACGTCGATATTATGCTTCAGCAGGCTATTTGCCTCAGCAACCAGACCTGACCAGATATCCGCAAGTGCCTCCTTCTGTACGGCAAACGGCAACTGCTGTAACTCCTCTTTGCTAAACCAGCGTTCGTACATATTCATTAACTCCAGAGTCTGTAGCCAGGATTCCAGATTGGGTGCCGCATCGTCGGTAAGCCCGGTACGCAATTCCACCAGCCTCTCGCGCAGCGTCAGCATGCTACGCAGTTGCTTATCCAGCAAACTGATTTGCGCATCGAGTAATTCGGTTAACGACAGCGACTCCTGTTTCAGAAAATCCCTGATTTCAGCAAGTTCCAGCCCGGCTTTTGCCAGCACCTGAATCATATGCAGACGTTGTACATCCGCCAGATTATACAGCCGGTAACCTGCCGCACTTCTGGCAGAAGGCAGTAACAACCCTGTTTGCTCATAGTGATGCAATGTTCGCACGGTGATCCCGGCACGTTTCGCGAGTTCACCCACCTGAATCAACATAACTGCTCCTTTTACTTTGCCAGTGGCACCACTCTGAAGCCTTACGTTACGTGAGGGTCAACCTTTCATGCAAAAAAAAACGACTCCATGAGGAGCCGTTTCGGTGTTCTTTCGCCGTAGCACGTTAGCTGTGTTTGTGCTGGTCCCTGCGACAGCGCTTATCGTAATGGCGCACCCACCAGTATTTGTCGCAGACTTCTTCATGTCCACTCACGCGTGCACCGGCAAGCCATAGCACTGCACCAAGGAAAATACTCAATACCGCGCCATGCGCGAAGTATTGCGGAAGGTCAAGCTGCGGCAATTGGTTTAAAATTGAATAACCCACGCCAGCGACCATCACAAACAGTCCCAACCCCATCAGCACATTACCGAGTATCGAAGCGTTTTTGCGTTTCATATGTCACCTCCGGAACTTTGGGTTGTAAGGGGAAAAGCCCCTGATCCTTGTGTGTAAAGTATAGACAACGGCTCTTTTATGAGTTGCGTGAATGATCACATTTACAGATAACTCCCAGACAAAAGTTTACAAATAAGACATTGAACAGCTTGAAATTCTAATTGTTCAGATAAGTAATTATTCATATCTCGCGGTTCGGGCAGCAGAATTTTGTCAAGCGGCGCGTCAGACAGTAAACTACGCGCCAGATCTGGAACCCATTAGGAATTGAATCGTGACGATTAAACTGATTGTCGGCCTCGCGAACCCAGGCGCAGAGTACGCGGCGACCCGCCACAATGCCGGTGCCTGGTACGTTGATCTGCTGGCCGAACGGTTACGTGCTCCCCTGCGTGAAGAACCAAAATTCTACGGGTATACCTCACGTATCAATCTTGCTGGCGCAGATGTCCGTCTGCTGGTGCCCACCACCTTTATGAACCTGAGCGGCAAAGCTGTTGCAGCCATGGCGACGTTTTATCGCATTAACCCGGATGAAATTCTGGTGGCCCACGATGAGCTGGACCTGCCCCCCGGTGTGGCAAAATTCAAACTGGGCGGTGGTCATGGCGGTCACAATGGTCTGAAAGACATTATCAGCAAGCTGGGCAATAACCCCAATTTCCATCGTTTGCGCGTGGGAATCGGCCATCCGGGCGATAAAAACAAAGTTGTCGGTTTCGTACTGGGTAAGCCACCGGTTTCTGAGCAGAAACTGATTGACGAAGCGGTCGACGAAGCGGTGCGCTGCACTGAAATCTGGCTGCAGGATGGCCTAACCAAAGCGACAAACCGCTTACACGCTTTCAAAGCGCAATAATCCGCCCGATACGGCTTTTTTACCGCGCGTGGTGCGGGTTACGTGTATAATAGGCGTAGTTATTTACTTTTCATCAATCGGTTATCGTTAACGGATTGATTATCAAGATATTAAGGTGATTTAGAAATGGGATTCAAATGCGGTATCGTCGGTCTGCCAAACGTGGGCAAATCCACCCTGTTCAACGCGCTCACCAAAGCAGGTATTGAAGCGGCGAACTTCCCGTTCTGTACCATCGAACCGAACACCGGCGTTGTGCCAATGCCCGATCCGCGTCTGGACCAGCTCGCGGAAATCGTGAAGCCGCAGCGCATTCTGCCGACCACCATGGAGTTCGTGGACATCGCGGGCCTGGTGAAAGGTGCATCCAAAGGCGAAGGCCTCGGTAACCAGTTCCTGACCAACATCCGTGAAACGGAAGCAATTGGTCACGTTGTACGTTGCTTCGAGAACGACAACATCATCCACGTTAACAACAAAGTGGACCCGGCTGACGACATCGAGGTGATCAACACCGAGCTGGCACTGTCTGACCTCGACACCTGTGAACGCGCTATTCACCGCGTGCAGAAGAAAGCCAAAGGTGGCGACAAAGACGCGAAAGCAGAACTGGCTGCGCTGGAAAAATGTCTGCCACAGCTGGAAAACGCGGGCATGCTGCGCGCGCTGAAAAACCTGACAGAAGAAGACAAGGCGGCGATCAAATACCTGAGCTTCCTGACTCTGAAGCCAACTATGTACATCGCCAACGTTAACGAAGACGGTTTCGAGAACAACCCGTACCTGGACAAAGTGCGTGAAATCGCCGCGGCTGAAGGTTCAGTGGTTGTAGCGGTTTGCGCTGCCGTTGAATCCGACATCGCAGAGCTGGACGACGCTGACCGTGACGAATTCATGGCCGAGCTGGGTCTGGAAGAGCCGGGCCTGAACCGCGTGATCCGCGCAGGCTATGAGTTGCTGAACCTGCAGACCTACTTCACCGCTGGCGTGAAAGAAGTGCGCGCGTGGACCATCCCTGTGGGTGCGACTGCGCCTCAGGCGGCCGGTAAGATCCACACCGACTTCGAGAAAGGCTTTATTCGTGCGCAGACTATCGCGTTTGAAGACTTCATCACCTACAAGGGTGAGCAAGGCGCGAAAGAAGCAGGCAAGATGCGTGCGGAAGGGAAAGATTACATCGTTAAAGATGGCGATGTGATGAACTTCCTGTTTAACGTTTGATTTGTTTTGAATGAAAAAAATCCACGCTTTGGCGTGGATTTTTTATTGCGAATCTATCAATAGATAACTAGTTTTCCCGCAGGCCAAGTTCCTGACCATCCACAAGGCATATGACCAGCTTCATAAACATTAATCAATCCGTCAAAAAAGAACGGCTCTCGTAGTAAAGAACCATACGTATCTTCAAGCAAGTAATTCACCAGATCCCATTTTAAGTTCTCAATCATTGAGCTTTTCTCAGACTCTGGGAAGATTATTTTTGGGATAATATCATTCTCCACCACTTTCTTAGCCTCTTTGACCAAAGAGTTCCAATATTGATAATTGTAAGTATGTTTCTTTGCGAGATAACCTGTTATTTCATTGCCAGCTTCCAATGTGGCACTTTCCCATTCATCGCTATTCAAGCCTTTTATAAATAAGCTAAGAGACTGAACCTGGATAACCCCAGTGAGGGTCGTCGCCACACCAAGATTAAAAAACCAATTAATTTTGGTTAACCTGTCTATTGCTAACGGGGATATTTTCATGATTTAACCTGATTTATTCTTCCTGGGATCCCAGGTACGTTCATACCACCAAGCGCACCATGCTGCATTCGATTTTGAATACTGTATCTGACTGCTTCTTTCACCTGATTTGCTGGTAAACCAGCAGCCTCCAGTGAATGCTTCAATGCCTGAGTATAATGGAGATTGGAAGGCATTTCTCGGTATGAAGCTCCGCCTTTCCTAAATTGATTCCAAAACTGTTCTAAAGACTTATGAGCTTCATAATGTGGAGTACCTGATTAAGTGAACGCATTACCTTCTAATTTTATCGCTGCTCCACTATTAGTAGGAATAATGTCACGGAATGCAGCATCCTGATTTAAGTGATGTGATTGTCCAGGGCGTAAGTCATTTTTTAAACTTCCATGAGGACCTAAAATCGGACCATCTTCCGTAGACTTGCATTTCAACCCCCACGGATCCACCCACCCCAGCGCATTCGGCGCATACTGGTAAAGGTTTATCCCCCCCCGCCAGCCCTATCGGGTCCTGCTGCGTAAATCTTCCGCAGTCCGGGTCATAATACCGGAACAGATTGTAGTGCAGCCCTGTCTCACGGTACAGGTATTGCCCCTGCATCCGCAGGTTCTGAGAATATCCTGATATCTGCGTTTCGCTCTCCCGCAGCAGTAGCTTGCCCCAGGCGCTGTTCACCCCTTCCCAGCGCACCTGCCCTTCGCTATCCGTCATCCGCTCCGGCGTGCCGTTCGGCTGGCAGTGGAACCAGAAGATCTCCGGGGCATCTACGCCATCAATACGCGCCAGCGGGTCGTAGCTGTCCTGATCGCTGTAGACACAGGTCAGTGGCACGTCTCCGTGCACTTCCTGCAGCAGACGGAACCCTTCCCAGACAAACCGGGTGGTGATCGGCTTGCCGGTTGGCTGTCCGCCCAGCATCTGGCGTCGCGTTTTGCTGATGCGTCGCCCGAGCGGATCGTAGCGGAAGCTGACCTGCGTCTGCGGTTTGTTGCGATCCCGCGGCTGGCTGATGACCTCCGTCAGGCGATGTTTACCGTCGTAGCGGTAGTGCCAGCGGGTCTGGCCGTTATCCTTCTCCACGGTGCGGCCGTGGATGTCATAACGCCAGCGAATGCCGTTCAGCTGCGTCAAGCGGTTGTGCGTGACTTTCTCAGCAGAACCTTCGAGCAATGAAGGTTCTGTAGTGGTAGCGGTTTGCGCCGCGGTTGAATCCGATACCGCTGAAATGGACGACGCCGGCCGTGAAGAGTCCATGGCCGAGCAGGGTCTGGAAGAGCCGGGCCTGAACCGCGTGATCCGCGCGGGCTATGAGCTGCTGAACCTGCAAACCTACTTCACCGCTGGTGTAAAAGAAGTGCGTGCGTGGACCATCCCTGTCGGTGCGACTGCGCCTCAGGCAGCCGGTAAGATCCACACCGACTTCGAGAAAGGCTTCATTCGTGCGCAGACTATCGCGTTTGAAGACTTCATCACCTACAAAGGTGAGCAAGGCGCGAAAGAAGCGGGCAAGATGCGTGCGGAAGGGAAAGATTACATCGTTAAAGATGGCGATGTGATGAACTTCCTGTTTAACGTTTGATTGGTTTTGAATGAAAAAATCCACGCTTAGGCGCGGATTTTTATTCCGAGATAAATTTCCCAGATAGTATTAAATTTAAAAAACACCTTCTTTGAGAGGATGGTCTTTTATTCCTCCCCAAGGGTCATCTAGTAAAAACTTAGCAGCAACAGCTTCTTTTGCCGGTACAAGAGTGAAATTATAGTAAATTTCATCGCCTTCACAAATCTCATAAAAAAGTGAATAAACTTTATCGTTCACATCTATATTTAAATCGAATTTCTCAGTTGCAGAAGCGATTTGCAGCTTATGTTTATCCGTAATGAAAAATGGTACAACAATACAGCGCTGAGCATTTTCATCCAATTTGAAAGCATTCTCTATTTTGATATTGACGTTTGCTCCAAACGCGTCCTCTGGTAATGGATCGAATATAACATAATCCTTGTGAAGAACAGCACCTTGAGAAACATTACCCTTTCCCCACTGACTCAGCTTTTCGTCATAGTCTCGGGATCGTAACACTATTTGACTATGTGAAATCAGTAGATCAACTATTTGTATTTTTTTATCATTCATTACACTACCTCGATTTTTATTATCGTTCTACCAATAATGTGAGGTCAGGCCATCAAAAATAAAATACCTGTGATATTTTTAAGGTGTTAATGAGTGGCGGTAATACGAAATCTGACAGGGGAAGCACCCTACCCCTGATGCTCAAATATTGGTCAGGATATTATCGACAAGCTCAAACCCTGATACCCCCATTGTTGTGTAATTAGGGTATTCGGCAACAGTTAACCGCCTGGTTTCGTCCTCTCCATTATATAAACCACCAGCATAATTAAATATTTTCAATTGTTTTTTTTCTTCTGTAAGATCAGTGTGACCAATAATTTTCCAAACGCCCTTGCTGATATTTTGGTTGCCGGTAAAGATAATTTTCGTCTCTTTGCCAAACTTTTCAAAACTTAGCGGTGTTAATGAACCGCCATCAATAAGTTCTTCAGCCTGCTGGATTGATAATATGCAGAACCCTATGGCTTGCTGAAATTTTTTGCTTGGAGCAAAAACAATATGACAAATCGCATATTTCCCATTGCTCAATGGAATGACAAAGATGTCACCCTCTTTGTATTTTACTTTCATAAGCCATTACCTTTCAGAATTGATAACGCATCATTCAATACTTTTCCACCCCAATCACTGCTATGACCCGCAATATCATATGTGCTAGCATTTGGGTTATTAGGACTATACGATCTGATTTTATTGAGGAGATTTGTTAAGGAATTCGTTGGCTTAGCTCCACCATTAAGATCCATAATTCTTTGTTCCAAGTATTTAGCTTCAGCTTTGGTCAAATTATTATCAAATATGGTCAGCTGTTCCAAATGAGATTTACCCGGTGTATTCGCATGGCTATTCAAACGCGTTGGTGCATCCCCACGTCCTACATAGATAATATTCTTTCCATCGTGTAGCACATACAACCCTTGTCCATTTACAGGATCATAATGTTTGCCTGTCCCCCCAGCCCTACGTGTAGAAGGTAAAACCTTACAAGGTGTTAGACCTAAAGGATCAGTCCAGATTATAGGATTAGGAGCATAGCTGTAAAGATTTAACCCGCCATTTAACCCTATCGGGTCCTGCTGCGTAAACCGCCCGCAGTCCGGGTCGTAATACCGGAACAGATTGTAGTGTAGCCCTGTCTCACGGTCCAGGTATTGCCCCTGCATGCGCAGGTTCTGAGAATATCCTGATACCTGCGTCTCGCTTTCCCACAGCAGCTTGCCCCGGCGCTGTTCACCGCTTCCCTGCGCACCTGCCCAGGCAGCGTACCGTCCTGAACCAGCAAACGCCCGGCGCTGTCGTATTGCCAGCGGTACCAGCTGAACGGGTTATCGTCATGCTCTTCCCGCACCAGATTATTGCGGTAGTCGTAATCCCAGCGGCGATGCAGTCGGCTAAGACGGACAGGTGGTCAGCAACCCTTGGGTGCGGCTGATCTCACGGTGAAGTTCGTCGCGGCTAAAATCTGAGACCGACAGCTTATTGAGAGCAGGATGAACAAGGCGCGAAGAAGCAGGCAAGATGCGTGCGGAAGGGAAAGATTACATTGTTAAAGATGGCGATGTGATGAACTTCTTGTTTAACGTTTGATTTATTTTTTATTGCAGGGTCAAAATACATTTTTCAGGAGTTCTGTTTTCATGCTGGGTTCAAAAGGAATGAGATCAGCAGTCGCAAGCTTTAACCTCTGAAAAGGATCTTCGCGCAAGCGCTCTTCAAGAGAGGCAAGACTCTCACACTTAGCAAGAATGACACCATCGTTTCTTGGGATCCGTCTACCGGACGTCAGGAAAATTCCTTCTGCGTATCCCTTTTTAAGCCACTCAACATGAGCAGGTATCGCTGCGTCAATCTCTTCGAGTGGTTTTATAAAGGTCAAAATAACTATGTAAACCGTGCTCATCCTTTGCCTTTCCGTTAGGTTTTTCTCTAAGTAATAATTAAGTCGTTCGTTGGACCTAAAGAAACAGTTCCTCTTATGCCATAAGATCACGTTATAATTTTTAGCGGAAATTTTAATCTTAAAAGGGATCACTATGAGATATTATCTTACGCTTCACCATAATAATGCCATAACATACGATACAAACTGGTAAGCTCTTTATTTTTAAGCTTTTTATTTCACTTAATCACTAAAAATAAAGTTTTCTTCTGCCAGTTTATTTTTTTCCTTGTATTCCTTTTCCCACTCGAAGTATCCGTCAGGTTCATTTGGAGAAACTCCTGTTGTCCAATATTGATCACCATAAGCAATTAACATTGCCCAATGATATTCACTTTCATGACAGCGCAAAGCAATAGACATGTAATCATTTTCCGTAAAACGAACAAGTGGAGAGGCTAATACTATTCGTTCAGCCTCACTCTCTGTTTCATTCGCATATTTAACAATGATCGCTTTAATTAACTCAATCCAACTATAGTAATTAAAAACAACACTTTCATTTGAATCATTAAATTGGATACCATCGATAATATTCATTGCCCTTTACACCTTTTTTTACTTTGTAACGATCAAACACGGTTGCAGCTTTATTTAAGAAAATAGCAAGCTGTGAACCTATGGGCTTAGCCTTTCCTCCTTTTTTTACAGCACCAGGGTTTGCTAACATTGGCTCACTTACAGCATCATAACTATGTGCAAGTGTATTGGCTCTACCCTGAATTACAAATTTAGCCCATTCATTATCAGCAGACTCAAATACTTTTATATTTAGTTTATTCAGTTCTCCATTCTACCCATTTAATAGCCGGTGATTTATCAGTATTTAGAGATAAATACCCTCTTCTAATGCATTTTCAGTAAACGCTGCTTTTGTAAAGAAAATGAGAACATCCGCGCCTTGTTTTGTATATTTAACTTCATAATTACCAGGTTCTAAAGTAATAAACTCATCTGACATAGCTTCGGAGTCATCAGGATCAAGGGCGCCGCCCGTAACATTCTCCCCCTCCCCGATGAAAACTTTCCCAGAAGATACGCTTAAGAATTATGCAACTGTATACTCACCAACATCGTATCTAATATTGACATTATAGGTTCCGTCACCACCAAGATTGGAGATAACATATTGCATTTTTATTTCTTCATCTTTTGGTAGACTGCACCAATCTACATCCTCATTAATTCTATGCTTTAATAGCATCAAATCATAAATAACTAATACGGCAGTATCGGTTTCTATAGTTATAAATTATCAAGTAATAAATGAAGGGATTAGGTTAAAAATAGGTATAAGCCCACCTGGCACTCAAAAATATAACAATATGTTTTTTATAAGCTAATCATCATAACATGCTGCGGTAAAAATAAAAGACCGAAAAACACAAACTACTCACCGACCTGCATATTAGTTAATTATACTTTCTATAGATTTTACAACGCTTTTATAGAATTGAATCGACTCTTCACCTATTAGTATATTCTCAATCGGCGAGTCTACTTCCACGCCATGATGATCATATATTTTATTTCTAACAGGGTTTTTAAAATAATGTTGAGGTAAGACATCCACTTCACGCATGTCGATAGTTTTAAACGTTACGAAATAACCGTTTTTCCAACATGAATTATCAGTAATAATTGGCGACAGCAGCAAATTATCTTTTGCCAATACAGCATCTTCTTGAAGCGAAGATGTAAAATAGTTATATATATATATAACTATGGCATTCTTGAACGGGCCGACATCTATTTTACCCAAAGAGACCATGCCATAGCCTAACCGACCATCATTTAACTGAAAGTAAAAAACATCGCCTTCTTTAGGCCATTTTTTTTGATTTTCTTTTGCTGGCACTATAGTAAGTCTATCGACCATTTTCCATTAACCCTATTATTTAAGCCAATTTCCGCCACACATAATAGCATCCGAGTATAACTTTCTTGTCGGACTTATGCTATTGATAGAATTTTAAAAGTGGGGATTATTGTGAATAATTTCTGGTTCTCTGATCCACGCATGACCGCAATTTAACAGTTCTTCAGTAATTCTAACTATTTTATCGAACATTTCACCAAGCCACCAAGCTGTACAGCACGGATATCTACATCCTTAGTGATCCCTACATAGATAGGTCTGACATCTTTATATCTTAAATACACATGGGTATTATTTCCACTTTTTTCTTTTAATCCACTCAGCAAAAGACATGTTTCTCATTGATCGTTTAGGGCATCCGTTTTTGCAAACGGTTAAACCAACAGGATCCACCCACCCCAGCGCATTCGGCGCATAGGGGTAAAGGTTTATCGCCCCACCAGCCATATCGGCCCCTTTTGCGTAAACCGCCCGCTGTCCGGATCGTAATACCGGAACAGATTGTATGCAGCCCGGTCTCACAGTCCAGGTATTGCCCCTGCATGTGCAGGTTCTGAGAAAATCGTGATACCTGCGTCTCAGCTTCCCGCAACTGCTTTCCCCACGCGCTGTTAACCCCTTCCCAGCGCACCTGCACTTCGCTATCCGACGTCCGCTCGGGCATGCCGTTAGGCTGGCAATGGAACCAGAAGATCTCCGGGGTATCTACGCCGTCAATTCGTACCAGCGGATCGTTGCTGTCCTGATCGCTATAGACATAGGTGAGCCGCACATCCCCATGCACCACCTGCAGCAGGGGGAACCCTTCCCAGGCAAACCAGGAAGTGACTAGCTTGCCAGTTGCCATCCAGCATCTGGTATCGCGTTTACGCCAGCGAATGCCATTCAGTTGCGTCTTACAATTATTAACGACCTACTACTTAGCAGAATCTTCGAGCGGGTTATCTGCTGCATGACAGCGGCGCTGGCGACGGGCATTGCCGACAAAGACGTCCCGGCTATACAGTTGGCCCATGCGATCGTACTCGCTGCGGGTGGTCAGAAGCCTTGCGTACGGCTGATCTCACGGTGGAGTACGTCGCGAGTATACTCACCGCTAATCGAGAGCAAGGCGCAAAAGAAGCAGACAAGGTTCTTGCCGAAGGGTAGGATTATATCGTTCAGATGGTGAAGTGCTGAACTTCTTGTTTAACGTTTAATTTGTTTTGAACAAAAGAAATGCACGCTTTGGCGTTGATTTTTATTGATATTAAACAAGTAGTCCATAATTGAATCAGAAACTCTTATAACATAAATATAGTATTACTTTCTTTAATCATATCCAAGCTTCCTAACGCACCAAGTTCTAAAGAATAAACCTCATCAGTACCTCTACACAAATTAAGGAAATACCCTAGATCGCCATCTTGACCAATCAATAAAAATTCAGGTTCAACCTCTTGAATTGTGTATGTAATATTTCTTTCAAGTAAATCGAAACAATTGAATACATATAAATGTTCACCATTCGCTCTTTTAATCTCATAAGAGTCAGTGTCTCTAACATTCTCAACCATAAATCGCTTATATTCAGCAGGTAAAGATTTGTGCACTAGTTGTTCAATTTTATCCAACTGATCGATTAAATCCTGCTTTACCATATGTGTTTACCGATATAAGAGCAAGCCATATTAAAAACAAATGTCATTGCAATGAGACTAGCATTTGTTAGTGAATTAGTATAAATTAACAATGCGGAAAAGTGTTGTTAATTGCCTACAGATAATTAGTTGTTAATTGTTTTTTATAGAATCCATGCAAACTACACCTCTTCCCAAACTTTTATTAATGCCGATATGTTTCTTCAGCGTTTAAGATTATAAACTTCAAAAATATTTTTTCAAAATAAATTTCGCACCCAATAATGAGCATCAAGTCCAGTGTGGCCATCATTAACTATATCTCTCAAATAAGGATAGCTTCCAATTTCATAAACACTTAATCTATAATGACCTATCCACATCGGTGCATACTGGTAAAGGTTTCCCCCCCGCCAGCCCTATCGGGTCCGACTGAGTAAACCGCCCGCAGTCCGGGTCGTAATAACGGAACAGATTGTAGTGCAGTCCTGTCTCACGTTACAGGTATTGCCCCTGCATACTCAGCTCCTGGGAATAACATGATATCTGCGTCTCGCCTTTTCGCAGCAACTTGCACCAGGCGTTGTCTCCCCCTCTCCAGCGCACCTGCCCTTCACTATCCATCATTCGCTCCGGCATGCCGTTAGGATGGCAGTAGAACCAGGAAATCTCAGGTCAGCAACGCCATCAATACGCGCCAGCGGATCGTAGCTCTCCTGATCGCTGTAGACATAGGTCAACGGCACATTCCCCGCACTTCCTGCAGCAGGCGGAACCCCTCTCAAGCAAACCGGGTGGTGACGGGCTTACCGGTTAGCTTTACGCCAGCGAATACCATTCAGCTGTGTCAGCCAATCTTACTCGCTACGGATGGTCAGCAGCCCTGCGTAAGGCTGGTCTCACGGTGGAGTACGTCGTGAGTATACTAACCGCTAATCGAGAGCAAGGTGCAAAAGAAGCAGACGAGGTTCGTGCGGAAGGGAAAGACTACATCGTTAAAGATGGCATAGTGTTAACCTATTGTTTAAATTGTAAATTCTATAAGTTAACTATCTTATACCCTCTTGCGCATAGAGAACTTAAGGTATTTTTAGGCAGATCCTGAAAAGCACGCTGTTTTCCATAAACATAAGCATCGTTAAAATATTTATTCGCTTCCTCGAATAATTCCACTCGTAACGGACCGTACCGAGGTCGATCAATGGCGCAGTGCCTATATTCGTTCGACGTGTGCGTAATGTGGTCTCTCCCCATTTCTTCGCCTTATCATACTCTGCGAGATCGAAGTAAGGGCTGTACATGCATACAAATATCCAGTTGGCAAGTTCCAATGCACCCTTCAGCTAAGATAGCGCTTTCTGGACTTGTTGTTATTGCTCAAAGCCTCGATATAGTTCTTGTTATCGTGTAAATCGTTTCCTTTTCAATAGTATTTATTATAGATATTTGCATACTAAAGTCCTTGCCTATGTCAATAATGCATTTATTTTAGAGCAGCAAATAAGCCTTACTAAAAAACCGTATCTAAATTTAACTTAAAATTATAAAGTCAATACAGTACAATCAATCATCTTATAACAAATATTTTTTAATATTAATGACTCTATAATACTCCAATCACCACCACCAAGGCCAGCTCCTATTCTTGGCATTTGTACTGAAAGACGATTCATCAACGCAAAGTCAGACAATTTTGCGAGACAAATATCTAAGAATTCATAGCATACATATTGATTATTATCATTGTTGTTTTTCTTGATCCCATCCTGTGCAAACATATTAGCAACAAATATCCTTTTTTGATCATCAACCATAACAAAATCTACCTTACCTAATTCTGGAACGCCATTATCTTTAAAATTGTTGTGATAGTTTTTCTTCGAAGCTGGATATTTTTTCGAAAGAGACAAAACAAATCCCTTCCCCCATTTGCCTTTGTTATTTACAATGTGAGCAATAACTGTGGATTTGTCCAAACACTTTACAGCATCTCCGGATAAATACTTTATTCGGTTTTTTTCTTTAAATGAATCGAGTGAATCCATCCAGACACTTTCAAATTCTTCATTTGAAATCTCTTCAGAGTCACTTAAGTCTAAGTCGCTTTTCTTACCATCATAAAGCAGGAAACCTACTTGTTCGTTTTTATCTAACAAAGAGGAAGAAGCATAATACTCACCATCAACAATATTTATTTGACGTGTCGCGACATCTCCTATAAATTCACTAAGAATGCACCCTTGCCCAGAGATAAAATCAACGTTTCCTTTAAAATATTTTTTCTCCAACTACAATCCCTCCCTCTTTTAACAATTCTTTTAGAATCATCAAAATCTTTTATATACAAGATCAAAAGTGTATTTTCTCGTGATTCAATTACCATCTAAGCCAATAGCAGCTATTTCGGCAAAATGGCTTATTCCTTTTAATTTTCTTGCATTACCATATCTATCAACTTCTAATTGGCCTAGTAACATTTTCACAATTGCATCAATATCTTTGAAGTGTTAGTCCGCCAATCATTTCAGGTATGATATTAATGAAGTATTGTCCATCCTCGAAGCGGACAAGTATATCTCCTGTTGAAGGTCTTATTACACCACTCTTCGTGATATCTTTCATCTCTTCTTCGGCTGTATCATGAATCAATGTGTAAGAAGTCAACCCCACCCAATCGCATTCGGCGCCTACGGGTAAAGGTTTATCCTCCCACTAGCCCTATGTGTCCTGCTGCGTAAACCGCCCGCAGTCCGGGTCGTAATACCGGAACAGATTGTAGTGTAGCCCTGTCTCACGGTCCAGGTATTGCCCCTGCATCCGCAGGTTCTGGGAATATCCTGATACCTGCTTCTCGCTTTCCCGCAGCAGCTTGCCCCAGACGCTGTTCACCCCTTCCCAGCGCACCTGCCCTTCGATATCCGTCATCCGCTCCGGCGTGCCGTTCGGCTGACAGTGGAAACAGAAGATCTCCGGTGCTTCCACGCCGTCAATGCGCGCCAGCGGGTCCTAGCTGTCCTGATCGCTGTAGACACATGTCAGCGGCACGTCCCCGTGCACTTCCTGCAGCAGACGGAACCCTTCCCAGACAAACCGGGTGCTGACTGGCTTGCCGGTTGGCTGTCCGCCCAGCATCTGGCGTCGCATTTTGCTGATGCGGCGACCGAGTGGATCGTAGCGGAAGCTGACCTGCGTCAGGCTGTTGTGCGTGACCTTCTCAGCAGAATCTTCCAGCGAGTTACCGGCAGCATCCCAGCGCCACTGCTCCTTGCCGGGCAGCGTGCCGTCCTGAACAAGCAAACGCTCGGCGCTGTCGTACTGCCAGCGGTACCAGCTGAACGGGTTATCGTCCCGCTATTCAGGTATCAGGTTATTACGGTAGTCATAATCCCAGCGGCGATACCCGCATCGCGGTGCCGGACGCTGGGCATTGCCGGTAAAGACGTTCCGGCGATGCAGTTGACCAAGACGGTCGTACTCGCTGCGGGTAGTCAGCAGCCCCTGGGTGCGGCTGGTCTCATGGTGAAGTTCGTCGCGGCTAAAATCTGAAACCGACAGCTTATTGAGAGCAAGGTGAACAAGGCGCGAAGAAGCAGGCAAGATGCGTGCGGAAGGCAAAGATTACATCGTTAAAGATGGCGATGTGATGAACTCTTGTTTAACGTTTGATTTCCTTACGGGGTCAAAACACATTTTCCAGGAGTTCTGTCTTCATACTGGGTTCAAAAGGAATGATTTCGGCAGTCGCAAGTTTTAACCTCTGAAAAGGATCCTCGCATAAGCGCTCTTCATGAGAGGCAAGACTCTCACACTTAGGGAGAATGACACCACCGTTTCTTGGGATCCGTCTACCGGACGTCAGGCCCCCCCTCTACGTATCCTTTTTTAAGCCACTCAACATGAGCAGGTATCGCTGCGTCAATCTCTTCGAGTGGTTTTATATAGGTTAAAATAACTATGTAAACCGTGCTCATCCTTTGCCTCTCAGTTAGGTTTTTACGCCGATTGTTGGAACTGTTTATGCAGCTCCTCTTTTGCCACCCGGTATTGTTATAACGTTTATGTGTATTTTAATCTTAATACGCGGGTCCGGATTGGGAAAATACGTTATGCATCATATGAAAAACCAATCATGCCAGCCGTTTTTTTACCGCATAACTACAGACAATGATGGCTTACCTTGGAAGAGTGAATGTTAAGCAATAAAAAAGTCCCTTGGGGAGGTGCAGACAAATATACTTTGTCACACAGTGCATTGAAGTTTGTCAAAACGGCTGGTAACGGCTTTTGTTCATTTAATACAAAGACTAATTAACGTGTTGAATCTAACATTGCATAGTCTAATAATGATATGCCGAAAGTATATTTTTACCGTTTAACGATCACAATGCTTCTATAATCTGTTTCATTTTTTATCCAGAATATTTCATCTTGAGGTAACGTTCCATCACTGCAGAAATCAACAAGTTCACCTAACCATCCATCAGGAACATATTTGTGATAATGCATATTCTCAACATATTCAGAATATAGTCGCTTACTATCAAAGTCTATAAATAAATCCGGCATTAGATCATATATATCCCACCATGTTGTTTTTTCTGAAAGCCTATTGTAAAACGCCACAGACATATCATCCTTATCGTATAAATAACCCTCTTTAATTAAGTTATCAATGAATATTTGTACGTTTTCTTCATTTACTACTGGTATGTCATATCTTTCTTTATGGATATCCTGTAAGTTAATTTCCACCCCGTTTTTCACAAAATCGTCTACCCATCTAACTCTGTCCAAAACCCACATTTCTTTAAAGGCAACGAACCAGTAAAATCTTCCTTCGTTCTTCACTATTACAAGGAGTTCATCATCTTTATTAACATTCATATAGTAACCTATTTTACATTCCCCGAGCCTGGAATCGCTACTTCTTCAAGCCATTCTGCCCACATTGATGGTAATTCATACGATCTACCTGGCGTTGTCGGATCGACACGCTTAGGAGCTAACCAACCTTGATTTAACGGATTAGTACGATAAACGGCCTGAGGTATTGCACTTTCTTCTATGAAATCCGCCATCCACTTAGGAAGTTGAAAGGAGACAATTTCTGCATTACCACCTCTAATATCAAGGAAATGCTGAGCATGTGAGCTATCTCCAATACTGATATTTAAGGTTCCACTATTTAAGTGGTCCACGCTGAATTTTGGGGTTATTAGCAGAATCTAATTTGATTCTGACCCGACTTGCATTTGGTGGAATTCCCGCTTGAACCCTAAATATAGATTCAGTTGCATTGGGATCCCCTCTCTTGCATAGACCCAGCGGAGCTATTCAACCTAATCGATTAGGAGCATAGCTGTAAAGATTTAACCCGCCATATAGCCCTATCAGATCCTGCTGCGTAAACCGTCCGCAGCCCGGGCCGTAATACCGGAACAGTTTGTAGTGCAGCCCTGTCTCACAATCCAGGTATTGCCCCTGCATCCGCAGGTTCTGGGAATATCCTGATACCTGCGTTTCACTTTCCCGCAGCAGCTTGCCCCAGGCGCTGTTCATCCCTTCCCAGCGCACCTGCCCTTCAATATCCGTCATCCGCTCCGGCGTGCCGTTCGGCTGATAGTGGAACCAGAAGATCTCCGGGGCATCCACGCCATCAATGCGCGCCAGCGGGTCGTAGCTGTCCTGATCGCTTTAGACACAGGTCAGCGGCACGTCCCCGTGCACCTCCTGCAGCAGGCGGACCCCTTCCCAGACAAACCGGGTAGTGACCGGCTTGATGGTTGGCTGTCCGCCCATCATCTGGCGTCGCGTTTTGCTGATGCGGCGACCGAGCGGATCGTAGCGGAAGCTGACCTGCGTCTGCGGTTTGTTGCGGTCCCGCGGCTGGCTAATCACTTCCGTCAGGCGATCTTCACCGTCGTAGCGGTAGTGCCAGCGGGTCTGGCCGTTATCCTTCTCCACGGTGCGGCCGTGGATATCATAGCGCCAGCGAATGCCGTTCAGCTGCGTCAGGCGGTTGTCCGTGACCTTCTCAGCAGAACCTTCCAGCGGGTTACCGGCAGCATCCCAGCGGCACTGCTCCTGGCCAGGCAACGTGCTGTCCTGTACAAGCAAAATATTGAGGGTAAGGGTCAGCAAGGTGCGTAAGGAGGAAGCCCGAATGCCTGTTGAAGGTAAAGATTACATCGTTAAAGATGGCGACGTGGTGAACATCTTGTTAACGTTTGATCTGTTTTGAATGGAAAAAATCCACGCTTTGGCATGGATTTTTTTCATATGGGGGACTCATTGCGCCACCAGAATAATATTTATAGTTGGATTGGTTTGTAGTTTATAATTTTATCAGCAATTTCTTCTGCGCTAAGTTCTTCATAATAAATGTAATTGGCTGCCTGAGGGTCTGCGACACTTCTACAAAGTAGGTCAATGTTGTGATCAGCTTCCTCTTCTGTACCTTCACTACGTTGGATTTTTTTTATCAGTTCAATAAGCTCTTGTCTTTGCATATTACTCCTTAAAAAGGATAAGCACGGTCTAGTGTGTCAAGGTGATATCTTGGCGTAATAATTACCAGATTATCAATATCATATACACCGCCTCCATGGTGGGCAGGGGTTCTATGGTGTAGTACAAAATATCTATTTTTCACGTTCCATTGCATAGCATGCGCTATTGGAGCTTTCCGCCCCGCATTCTGGTAACATTTGATGAACAACATTGCTTTGAAAGATGCGAATTGAAATATCCCCCTATACAGAAGTTCTCGCTAAAATCATCAAGGATTTTACTTCCCGGCCTCGTAATTTATCGACAATAGAAGATGGGAATAAACTTGCATCACCATGCTATTTCGCTGAAATAGCGTTAATTGCAGTCAGTTAATACAAACCCTAACAATATGATTTTATATCTGGCAGCCTGACTTTCACCCTCAGCTAAAACTATATGCAAAACATTGCCTGCAAACAAACCGGAATAAACATAAATATCTAAATCGTTATATTTATAGGAGGGACTTAGATCATCGCTATATGTTTTAACCTTTATCCCAGAGATATTTTTCAAGATCTGTTTTTTTAAATCATCATGTATACCCCAAAGAGGTTTGGCATCTTCATTTTTGAAAACAATCTCGCAATCTAACTTTGGTATGGATATTTTTTCTGAATAATCATAAAAATCATCATCCTTTCCATCATATATTGTTCTCTTGGGTTTGAAATTATAACTTCCCAGACTCATGAAATTTATTTCTCTCTAATTTTTTTATCAGCCAATAGTTGTTTTATTGATTTAGATAGTGCATATTGAGTTCCCCCTCCTGGTTGTTCAAACCAAGGTATCGCGGGTCCTGCATATGCATGTACTGGAGCAACCACTTCGTAGGTTTTATATGTTTTATCTAGCGTATCCAAAGGCAAGGCTCGGCTTTCGAAAGATGCTCCAGCAGGAGATACGAAAGTTCCTGTATCACTGAAAGTCCCATCGTTGATACGACCACCATATCTGTCAATTTTAGTTCCCGGTTTCAATGTTATCGGCGTAGCTTTGGTAAGCCCTCTATTTGGAGGACATGCTCCAGGTCCCATAAAGGATTCTAAGCTTTGCCAGTCTTGGTTTTTCCATAATTTATATGCTTTTGAAGCATCTGTCCGTGTTTTGAAAAACACCTTTTGATTTGGATTGGAAACCATTCCATTCATTTTGACACCGACTAACCCCCCACGGATCCACCCCAGCGCATTCGGCGCATACTGGTAAAGGTTTATCCCCCCGCCAGCCCTATCGGGTCCTGCTGCGTAAACCTCCCGCAGTCCGTGTCGTAATACCGGAACAGATGTAGTGCAGCCCTGTCTCACGGTCCAGGTATTGCCCCTGCATCCGCAGGTTCTGAGAATATCCTGATACCTGCGTCTCGCTTTCCCGCAGCAGCTTGCCCCAGGCGCTGTTCACCCCTTCCCAGCGCACCTGCCCTACGCTATCCGTCATCCGCTCCGGCGTGCCGTTCGGCTGACAGTGAAACCAGAAGATCTCCGGTGCTTCCACGCCATCAATACGCGCCAGCGGATCGTAGCTGTCCTGACCGCTGTAGACAAAGGTCAGCGGCACGTCCCCGTGCACTTCCTGCAGCAGGCGGAACCCTTCCCAGACAAACCGGATGCTGACCGGCTTGCCGCTTGGCTGTCCGCCCAGCATCTGGCGTTGCGTTTTGCTGATGCGTCGTCCGAGCGGATCGTAGCGGAAGCTGACCTGCGCCTGAGGTTTGTTGTGGTCCCGCGGCTGGCTGATGAGGTACCAGCTGAACGGGTTATCGTCCCGCTCTTCCCGTACCATGTTATTACGGTAGTCATAATCCCAGCGGCGGGACCAGCAGCGCGGCGACGGACGCTGCGCATTGCCAGTGAATACATCCCGGCGATGCAGTCGACCAAGACGGTCGTACTTGCTGCGGGTTGTAAGCAGACCCCGGGGGCGGCGATTCTCAAGGTGGAGTCGTTCGTCGCGGGTATACTGACAATTTATTGAGGGAAAGGGTAAGCGAGGCGCAAAAAACAAGCAAGATACATGCAAAAGGAAAAAATGATATTGTCAAAAATGGCTACGTGATGAACTAATTGTTTAACATTTTTTTTTGAATCAAAAAATCCACACCAAGGCGTGGATTTTCATTCAGAGATAAACTCCCTCTTCTAATGAGTTTTCAATAAACGTTGCTTTTGTAAAGGAAATTAGAACATCTGAACCTTGCTTTTTAAATTTAACTTTGTAACTACCAGGTTCTAAAATAATAAACTCACCAGAAATAGCATCTGAGTCATCAGGCTCAAGATCTCCGCCCGTGACATCCTCCCCCGCCCCAATGAAAACCTTTCCAGAAGGTACGTTTAAAAATAGTGCTCCAACATACTCGTCAACATTATTTTTTATATGAATTTTATAGGTGCCATCCTCTCCAAGATTGAGAAATAATACATTCCCTTTATTTATTTCTTCAATTTCATCTTCTGGAAGACTCCACCAATCTGCATCATTATCAATTCTATGTTTTAATGACATCAAATCATAAATAACTAATGTGGCAGTATTCGTCTGGACATGAATGGATTTATTCATTTTACCCCCTATTGAAATATTATTTCTCTGATGGCATCCCCAGCTGAAATCCCGCCTTTCTACCTGTATTTTCCAGGAACTACCGACACTTTTATTAATTGTTTCATTCAGCATTTATACTCTTTATACGGGCGAATCTTCAACAATTAAATTAACAGATGATCAGCATTTTACTTACTTAGATCAGGAGCTGAGCCGAACATCTTTTCAAAGCACGCAGAAACAGCTTGCCTTATCATTTTTTAAGGGCATTTGATCTTAATACGCTGGGCCAGTTCGAGTTAACGCATTACGCTTCATATCAAAGGAATAAAACCAATCATACCAGCCATTCTCTTGTACTGCATAACTACAGACGACAACCACTTCCTTTGAAAGATCGAATGTTAAGTAATAGAAAATAGAGCCTTCAGGAGGTGCAGACGACAACAGTTTTTCGCCCTGAGCATTGAAAATTGTCAAAACGGTTGGTAATGGCTTTGGTTCGCTTAACGCAAAGACTAATTGGCGTGTTGAATCTATCATTGCATAGTCTAAAAATGGTATAGTAATCAGTGAGTTAATTTCACCACACGTCCATTCAAGCAGATCATTTTCTTTAATACAATTAAGATTTTCAATCATAGGTAAACCTAAAATTTCAATGTTTGATCTGTTTTAAGTCACCTTCAAAAAAACCTACAAGATATAGACGGTACCGGGCTGACTGAACTTCTTTATACGTAAAAACAGTTGAAAAGTCTTTTAAACAGTTTTGACATGTGTTTTTCGAAACATACAATTGGCTTTCATCATAGCTATATTTATTAGCTTCACTAAGATACTTCACACCTCTCATTTTCTTAACAAGAAAGCATTTTACCTCTTCGGTGAGCGAGTCAAAACCATATGAATTTACTATGGAATATATTATTACACCTTCGCATTCAGGGCATGCTAGTTCCTTTCCATACTCTATGAAATCATTGTCAATGCCATCTAGGGCTAATAACTTCTTTTTCAGTCGATTTGTTATTTTCATTTTGTCTAAACCTTTAACTCCATTAATAGACAGGTTAGGTGATAAGCAAATGGGGGGATTTTATTAATTGATAACTTCATTTAGTCAAACATTCCATTCGATATAAATTCTACAGTCGAAGCTTTTTTCATTAGACTGTACAACAATTCTTCCCCATTCATGATCCCATTGAATTCCATATGGAGGATTGTTAATTTCAAGCTTAGGGTTTGAGGTTATTTCATTCTCAACCTATTTTTCGTTTGAATACTAATTGGTCCTAAAAGGTAGTTACTATTTCTGAGAAATAACAAACTCATGACCAAAGATGGTAATTGTTAATTAAAGGGAAAAATACGTTGCATTTTTAGTTTTTAACTAGAACTTTATGGCTTGCTACAGAATTTCATAAAAATAGACTTCACAGCAGCAGAATTAAATAAGTCGCAAACTTATTAATTATTCTTTAAGGAAGACTCTCTTCGGTTACCAACCCCTCAACAAAGTGGGAAAATGAATTTGTCAGATATCTTTGAAGTTTTATATGATTCTCTTGCATAGTCAAATCTTTATCAAAAGAATCTGTGGCAAAATATACAATTGAATAATAATCTAAATTCAGACAAAAGAAATTCCCTCCCCAATCATTTGCGAAAGGAAGCAGGTTCCTAGGAATCACTTCCCTATCCAACATGCTAATATAGCAACCGTCAATTAAAGACCTAGGATCATCATTTGTCTGAGTATTATAAACAAACGGTTTAAATCCTGCTACCTCTACTGGCTCAAAACCTTCACCACCGTCCCACCAACTTTTCTCAGGAATGCCACCATTAAATTGCAGATAATGTGATACGAAATCATCCGGAAGGGTAATAGATAATTTACTTTCCGTTTTATAAATATCTGCACGTCCAATCTTTTTTTCACATTTTTTGAAGTTATTCATGAGATTATTAAGTAGTAATTACACTCCGTAAGCAATTATATGGAACATATTTATTCAAGCCACCTTTAAAAGGTAAATAACGATGTATTCATGTTCTTTTGCGCAAAAAAAATTCAAGGTATTTTCTAGGTCTATCCTGAAATGCACGCTCTTTGCCGTAGTTATAAGCATCGTTAAAATATTTATACGCTTCCTCAAATTGATTCAACTCATAACAGACCATGCCGAGATCGATTAAGGGTGCAGTGTCTATATCCGATCCACATGTCCGTAATGTCGTCTCTCCCCATTTCTTTGCCTCAGCATAATCCGCCAGATCAAAATATGCGCTGTATATGCATGCACAGATCCAGTTGGCAATTTCCCATTCGAGCTTCGGCTCAGGAAGAGCTTGCCAGGCTTTGTGGTATTGCTCTAACGCCTCAGTATATTTTTTATCATCATGAAACTCATTTCCTTTTTCTATAAAAGATGTAACTCTTTTTTCATCAAATTTATCGTAACCGATTTTCATGTGTTTATTGATGGTGAATCGCAAAGAAACCTCCTAACCAATATAAAAGCTGACATGAGCCATAAATACTTTTTGAATAAAGAAGTTCTCTAAAAAATGTTATTTTTAATATTAAAAAATAAAAAGTTAACCAAAAAAGAATTGCTTAAACCCTTTTGCCTCAACATCCTTTAGTTTGCTTTTAAGCATAAAATCGATATCTTCCAGAAAATCCTCTCTGAAATTAAAATCATCATCTGTACCATCACCATCATATTTACTTTGCTCTATCTCAATGGCAGAACAAAAAACATCCAAAAAGTCAGCTAAGGAACCGGAAATGATAAAGTTTCGTTTTTGAATACTACCATAAACAGGAGATGTTATATTTCGGGTGTCACAAAAAAGAACGTCTCCATTTCTTTCAGCAAAGATTATATACTCATCGTGCCAGGCCGTATCATTTTGAACTCGCCAACCTGATAATATTTCATTGAGATCTTGAGACTCAACAATTTGTATAAAGAAAGTACCATAAAATGTTGGATGGTCATTTAAAATCAAATGGCTATAAAAAAATCGAATTTCGCCATTCAAATTCACAGGGAGAGAACTTTCATTTTCTTCTGCTGTAAAGTCTATCTCTCCCATATTTAAATCATTCGTTTTGAATTTGATAACAAAGTCTTGAATAGTATTTTTTATATACATCATTCCTCTTTAAGAGTTAACATTATTGATTACTCGTATAACTACTATGATCTATAGTTGAAAAATGGACTCATCATCCAAAGAAGTTTTTCGCGCCATTAAAAAAGAAAAATAAAGAATCAGTAATGGCACGACACCATTCAATATTAAGATAGTTTATTGCCCTTTCTCTTACGATTTGAGTCTATTTCGTAGAAATAATCTTCACAGAAAACGTCTAAAGCATTTTCCAGTTGAACAAGTTTCAAACCCCGGAAGCCTTTACTTTCAATAACTTCCTTAACCTCTTGTTTAATAATGATAAACCCTCCTAATAATGTGCCGCTAAACGAAAAAATATCATATTCAATCGCATCATTCTTTAATTCAATTTTAAAAGGTATGATATCTCCGAATTTATCATCTTCAAGAATAGATTTTTCTTCATCTATAACATCCACGCCTGGAAAATATACATATTTAAAATCATCTCGAAGAACTTGTCCATTCCCAATCGAAACTGGTGTTATATCTCGATCAAAAATAACATTGTGCTTATAATTTTCTAAAATTGAAAATAAAGACTTGTCCATCAAGTGCCCAAAGTCTTTTTTATAATAGTCAAATTTCAAAGCCCCAACATTTTTATTGCACAACAAATAAATACGATCTGGACATGCATCGTCTGTTATTCGATAAGGGAAGGAAAATGCAGAGCCTTCTATTTCCCAGTTTTCATCGATCTGAAATCTTTCATCAACCATGCCCTGTAAATTTCTTGGCATGAGTGATGATTCAAAGTCATTCATGATCACATAATAGGACATTAATTCATTCCCCTGCATTTTGTTGTGGGAACATGACCCATCCAAATTTTATTCTTCATATCAATCTGGGTCCGCCTTATAGCTATCCTCGTCCCTTTAGCATCTAATATCCCAGAATTATATCGTTGCTCAACACGAGCAATTCGCTGGCGGACAATACCACTATAGTTATGATGATTACTGCTATGGAAAACATCCATTCCTTTCCTGCATCTTGTTTCATTGCTGTTGCGCTGCCTGGCAAATAAATACCATTAAATGCAGAGTCCATGTCTTTACCGATGCCAATATTATTGAAGAATGATTGGTTCTCTTTCCACACCTCAGCGGGTATAACATGGTAAGCAGAGAGTCGATCTCCAACTTTGCCAGACATATCTTTAACTAATATACCACTATTAAATAACCCCCACGGATCCACCCATCCCAGCGCATTCGGCGCATACTGGTAAAGGTCTATCCCCCCGCCAGCCCTATCGGGTCCTGATGCGTAAACCGCCCACAGTCCGGGTCGTAATACCGGAATAGAATGTAGTGCAGACCTGTCTCACGATCCGGGTATTGCCCCGCATACGCAGGTTCTGAGAATATCCTGATAACTGCGTCTCGCTTTCCCGCGACAGCTTGCCCCAGGCGCTGTTCACCCCTCCCCAGCGCACCTGCCCTTCGCTATCCGTCATCCGCTCCGGCGTACCGTTGGGCTGGCAGTGGAACCAGAAGATCTCCGGTGCATCCACGCCATCAATACGCGCCAGCGGATCGTAGCTGTCCTGGTCGCTGTAGACACAGGTCAGCGGCACGTCCCCGTGCACTTCCTGCAGCAGGCGGAACCCTTCTCAGACAAACCGGGTGGTGACAAGCTTACCGGTTGGCTGCCCGCCCAGCATCTGGTGTCGCATTTTGCTGATGCGGCGACCGAGCAGATCGTAGCGGAAGCTTACCTGCGTCTGCGGTTTGTTGCGGTTCCTCGGGTTTGGCCGTTATCCTTCTCTACGGTGCGAGCATGGATATTATTATGCCAGCGAATACCATTCAGCTGCGTCAGGCGGTTGTGCGTCACCTTCTCAGCAGAACCTTCAAGCGGTTTACCGGCAGCATCCCAGCGCCACTGCTCCTGCCCGGGTAGCGTGCCGTCCTGAACAAGCAAACGCCCGACGCTTTCGTATTGCCAGCGGTACCAGCTGAACGGGTTATCATCCCGATCTTCCCGTACCAGGTTAGTGGCGGGATTCGCATCGCGGTGCCGGACGCTGGGCATTGCCGGTAAAGACGTTCCGGCGATGCAGTCGACCAAAATAGTCGTACTCGTTGCGGGTGGTCAGCGCCCCCTGCGTGCAGAATGGAAAAATTGCACTGTTAAAGATGGCGACATACTAAACTTCCTGAGTAAAGTTTAAATAGTTTCAGTTGTGTCTTGAGACTCTCTTTACCTTATGGCATTTACTAATAACCAACGCCATATCTTGATTTTTTATTGAAAGATCAACTAAGGTGTATATAGTGAATCCTGAAAGTGAGTAATTCATCTCGCCATAAATCCAATTTTTACAAAATTATTATCTAACTATTCTTTATGCATTTCATTATACATTTCTCTTTTTTAGACTCGCTTATAAAAGATGTACAAAGAAGATTATTATTTCATTTAGAAAAAAGGGATTAATCCGAGTTTTTATCTCGTATACGAAATAAGTCAGTCATCTATAATAAATTTAAATATCACTATTGGATAATATGACTTCCGTTCCATGAATGGATAACTCATATATGTAATGTACGATTTATTACCATCAGAGATTAAGATCCCATTCAATATATATCCCACAATCAAAGGATCTTTCATTTGATTGCACTGTTATCTCTCCCCATTCATAAGTCCATTTTGTTCCATATGGAGGCTTATTTATCTTTCCCATATTGTTTCTGGAAAATTTATTTTGAACCCATTCTGTCAATCGTCTTTCTTCCTCTTCTAGATTTTTTAACGATGCCCTCTTATCCCAATCTTTGAGTGATTGATAAAAATCTCCGTCTTTATTTGTAAGAAAAAGAGATGGATTAAATGAGAAAATTGCTGGTCTGAACTCTACGATAAAGTTCTGCCCTTCCCATTCAATATCATTTTTCGAAAAATAAAAATTACCTATCTTAGTGAATTGCGGATGGGTTTTGTAAAATTCAGATGAAGTGAATGTTTCAAAAGAGCTAAGTTCAATAGGATAACCATCAATTTTAACATTCCCATTTTTAACATTAAATGTCATCTTCTTCATATATCTATAATCTTAGCAGTAATTAATTTACCTCTTGCTTCTTCAGGTATGTAAAACTGCCCCCCCTTTCCGGATTGAGGATTCGCCGTTGCACAACCATTAGAAACAAATATATCCTTAGATACATAATATTCCCTAACTTTGGTTCCTATAGGGAAATCTGAGTTAAGTGTCACTTGTGACACCTCATGATATCCTAATGAATCACCTTTAGATTACCTAACTGTAGTATGAGTTATGGTATATGCAGGTAACTGATCGCCATTTGAATGCAATGCATAGAGGATCGTGCTTTTTTAAGCGTTCTGTTCGAGTAACTATCAATACCTTTATAATCTTTATTATGAGGTCCTTGCCACTTACCACATCAGCACCATCAACTTCGCGATAAACATTCCAGTATTCATTACCATGAATATGAGGTTGAGAGGAAATCTGGACGTTATCTTTCAACACATTCGGTAAGTTTATGGAGTCATAGCGCCAGCGAATGCCGCAAAGTCGTCAGTGGTTTGTTAGCATAACCTTAAATACCGAACATCAATAAAATTCATATGATACTTTTTGTTAAGAAAATAATCCGTAATCTTTATAGCAGCGTACACTAATGCACTGTATTAGATATACATATTGTTCTATTGACAACATGCGTGCCATAAAGTTATTAACAGTCCATAACCTGGATTTTTAGAATCGAGGGTTCCGCATCGGATTCATTATTCAAATCCTAACACCCTCGATTGTGGTCGAATATTAACATTTAAATCGAATATATTAAATAATTTCCGTTCTTCACCTTCAGGTCCGAATTTATATTCATCACCAACTAACCTCAGTATTTTTTCTTCATCTACAAAGAAACCTCTGTATACTATAGCGGAAATTATCCTTCCAAATATATCTGAAGAAACATGTCTGCTCAATGTTTTAAGATCTGCTAAATTATCTCTAAGAATATAATAAGCGTAATTCATTAGAATAAAGTTGGATATTAATAAATTTTTTGTAGATTGATACTTATCAAAACACTGATCCAAAGCTTTATATATTATTTTTTTAGATTTTTTATATGCATTAATAAAATTACCAGGATCGATAAGATAGCAATTTTTATCATTAAACAACAGGTGATTATCTTCGTTATTCGCAACAAACAAAAAATTTAATACCGATGATTGATAGTATTTTATAGCCTTAATATCTTCAAAGTTTTTCTTTTTTTCAAGTTGTGCATAAAATTGCTCAAGCAATGATAATACAGTTACATTACCATGCTGAGCAGTATTTATACAGAGCCCGGCATTAGTAATGCATAGCAATTTATAAGAGTCATCATCCATGCCCATTTCAAAACACAAAACCCTTAAAAAAAAGCCTTTTGCTTTTATTGCGTAATCTTCTTTGTTGTTTTTTAAAGAAAGAAGTTGATGTATATAAAATAATATAAAGATATCTTTATCTATACGCTGTCGATTATCTATTTGAAACAGATAACCTAATCGAGATAGAAAAACTTCAAATGCATATTTCCCTTCTTCACTTAGGCCTAGCTTCTTTAATGCACGCTGTAACATAAGTTTAGGAAAGCAAGTTTGCCAACGACTCAACTCTGCATACTTCCCATTTTCTTTTTTAAAATAAACGGGAAAAAGGTCTGGTTCATCTTGAACATAGACATAATTTCCAAAACTTTCAATCTCTGCTCTCGCATTAGTGAAGTGTTCAATTTTATGTAGATACATTTCAAAAATCATTAAGTAATCCTCTTACCACATTTCTTCCAATTACCTTTAGCATCTTTCTTTTCAATCTGGAATGAAGTGATTTTATCATTAAAACGAGAAAGGATATTTTTACCGATGCCCCTTGCTCCAGGTTCATTTCTCTTTGATAGAGCTCCATCTTTCAGCCCGGTTTCTTTGTAATTAACTTTTGATATATCACTATGTTGATTAAGAAGCTCAACCCCAGAGTCATTTACGGTCATAACGGCACGATACTGTTCATTTCCAGGGTTAAACCCTGGTCGGCTATCATGATTAACCCATATGGCTTTTTCACCACGATTATTAGGAACCAATCCACCTTTACCATCGAGTTCAGAAGCTGAAGCAATCGCTTCATCTTTACTCATATAGCGTATAACTCCCTCTTGTTTTAATCCCAGAGGGTCTATTCGGGTTAAACTATTGGCACCATACTGGTAAAGGTTTATTCCCCCCGCCAGCCCTATCGGGTCCTGCTGCGTAAACCGTCCGCAGTCCGGGTCGTAATACCGGAACAGATTGTAGTGCAGCCCTGTCTCACGGTCCTGGTATTGCCCCTGCATGCGCAGGTTCTGAGAATATCCTGATACCGGCGTCTCGCTTTCCCGCAGCAGTTTGCCCCAGGCACTGTTCACCCCTTCCCAGCGCACCTGCCCTTCGCTATCCGTCATCCGCTCCGGCGTGCCGTTCGGCTGACAGTGGAACCAGAAAATCTCAGTGGCATCCACGCCATCAATGCGCGCCAGCGGGTCGTAGCTCTCCTGATCGATGTAGACACAGGTCAGCGGCACGTCCCCGTTCACCTCCTGCAGCAGGCGGACCCCCTCCCAGACGAACCGGGTGCTGACCGGCTTGCCGGTTGGCTGCCCGCCCAGCATCTGGCGGCGCGTTTTGCTGATGCGGCGACCGAGCGGATCGTAGCGGAAGCTGACCTGCGTCTGCGGCTTATTGCGGTCCCGGGGCTGGCTGATGACCTCCGTCAGGCGATGTTCGCCGTCGTAGCGGTAGTGCCAGCGGGTTTGTCCGTTATCCTTCTCCACGGTGCGGCCGTGGATGTCATAACGCCAGCGAATGCCGTTCAGCTGCGTCAGGCGGTTGTGCGTGACCTTCTCAGCAGATCCTTCCAGCGGGTTACCGGCAGCATCCCAGCGCCACTGCTCCTGTCCGGGCAGCGTGCCGTCCTGAACAAGCAAACGCCCGGCGCTGTCGTACTGCCAGCGGTACCAGCTAAATGGGTTATCGTCCCGCTATTCCCGTATCAGGTTATTACGGTAGTCATAATCCCAGCGGCGAGACCAGCGGCGCGGCGGCGGACGCTGCGCATTGCCGGTAAAGACGTCCCGGCGATGCAGTCGACCAAGACGGTCGTACTCACTGCGGGTGGTCAGCAGCCCCTGGGTGCGGCTGGTCTCACGGTGAAGTTCGTCGCGGCTAAAATCTGAGACCGACAGCTTATTGAGAGCAGGGTGAACAAGGAGCGAAGAAGCAGGCAAGATGCGTGCGTAAGGCAAAAATTACATCGTTAAAGATGGCGATGTGATGAACTCTTGTTTAACGTTTGATTTTCTTACGGGGTTAAAACACATTTTCCAGGAGTTCTGTTTTCATGCTGGGTTCAAAGGGAATGATTTCAACAGTCGCAAGCTTTAACTTCTGAAAAGGATCCTCGCGTAAGCGCTCTTCAAGAGAGGCAAGACTCTCGCACTTAGCGAGAATGACACCGCCGTTTCTTGGGATCCGTCTATCGGAAGCCAGAAAAATCCCCTCTGCATACCCCTTTTTTAGCCACTCAACATGAGCAGGTATCGCTGCGTCGATTTCATCGAGTGGTTTTATATAGGTCAAAATGACAATGTAAACCGTGCTCATCCTTTGCCTCTTAACTCTGTTTTTTTAAACCGCTTGTTGGAACTGCTGATACAGTCCCTGTTTTGCCACCGGTTATAGTTATCATTTTTTTTAGCGCTTTTGATCTTAATATGCAGGGCCCGATTGAGACAACGCGTTACGCTTCATATCCCAGGAATAAAACCAATCATGCCAACCATTTTGTTTTGCTGGATAGCTACAGAAAACGACCACTTCCTTTGACAGATTGAATGTTAAGTAATAGAAAGTCGCACCTTCAGGAGGTGCAGATCAAAATAGTTTTTCGCCCTGAGCATCGAAGATGGTCAAAACGGTTGGTAATGGCTTAGACTCGCTTAACGCAAAGACTAACTGGCGTGTTGAGTCGACCAGTGCATGGTCTAAAAATGGCATACTAACCACTCTGTTACTTTCACCACTAGCCCAATGAAGCAGGTTATTTTCTTTAAAATAAATGAGATTTTCAATCATTTGTAAACCTCAACTTTTAAAGTTTGATCTTTTTCAAATCACCTTCAAAAAGCCCCACAAGATATACCCGGTATCGTGCTGGTTGCACTTCTTTATACGTTAATACACTAGAAAAATCTTTCAAACACTTTGAACATGTATTTTTCGAAACATCTAATTGGCTATCGTCGTAGCTATATTTCTTATGTTCACTAACAAGCTTCACACCTCTCATTTTCTTAACCAAAAAGCTTTTTACCTCTTCAGTAAGCGTGTCAAACTCATATGAGTTTACGATAGAGTAGACTATTACCCCGTCACATTCAGGGCATGATATTTCCTTTCCATACTCTATGAAATCATTGTCAATGCCATCGAGGGCTAATAACTTCTTTTTAAGTCGATTAGTTATTTTCATTTCCTCTATACCTTTTAATTCCAATAATAACAAGTAAGATTAAAAGTAAATGGATGATGTTATTAGTCAATAATTTAATTTAGGCAAGCCTTGGTTATTGATTATATTGAATTCCAAACTATATATATACCATGGTTGAATGACTTTGTCTCATACGAGACAGAAATTCGGCCCCATTCATAATCCCATCTAATCATTTCTGTTTTCGTAATATCAGGAACCCCTAAATTCAGAGAAAGGCTTAGCCAATCAGACAAGCTTTTCACTGAGTTATTTAGCATGTTAATATTAGTTCTCGCATCCCAGTCCTTTAGGGATTTATAATATTCACTATCTTTATCGACAAGATGAACCATAAAAGGAAAACCAAAACATATTGGCCGTATGTTAATTTCAAATTCTTTATCGCAAAAAAACACTGGATCAATAAGATAGTGATAAGGCATGTATTTCTTTACAGCATTAAACGTATTTAGTTTGTGATAAAGTTTACTGTTGCAAAATCCTTCTTCAGTATCAATCTCTAAAGTTAGACCATCGAAAATTAGCTTTCCCGTTTTCGCATTAAAATTTAAGTTTATCATATATCTATAATCTTTCCTGGGGTTAAAAGATGTCTCGATTCCTCTGGGATAAAGAACTGAAGTCCTCCCCCATCTCCATACAACTTATTGGCTGCAGCTCTACCGTAAGCAACATCTATGTCTTCGCTTACATAGAAAGCCCTTAATTTCGTACGTACAGGCCATCGAGGATCTAATTTTACCTGTAACGCTTGATGATAACCCAAAGGATCGCCTCTATATTGATTGACTGTTGGGAATGTCACAGTATATGAGGGTTGTTGATTCCCATTCGGGTAAAGAGCATAAAGAATTGTACCTTTTTTCAGCTTCCTATTCTTATAAACATCAATACCGGGATAATCATCATTTCCAGGGCCTTGCCACTTCGTTGCTTCTTTAGATGGATCCTTACATTTACGACTCAACCCCCACGGATCCACCCACCCCAGCGCATTCGGCGCATACTGGTAAAGGTTTATCCCCCCCGCCAGCCCTATCGGGTCCTGCTGCGTAAACCGCCCGCAGTCCGGGTCGTAATACCGGAACAGATTGTAGTGCAGCCCCGTCTCACGGTCCAGGTATTGCCCCTGCATGCGCAGGTTCTGAGAATATCCTGATACCTGCGTCTCGCTTTCCCGCAGCAGCTTGCCCCAGGCGCTGTTCACCCCTTCCCAGCGCACCTGCCCTTCGATATCCGTCATCCGCTCCGGCGTACCGTTGGGCTGGCAGTGGAACCAGAAAATCTCCGGGGAATCAACGCCATCGACACGCGCCAGCGGATCGTAACTGTCCTGATCGCTGTAAACGTAGGTCAGCGGCACGTCCCCGTGCACTTCCTGCAGCAGGCGGAACCCTTCCCAGACAAACCGGGTGGTAACCGGCTTGCCGGTTGGCTGTCCTCCCAACATCTGGCGGCGCGTTTTGCTGATGCGGCGACCGAGCGGATCGTAGCGGAAGCTGACCTGCGTATGCGGCTTATTGCGGTCCCGCGGCTGGCTGATGACCTCCGTCAGGCGATGTTCACCGTCGTAGCGGTAGTGCCAGCGGGTCTGGCCGTTATCTTTCTCCACGGTGCGGCCGTGGATGTCATAGCGCCAGCGAATGCCGTTAAGCTGCGTCAGGCGGTTGTGCGTGACCTTCTCAGCAGAACCTTCCAGCGGGTTACCGGCAGCGTCCCAGCGCCACTGCTCCTGGCCAGGCAGCGTGCCGTCCTGAACGAGCAGACGTCCGGCGCTGTCGTACTGCCAGCGGTACCAGCTGAACGGGTTATCGTCCCGCTCTTCCCGCACCAGGTTATTGCGGTAGTCGTAATCCCAGCGGCGAGACCAGCGGCGCGGCGACGGACGCTGGGCATTGCCAGTGAATACATCCCGGCGATGCAGTCGACCAAGACGGTCGTACTCGCTGCGGGTGGTCAGCAGCCCCTGGGTGCGGCTGGTCTCACGGTGGAGTTCGTCACGGGTAAAATCAGAGACCGACAGCTTATCGAGGGCAATGCTGAGCAGATGCCCGCTGCCGTAGTAGAACTGTTTCAGCTCGCGGCCATCGGGCAGCGTGACGGAGGTGCGGTTGCCGAGAGCATCATACTCCCATGCCAGCTCACCGTGCTCGCCCACTTCACGCGTGACACGCCCCAGGGCGTCATACTCAAAGGCAAGTTCCTGTTCTGCCTCTGCACTCCAGGCGTCAACGGAAAGTGCCGGATGAAGTCCAATACGACTCAACAAACCTGACGGTGTGTAGTGATAACGGGTCTGCCCTTCCGGCGTGGTGCGGGCAACCAGCTGGCCACTCGCGCTCCAGGCGAAGGCATGGGTGATGGCTTCCGGATGACCGGCGGCAAACGTGCGCGCTATCGTTCGCCCGCATGCGTCATAGCGATACTGCGAGGTTACGCCATCGAGCCCCACCTCTTCCAGCAGCAGCGAGTCGGGCCCCCAGCGGAACTGATAGGCTTCGCCATTTTCATTTTCCAGGGCAATCAGTCGCCCGCGGCTGTCACAGCGGCGACGGACCTCTTCACCCTGAGTATTACGCGTAGCGGTTAATCGTCCTGCCTCGTCGTATATAAACTCACTTTCTTTGCCATCAGCGCCCGCATGCGTCACCGGCAGGCCGCGTTCGTTCCATGCAAGTGACTCTGTCCAGCCTTCCGGTCGATCGAGTTGCACCGGACGCCCTGCGGCATCGTAGCGATAGCGCGTCTCTTCGCCGTCAGCGCCGATCTCAGTCGTTAACCAGCCCAGCGGATGATAGGTATAGCGGGTTATTCGTCCTGAACAGTCTGTGGCACGAATGACCTGCCCGGCCTCGTTGTACTCCTGGTAGCGACTGTTTCCCGCGGCATCAACTTCTTCAACGACCTGACCAAACTCGTCCCGGCGCAGCAGTGTTGTCTGCCCCATCGGGTCCACCACACGCTTCAGCCCGTGATGTTCGTCGTACCAGAAACGGGTCGCACTGCCGTCGGCTTCAATGATGGCTGACGGCAGCGCGCGGTGCTCCAGCCAGGTGGTGGTGCGGGTATTGCCGTCGGCGTCGATTTCCTGCACCCGGTTGCCCATTTCGTCGTAGACGAAGGTGACGGCGTTACCGAGCGGATCGATGCGACGGGTCAGAAGTTCGTTTTCATCCCACTCGTAGCACCAGTTTTCACCGCGCTCGTCAACGTAGCGGACAATCAGATTTTGCGCGTTCCAGTAGTGCTTACGCGTCTGGCCATCGTAGTGCTCGACGGTCGTCAGCCCGGCGGCTAAATCGTAGGTGAAGCGGCAGCCGTCGCCGGTGCTGGTGCGGTTTTCCACCACGCGCCAGTGGTCGAATTTTTGCCAGCGGTATTCGCTCTCCAGCCCGCCCGGCAGGCGGTGCCAGACCATCAGGCCGTGGTCGTTATAGCGGTATTCACGCGTCACTACGCCAGAGGCATCCGTCACGCTCGCCAGCTGGCCGCGCGCATCGTAACCCCACTGCATCAGCGGCCAGGTACGGTTGCCGTCAAAATGGCTGGCAGAGGTGGCGCGCTGCGGGAAACGCTCATCTTCATAGCGCAGGGTGACATCAATCGCCCGTGGCTCATCGTGAAGATTGACCAGCCTGCCGTGTTCATCCCACTCCGTCAGCAGCGCGTTACCGTATTCGTCGCTGAGGGAGGCCATACGCAGGATGGTGGGATTCGCCCGGGTCGGTTTATACAGACGCCACACCGCGCCGTCGTCGTCGGCAATCGCCACGTCGCCGCTCTCATTGCGGCGGATGATGATGCCTTCACTGATGCTGTAAAACGCGCGATCGACGGGCGGCAGCTCAAAGCTTAGCTCACGGCCGGTTTCGTCGAACCAGGTGGCGTTGTTCTCTTCGAGCGTCAGATAGCTGTCAAAGGTTGTCGCCCAACCCAGACCAAACAGCCCTTCACGGGTGGTCAGGCTGTTGTAGCTGCGCTGCCAGCGCAGCGGGAAGCGCCCCGGCAGCGAGAAATCGAGTTCATCGTCATCATTCAGCACCTTCACGCCGGTTGCAGCATGTACCGGGTGCGAGGAGCCAAACACAGCATTAACGGCCATATCGGCCAGCATGCCACCGCCGGCTGCCGCCAGTGCACAGGGCATATTTTTCAGGATTTTACCCGGACGTCCGCGCAGCAGGGAGAGCGCGATCATCCCCAGCGCCAGACCCGGCGTTTTACCGCTTTTGATATCGCGGACCGTTAGCGTGTCCCCGCCGATGATCACATTCGGGGAAACATCGTCGGAAACGGTGCCTTCGCAGGTGGTGCGATCTTTTGCACGTACCGCGGGCTGTCCGTTGATAAAGACGCTTTTAGAGCCTTCCGCCAGATACTGCGGCCCGGAGTGCTTTTCGCACGCCACCTTGTCTTCTTCCAGCGGCGAGGTTCCCGCGGCGGCAGACGCCACGCTCGGCTGCCACATCTCGCTGCCAAACTGTCCAGCGGCGGAAAGCAGCATGCCGGCGTAATCGGCAAAGCTGCCCGGAGACTGTGGTTCAGGTGACGGTGTGTCGGCGGGCGTCAGCGTCCCGGCCGCTCGTGCAGCGGGAATCGCGTTCGTCAGAACGTTATCAGACCCGGTGGTAATTTTGCCCGCTGGTGACGGCGGGAACAGCGCGTTGCCTAAGCCTTCGGCGGCGTTGCTGATATCGTCAGTTATACCTGCCACGTTTGCCAGTACGCCGCCAATGATCCCACTTAACAGACAGCTGGATCCAATCGCCGCCACGCCCGCGGCGGCAGCACCCGCCCCCAGCAGCGGAGCAGCAACGGTTGCCGCCGCGCCCACGGCAGCGCCGATAACGGCATAGGCCGCACCTTCCGCCACAATACTGGTGATATCCGCAAAAATGCTGGAGTGAATGATCTCGTCGCCCTGACGGGCCGCGTTGTTATCGCTCATGCCTTACACATTCCGGTTGTCGTTTAGCGTCAGACTCTGCTTAAGCGCGCTCCAGCGCCCCTCATCCTCTGCGGTGAATGCTCTGAGCGCCGAGAGGGTAAAAATCATCAACACCGGCTTGCCCGGCGTTTGTACGGCCAGCTGTTTTTGCCAAATGCGCTGTCCGTTACTGTCAAAAGTCGTCTCGACTTCCAGCGCGTTAATTTTTCCGTCAGGCCCGACCTTTACGCCCTGGAATGCGCTTTGGGCAATCTCGCCCATCTGCGGACGTAGTAGTTCCCACTGGCGGTGAAACTCTTTCTCATAGTCGCTGCCATCCGGAATAACGCCGCGACTGACCACCACGGACAACCCGCTTTCGTCGTCGCGAATAATGTTCATACTGTTATCCTGCCACGCGGCAGGAAAAAGGGAGAAGGAACCTTCCTGGAGGGTATATTTCATATGGGAACTCGGGATGATTAATAGTGTGAGAAACAAAAGAGGCCAATCCACACTGGCCTTTTGGCTGGCGAATGCATTATTTAAGCCACTGACCTGACTGTTCAACTAACACATGGCTGCCTTTGCTCACGACCAATTTCACGGGTGAGTAAGTCACGGTGTAAGCGATCTCGCCATTCTTATAGGTAGAGCCAATTATTTTGCCTGCAGGATCGTGCAACGTTTTCCCCTTAAGGGAGATCGTACTATTATCACTTTTGCGCACGCCGAGATAATACATCTGGTCACATTCACTAGTAAAACGCCCGCATTTATTGACCAGAGAAATAGCGAACTTTTCAGTATTGAGTTTTCGGGTTTCAACTGTCTGAGCCGAAGCAGCTTTCTGTAACGTATAACGCTGCGGAGCATAATAATTTCCTTTTTGAGGAGGAGTAACTAAACGCCATTCCATTTCACTCCCCTTAATTTCCAGAACAGCCCGTCCGCCTATACCGCCAAACGATGAGTTGAACTCAACATTGGCACGATTGCCCGCGATCGTACCGCTAAGATTACGCTCATCATCTGCCGGGCAATCAATGCGGTTTCCTCTTTGAGAAATATAGCAATAAGATCCGGAGATACGGCCACCTGATTCAGCTAACCGCAGAGTTAACGTCGAGTCGTTCGCGTACCCGCCTGACCATACTCCGCCAAATGCGGGACCAGATTGGCTTATCGTTTCAAAATTCAGTGTGCCAAATCTTGCAGCCCATTTTTTAATATCGCCGTTAATATCCTGGCGATGTTCAGAAGACTGATAATGAATAACGTCAGACTCGGGTACGAGCCAGGCAGCGTAGATTTTGCCATCTGGTTCGATAACCAAAGCAGAGGCGTTTTCCAGATAAAGATCTTTTAGCCAGCCTTCAATCAACAATCCTCCGTCAGCCGTGGAATGCGGTTCACCAAATACATCAAAATTGTTGATAAACGTCTGGTAATCGCTTCCCAGGGCCTTTCTGAGGAGGTCTGTCACTTCGCTATCGTTAACGATGCGACTGACCGTATTGAGCTTATTGTATTGTGATAACTCTAGCGCAGTTGCAGTTTCAGTTGCATCTGCCAAGAAAGCGGTGAGCAATACGGCTGCCAGATATTTCCTTTTCATAAATTACTCTGGATTTCCATTGTCGTAATTCATTGTTATCTTCACAATTTTACTGTCTTTGATCTCAAAAGAGAGGACCTTTTTACCCAACTCATAGGTAATCCATTGTTCTCCGGCATCCTTTGCGACCTGACCGTCACCGTATGCTGTGTTCAAGTCCGTTCTCGTTGAACCAACATGGACACCACGCGGCGTTGCGGCATCTGTAGCAGTCAGCGTGATCTGCGACACGATATAATCATCAACGCTTCGTTCCGCTTTATCCCACCAGAGATTGGAACTGAAAATGTCTAACCCAGACTTTTTATGCTGGAAGAATTTATAGTTAGCTCCGTCAAAAGGAACCTCACCGGTAAAACTGCCTTCCACTGGCACGTCAATTCTGCGCGCAACGTCAGGAGTCCATCTTTCACCCAATTCGACAGGCTGGCTTTTTATCTGCACAGAAAAATCGTGATTTGTCAGAACGGGCGGTATAACTTGAGCCAATACCGCACTGCTGCACAGACAGGTAAGCATCAGAACAAAACAAAGATATGTCGGAGTCTGTTTTTTCACGTTAATCGTCATTTTCTCAATCTAAATTACGCTTCTCACCGATGTGGGAAACCGCGAGTCATGGAAGCTGTTTTCTTAGTCAGCGCTAATAACAACAGAGCTCAGACAGTCAGGTTTTTTTACGGTGAAACTGAAACTCACTTTTTGTCCATTCATATCTTTTGGTGCTGTATAACTGGTCACTTCATTCTCCGAGCGGCCTCGGGGATAATCAGTTAACGTCAGTTGTGGGTAATGCTTTTTAACGGTTTGAAGTGTGATGCACTGGCCTGATGGTGAAAAATTCAGTAAGGGAGCCATGCCATCATTTTTTTTGCTTACTCGTAAATCAATGGTAGTAATGCTCGTACCCTCCAAAAGCTTGAAATCATCAGCATGGTAGAAGTTCATATATGCATTATTTTTCATGTAGTTAAAGTGCAACGGCATGTCATTTAGACTCGTAACGGATAACGTTTTGAGTAAGGCGCTCATTTGTGAAATGAACGCCCAGAGATCCTTTTTCTCTGAATCTCCCTCAGCCATTCCCGTCGTTAATAATGCAATAAGCACTGCTACGACCTTACTCACCTTTAGTCGTAAATTTCTCCTGCACCGCCGCATCAATATCCCCTTTATGCCCGGAACCCGGCGCCGTGGTACCCGGTTGTGTGCCAGACGTATTCAGGTGCAGCTTACCGCCCGTGGTGATATAACCATCCCCTTCCACGAAGAAGTTAAACTCTTTACCGATCAGGTTAATCTTGCCGTTAGCGTTCAGCTCAATTGCGCTTTCACCGGAGACCAGCCGTAGCTTCGTACCGGAAGCAATGACATATTGCTCCACCGCCGCATCCAGCTTGCCTTTGCCCGTCAGGATCTCTGTTCCGCCTTTCACCGCCTGGATCTGATTCGCTTCCACCCGATGCAGTTCATTTTTCTTCACATAATGGCTGCGCTCGCCACCGACGCTGTGCGTTTCATCGTTCTTAATGCTGGTGTCCATGTTGCGCTCAGCCTGGATCCACACCTGCTCTGCACCCGCCTTGTCCTCAAAGCGCAGGGCGTTGGCATTATCCACGGAGCCATCCTTCGTGCGGCTCATAAAACCCATCTGCGTGGCCGCCGCCGGCAGCGCCCACGGCGGCATGCTTGCTTCGTTGTACACCCGGCCGGTGATAATCGGACGGTCCGGGTCACCGTTGATAAAGTCCACCACCACCTCATCGCCGACCCGCGGAATTTGCACCCCGCCGTACCCCTGACCCGCCCAGGCGCTCGACACGCGCACCCAGCAGGAGCTGGTGTCATCCCCCTTCGCCAGACGGTCCCAGTGGAATTTCACCTTCACGCGGCCATATTTGTCCGTCCAGATACTCTCCCCATTTGGCCCCACAACCTTTGCCGTCTGCGGGCCGTAGGTGCGCGGCCACGCCGTGCTCTGCGCCGGACGGTATGACACCGACGCCGGGATGACGCTGAAATCAGTGCGGTGGATGGTTTCCCCCTCGCCGCTCGCGTAGCGGTTCTCCTCGAAATGGTAACCCGCCGCCGTGACCAGATAGTCACCGTTATCACTGAAGAACGGGGCGCTGGTCAGGGTGAAGGTGTGTCCCGGTGCAATACCCGCGGCCGTGGCCGTCGCCTGAATCTGCTGGTGCTCCACCTGCCAGCGCTCCTGACGGATACGGGCGTAGAACTCCGCATGCCCGGTCTCAACAAACCGTCCCGGCCAGTCGTACACGTCGATACTGCCCGGTTTCGGTGACGCCGGGTTCTGCTGCGCCTGGAACAGCCACGCGTTCGGCTTGCGGAAGTCGTAGTCATCGAGGCTGTAAATCCCCGGGGTGACGCTGTCCTCCAGCGCCCACTGGCTGATACCCTCTTCATCCGTACTGCCGCCTGACGGCGTCTGGTGGTAAGGAATGACTTCGTAGCCGCTGAATGGCTGATGCTGCGTCGCGGCGTCGGTGAGCACCAGGGTGTGCTTGTCCGCCTCGTGGCTGAAGTGGTATGCAATCCCCTCCAGCTCCATCAGACGGCTGATGAAGTCCAGGCTCGACTCCTGATACTGCACGCAGTAGTCCCACACCCGGTAGCTCCCGGTGAGCTTATCCTCCACGTTGACCTGATGTTCAGCCAGCAGGGTTTTCACAATCTGCGGCACCGTCTGGCCCTGGAAGATACGCAGGTTACGGTCGCGCTTCATCGGCCACAGGTCCGGCTCCACCGTCAGCTGGTACACCGCATAGCGGGTGCCCGTCAGCTCGACGGCACTCACCGCCACGCGGGTGATTTTTCCATTGATATAGCGGGGCGTCAGCAGGCTCTGCGTCGGGATGGTCACCGTGACCGGCTGACCCAGCAGTTTGCTGCGGTCAATGCGCGCATCCGTGCCAAGCA
>NZ_WCIM01000018.1:0-2709 GCF_009025585.1 Enterobacter sp. 198 | reverse complement strand
CCGTCTGCTGACCTGGCCGGTCTGAAAGAGGGCGATGCCAGCGTGCAGGTGAGCGTCACCAACGTCAACGGCAACAGCGCGTCTGCGGGCCGCGAGTACAGCGTGGACACCACCGCGCCGTCCGTAACGATTAACACCCTGGCGGCTGACGACATCCTGAATGCGACCGAAGCGAAAGCTGACCTGACGGTGTCCGGTACCAGCACCGCCGAAGCGGGCCAGACGATCACCGTGAGCCTGAACGGGAAGAACTACACCACCACCGTGGGGGCAGACGGCAACTGGACGCTGGACGTTCCGGCAGCCGACCTGGCGGCGCTCACGGACGGCAGCGTGACCGTGACGGCCGCCGTCAGTGACAAGGCGGGTAACCCGGCCTCGGTGGATCATAACCTGGCTGTCGACGTGACGGTGCCGGTCGTGACCATCAACACCGTGGCGGGCGACGACGTGATTAACGTGGCTGAGCATGCGCAGGCGCAGATCGTCAGCGGCTCTGCCACCGGCGCGGCGGCGGGCGATAAAGTCACCGTGACCGTTGGCAGCCAGACCTACACCACCGTGCTGGACGCCGCGGGCAACTGGAGCGTCGGCGTTCCGGCGAACGTGATTTCTGGCCTCAGCGACGGCACCGTGACGGTCAGCGTCAGCGTCACCGATGCCGCGGGCAATACCGGATCCGGCACCCATAACGTGACTGTCGATACCGGGCTGCCTTCCGTGGGCTTCGATACCCTGAGCGGCGACAATGTGCTGAACGCGGTGGAGAAAGGTCAGGATCTGAGCGTCAGCGGTACCAGCGCCAACCTTGCGGAAGGTACCCTGGTCACCGTGACCCTGAACGGCAAACAGTACACCGCAACAACCGCGGCGGACGGCGGCTGGAGCCTGACGGTACCGGCAGCGGATCTGGCCGCGCTGGGTGAGGCGAACTACACCCTGAGCGCAACCGCGACGAACACCGTGGGGAACAGCGTCAGCAATACGGCGAACCTGCAGGCCGATACCGCGCTGCCGACCGTTATCATCAACACCGTGGCCGGTGACAACGTGATCAATGCGGCGGAAGTGGCTGCCGGTCAAACCCTGAGCGGTACCGTTGCCCACGCCGAAGCGGGCAATACCGTCACCGTTACGATGGGCGGTAACAGCTGGACGGCGACGGTGCAGGATGACCTGACCTGGTCCGTCAACGTGCCTTCAGAGGTGCTGACGGCGCTGGGTAACGGCGGACTGAGCGTGACGGCCACCGTCACCAACGGACACGGCAATACCGGTTCCGGCGAACGCGATATCACCATTGACGCCAGCCTGCCGGGCCTGCGTGTCGATACCGTGGCAGGTGACGATGTGATTAACAGCATCGAGCATGGTCAGAACCTGATTGTCAGCGGCTCCAGCGATGGGCTGGCAGCGGGCACGGCACTGACCGTCACCGTGAACGGCAAAACCTATGCGGCGTCCGTACTGGCGGACGGGACCTGGAACGCAGCCGTGCCGGCCGCAGACGTCAGCGCGTGGCCAGAAGGCACCGTGAAAATTACCGTTACCGGTGATAGCCCGACGGGCAACCCGATGACCATCAGCCACGACGTGACGGTGGATCTGGCGACCGTGGCGATCAGCATTAACGCCATCGCTACCGATGACGTGATTAACGCGGCGGAAAAAGGGACCGATCTGGTGCTGTCAGGTGCGACCACCAACGTGGAAGCCGGACAGACCGTCACCCTCGCCATGGGCGGTAAAATCTATACCACCACTGTCGATGCGAGCGGTAACTGGACTTATACCGTACCGTCTGCTGACCTGGCCGGTCTGAAAGAGGGCGATGCCAGCGTGCAGGTGAGCGTCACCAACGTCAACGGCAACAGCGCGTCTGCGGGCCGCGAGTACAGCGTGGACACCACCGCGCCGTCCGTAACGATTAACACCCTGGCGGCTGACGACATCCTGAATGCGACCGAAGCGAAAGCTGACCTGACGGTGTCCGGTACCAGCACCGCCGAAGCGGGCCAGACGATCACCGTGAGCCTGAACGGGAAGAACTACACCACCACCGTGGGGGCAGACGGCAACTGGACGCTGGACGTTCCGGCAGCCGACCTGGCGGCGCTCACGGACGGCAGCGTGACCGTGACGGCCGCCGTCAGTGACAAGGCGGGTAACCCGGCCTCGGTGGATCATAACCTGGCTGTCGACGTGACGGTGCCGGTCGTGACCATCAACACCGTGGCGGGCGACGACGTGATTAACGTGGCTGAGCATGCGCAGGCGCAGATCGTCAGCGGCTCTGCCACCGGCGCGGCGGCGGGCGATAAAGTCACCGTGACCGTTGGCAGCCAGACCTACACCACCGTGCTGGACGCCGCGGGCAACTGGAGCGTCGGCGTTCCGGCGAACGTGATTTCTGGCCTCAGCGACGGCACCGTGACGGTCAGCGTCAGCGTCACCGATGCCGCGGGCAATACCGGATCCGGCACCCATAACGTGACTGTCGATACCGGGCTGCCTTCCGTGGGCTTCGATACCCTGAGCGGCGACAATGTGCTGAACGCGGTGGAGAAAGGTCAGGATCTGAGCGTCAGCGGTACCAGCGCCAACCTTGCGGAAGGTACCCTGGTCACCGTGACCCTGAACGGCAAACAGTACACCGCAACAACCGCGGCGGACGGCGGCTGGAGCCTGACGGTACCGGCAGCGGATCTG
>NZ_WCIM01000017.1:0-141098 GCF_009025585.1 Enterobacter sp. 198 | reverse complement strand
CAGTATGGATTTTTTATTGATTCCAGCCGCTGCACCGGGTGCAAAACCTGCGAGCTCGCCTGCAAGGATTACAAAGATTTAACCCCGGACGTCAGCTTCCGCCGTATTTACGAATACGCAGGCGGTGACTGGCAGGAAGACAACGGTGTCTGGCATCAGAACGTGTTTGCCTACTACCTGTCGATTGCCTGCAACCACTGCGAAGACCCGGCCTGCACCAAGGTCTGCCCGAGCGGGGCGATGCACAAGCGTGACGACGGGTTTGTGGTGGTGGATGAAGATGTCTGCATCGGCTGTCGCTACTGCCACATGGCCTGTCCGTACGGTGCCCCGCAGTACAACGCCGCCAAAGGGCATATGACCAAGTGCGACGGCTGCCACACTCGTGTGGCAGACGGCAAAAAGCCGATCTGCGTGGAGTCCTGTCCGCTGCGTGCGCTGGACTTCGGTCCTATCGACGAGCTGCGTAAAAAACATGGTCAGCTGGCGGCCGTCGCGCCGCTGCCGTCCGCGCACTTCACGAAGCCAAGCATCGTGATTAAACCTAACGCCAACAGCCGCCCGACAGGGGATACCACCGGCTACCTGGCAAACCCGAAGGAGGTGTGAGATGGGAAGTGGATGGCATGAATGGCCGCTGATGATCTTCACGGTCTTTGGGCAGTGTGTGGCGGGCGGTTTTATTGTCCTCGCGCTGGCGCTGCTGAAAGGGAATCTCACTGCTGAGCAACAACAACGTTTAGTGTTGAGTATGTTTGGCCTGTGGGTGCTGATGGGAATTGGCTTTATTGCCTCTACGTTGCACCTCGGCTCGCCAATGCGCGCGTTCAACTCCCTGAACCGGGTGGGCACGTCGTCACTCAGTAATGAAATCGCCAGCGGGGCGATCTTCTTTGCTGTGGGTGGGCTGGGTTGGCTGCTGGCAGCACTGAAGAAATTGCCGGCAGGGCTGCGCAGCGTGTGGCTGATTGTCACGATGGTGCTGGGCGTGGTGTTTGTGTGGATGATGGTGCGGGTCTATAACACCATCGACACCGTGCCGACCTGGTACAGCATCTGGACGCCGATGAGCTTCTTCCTGACGCTGTTTATTGGTGGGCCGCTTCTTGGCTTCATGCTGCTGCGCGTCGCGGGTGTTGACGGTTGGGCGATGCGTTTGCTGCCTGTCGTTTCACTGCTGGCGCTGGTGGTGAGCGCAGTCGTCACCCTGATGCAGGGCGCGGAGCTGGCAACTATTCACAGCTCTGTTCAGCAGGCGTCTGCCCTGGTGCCGGCATACGGCTCGCTGATGGCCTGGCGCGTGGTACTGCTGGTGGCGGCACTGGTGTGCTGGATTGTGCCTCAGCTTAAGGGGTATCAACCCGCGCTGCCGCTCCTGTCACTGGCTTTTGTGCTGGTCCTCGCAGGTGAACTGATCGGCCGCGGTGTGTTCTACGGTTTGCATATGACCGTAGGTATGGCCGTCGCCAGTTAACGTTGCAGTGGGTGAGATAAAGCCGGGACGGAGCGCCCGGCTTTTTTTATTTTAATCATGAAATTTTTCGACTGACGTTTTGTTTTCACTTCGGGCATTAATAAATAAAAACAGATACATAATTCATATCTATAGCAGGCGTTGCATTAGCAGGATAAGTTTTTTAAATCGACAGGGAACATATCGTGCGTGGCGGTGAAATCAGTGGATTGACTTTGTTTTTGCCAGTGGCATGATGCGCACGAAATCTGAACTTCCTCACGGTTTTTAATCCATGACCATCTATACCCGGCCAGTGCTTTTATTGCTCTGTGGCCTGCTTCTGCTGACCCTGGCGATCGCAGTGTTAAATACGCTCGTCCCGCTGTGGCTCGCCCATGAAAACTTACCGACCTGGCAGGTGGGTATGGTCAGCTCGTCCTTTTTTACCGGCAACCTGCTGGGTACGCTGGTTACAGGAAGCCTGATTAAACGCTTTGGTTTTAACCGCAGCTATTATCTGGCCTCGCTGCTCTTCGCTGTCGGATGTGCCGGGCTGGGCCTGATGGTCGGCTTCTGGAGCTGGATGGTATGGCGCTTTATCGCCGGAGTGGGTTGCGCGATGATTTGGGTGGTGGTTGAAAGCGCGCTGATGTGCAGCGGCACGTCACGTAACCGCGGACGCCTGCTGGCAGCCTATATGATGGTTTATTACATCGGTACCGTGCTTGGTCAACTGATGGTGAGCAAACTGCCAACCGACCTGATGAGCGTTCTGCCGTGGGTGACGGGAATGGTGCTGGCGGCAATCCTGCCGCTGCTCTTTACGCGCATTGTGAACCAGAACAGCGAACACCAGGAAGCAACCCACGTCTGGCCAATGCTGAGACTGCGTCAGGCGCGTCTTGGCGTTAACGGCTGTATTATCTCCGGAATTGTGCTTGGTTCACTGTATGGCCTGATGCCGCTTTATCTGAACCATCAGGGCGTCAGCGATTCCGGGATCGGTTTCTGGATGGCGGTGATGGTGAGTGCGGGGATTGTCGGTCAGTGGCCGATTGGACGCCTGGCCGATCGCTTTGGTCGCCTGTTGGTGCTGCGTGTTCAGGTTTTTGTGGTGATCATGGGTTGTCTCGCCATGCTCAGCAATGCGGCGATGGCGCCTGCGCTGTTTATTCTGGGTGCCGCAGGTTTTACGCTCTATCCGGTCGCGATGGCCTGGGCCTGTGAGAAAGTTGAACACCACCAGTTAGTGGCAATGAACCAGGCGTTGTTACTGAGCTATACCATCGGCAGCCTGCTGGGACCGACCTTTACCGCGATGCTGATGCAGAATTACTCCGACAATTTGCTGTTTATTATGATCGCCAGCGTATCGTTTATTTATCTCTTAATGCTGCTGCGCAAAGTGGGAGAACACCCGACGCCTGTGGCGCATGCCTGATTAATAAAAAGCCAGTCGATGACTGGCTTTTTTGTCCCCATCACATATAAGACTTTTACGTATTGTTTGTTTATTGCACCAGGCGATAATTCAGGTGAGTTATATCACTAAAAGGCAACAATCATGTCTACTCGTCGTTTTACCACTACCGCTCTGGCAGTAGTGTTGTCTTTAACGTTTGCTGCAGCTCCGGTCATGGCTAACCCGGGTAACGGGAATGGCAGTGGTCACGGGAACAGTGGCGGACAAGGTAATGGCGGCAGTCACGGCAATTCCGGTAGTCATGGCAACGGAAATTCCGGTACCCACGGTAATAAACAAAATAACGGACAGGAAAATCCAGGTAAATCGAATAAAAGCGTCAGTGACGATGTCGACGCCCGTGTGAGCTTCGATCATGCCCGTCACCTGGCACTCAATTACGGCTTAACAGGTTATGAGTCACTGCCTCCGGGTATTGCGAAAAACCTTGCACGCGGTAAACCGCTCCCTCCGGGCATTGCGAAGAAAACCGTGCCGGCTTCTATGCTGGGCCAGCTTCCTTCCTATCCTGGCTATGAATGGCGTGTCGTCGGTGACGATCTGGTCTTAATTGCGCTGAGTACTGCGGTTGTGACCACCATTATTAATGGCGTCTTCAGATAATATAAAAAAGGCCCGGTTCTCACCGGGCCTTTTCTTAATACATTACCTTGTGGCCGTACTGTTCAAGAATACCTTTCACGCGTTCCATCGTCTCTTTCTTCGGCGGCTTAACGCCATCGAGTTTATATTCTTCGCCCATGGCGACCCACTTGTGTTTACCCAGTTCGTGGTAGGGCAGAAGCTCAATTTTCTCAACGTTGCCCATATCGCGGGTAAATTCTCCCAGCCGATGCGCGGAATCGTCATCATCTGACCAGCCAGGTACAACAACATAGCGGATCCAGGTTTTGATGCCTTTCCCGGAGATGTATTTGGCGAACTCCAGCGTACGGTGGTTGGAAACACCCACCAGATTCTGGTGGATCTCATCGTTCATCTGTTTGAGATCGAGCATCACCAGGTCGGTGACGTCGAGCAGTTCATCAATGACCGGATCGTAGCGGCGGACAAAACCGTTTGTATCGAGACAGGTATGAATGCCTTCTTTGCGGCAGGCGCGGAACCAGTCGCGCACGAATTCGGCCTGCAGAATGGCTTCACCGCCGGAAGCGGTTACGCCGCCGCCGGATGCGTTCATAAAGTGACGATAAGTCACCACCTCTTTCATCAGTTCTTCGACGGTCACTTCTTTGCCGCCGTGCGTATCCCAGGTGTCACGGTTATGGCAGTACAGGCAGCGCATCAGGCAGCCCTGGAAAAAGGTGATAAAGCGGATACCCGGGCCATCGACAGTGCCACAGGATTCAAAGGAGTGAATGCGACCAATAATTGACATTGCGGTGATATCTCCAGCATCGGCCCGTCCGGGGCCTGTGTATGCACAGCTCAAAACCGGCTGTGTTTAAGTCTGTTTTGGCTGTTATCCATAGAGTATAGATAGCGGACAAAAGAGACTGTGATGGAGAGAGTGTTAAAAAGGCCCCACGTATGTGGAGCCTTTATTGTACGCCTTTTAACGCGTGATTTCAGTCAATTCCACTTACATGGACTGAGTGAAAGTACGGGTGATAACGTCCTGCTGCTGTTCTTTCGTCAGGGAGTTAAAACGTACTGCGTAGCCGGATACACGGATGGTCAGCTGAGGATATTTCTCAGGGTGTTCCATCGCATCAAGCAGCATTTCACGGTTCATTACGTTCACGTTCAGGTGCTGACCACCTTCAATGGACGCTTCGTGGTGGAAGTAACCATCCATCAGACCCGCGAGGTTAGTTTTACGTACTTCGTCGTCTTTACCCAGCGCATTTGGCACGATAGAGAAGGTGTAAGAGATACCATCTTTCGCGTAAGCAAACGGCAGTTTAGCAACGGAGGTCAGAGAGGCAACAGCACCTTTCTGGTCACGACCGTGCATTGGGTTAGCACCTGGGCCGAATGGCGCACCTGCGCGACGACCGTCTGGGGTGTTACCGGTTTTCTTACCATACACAACGTTAGACGTGATGGTCAGAACAGACTGAGTCGGGATAGCGTTACGGTAAGTGGTCAGTTTCTGAATTTTCTTCATGAAACGTTCAACCAGGTCAACCGCCATGTCATCAACGCGAGAGTCGTTGTTACCAAACTGCGGATATTCGCCTTCGATTTCGAAGTCAACAGCCAGACCGTCTTCGTCACGAATTGGTTTAACTTTCGCATATTTGATTGCAGACAGGGAGTCAGCCGCAACGGACAGACCTGCGATACCACACGCCATGGTGCGGATAACGTCACGGTCATGCAGCGCCATCAGAGAGGCTTCGTAGCTGTACTTGTCGTGCATGTAGTGGATAACGTTCAGGGCAGTGACGTACTGTTTAGCCAGCCAGTCCATGAAGTGATCCATACGCTCCATGACTTCATCGAAGTTCAGAACGTCGCCTTTGATTGGTTCAGACTTAGGACCAACCTGCATTTTCAGTTTTTCATCAACGCCGCCGTTGATTGCGTACAGCATGGTTTTCGCCAGGTTTGCACGCGCACCGAAGAACTGCATTTGTTTACCAACAACCATTGGGCTTACGCAGCATGCGATAGCGTAGTCATCGTTGTTGAAGTCCGGACGCATCAGGTCATCGTTCTCGTACTGCAGAGAAGAGGTGTCGATGGACACTTTAGCGGCGAATTTCTTGAAGTTCAGAGGCAGTTTTTCAGACCACAGAACGGTGATGTTCGGCTCCGGAGAAGGACCCATGGTGTACAGGGTGTTCAGGAAGCGGAAGCTGTTTTTGGTAACCAGAGTACGGCCATCAACACCCATACCACCGATAGATTCCGTTGCCCAGATTGGGTCACCAGAGAACAGCTCATCGTATTCAGGGGTACGCAGGAAGCGAACCATACGCAGTTTCATGACCAGGTGGTCAATCATTTCCTGAGCGTCTTGCTCGGTGATTTTGCCCGCTTTCATATCACGTTCGATGTAAGCATCCAGGAAGGTGGATACACGACCGAAGGACATTGCTGCACCGTTCTGAGACTTAACAGCGGCCAGGTAGCCGAAGTAGGTCCACTGGATAGCTTCCTGAGCGTTGGTTGCAGGACCAGAGATATCGCAGCCATATTTAGCCGCCATTTCTTTGATCTGACCCAGCGCGCGATGCTGTTCAGCGATTTCTTCACGCAGACGGATAGTCGCTTCCAGGTTTACACCGTTTTCCAGATCAGACTGCAGGGAAACAAACTGCGCGTATTTGTCTTTCATCAGGAAGTCGATACCGTACAGCGCAACGCGACGGTAGTCACCGATGATACGGCCACGGCCATAGGCATCTGGCAGACCAGTCAGAACGCCAGATTTACGGCAGTTCAGAATGTCTTTGGTGTAAACATCGAATACACCCTGGTTGTGGGTTTTGCGGTATTCGGTGAAGATTTTTTTCAGCATTGGGTCCAGCTCGCGGTTATACGCTTTGCAGGAACCTTCAACCATTTTGATACCACCGAACGGGATGATCGCACGTTTCAGTGGTGCTTCAGTTTGCAGACCAACGATTTTCTCAAGGGCTTTGTTAATGTAGCCAGCATCGTGAGAAGTGATGGTAGAAGCAACGGAGGTGTCAAAATCAACTGGCGCGTGAGTGCGGTTTTCCAGTTTTACGCCTTCCATTACGCTGTCCCACAGCTTGGTGGTCGCGTCAGTTGCACCAGCCAGGAAGGATTCGTCACCTTCATACGGGGTATAGTTTTTCTGAATGAAGTCACGTACGTTTACTTCATTCTGCCAGTCACCTTTCGCAAAACCTTCCCAGGCTGTGGCTAACTTTTCATTAAGCTCGGACATGTAACACCTACCTTCTTAAGTGGATTTTTTATTTACTGCCTGAGATAACCATCAATGATGGTCGTCGCCACGCAGGTAAATGACCCAGTATGTCAACCCAACTAACAGACCCCCACCGATAATGTTCCCGATAGTGACAGGGATCAGGTTATCAGTAATGAAATTCATAATAGTCAGGTGAGAGAAACTTTCCGGGGTTGAACCAACAGCAGTCCAGAACTCCGGGCTTGCAAAGTTGCGGATTACAATTCCCATTGGGATCATAAACATGTTCGCAATACTGTGCTCGAAGCCGCTGGCAACAAACATCGCAACCGGCAGAACCATAATCATGGCTTTATCCATCAGGCTACGACCCGAGTAGCTCATCCAGACAGCCAGGCAGACCATCAGGTTAGCGAGGATGCCGAGAGCAACGGCTTCGATAAATGTGTGGTGCATTTTGTGGTCTGCGGTCTGCAGGACGTTGAGTCCCCAGCCACCGTTGGCGGTCATATACTCGCCAGAGAGCCACATCAACAGAACAAAGAGCAGACAGCCAATCAGGTTGCCAACATAGACATTAAGCCAGTTGCGCGCCAGTTGACCCCAGGTAATTCTTCCGCTGGCTTTTGCCACGACAATCAACACTGTAGAAGTGAAGAGGTCGGCGCCGCAGATGACGCAAAGAATCAGTCCCAGTGAGAAGCAAATACCGCCAATCAGTTTCGCCATGCCGAAAGGCATCGCGGCAGTACCGGTGGTGGCAGTGATGTAGAAGACAAACGCGATAGAGATGAACACACCAGCCGTGATCGCCAGATAGAACGTCTTCATCGGGTGTTTCGTTGCTTTATAGACACCCGCTTCTTCGGCAACTTTGGCCATAGCAGCTGGGAGTAAAAGATCAAAAGGGTTGTCAGCTTTCACACTAACTCTCTCTTTATTAAGTCGGCGACGAGATACTAACAAAGCATTATAGAAGAGAAATTGATATAGATCATATCTCGCCTGGCTTATAGGCCCGCAATGTGTATGGATTTACAGCAAAAGCGGAGTAAGTATTTGATTATCCGTATAAAAATAAATTTTAAAAGTTATGAAAAGAGTTGAATTATTTCTTTCGGCCACCTCTGCAACAGTTAATTAATATGGAGTAATTACCATAAAAAGTAACAGTAAAGCCCAGGTAAATATTATTATATTTACCCATATTTAACTTTATTATTACAATCAACAGTCATTGCCGAAAAAAATAAAAAACGGGGCAATGAAATTGCCCCGTAATATAGCCCAGACGATTGAATACGCCTACAGCTGATAATGTTATATGCGCTTATTTTGACCAGTAAGCGGATTTCGCCTTCTGCAATTTTTCATACGCTTTCAGCAGAGACTGATGTGCCGGGAAGGCTTTCAGATCGCTATCCACAGCCTGAAGACCGTAGAACGGCGCTTCACCGCTCAGTGCTGCGCTGGCGGCTTCAACGGCGTCAGCACCGTACATGCGAACAAACGTATTCAGGTATTGCAGCGGCTGACGATCTTCTTCCTGCGCGAGAAGCAGCAGGGTTTGCAGGCAGCGATAGTAGTTAGTGCGCTCGGCAGAGAAGACAGACTGGTTAAACTCCATAGTCCACTCGGTCCAGGCCAGAGCCTGATCCAGATCGCCACCAGCCAGTGCCAGCATTGCTTTCAGCTCACCGATACGCAGGGTATACCAGCCGTTATCTTTACCGGTCGCCAGACCCAGCAGCTCGCGTACGCGGGTGAAGTCATCATGGCCTTCTTCGTCCAGTTGCGCGATCAGGTTCAGGTAATCTTCTTTTTCCCATTCGCTGCCCGGCAAGGCCAGCAGGGTTTCACGCAGGTGCGCGCCCATGCTGTTGTTCGCCAGCCACAGGTCTTCTGCCGGATAGATGTCGGACATGCCCGGCACCAGAATGCGGCAGGCGTACACGCCAAGGTGTTCGTAGTCAGCGATGTAGACTTCTTTATCTTCCGCCTTAAAGATAGCCATCAGCGTGGCGAACTCTTCTTCGGTGGTACCTGCAAAGCTCCAGTCGACGAACGGATAGTCCGCGTCCTGCTTAAACAGATCCCAGGAGATCAAACCGCTGGAGTCGATGAAGTGGGTTTCAAGGTTGGTGTGCTCGGCCACTTCTTCATCGTCAAAGGTCGGTGGCGTAAACACGTCCAGATCTTTCAGGCCACGGCCCTGCAGTAATTCGGTGACGGTACGCTCCAGCGCCACACCAAAGTCAGGGTGCGCGCCGAAGGAGGCGAAGCAGGTTCCGTTTTCAGGGTTAAACAGCACCACACAGATAACCGGGTATTTACCGCCCAGTGAGCCGTCATAGGCAAAGATTGGGAAACCTTCCGCTTCCAGCCTGGCGATGGATTCCACCACGCCCGGGTAGCGCGCCAGCACGTCAGCCGGAATTTCAGGCAGGCTGATGGATTCGGCAATGATGCGGTTTTTAATGTGGCGTTCGAAGACTTCAGACAGCCCCTGTACGCGCGCTTCATTACGGGTATTACCGGCAGACATACCGTTGGACACATACAGGTTGCCAACGATGTTCATCGGGATATAGACGGTCTGCTCATCAGACTGACGCGTGAACGGCAGGGCGCAGATACCACGATCCTCATTGCCGGACTGCAGATCGATCAGCATGCTGGCGGTCAGTTCGTTTTCCGGATCGTAGAACGCACGCAGACGCGCGTCGAGAATGCCTTCCGGCAGCGCGTCGTCTTCAGGCAGCGGGAACCATTTTTCGTTCGGATAGTGCACAAACGGGCCGTTGGCGATGGTTTCACCCAGCCAGAAATCGGCGAAGAAATAGTTGGTCGACAGACGTTCAAAATACTCACCCAGCGCAGAGGCCAGTGCCGCTTTTTTTGTCGCGCCTTTACCATTGGTAAAGCACAGGGCACACTCTTTATCGCGAATATGCACGGACCAGACATGAGGCACCGGGTTGAGCCAGGAGGCTTCTTCGATATTAAAGCCCAGGTCGGTCAGTTTCTGCTGGAAGCGAGCGATGGAATCTTCCAGAGCGGCGTCTTTGCCGGGGATAAACGTTTGAGTCATGGCGTTCACTTTTATCGTACGTAAAGCGCGCAATGATACGGGTTTTGCGTGACAGGTGCTATCTTCGGCGAAAATAAAAGACTCGACTATGCTTACAGACAGTAACTTACTGTTAAGGCATAGAAAAATGAAAGCATTTGATCTCCAGCGGATGGCGTTTGATAAAGTTCCTCCCGAATTTTTGGGCGAAGTGGCCCTGCGCAGCCTGTATACCTTTGTATTGGTCTTTCTGTTTCTCAAAATCACCGGGCGGCGTGGCGTCCGGCAGATGTCCCTCTTTGAGGTGCTGATTATTCTGACGCTGGGTTCAGCGGCGGGGGATGTTGCCTTTTACGACGATGTGCCGATGGTGCCGGTCTTTATCGTTTTTGTCTCACTGGCGCTACTTTACCGGCTTGTCATGTGGCTGATGTCGAAAAGTGAAAAGCTGGAAGATCTTCTCGAAGGGAAGCCGGTGGTTATCGTCGAGAACGGGCGGCTGGCCTGGGAAAATGTACAGAGTGCCAACATGACCGAGTTCGAGTTTTTTATGGAACTGCGTCTGAATAGCGTTGAACAACTCGGGCAGGTGCGGCTGGCAATCATGGAAACGAACGGGCAAATCAGCGTCTATTACTATGCTGACGACGAGGTGAAGCCGGGGCTCTGTATTCTGCCGGATATGCTTATTGAGCGTTTCACGACCGTGCCTGAGTCAGGCGAATATGCCTGTATAAGATGTAGCCATGTTGTGGCGATGCAGCCGGGCGATCATCAATTATGTCCCCGCTGTACAAATCCGGAATGGACGAAGGTTAGCCGGGCCAAACGCCTTACCTGACAGCCATATTGTCGGTTTTGCCGCAGAGAGGTGGCAGATTGTATTGTGTGACGCGGGACACATTTCACCGGTCATAAGTTTTAGACATTGCGGCGCGTGTCACTGAATGATAAAACCGATATCCACAGTTATAACTTATTGCTTTTAGCGTGGTGAGGGGAAATGGCTCAAGTCTTTAATTTCAGTTCAGGTCCGGCGATGTTGCCGGCAGACGTGCTTAAACAGGCTCAACAGGAACTTTGTGACTGGAACGGTCTGGGTACGTCGGTGATGGAAATCAGCCACCGTGGTAAAGAGTTTATTCAGGTGGCGGAAGAGGCAGAAAAGGATTTTCGCGATCTGCTGAACATTCCCTCAAACTACAAAGTTTTGTTCTGCCACGGCGGTGGCCGCGGTCAGTTTGCTGGCGTCCCGCTGAATATCCTCGGCGACAAAACCACGGCAGACTACGTTGATGCGGGTTACTGGGCGGCAAGTGCGGTTAAAGAAGCCAAAAAGTACTGCTCGCCAAATGTTATCGACGCCAAAATTACCGTTGATGGCCTGCGTGCCGTGAAGCCGATGAGCGAATGGCAGCTCTCTGATAACGCTGCGTACCTGCACTATTGCCCAAATGAAACCATCGACGGGATTGCCATCGACGAGACCCCGAACTTCGGTAAAGACGTCGTGGTTGCAGCCGATTTCTCCTCTACCATTTTGTCCGCGCCAATTGACGTCAGCCGTTACGGTGTTATCTATGCGGGTGCGCAGAAAAATATCGGCCCGGCGGGTTTGACGATCGTCATCGTGCGCGAAGATTTGCTGGGTAAAGCCCATCAGTCTTGCCCGTCTATTCTGGATTATACGGTCCTCAACGATAACGACTCCATGTTCAACACCCCCCCTACGTTTGCCTGGTACCTCTCTGGCCTGGTCTTTAAATGGCTCAAGCAAAACGGCGGCGTGGCGCAGATGGACAAAATCAATCAGCAGAAAGCCGACCTGCTGTATGGCGTGATCGATAAGAGCGATTTCTACCGTAACGATGTCTCGAAAGCTAACCGTTCTCGTATGAATGTGCCGTTCCAGCTGGCGGACAGCAACCTGGATAAAGTCTTCCTTGAAGAGTCCTTCGCTGCAGGCCTGCATGCGCTGAAAGGCCACCGTGTTGTAGGCGGTATGCGTGCCTCTATCTATAACGCGATGCCGCTGGAAGGGGTTAAAACCCTGACCGATTTCATGATCGACTTCGAACGTCGCCACGGTTAATTACGCTGTTTTTCACCCCCGTAGCCCTGCTGCGGGGTTTTTATTATGTTGAGTTGAGAGTTAAGTTTCATGGAATCCCTGACGTTACAACCTATCGCGCGGGTAGATGGCACCATTAATCTGCCTGGTTCAAAAAGTGTCTCGAACCGCGCTCTGCTGCTGGCAGCTCTGGCAAACGGCACCACCGTCCTCACAAACCTGCTGGACAGCGATGACGTGCGCCATATGCTCAATGCGCTGAAAGCGTTGGGAGTTCATTACACGCTGTCTGACGACCGCACCCGCTGTGAAGTGACCGGCAACGGCGGCGCGTTACGCTCGGCTGAAGAGCGTGAACTGTTTCTGGGTAATGCGGGGACGGCGATGCGCCCGCTGGCGGCGGCCCTGTGCCTGGGCAGCAACAATATTGTGCTGACCGGTGAGCCACGCATGAAAGAGCGTCCCATTGGCCATCTGGTGGATGCCCTTCGCCAGGGCGGCGCGCAGATTGAGTATCTGGAGCAGGAAAATTACCCGCCTCTGCGTCTGCGCGGTGGTTTCAATGGCGGTAACGTCGAGGTGGATGGCAGCGTCTCCAGCCAGTTCCTGACGGCTCTGCTGATGACTGCGCCGCTGGCACCACAGGATACGGTCATCACCATCAAAGGCGACCTGGTCTCTAAACCGTACATTGATATTACGCTGCACCTGATGAAAACCTTTGGGGTTGAGGTGGAAAACCGCGCTTATCAGCAATTCGTGGTTCGCGGTGCGCAGCAGTACCAGTCTCCGGGTCATTACCTTGTGGAAGGTGATGCTTCTTCTGCCTCCTATTTCCTGGCGGCAGGGGCGATTAAGGGCGGTACGGTGAAAGTGACCGGCATTGGCCGTAACAGCGTTCAGGGCGATATCCGTTTTGCTGACGTGCTGGAAAAAATGGGCGCCACGATTACCTGGGGCGATGATTTCATCTCCTGCACCCATGGCGAGCTGAACGCTATCGATATGGACATGAACCATATCCCGGATGCGGCGATGACCATTGCCACGGCGGCGCTCTTCGCAAAAGGCACCACGACGTTGCGTAACATTTACAACTGGCGCGTAAAAGAGACCGACCGTCTGTTCGCGATGGCGACCGAACTGCGTAAAGTGGGCGCCGAAGTGGAGGAGGGCGAAGACTACATCCGCGTCACGCCTCCGGCAAAACTGCAATTTGCGGAAATCGGCACCTATAACGATCACCGCATGGCAATGTGCTTCTCGCTGGTGGCGCTCTCCGATACGCCTGTGACCATTCTCGACCCGAAATGTACGGCGAAAACCTTCCCGGACTACTTCGAGCAATTGGCGCGTATCAGTACCCCTGCCTGATTTGCCTTCGCGCCAGCCTCTGTGCTGGCGCGCTTACACCGTTCCCACTCATTGACGTGATGATCTACACTTCTGAAGATGTGCGCCTGCCGCCGGCAAGCAACGCGAACGATGTAGAAGTATCATTGCGCAATAATTCTTCATCTAAATACCTGTAATTCGCGTTTTTGCACACAACGTTAACGATTGTGGGCATTGGCGCGTATAATGCGCGGCGTTTACGTTAACGGTATGCCTGTTTAAGGAGATAAAGATGACGGCAATTGCCCCGGTCATAACCATTGATGGCCCAAGCGGTGCAGGAAAGGGCACCTTGTGCAAGGCAATGGCGGAAGCATTGCAATGGCATCTGCTGGACTCTGGTGCTATTTACCGCGTGTTAGCGCTTGCGGCGCTGCATCACCATGTTGATGTGGCCTCCGAAGACGCGCTGGTTCCGCTGGCTACCCATCTTGATGTTCGCTTTATCTCAACCAACGGAAATCTGGAAGTGATTCTCGAAGGTGAAGATGTCAGCGGTGAAATTCGGACTCAGGACGTGGCGAATGCCGCTTCACAGGTTGCCGCTTTCCCGCGCGTGCGTGAAGCACTGCTGCGCCGTCAACGCGCCTTCCGTGAACTGCCTGGCCTGATCGCTGACGGGCGTGACATGGGAACCGTTGTCTTCCCTGATGCGCCAGTGAAAATTTTCCTCGACGCCTCCTCGGAAGAACGGGCTCAACGCCGCATGCTTCAGTTGCAGGAAAAGGGGTTTAGTGTTAACTTTGATCGCCTTTTGTCCGAGATAAAAGAGCGCGATGACCGCGATCGTAACCGCGCCGTCGCCCCACTTGTTCCTGCAGAAGATGCATTAGTTCTGGATTCAACCAGTTTAACTATTGAGCAAGTGATTGAAAAAGCGCTACAATATGCGCGCCAAAAACTGGCACTCGCGTAATTGCGACCGATTTAGCAGTACCCCCGCTGCAATGGATTGACGGCGGGTATGTGAAACAACCCCATCCGGCACGGAGCCAGGTGGACGTTATATTAACCTGAAGATTAAACATGACTGAATCTTTTGCTCAACTATTTGAAGAATCCTTAAAAACAATCGAAACCCGTCCGGGTTCCATCGTTCGTGGTGTTGTTGTTGCTATCGACAAAGACGTAGTACTGGTTGACGCCGGTCTGAAATCTGAGTCCGCCATTCCGGCAGAGCAGTTCAAAAACGCCCAGGGCGAGCTGGAAATCCAGGTTGGTGACGAAGTTGACGTTGCTCTGGATGCAGTAGAAGACGGCTTCGGCGAAACCCTGCTTTCCCGTGAAAAAGCTAAACGTCACGAAGCTTGGATCACGCTGGAAAAAGCTTACGAAGAAGCTGAAACTGTGGTCGGTGTTATCAACGGCAAAGTTAAAGGTGGCTTCACTGTTGAGCTGAATGGTATTCGTGCGTTCCTGCCAGGTTCTCTGGTAGACGTTCGTCCAGTCCGTGACACCCTGCACCTCGAAGGCAAAGAGCTTGAGTTCAAAGTAATCAAGCTGGACCAGAAGCGTAACAACGTTGTTGTATCCCGTCGTGCCGTTATCGAATCCGAAAACAGCGCAGAACGCGATCAGCTGCTGGAAAACCTGCAGGAAGGCATGGAAGTCAAAGGTATCGTTAAGAACCTCACTGACTACGGCGCATTCGTTGACCTGGGCGGCGTTGATGGCCTGCTGCACATCACCGACATGGCGTGGAAACGCGTTAAGCACCCAAGCGAAATCGTGAACGTGGGCGACGAAATCACTGTTAAAGTGCTGAAGTTCGACCGCGAGCGTACTCGTGTATCCCTCGGCCTGAAACAGCTGGGCGAAGATCCATGGGTAGCTATCGCTAAGCGTTACCCAGAAGGTACTAAACTGACTGGTCGCGTTACCAACCTGACTGACTACGGCTGCTTCGTTGAAATCGAAGAAGGCGTTGAAGGCCTGGTGCACGTTTCCGAAATGGACTGGACCAACAAAAACATCCACCCATCCAAAGTTGTTAACGTTGGTGATGTAGTGGAAGTTATGGTTCTGGATATCGACGAAGAACGTCGTCGTATCTCCCTGGGCCTGAAACAGTGCAAAAACAACCCATGGCAGCAGTTCGCGGAAACCCACAACAAGGGTGACCGTGTTGAAGGTAAAATCAAGTCTATCACTGACTTCGGTATCTTCATCGGCCTGGACGGCGGCATCGATGGCCTGGTTCACCTGTCTGACATCTCCTGGAACGTTGCAGGCGAAGAAGCAGTTCGTGAATACAAAAAAGGCGACGAAATCGCTGCAGTTGTTCTGCAGGTTGACGCAGAGCGTGAACGTATCTCCCTGGGCGTTAAACAGCTCGCAGAAGATCCGTTCAACAACTGGGTTGCACTGAACAAGAAAGGCGCAATCGTAAACGGTAAAGTCACTGCAGTTGACGCTAAAGGCGCAACCGTAGAACTGGCTGACGGCGTTGAAGGTTACCTGCGTGCTTCTGAAGCTTCACGTGACCGCGTTGAAGATGCCACTCTGGTTCTGAACGTTGGTGACGACGTTGAAGCTAAGTTCACCGGTGTTGACCGTAAGAACCGTGCAATCAGCCTGTCTGTTCGTGCTAAAGACGAAGCTGATGAGAAAGATGCAATCGCCACTGTTAACAAACAGGAAGATGCAAACTTCTCTAACAACGCAATGGCTGAAGCTTTCAAAGCAGCTAAAGGCGAGTAATATCAGGTTGTCCGCATCATTTTGAGCTGTAACGCATTTACAGCGAGAAGGATGAGGAGCAAACTTGACAGATTAGAGGATTCGTCCTGTAATCAATAACAAAGGGCGGCTACGGCCGCCCTTGTTTAATGAGCTGTTCAGCTAATTGGTTTGAAAGGAACCGGAGGAATCATGACCAAGTCAGAATTGATTGAAAGACTTGCCAGTCAGCAACCGCATATCCCTGCGAAAGCAGTGGAGGATGCCGTAAAAGAGATGCTGGAGCATATGGCCTCCACTCTTGCCCAGGGCGAGCGCATTGAAATCCGCGGTTTCGGTAGTTTTTCTCTGCACTATCGTGCTCCACGTACCGGGCGTAACCCGAAAACTGGCGATAAAGTCGAACTGGAAGGTAAGTACGTTCCACACTTTAAGCCGGGTAAAGAACTGCGCGATCGCGCCAACATTTACGGCAACTGAGTTTAGCCATCAGCGCTAAACTGGGTTCGAAAGAAAGCACCTGCGGGTGCTTTTTTTGTGCCTGTCGCTTTTATTCTGAAGATGCCGCGCAATTTTCCTTTTGTTTTCTGCAAACGGATAAAAATGTTTCAGCGCCCGCTGTAAACCGCGTTTCTTCTGGCTGACGACTCACCCTGCCTGCTTCCATACTGTCACCCTCAAACAGGGAGGTAGTAATGGGCATTCCCGCGATAAGTCTTTGCGCCATTCTGGCGATCATGCCGTTACTCTGGTTACCCGTCCTGCCTGAACGTCATACCGTGTGGGTAATGATAGCCGGTGGGATAGCGCTGGCCGCCAAGCGACACAACGTCCTGAAGTATATGGGGATCATGGTGTTATTTTGTGTCTGGGGTCTTCTTGCTGCGCAGGAAAGCGTCTGGCCGATGCAACATTTAACGACGGGAGCAGTGCAGGCAGAGATAGAAATTACGGCCACCGATGGTGCAACAATGCATCAGGGCAACATTCTGCGTGTCGATGGTCAACGCTGGTGGGCATCCACGGGCGTGACGCTGTATGGCAATTACCTGCCGCAAAAGGTGTGTGCCGGTCAGCGCTGGGCCATGACGCTCAGGCTCCGGCCTGTGCATGGCGAGCTAAACGACGGGGGATATGATCCCCAGCGAAGCGCCTTTGCCCGACACCAGACGCTCAGCGGACGTTTCACACAGGCGAAAATCGTCGATGAAAACTGCAGCGTGCGTGCTCAGTACCTGATGTCACTGCAACAGCGACTTTCTGCTTTTCACTGGGGCGCGGTTATGCTTGGGCTGGGGATGGGAGAACGTCTGGAGGTGCCCCGGGAAATAAAAGATCTGATGCGCGACACCGGCACGTTGCACCTGATGGCAATTTCGGGTCTGCATATTGCGCTGGCCGCATCCATCGTCTGGTTACTTGCGCGTGGGCTTCAGTTTTTGATGCCGGGCCACTGGATCCACTGGCAGATTCCTCTCCTGGCCGGGTTGCTCTTTGCCGCTTTCTACGCCTGGCTTACCGGGCTGCAACCGCCCGCATTGCGAACGGTTATCGCACTTGCCGTGCTGGCGGCATTGCGCATTGGCGCCCGTCAGTGGTCTCCCTGGCAGGTGTGGTGTTGCTGTATCGCGGCAATCCTGATAAGCGATCCCTTAGCCGTGCTTTCTCAAAGTCTGGCCCTTTCAGCTTTTGCCGTCGCCGCGCTGATTTTCTGGTTTCAGTGGCTGCCTCTTCCTCGCGGGCACCGGGTTCGCTGGTTACAGCCTCTGGTGAATCTTCTTTATCTGCAAACCGGCATGTTGCTTCTGCTCATGCCATTACAGGTGCTGATTTTTCATGGGTTTAGCCTCTCTTCCCTGGTGGCTAATCTCTTTGCCGTCCCCCTGGTCACTTTTGTCTGCGTACCGCTGATCCTGGCCGGAATGTTGCTTCATCTGTTGCCGCTGACGGCGCTGGAAAGTGCCCTCTGGTTTGCAGCCGATAAATCCCTGGGGGGGTTGTTCTGGATGCTGATGCGCCTGCCGGATGGCTGGCAGAATGTAGATGAACGATGGCAATACCTGACGTTATTGCCCTGGCTTGCCATTATCGGCTGGCGCTTTCATGCCTGGAAATCCGTTCCTGCAGTTTGTCTGGCAGGGAGTATCTTACTGGCATTTCCGCTTTGGCGAACGGTGAGGAGTGAGGGCTGGACACTGCATATGCTGGATGTGGGGCAGGGACTGGCAATGGTCATTGAACGCCATGGCAAAGCCCTTCTTTATGATACCGGGCTCGCCTGGCCGGGTGGTGATAGCGCCCGGCAGTTAATCATTCCGTGGCTACGCTGGCACCATTTGCAACCAGAAGGCGTCATCCTCAGTCATGAGCATCTCGACCATGCGGGCGGCCTGGCGACGCTGCAAAAAACATGGCCCACATTATGGATAAGAAGCCCGTTAGGCCGGGCGGAACATCGGCCTTGTTTTCGCGGGCAGAGATGGATATGGGAGGGGTTAACCTTCACCGTCCACTGGCCACCTGAGGGCTATTCCGAAAGGGGGAACAATCGCTCCTGTGTGGTAAAAATCGACGACGGTGAGCAAAGTGCGTTGCTTACGGGAGATATTGAAGCGCAAGCGGAACAGACTATGCTTAGCCATTACTGGCGTCATCTGACGTCCACTGTAATACAGGTACCCCATCATGGCAGCAATACGTCTTCATCATTGCCACTGGTGCAGCGGGTAGAGGGGAGGATCGCGCTCGATTCTGCGGCCCGCTATAACGCATGGCATTTTCCGTCGGCAAAAGTTATCAGACGTTATCGAAAAGAGGGCTATATCTGGCACGATACCCCCCATTCTGGACAAATATCGGTGACATTCTCGCAACATCGATGGCAAATACAGCGCGTACGTGATGAATATTTACCGCGTTGGTATCATCAGTGGTTTGGCGCGCCCGGAGATAACGGGTAGAATATGCGGCTATTTCAACAGATGCTGGTTTTTTGAATGCATAACGACAAAGATCTCTCCACGTGGCAAACCTTCCGCCGACTCTGGCCGATGATTGCACCTTTTAAAGCAGGCTTGATCGTGGCGGGTGTAGCGTTAGTCCTCAACGCAGCCAGCGATACGTTTATGTTATCGCTTCTCAAACCGTTACTGGATGACGGTTTTGGTAAAACAGATCGCTCAGTGCTGATATGGATGCCACTGGTGGTTATTGGACTGATGATCTTACGCGGTATCACCAGCTACATTTCGAGCTACTGTATCTCCTGGGTTTCCGGGAAAGTCGTTATGACCATGCGCCGTCGGCTGTTTGGCCACATGATGGGCATGCCAGTAGCGTTCTTTGATAAGCAGTCTACCGGTACCTTGCTGTCACGTATTACCTACGACTCCGAGCAGGTGGCATCATCGTCGTCCAACGCGCTGATTACCGTGGTGCGTGAAGGTGCATCGATTATTGGTCTGTTCATCATGATGTTCTATTACAGCTGGCAGCTGTCACTGATCCTTATCGTGCTGGCACCGGTTGTCTCTATTGCTATTCGCGTCGTTTCAAAGCGTTTTCGCAACATCAGTAAGAATATGCAGAACACGATGGGCCAGGTTACGACCAGCGCTGAGCAGATGCTGAAAGGGCATAAAGAGGTGTTGATTTTCGGCGGGCAGGAAGTCGAAACCAAACGCTTTGATAAAGTCAGCAACAAAATGCGTCTGCAGGGGATGAAAATGGTTTCGGCCTCTTCAATTTCTGACCCTATCATCCAGCTGATCGCTTCTCTGGCGCTGGCCTTTGTTCTGTATGCGGCCAGCTTCCCGAGCGTGATGGAGACGCTGACGGCAGGTACCATCACCGTGGTCTTCTCATCGATGATTGCCCTGATGCGTCCGCTGAAATCACTGACGAACGTCAACGCTCAGTTCCAGCGCGGGATGGCTGCCTGCCAGACCCTGTTCAGCATTCTGGATACCGAACAGGAGAAAGATGAAGGTAAACGCGAGATTGAACGCGCCCACGGCGATGTTGAATTTCGCAATGTGACTTTCACCTATCCTGGCCGCGAAACGCCGGCTTTGCGTAACATCAACCTGTCCATTCCCGCGGGTAAAACCGTTGCGCTGGTAGGCCGCTCTGGCTCAGGTAAATCCACCATCGCCAGCCTGATCACCCGTTTCTATGATATCGACGAGGGTGAAATCCTGCTGGATGGCCATGACCTGCGGGAGTATACCCTGCAGTCGCTGCGTAACCAGGTGGCGCTGGTCTCCCAGAATGTGCATCTCTTCAACGATACGGTGGCAAATAACATTGCCTATGCGCGTACAGAAGAGTACAGCCGTGCGGAGATTGAAAAGGCCGCTCGTATGGCCTATGCGATGGACTTTATCAACAAGATGGATAACGGTCTGGATACCATTATCGGTGAGAACGGTGTACTGCTCTCCGGTGGCCAGCGCCAGCGTATCGCCATTGCTCGTGCGCTGTTGCGTGATAGCCCGATTCTGATTCTGGATGAAGCAACCTCTGCGCTGGATACGGAATCTGAACGTGCCATTCAGTCTGCGCTGGATGAGCTGCAAAAGAACCGTACGTCGCTGGTGATTGCGCACCGTCTGTCGACTATCGAGCAGGCTGACGAAATCGTTGTTGTTGAAGATGGCGTGATTGTCGAACGCGGAAGCCACTCTGATTTGCTGGCGCACCGCGGCGTTTACGCCCAACTGCATAAGATGCAATTCGGCGAATGATTGCACGCATCTGGTCCGGTGAATCACCGCTGTGGCTGCTGCTTCTGCCGCTTTCCTGGCTTTATGGCCTGGTGAGCGGCGCCATTCGTCTGCTTTACCGTCTGGGGTTGAAGCAAGCATGGCGCGCGCCGGTGCCGGTTGTCGTGGTGGGTAACCTGACGGCTGGCGGCAACGGTAAAACACCGGTGGTGATCTGGCTGGTGGAGCAACTGCAAAAACGCGGTATACGCCCAGGCGTGGTATCGCGTGGGTATGGCGGAAAAGCGGCGCAGTATCCCCTGTTGCTGACGGCGGAAACTACGACCGCTGAAGCGGGTGATGAGCCAGTATTGATATACCAGCGTACAGGTGCACCTGTTGCGGTTTCCCCGGTACGCAGTGATGCCGTTCAGGCACTTCTTGCCGAACACACGGTAGACATTATTATTACTGACGATGGTCTGCAGCATTACGCGCTGGCGCGTGATAAAGAGATTGTGGTCATTGACGGGGTTCGCCGGTTCGGTAACGGCTGGTGGCTACCCGCCGGGCCAATGCGCGAACGCGCTTCGCGTCTCAGGTCCGTTGATGCGGTGATTGTTAACGGTGGAGAGGCCAAACCGGGTGAGATCCCTATGCATCTCAGGCCGGGAATGGCGGTGAATCTGTTGACCGGAGAGCGCAGTGCTGTCTCGTTGTTACCCGCGCTGGTGGCCATGGCGGGTATCGGTCATCCTCCGCGTTTCTTCGCGACGCTGGAACAGTGTGGTGCCCGGCTTGAAAAACGCGTTCCGCTGGCCGATCATCAGGCGCTGGTGCCAGATCAGGTCGCGGCCCTGACTGCGCCGGGGCAGACGCTAATCATGACTGAAAAAGATGCGGTGAAATGCCGTGCCTTTGCGAAGGATAACTGGTGGTATCTGCCGGTTGACGCTGAACTCAGCGGTGAGCAACCGGAACAATTGCTCAAGGAACTGATTGCGTTAGTGCAGTAATGGCTTACGCGGTTCTGGTGGCGCTTTGACTGACAGGAAAACGCATGTCTTTACCGCAACTCTCGCTTTCAGCCGCACGTCATTTGCACCTTGCCGCACAGGGGCTGCTCAAAAAGCCCCGCCGCCGCGCGCAGCCCGCCGATATTCTCTCTACCGTTCAGCGCATGTCGCTCCTTCAAATTGACACCATTAATATCGTGGCCCGTAGCCCTTACCTTGTGCTGTTTAGTCGGCTGGGGAATTATCCGCCTCAGTGGCTGGATGACGCGCTCAGTAAGGGGGACTTAATGGAGTACTGGGCGCACGAGGCCTGTTTCCTGCCGCGCAGCGATTTTGCCCTGGTTCGCCATCGCATGCTGGCCCCCGAAAAGATGGGCTGGAAATACCGCCAGGAATGGATGCAGGAGCACGCGACTGAAATTGTACAGCTTATCGAGCATATTCAGCAAAACGGTCCTGTACGTTCCGCCGATTTTGAACATCCGAGAAAAGGGACCAGCGGCTGGTGGGAGTGGAAGCCGCACAAACGCCACCTTGAAGGACTGTTTACGTCCGGCAAAGTCATGGTGATTGAACGGCGTAATTTTCAGCGCGTGTATGACCTGACGCACCGCGTGATGCCCCACTGGGACGATGAGCGTGACTTACTCACCCAGGAGGCAGCGGAAGCTATCATGCTGGAGAACAGCGCCCGCAGTCTGGGCATTTTCCGGCCGCAGTGGCTGGCGGATTACTATCGCCTTCGCCAGCCGGCCCTGAAACCGCTGCTGGAAATGTGGCAGCGTGAACATCGTGTTATCCCCGTCACGGTAGAAACCCTCGGGGACATGTGGCTGCATTCGGATCTCCTCCTGCTCTTACCCCAGGCTCTGGAAAGTAAGCTTCAGGCAACCCACAGCGCGGTGTTATCGCCTTTCGATCCGGTCGTGTGGGACAGAAAACGGGCCGAACAGCTGTTTAATTTCAGCTATCGGCTTGAGTGTTACACCCCCGCGCCAAAGCGTCAGTACGGCTACTTTGTGTTGCCTCTGCTGCACAAAGGGCAACTGGTCGGTCGAATGGACGCCAAAATGCACCGCAAAACCGGCACGCTGGAGATTATCGCGCTCTATCTTGAAGAGGGGATCAAGACCACCGCGGCGCTGGAAAAAGGATTAACCTCCGCCATTAGCGAATTCGCATGCTGGCAGGGGGCCCACGACGTGGCGCTGGGTCGGGTGCCTGACGGGTTGTTTAGCACCTGTCGACGTGGCTGGGAAACAGACACTCCCTGAAAAAGGAATGTGTTAAGCTTTAGCGATTACCCATACGGAGGAACTATGGATCACCGTTTACTTGAAATTATTGCCTGCCCGGTGTGCAACGGCAAACTTTATTACAGCCAGGACAAACAAGAGCTGATTTGCAAGCTGGACAGTCTGGCATTCCCGCTGCGCGACGGTATTCCGGTATTGCTGGAAAACGAAGCCCGCTCCCTGGTGGCAGAAGAGAGCAAACCATGAGTTTTGTTGTCATTATTCCTGCGCGTTATGCATCAACCCGTCTGCCGGGTAAACCGCTGGTGGATATCAACGGCAAACCGATGATTGTGCATGTCCTTGAACGTGCGCGTGAGTCCGGTGCTGAGCGCGTTATCGTGGCAACCGATCATCCGGACGTTGCCCGTGCGGTTGAGGCGGCTGGCGGAGAAGTGTGCATGACCCGCGCCGATCACCAGTCCGGCACAGAGCGGCTGGCAGAAGTGGTTGAGAAATGCGGTTTTAGTGATGATACGGTCATCGTTAACGTACAGGGCGACGAGCCGATGATCCCGGCGGTCATTATTCGCCAGGTGGCGGAAAACCTGGCGCAGCGCCAGGTCGGTATGGCTACGCTCGCGGTACCTGTGCTCCACGCTGAAGAGGCGTTTAATCCGAACGCGGTGAAAGTGGTGATGGATGCCGAGGGCTATGCGCTCTACTTCTCTCGCGCCACTATTCCCTGGGATCGTGATCGTTTTGCGGTTTCAAAAGAGACCATTGGTGATTCATTCCTGCGTCATCTGGGGATCTACGGCTACCGTGCTGGCTTTATTCGTCGTTATGTTACCTGGGCACCCAGCCCGCTGGAGCATATCGAAATGCTGGAGCAGCTCCGCGTGCTCTGGTACGGGGAAAAAATCCACGTTGCCGTTGCGCAGGAAGTGCCAGGTACGGGTGTTGACACCCCGGAAGATCTTGAGCGCGTCCGCGCCGAATTGCGTTAATAGCGCCCGCATCCCTCCTTGCGGGGGGATGTTCTCTCCAGGTTATTTTCCCTTTCTTTTCCATAATTGATCTCTGTCGGGTGACATCTTCTGTCCGCGCGCTCATTATAAAAGCAGTAGTCTTAATGGGGGTAATCTCATATGGAACAGCTGCGTGCTGAACTGAGCCATCTGCTGGGTGAGAAGTTAAGCAGGGTTGAGTGTGTGAACGAAAAGGCAGATACCGCACTCTGGTCGTTATATGACAGCCAGGGAAACCCAATGCCGCTGATGGCCCGAAGTTTTACCTCGCCGGGCGTTGCCAGGCAGTTGGCCTGGAAAATGTCGATGCTTGCGCGACAAGGGACCGTCCGCATGCCGACGGTGTATGGCGTGATGACGCATGAAGAACACCCCGGCCCCGATGTCCTGCTGATTGAGCGGTTACGTGGCGTGCCTGTGGAAGCGCCGGCTCGTTCACCGGAACGCTGGGAACAGCTGAAAGATCAGATTGTCGAGGCGCTACTGGGTTGGCACAGACAAGACAGCGGTGGGCTCGTCGGGCCGGTAGACAGCACCCAGGAAAACCTGTGGCCACTGTGGTACCGCCAGCGGGTCGAAGTGTTGTGGGGCACCCTTAACCAGTTTAATAACACCGGTTTGACCATGCAGGACAAACGTATTTTGTTCCGCACCCGGGAGTGTTTGCCCGCGCTGTTTGACGGCTTTAACGACAACTGCGTGCTGGTTCACGGCAATTTTACCCTGCGCAGCATGCTGAAAGACCCTCGCAGCGACCAGCTTCTGGCAATGGTAGGGCCAGGGATCATGCTCTGGGCACCGCGCGAGTACGAGTTGTTCAGGCTCAGCGACAGCGGGGCCGCAGAGGGGTTACTCTGGCATTATCTCCAGCGCGCGCCGGTTGCAGAAGCGTTTCTCTGGCGCCGCTGGCTCTATCTGCTCTGGGATGAAGTGGCGCAACTGGTCAATACTGGCCGTTTTAATCGTGCCAACTTCGATCTCGCCACGAAATCACTCCTGCCCTGGCTCGCCTGACGCGCCTTTTAGCCATTGCCAGAGGCGTCCAAGCGTTTCGTAACCGACACGATCGCTGTGCATCAGCCATACCGGGGACGGGATCGCCCGTTCCCACGGGTTAAGCGGCGCGTCGATGGCCATCTGGTTAGCCGGCGCGGGGAGGGGATGCAGGTCAACTCTTTCGAAGAAAATCATCGCCCGCGGCAGGTGCGAGGCGGACGTAACCAGCAGGAACGGGGCATCGCCAATCGCCTGCTTCACGGCTGCAGCTTCTTCTTCAGTGTCTTTTGGGCTGTCCAGCGTGATGATAGCGGAACGCGGTACACCCAGCGATTCAGCCACTCTGGCTCCGGCTTCGGCCGTGCTGACCGGGTTTGTTTTTGCCGCCGCACCGGTAAAGATCATTTTCGATCCCGGATTCGCCAGCCACAGGCGAATGCCTTCGTTCAGTCGAGGCAGGCTGTTGTTAATCAGGTTTGAACTGGGGGCCCAGTTCGGATCCCAGGTGTAACCCCCACCCAGCACCACGATATACTTCACCTCCTGATGACCCTGCCATGTCGGGTACTTGTTTTCGACAGGACGTAACAGGCTATCCGCGACCGGCTGCAGACTCAGCAACAGCAGAACCAGCCAGCCGACGGTAATAAGGGTTTTGCCACTTTTCTGAAAGCGACTAAACCACACCAGCGCCAGCCCTAGCGCAATAATGATAAGCAGCAGTGGAAGGGGAAGCATCATCCCCCCAATGTATTTCTTCAGGGTAAAAAGCATCCTTTTTGGTTCCTTTTTTAACCATATAGCAGGTGATTACTCGTGATATTACACCAGAGAGGTTCATTCTCCGCGCGGGTGTGACAAAATAGCGGTTTTGCAGTTAGCGAGTGGAACTCTCCCAATGCGGGATCGCAATTTTGATGACATCGCGGAAAAGTTTTCGCGCAACATTTATGGCACCACGAAAGGGCAGTTGCGTCAGACGATCCTCTGGCAGGATCTGGACAACATCCTGGCCTCGTTTGAGGGGCAAACGTTGCGCGTGCTGGACGCTGGCGGCGGTGAAGGGCAGACGGCTATCAAAATGGCCCAGCGCGGTCATCACGTAACGCTTTGCGATCTTTCTGCTGAGATGATCGCGCGTGCGACGCGTGCCGCAGAAGAGAAAGGTGTGAGCGACAACATGCATTTTATACAATGCGCCGCTCAGGACATCGCACAGCATTTGGAAACCCAGGTTGATCTGATATTGTTTCATGCAGTGCTGGAGTGGGTTGCCGATCCGCAAAGCGTGTTACGCACCCTGTGGTCGATGTTGCGCCCGGGCGGTACGCTGTCACTGATGTTCTACAATGCTAACGGCTTCCTGATGCACAACATGGTTGCGGGTAACTTCGACTATGTTCAGGTCGGGATGCCAAAAAAGAAAAAACGCACGCTTTCCCCGGATTATCCGCGCGATCCGCAGCAGGTGTATGGCTGGCTGGAAGAGATTGGCTGGCAGATAACCGGGAAAACGGGCGTCAGGGTGTTTCATGATTATCTGCGTGAAAAACACAAACAGCGTGACTGTTTTGACACCTTAACAGAATTAGAAACGCGGTATTGCCGTCAGGAACCTTTTGTCAGTCTTGGCCGCTATATTCACGTCACCGCGCACAAGCCGCAGATGCAAGGATAACCTATGAGTGAATTTTCGCAGACAGTCCCCGAACTGGTTGCCTGGGCCAGGAAAAACGATTTCTCCATCTCGCTGCCGGTAGACAGACTCTCTTTCCTGCTGGCGGTTGCCACGCTGAACGGCGAACGGCTGGATGGCGAAATGAGCGAGGGTGAACTGGTGGATGCGTTCCGCCATGTCAGTGATGCGTTTGAGCAAACCAGCGAAACCATTAGCGTGCGTGCCAACAACGCAATCAACGATATGGTGCGTCAACGTCTGCTGAACCGCTTTACCAGCGAGCAGGCGGAAGGAAACGCCATCTATCGTCTGACGCCACTGGGTATCGGCATCACCGATTACTACATCCGCCAGCGTGAATTTTCCACGCTGCGTCTTTCCATGCAGCTCTCGATTGTGGCGGGTGAACTTAAGCGCGCCGCCGATGCAGCGGATGAAAACGGTGACGAATTCCACTGGCACCGTAACGTCTATGCGCCGCTGAAATATTCGGTGGCAGAGATTTTCGACAGCATCGATCTGACCCAGCGTCTGATGGATGAACAGCAGCAACAGGTAAAAGACGATATCGCGCAGTTGCTGAATAAAGACTGGCGTGCGGCCATCTCCAGCTGTGAAATGTTGCTGTCGGAAACCTCGGGTACGCTGCGTGAACTGCAGGATACGCTGGAAGCGGCAGGGGATAAGCTTCAGGCGAACCTGCTGCGCATCCAGGATGCGACCATGGCCCATGACGATCTGCATTTTATTGACCGTCTGGTGTTCGATCTGCAGAGCAAACTCGATCGTATTATCAGCTGGGGTCAGCAGTCGATTGACCTGTGGATCGGTTATGACCGTCACGTGCATAAATTTATCCGTACCGCGATCGATATGGATAAAAACCGCGTCTTTGCTCAGCGTCTGCGCCAGTCGGTACAGACCTATTTCGATGCGCCATGGGCGCTGACTTACGCCAGTGCCGATCGTCTGCTGGATATGCGCGACGAAGAGATGGCCCTGCGCGATGAAGAAGTGACCGGTGAACTGCCACCGGATCTGGAATATGAAGAGTTCAACGAAATTCGTGAGCAACTTGCGGCGATGATCGAAGAACAGCTCGCTGTCTACAAAACCAGACAAGTGCCGCTGGATCTTGGGCTCGTGGTGCGCGACTATCTGGCGCAATATCCTCGCGCGCGCCACTTCGACATCGCCCGCATTGTGGTAGACCAGGCCGTGCGTCTGGGCGTCGCGCAAGCAGATTTCACCGGGCTGCCGCCGAAGTGGCAGCCGATTAACGATTACGGAGCCAAGGTACAGGCGCATGTCATTGACAAATATTGAACAAGTGATGCCAGTTAAGCTGGCACAGGCGCTGGCGAATCCGTTGTTTCCGGCGCTGGACAGCCAACTGCGTGCCGGTCGTCACATTGGCTTAGACGAGCTGGACAATCACGCCTTTTTGATGGACTTCCAGGAGTACCTGGAAGAGTTTTACGCCCGCTATAACGTGGAGCTCATCCGCGCACCGGAAGGGTTTTTCTACCTGCGTCCACGTTCCACAACCCTGATTCCGCGTTCCGTGCTCTCTGAGCTGGATATGATGGTCGGCAAAATTCTTTGCTACCTCTATCTCAGCCCGGAGCGTCTGGCAAATGAAGGCATCTTCACCCAGCAGGAGCTTTACGACGAGCTGCTGGCGCTGGCGGATGAGAGCAAGCTGCTTAAGCTGGTAAACAACCGCTCCACCGGCTCGGATCTTGACCGCCAGAAATTGCAGGAAAAAGTTCGCTCTTCCCTTAACCGTCTGCGTCGTCTGGGCATGGTCTGGTTTATGGGCCATGACAGCAGCAAATTCCGCATCACGGAATCTGTCTTCCGCTTCGGCGCCGATGTGCGTGCGGGCGACGATGCGCGTGAAGCGCAGCTTCGCATGATCCGCGACGGTGAAGCGATGCCGGTGGAAAACCATTTGCAGCTCGATGATGAGCATGAAGAGAATCTGCCGGATAGCGGGGAGGAAGAGTAATGATTGAACGCGGTAAATTTCGCTCACTAACGCTGATTAACTGGAACGGCTTCTTTGCCCGGACGTTCGATCTGGATGAGCTGGTTACGACGCTCTCCGGTGGTAACGGTGCGGGTAAATCCACCACCATGGCGGCGTTTGTTACGGCACTGATCCCCGATCTGACGCTGCTCCATTTCCGTAACACCACCGAAGCGGGGGCGACCAGCGGCTCTCGCGATAAAGGCCTGCACGGCAAACTCAAAGCAGGCGTCTGTTATTCGGTACTGGACGTCATTAACTCCCGACATCAGCGTGTGGTGGTGGGGGTACGTCTGCAGCAGGTCGCAGGCCGTGACCGTAAAGTGGACATTAAACCGTTTGCCATCCAGGGTCTGCCAACCTCCATGCAACCCACAGCGCTGCTGACGGAAACCCTGAATGAGCGTCAGGCGCGCGTGCTGACGCTGCAGGAGCTGAAAGATAAGCTCGAAACCATCGAAGGCGTGCAGTTCAAGCAGTTCAACTCCATTACGGATTACCACTCCCTGATGTTCGATCTGGGCGTTGTGGCGCGCCGTCTGCGCAGTGCGTCTGACCGTAGCAAATACTACCGTTTGATCGAAGCATCGTTGTACGGTGGTATCTCCAGCGCCATTACCCGCTCCCTGCGCGACTACCTGTTACCGGAAAACAGCGGCGTGCGTAAGGCCTTCCAGGATATGGAAGCTGCGCTGCGTGAAAACCGCATGACGCTCGAAGCCATTCGCGTGACGCAGTCTGACCGTGACCTGTTTAAGCACCTGATTAGCGAGGCCACCAACTACGTGGCGGCGGACTATATGCGTCACGCCAATGAACGTCGTGTCCATCTCGATCAGGCGTTAGAGTACCGCCGCGAGCTGTTTACCTCCCGTAAACAGCTGGTGGCTGAGCAGTATAAGCACGTCGAAATGGCGCGTGAACTGGGCGAGCACAACGGTGCCGAAGGCGATCTGGAAGCCGATTACCAGGCTGCCAGCGATCACCTGAACCTGGTGCAGACCGCCCTGCGTCAGCAAGAGAAGATCGAGCGCTACGAAGCGGATCTCGATGAGCTGCAAATTCGTCTCGAAGAGCAAAATGAAGTGGTGGCGGAAGCTGCCGACATGCAGGAAGAGAACGAAGCACGTGCCGAGGCCGCCGAGCTGGAAGTGGATGAGCTGAAAAATCAGTTGGCCGATTACCAGCAGGCGCTGGACGTGCAGCAGACGCGTGCAATTCAGTATACCCAGGCACTTCAGGCGTTACAGCGTGCAAAAGAGCTGTGTCATCTGCCTGACCTCACCCCGGAAAGCGCTGACCAGTGGCTGGATACCTTCCAGGCCAAAGAGCAGGAAGCGACCGAGAAACTGCTCTCGCTTGAACAGAAGATGAGCGTCGCGCAAACGGCGCACAGTCAGTTTGAGCAAGCGTACCAGCTGGTTGTGGCAATTAACGGACCGCTTGCGCGTAACGAAGCGTGGGAAGTTGCCCGTGAACTGCTGCGCGACGGTGTGAACCAGCGCCATCTGGCCGAGCAGGTTCAGCCGCTGCGTATGCGCCTGAACGAACTGGAACAGCGTCTTCGCGAACAACAGGAAGCCGAGCGTATGCTGGCGGAGTTCTGTAAGCGCCAGGGCAAAAATTACGATTTCGACGATCTTGAAGCTCTGCATCAGGAGCTCGAAGCGCGTATTGCTGCGCTTTCCGATTTCGTATCCAACGCCAGTGAACAGCGCATGACGCTGCGCCAGGAGATGGAACAGCTGCAGTCCCGTTCTAAGGTGCTGCTGCAGCGTGCCCCAGTCTGGCTGGCTGCCCAAAGCAGCCTGAATCAGCTCAGTGAACAGTGCGGCGAACAGTTTGAGTCCAGCCAGGACGTGACCGAATATCTGCAACAGCTGCTGGAGCGCGAGCGCGAGGCGATTGTTGAGCGCGATGAAGTCGGCGCCCGTAAACGTGAGATCGATGAAGAGATTGAGCGCTTAAGCCAGCCTGGTGGTTCGGAAGATTCACGTCTGAACGCCCTGGCTGAACGTTTTGGCGGCGTGCTGTTGTCCGAAATCTATGACGATGTCGGTCTGGACGATGCGCCGTACTTCTCAGCCCTGTATGGCCCATCACGTAATGCGATTGTGGTCCCGGATCTGTCGCTGATTGCTGACCAGCTGGCAGGACTGGAAGATTGCCCGGAAGACCTCTATTTAATCGAAGGGGATCCGCAGTCGTTCGATGACAGCGTATTCAGCGTCGATGAGCTGGAAAAAGCGGTTGTCGTCAAAATCGCCGATCGTCAGTGGCGTTATTCTCGCTTCCCTGAGCTTCCGCTGTTTGGTCGCGCAGCGCGTGAAAACCGGATTGAAAGTCTGCACGCCGAGCGTGAGACGCTGTCTGAACGTTTTGCGACCCTGTCGTTTGACGTGCAGAAAACCCAGCGTCTTCATCAGGCGTTCAGCCGCTTTATCGGCAGCCATCTGGGCGTGGCGTTTGAAGCTGACCCGGAAGCCGAAATTCGCAAGCTCAACACCCGTCGTGGCGAGCTTGAGCGTGCGATCTCAAACCATGAAAATGACAACCAGCAAAGCCGCGTTCAGTTCGAACAGGCGAAAGAGGGCGTTGCGGCCCTTAACCGCATCCTGCCTCGCCTGAATCTGCTGGCAGATGACACGCTGGCTGACCGCGTGGATGAGATTCAGGAACGTCTGGATGAAGCTCAGGAAGCGGCACGTTTTGTTCAGCAGTACGGTAATCAGCTGGCGAAGCTCGAACCAATAGTCTCCGTGTTGCAGAGCGATCCGGAGCAGTTCGAGCAGTTAAAAGAAGATTACGCCTGGTCGCAGCAGGTGCAGCGCGAAGCGCGCCAGCAGGCGTTTGCCCTGACGGAAGTGGTGCAGCGTCGGGCCCACTTCGGCTACTCCGATTCCGCGGAGATGCTGAGCGGTAACAGCGATCTCAATGAGAAGCTGCGTCAGCGCCTTGAACAGGCTGAAGCTGAACGTACTCGCGCCCGTGACGCGATGCGTAGCCACTCGGCACAGCTGAACCAGTACAATCAGGTCCTGGCCTCGCTGAAAAGCTCCTTCGACACCAAGAAAGAGCTGTTAAACGATCTTCAGAAAGAGTTGCAGGACATTGGCGTCCGTGCTGACAGCGGAGCAGAAGAGCGGGCGCGTATCCGCCGTGATGAACTGCATGCGCAGCTCAGTAATAACCGCGCACGTCGTAATCAGCTGGAAAAAGCGCTGACCTTCTGTGAAGCGGAAATGGATAACCTGACTCGTCGCCTGCGCAAGCTGGAGCGTGATTATCACGAAATGCGTGAGCAGGTCGTGACCGCGAAGGCGGGCTGGTGCGCCGTCATGCGGATGGTGAAAGACAATAACGTTGAACGCCGTCTGCATCGTCGCGAGCTGGCCTATCTCTCTGCGGATGAACTGCGCTCTATGTCGGATAAGGCGCTGGGTGCCTTGCGTCTGGCGGTGGCGGATAACGAACACCTGCGCGATGTGCTGCGTATGTCCGAAGATCCGAAACGCCCTGAGCGTAAGATCCAGTTCTTCGTGGCCGTTTATCAGCACCTGCGTGAGCGTATTCGTCAGGACATCATTCGTACCGATGATCCGGTCGAAGCCATTGAGCAGATGGAAATCGAACTGGGCCGCCTGACGGAAGAGTTGACCTCCCGCGAGCAGAAGCTGGCTATCAGTTCCCGCAGTGTGGCGAATATCATCCGTAAAACCATCCAGCGCGAGCAGAACCGAATTCGCCAGCTGAACCAGGGCTTGCAGAGCGTATCGTTTGGTCAGGTAAACAGCGTGCGTCTGAACGTGAACGTGCGTGAAGCGCACTCGACGCTGCTGGAAGTGTTGTCTGAACAGCACGAACAGCATCAGGATCTGTTCAACAGCAACCGTCTGACCTTCTCCGAAGCGCTGGCGAAACTGTATCAACGCCTTAATCCGCAGATTGACATGGGGCAACGCACGCCGCAAACCATTGGTGAAGAGCTCCTGGATTACCGTAACTACCTGGAAATGGAAGTGGAGGTTAACCGTGGTTCAGACGGCTGGCTCCGTGCAGAGTCCGGTGCACTCTCTACCGGTGAAGCTATCGGTACCGGGATGTCGATTCTGGTGATGGTGGTCCAGAGCTGGGAAGATGAAGCACGTCGTCTGCGCGGCAAAGATATCTCCCCATGTCGACTGCTGTTCCTGGATGAAGCGGCGCGTCTTGACGCCCGCTCAATTGCCACACTGTTTGAACTCTGCGAGCGTCTTGATATGCAGCTCATTATCGCTGCGCCGGAGAACATCAGTCCTGAGAAAGGCACCACGTATAAACTGGTGCGTAAGGTATTCCAGAATACCGAACACGTTCACGTGGTCGGGTTACGCGGTTTTGCCCCACAGCCGCCAGAATCCTTACCGGAAACAACGGCAGACGCGTCCTGAGGCGTTTTCTCACCGTGAGCGGCGCACCAGCGCCGCTTTTTTTTTCGCTTAACTTGTGTTTAAGGCTGCGTTATCTTTAAACTTCTTTACATAAGGTAAGGCAACAGGTTTGCCGTCACCCTATAATAAAAGAAAGCCCCAACGTGATGGGCATGTCGTGAAAACAGGGGGCAAGGGATGTTGCTAAAGAAAAAATGTGGTCGTCAGCTGTCTGCGCTAAGTTTATGCCTGGCAGTGACGTTTGCTCCACTGTTAACCGCTCAGGCCGACGAGCCTGAAATTGTGCCGACTGACAGCACAGCAACGACTGGCACACAGCCAACGTCGCTGTCTCAACCGCTGGAGCAGTCTCCTGCGACTGCCATCATGGCCGGTATTAAACCGTTGCCAGAAGGCATCGACGCGGAATCGCTTCGCCAGCAGCTGCTGTCTGGGCTGCCAGCAGGCTACACGCCTGTCTATACCAGCCAGCTCACGCTGCTCTATGCGGCGCGTGACATGAAACCCATGTGGGAAAACCGTGATGCGGTGCGCGCCTTCCAGCAACAGCTGGCAGAAGTCGCCATTGCAGGGTTCCAGCCGCAGTTCACAAAATGGGTTGAGCTCTTAACCGATCCTGCTGTCACCGGGCAGGCGCGGGACGTGGTGCTTTCCGATGCCATGATGGGGTATCTCCAGTTTGTGGCCGGTATTCCGGTCAATGGTAACCGTTGGTTGTACAGCGATAAGCCTTACAAGCTGGCGACTCCGGCACTGTCGGTAATTAACCAGTGGCAACTGGCACTGGATAGTGGCGATCTGCCGCGCTTTATTGCGAGCCTCGCGCCGGCACATCCGCAATACGCGACCATGCATCAGTCGCTTCTGGAACTGGTCGGGGATTCACGTCCATGGCCGCAGATGCGTGGTACCGCGACGCTGCGTCCTGGACAGTGGAGCAGCGATGTGCCTGCCCTGCGTGAGATCCTCAAACGCTCCGGTATTCTGGATAGCGGGCCTAAAATTGCCCTGCCGGGTGACGATGCGCAAAGCGTCGTTGTCAGCCCGTCAGCCCCGGTGAAAGAGAAAAAAGCCGCCGTTCTGAGTGATAAGCCCGCGGCCTACGATCGGGAGCTGGTTGCAGCGGTTAAGCAGTTTCAGGCTGCTCAGGGGCTGGGTGCTGATGGCGTGATTGGCCAGTCAACGCGCGACTGGCTGAACGTCTCACCTGCGCAGCGGGCAGGGGTGCTGGCGCTCAATATCCAGCGTTTACGCTTGCTGCCAGGGACCCTCTCTACTGGCATCATGGTGAATATTCCAGCGTATTCGCTGGTCTATTACCAGAACGGCAGTGAAGTGCTGGCGTCACGCGTGATTGTGGGACGTCCCGATCGCAAAACGCCGATGATGAGCAGTGCACTGAACAACGTGGTGGTTAACCCGCCGTGGAACGTACCGCCGACGCTGGCACGTAAAGACATTCTGCCCAAGGTCTGGAACGATCCGGGCTACCTGGAACGCCATGGCTATACGGTAATGCGCGGCTGGAACAGCAAAGAGGCGATAGACCCCTATATGGTCGACTGGTCAACCATTACCGCGTCTAATCTGCCATTCCGGTTCCAGCAGGCACCCGGTGCGCATAACTCGCTCGGACGCTACAAGTTCAATATGCCGAGTTCAGATGCTATCTATCTGCACGATACGCCGAACCACAATCTGTTCCAGAAAGACACCCGCGCGCTGAGTTCAGGCTGTGTGCGTGTCAATAAAGCCTCGGAGCTGGCTAATATGCTGTTGCAGGATGCAGGCTGGAACGATACGCGCATCTCTGACGCCCTGAAGCAGGGGGATACGCGTTACGTTAATATTCGCCATAATATTCCGGTCAATCTTTATTATCTGACGGCGTTTGTGGGTGAGGACGGGCGGACGCAGTATCGTACAGATATTTACAATTATGATCTCACGGCGCGATCCGGCGCACAAATTTTGCCAAAAGCTGAACAATTAATCAGGTAAATGAAGCAGTTCGGGAAAATAGGTTGTCGTAAGTAATGGTGAATACGGGGCTATATGGCTGGAGGCCGCGTATTTACTGGGGTTGGGTGCCTTGACGTAGTCGGCTTTGCCAGTTAAGGTGCCCTTCGTGCGCTAAGCATATTTACGATAAACATTGACCTGTAGACCTGATTATCATGGACAAATTTGACGCTAATCGCCGCAAACTGCTGGCGTTAGGTGGTGTTGCGCTCGGCGCAGCGGCCATCTTGCCGACGCCAGCATTTGCCACCCTCTCGACACCTCGTCCGCGAGTTTTAACGCTCAACAATCTCCACACCGGTGAGTCGTTAAAAGCGGAGTTCTTCGATGGCAGAGGCTATATTCAGGATGAATTAGCAAGACTTAACCATTTTTTCCGTGATTTCCGCGCGAATAAAATAAAAGCCATCGACCCAGGACTGTTTGATCAGTTATTCCGCCTTCAGGGCCTGCTGGGTACCAGCAAGCCAGTGCAGCTTATTTCTGGTTATCGCTCTGTTGATACCAATAATGAACTGCGCGCCCACAGCCGTGGGGTAGCGAAAAAAAGCTATCACACGAAGGGACAGGCAATGGATTTCCATATTGAAGGCGTTTCGTTAGCCAATATTCGCAAAGCTGCGTTATCTATGCGCGCAGGTGGTGTAGGATATTACCCAAGTAGCAACTTTGTGCATATTGATACCGGTCCGGTCCGGCACTGGTAATAACGAAACACAGGAGCAGTATGAACTATCGTATTATTCCGGTTACTGCATTCTCCCAGAATTGTTCATTAATCTGGTGTGAGCAAACCAAACTGGCCGCGCTTGTCGATCCCGGCGGTGACGCTGAGAAAATCAAGCAGGAAGTCGCTGATAGCGGTGTCACGCTGATGCAGATTTTACTGACGCATGGTCATCTTGATCATGTTGGTGCGGCGGCGGAGCTGGCACAGCACTTCGGTGTGCCTGTGATCGGTCCGGAAAAAGAAGATGAGTTCTGGCTGCAGGGTTTACCAGCCCAGAGCCGCATGTTTGGCCTTGATGAGTGTCTGCCCCTGACGCCCGATCGCTGGCTAAATGAAGGAGAGCGCGTTAACGTAGGGAATGTGACTTTACAGGTGTTGCATTGTCCTGGGCATACGCCAGGCCATATTGTCTTCTTTGATGACCAGTCCCGTCTGCTGATTTCCGGCGATGTGATTTTCAAAGGTGGCGTAGGACGCAGCGATTTTCCACGTGGCGACCACGGACAGCTGATTCAGTCGATTAAACAGAAGTTGTTGCCGCTGGGCGATGATGTGACGTTTATCCCTGGACACGGTCCGATGTCGACGCTGGGTTATGAACGACTCCATAACCCGTTCCTTCAGGACGAAATGCCTGTCTGGTAACCAGAATAAAAAAAAGCCTGCATTATGCAGGCTTTTTTTATGGGGGCAATTTACAGCACGGCGACGATGGCTTCGCACAGCGGCGCCATATTGTCTGGGGTCATGCCTGCAACGTTGACGCGGCCAGACGCCACGGCGTAGACGCCAAACTCTTCACGCAGACGCAGAACCTGTTCTTTGGTCAGGCCGCTGAAAGAGAACATACCGTTCTGCTTAATAATAAAGCTGAAGTCACGGTCAGCGCCTTTCTCCGCAAGGGTGTTCACAAACAGCAGACGCATGCGCTGAATACGCTGACGCATATCGTTCAGCTCTTGTTCCCAGATAGCACGCAGTGCATCGTTGCTCAGGATAGTCGCAACGACAGAGGCACCGTGTGCAGGCGGGTTAGAGTAGTTAGCGCGGATCACGGATTTCATCTGGCTGAATGCACGATCAACGGTTTCAGTGTTCGCCGCAACCAGCGTACAGGCACCGACACGCTCATTGTACAGACCGAAGTTCTTGGAGTAAGAGCTTGCCACGATCAGTTCCTGATGCACGGCAGCAAAAGCGCGCAGGCCTTCCGCGTCTTCTTCCAGACCACGGGCGAAGCCCTGGTATGCAAAGTCAAACAGCGGCAGCCAGCCTTTTTCTACGGAGAGCTTCGCCAGCTGTTCCCACTGTTCCAGCGTTGGATCAATACCGGTTGGGTTGTGGCAGCAGCCGTGGAACAGCACCACATCACCCGCCTGAGCCTCGTTCAGGCTGGCCAGCAGACCGTCGAAGTCCAGAGAGTGGTTAGCCGCGTCGTAGTAAGCATATTCGCGTACTTCCAGGCCTGCAGAGTTGAATACGCTCTTGTGGTTTGGCCAGCTTGGGTTGCTCACCCAGACACGCTTAACAGAGGTGTTTTTCGCAAGGAAATCCGCCGCGACGCGCAGCGCGCCGGTACCGCCAGGGGTCTGTGCTGTACGCGCACGCTTGTCGCTCACAATTGCACTGCCTTTGCCGAACAGCAGTTCCTGAGTGCAACGACCAAATTCAGGGATACCATCAATACCGAGGTAATTTTTGGTGGTTTCATTTTCCAGCAGATACTGCTCAGCTTTTTTAACGCTGGTCAGCACCGGGGTTTTGCCGGTTTCATCTTTATATACACCAATACCCAGGTTGATTTTACCAGGGCGGTCGTCGGCACGAAACAGATCGGCCAGGCCCAGAATAGGGTCGGCAGGAGCGGCGGTAATGTTCTCAAACATGACGAAGTTCCATTGTGATTGCAGAAGTGAAATCCGCTATCAGGTTAACGGTAGATTTACAAAATGCCAACCGTTTGCGACAAAAAGCGTGCGGCTTTTCAAAAGTCGCCATTTTTTGCTATCAGACATAAAAAAAACAGGGCCGAAGCCCTGTTCATTAAGCATATAACAAAGTGGTGTACTGATTAGAACTGGTAGGTCACAGCCATTGCAACCTGGTCGTCTTTACCGTTCACGATACCCACGCTACGAGAGTAGTCGGTGTCGTCGATCAGGTTCAACTGGTAATCAACATAGATGTTGAAGTTTTTGTTGAAGTAGTAAGTTGCACCCAGTTCAACGAATTTCTGCAGGTCAGCATCGCCGCCAGCGAAGGTGCCACGTTGTGCAAGGTTTTTACCTTTAGACTGCACGTAGGACACGGATGGGCGCAGACCGAAGTCGAACTGGTACTGAGCGATAACTTCGAAGTTCTGCGTTTTGTTTGCGAAAGAACCGTCGTCTTCACGGGTCATGTTACGCGTTTCAGCATAGGTGGTTGCCAGGTAGATGTTGTTCGCATCGTATTTAGCACCAACAGCCCATGCTTCCGCTTTCTCGCCTTTGCCGTCTGCGGATTGCCCGTCAGTACGGTCAGAGTTGCTGTATGCGCCGATCAGGCCGAAACCTTCACCGAACTCATAACCTACAGAGGTACCGAAACCGTCACCGTTAGCGGTTCTCACGTCAGTACGCTCGTTTTTGCCCTGATACTGCAGGCCCAGGCTCAGACCGTCAACCAGACCGAAGAAGTCAGAGTTGCGGTAAGTCAGGAGACCAGAGTTACGGCCAGTCATGAAGTTGTCAGAGTAGTTTGCCCAGGTCATACCTGAGAAAGATGGCGCCATATCGGTGTAAGATTCTACGTCGTATACGATACCGTAGTTACGGCCGTAGTCGATGGAACCTGCATCACCCGCTTTCAGACCGGCGAACGCCAGACGGGTACGCTGAGTCTGGTTGCTTTCTGCCTGGCTTGCCAGAGCACGGTATTCCCACTGACCGAAACCAGTCAGTTGGTCGTTAATTTGAGTCTCGCCTTTGAAACCGATCTGAGCATAAGTAGCGTCGTTGCTGTCAGTGTTGTCACCAGAGGTAACGAAGTCGTGCTCACCAACCACTTTCCCGTACAGATCCAGTTTGTTGCCGCTTTTGTTATAGATTTCTGCAGCGTTAGCTGCACCGGCTACCAGCAGGGCAGGGATTACCACTGCCAGAATATTGCGCTTCATCATTATTTATTACCCTCATTGGTTTTTTTATGACACTCGCCACTGCCGTCAATAAATTCTGTCAATAAATATTTCCGGAACTATTGATGAGAGTTAGGTGTCTTTATGTATCTGACAGGCATCTTTCCATTCATAGAACCGTTTCGCTAGCCTGAAAGTGCTACAATTCTCAAGATTAAGTTACAAAAAGAAATCATGTGTAACTAAATGTGTATTTTTCGGAACTTTGTGAACCACCTCAAATTTCAGCGTCCACTGGCGAATTAAACGGCAGATACTTTGATATCTATATGAAAAGCTTATAATTAATTTAGATAAAGGCAATTCGTATAAACAGAAGCCAAACGGCTCATTTTTTCTTATGACCCGAAAAAGACTTCTGGATGGCTGTAAAGCTGGTTGAATTTTGTGCTATTGCTTCAGATTGCAATAAGCGCAATAAGAATAGGGTTTATTTTTTGTGCGCAGATGTTTCGTGGAAACAAAACGTAACAGGTAGTGGTTGTAACGGGGTTGTGGTTTAAAAATGCTGACTTTGCGCTGACGAAAACTGACAATGCAGAATAAAATAATGGCCAGCAATTGCTGGCCATTTGTTATTCAGTCGATTAGAAACTGGCGTTACGCGGTGTGCGTGGGAATGGAATAACGTCACGGACGTTCTGAACACCGGTGACATAGGCGATCAGACGCTCAAAGCCCAGACCAAAACCGGCATGCGGGACGGTACCGTAACGGCGTAAATCGCGATACCAGCTGTAATCCGCAGGATTAAGGCCCATCTCTTCCATGCGTGCGTCCAGTACGTCAAGACGCTCTTCACGCTGAGAACCACCGATGATTTCACCAATGCCCGGTGCCAGGACGTCCATCGCCGCAACGGTTTTACCGTCTTCGTTAAGGCGCATATAGAAGGCCTTAATGTCTTTCGGGTAGTTTTTCACCACAACCGGTGCTTTGAAGTGCTTCTCGGCCAGGTAACGCTCGTGCTCAGACGCCAGGTCAACGCCCCAGTAAACCGGGTTCTCAAACTTCTCACCGCATTTCTCGAGGATGGCCACCGCGTCGGTGTAGTCCACCTGCGCGAAATCTGCTGAGACGAAACGCTCCAGACGTGCGACTGCATCGCTGTCGACACGCTCTGCGAAGAATTTCATGTCGTCAGGACGCTCTTCCAGCACCGCTTTGAAGACATATTTCAGCATCGCTTCTGCCAGACCCGCGACATCATCCAGATCTGCGAACGCCACTTCAGGCTCCAGCATCCAGAATTCCGCCAGGTGACGGCTGGTGTTGGAGTTTTCTGCACGGAAGGTAGGACCAAAGGTGTAGATTTTGGACAGCGCGCAGGCGTAAGTTTCACCGTTGAGCTGACCAGAAACCGTCAGGAAGGCCTCTTTACCGAAGAAGTCTTTGTCATAGTCCACTTTACCTTCTGGCGTACGCGGCAGGTTTTCCATGTCCAGCGTAGAGACGCGGAACATTTCACCCGCACCTTCCGTATCGGACGCAGTGATCAGTGGAGTAGACACCCAGAAATAACCCTGCTCATCGAAGAAACGATGCAGCGCCTGCGCCAGCGTATGACGCACGCGGGCAACCGCACCAATCAGGTTGGTGCGTGGACGCAGGTGCGCCACTTCACGAAGATATTCGATGCTGTGACGTTTTGCCGCCATTGGGTAGGTGTCGGGATCTTCAACCCAGCCAGTGACTTCAATGGCTGAGGCCTGAATTTCGAAACTCTGACCCTGACCAGGTGATGCCACAACAACACCGGTTACGATAACGGAACAACCCGTTGTCAGGCGCAGAACGTCATCATTGTAATTGGGCAGAGAATTATTAATGACGGCCTGTACAGGATCAAAGCAGGAACCGTCATAGACGGCAAGGAAGGAGATGCCAGCTTTAGAATCTCGGCGAGTACGCACCCATCCGCGCACGGTGACTTCTTGGTCAACGGCGACACGGCCCTGGAGTACGTCGGCTACAGGCACAACGCTCATAATATTCTCTCTGTTAATAGTCGGAAAAAATAAACACTTGTCCACCCTTACTGGGGGGGATATCTATGTTACCTGGCATCCGCCATCAGACAAGCAGATTTCGCAGTCAAAAGAGAAGAATTAAGAAATAAATTGAGGAGAGGGGAGCCTGAAAGGCTCCCGAAAGCGGTTAACTGGCTTTTTTGATCTGCGGCAGATCGAATGCTTTGCGTAATGCGCGCACAAAGGCTTTGTCATGGCAGATGGTTTTACCGGGGCTATCGGAGAGCTTCGCTACCGGCTTACCGTTACATTCCACCAGTTTTATCACGATGTTCAGAGGTTTTACCTGAGGGATGTCGCAGGTCAGACGGGTGCCAATCCCAAAGCTCAGGTTAATTCTGGAGGTGAAATGACGATAGAGATCGACCGCTTTCGCCAGATCGAGGTTATCAGAGAAGACCAGCACCTTGGTCATTGGGTCAATGCCCAGTTTTTCGTAATGGGCAATGGCCTTTTCACCCCATTCAACCGGATCCCCGGAATCATGGCGTAATCCCTGATAACGTTCGGCAAATTCAGGGCCAAAATCACGCAGGAACGCGTCCATCGTAATACAGTCGGTAAGCGCGATGCCCAGTTGATTGGGATATTCTTCCAGCCACGCGGCCAGTGCGGCACGCTGGCTGTTTGCCAGGTCCGGGCTTATCTGCTGATGCGCCTGGAACCACTCATGCGCCTGGGTACCCATTGGGGTCAGATCCAGACGACGTGCCAGATCGTAGTTGCTGGTGCCCACGAACCACGACTCCTGCTGCAGACGCTTCACAATAGCCTGCTGCACTTCGCGAGAGAAACGGCGACGCGTGCCAAAATCCATCAGGCGGAAGCGGGACATATCCAGCCCTTCGGTCAGCGTTGAGAATGCGGCCAGTTTATTTTCCAGCGACGCGACCGCCTGCTCAACGCCGGTTTCCGGGGAACGGTAGCGGTGGGCCAGTTCACTGATCACCGCGAGAAGCGGAACTTCCCACATGATCACTTCACGCCACGGGCCTTCAAGACGAATATCCAGCTTGCCGTTATCATTGACCACGGTCACCTGCTCCGGCTTATAGCGGAAGTCGCGCAGCCAGTTCAGGTAGTCAGCTTTAAAGAAGGGCAGGCCAGAGAGCCACTGATATTCGTCGTCCTGCAGCGTCAGATGCTGCATAGCATCGACCTGTTCACGAATGGAGTCTGCGTAGATACCGAGCAAGTCGTCACCACGGCAGCGGAATTCCGCCGCGACATGGACGTCATAGTAATGGTGGAAAACGGCTTGCTGCATATGCAGTTTATACGCGTCGGTATCCAGCAATGTATGCAGAACAGGAGAAGCGAATTGAGTCATAGGTGCGCAGTAGCATCCTCTCACAGGAGCGTTTAGTACAATAAACAACTCCGGAGTATACCTTGTTTAGTGATTTATTGAACCCCGATCACAACATAAGCGCTCTTTATGGTCGAGGGCATTTTGTGCCCCGTGTTATACAAATGTAGCGAAAAAGGTGTTTGTACCTGAAAAGATGAACATTCTGCATAGCGCGTTTTACACAACAGGAATAGACTGGATTCGTTATTCGACAAACGATGCATAAGGTTTTCTATGACACAACAGCCACAAGCCAAATACCGCCACGACTACCGTGCGCCGGATTACCTGATTAGCGATATCGATCTGACTTTTGACCTGGATGCCACTAAAACCGTTGTCACGGCGGTAAGCCAGCTCACGCGCCAGAGCGCGACGGCTGTGCCGCTGCGTCTGGATGGTGAAGACCTGACGCTGGTCTCCGTGCAGATCAATGATCAAGCATGGTCTGACTATAAAATAGAAGGCAACCAGCTGGTTATCGACAACCTGCCGGAACGCTTTACGCTGCGCATCGTGAATGAAATCAGCCCGGCTGCCAACACGGCGCTGGAAGGGCTTTACCAGTCTGGCGTCGCCCTGTGCACCCAGTGTGAGGCCGAAGGTTTCCGCCACATTACCTGGTATCTTGACCGCCCGGACGTGCTGGCACGCTTTACAACGAAAATCATCGCCGATAAAACCCTCTATCCGTTCCTGCTTTCCAACGGCAACCGCGTAGGTGAAGGCGAGCTGGAAAACGGTCGCCACTGGGTACAGTGGCAGGATCCGTTCCCGAAACCGTGTTACCTGTTTGCGCTGGTGGCGGGTGATTTCGACGTGCTGCGTGATACGTTCAAAACCCGTTCAGGCCGCGACGTCGCGCTGGAGTTGTTCGTCGACCGCGGCAACCTGGACCGCGCGCCATGGGCGATGACCTCGCTTATCAACTCCATGAAGTGGGATGAAGAGCGCTTTGGCCTCGAGTATGACCTCGACATCTATATGATCGTTGCTGTCGACTTCTTCAACATGGGCGCGATGGAGAATAAAGGTCTTAACGTCTTTAACTCCAAATACGTGCTGGCACGTACCGATACCGCAACCGATAAAGATTACCTGGATATTGAACGCGTCATCGGACACGAGTATTTCCATAACTGGACCGGAAACCGCATCACCTGTCGTGACTGGTTCCAGCTGAGCCTGAAAGAGGGCCTGACCGTCTTCCGTGACCAGGAGTTCAGTTCCGATCTGGGTTCCCGTGCGGTGAACCGCATTAACAACGTGCGCACCATGCGTGGCCTGCAGTTTGCGGAAGATGCCAGCCCAATGGCACACCCTATCCGTCCCGATAAAGTCATCGAGATGAATAACTTCTACACCCTGACGGTGTACGAAAAAGGGGCGGAAATTATCCGCATGATCCATACCCTGCTGGGTGAAGAGAACTTCCAGAAAGGGATGCAGCTCTACTTCGAGCGTCATGACGGCAGCGCAGCCACCTGCGACGATTTTGTGCAGGCGATGGAGGATGCGTCTAATGTCGATCTTTCCCATTTCCGCCGCTGGTACAGCCAGGCCGGCACGCCGATTGTCACCGTCAAAGACGACTACAACCCGGAAACCGAGCAGTACACCCTGACCATCAGCCAGCGCACGCCGCCAACGGCAGAGCAGGAAGAAAAACACCCGCTGCACATTCCGTTCAGTATTGAACTGTATGACAACGAGGGTAACGTGATCCCGCTGCAGAAGGGCGGTCATCCGGTCCACCACGTCCTGAACGTGACCCAGGCGGAACAGACCTTTATCTTTGATAACGTCTATTTCCAGCCGGTTCCCGCGCTGCTGTGTGAATTCTCTGCGCCCGTGAAACTGGAATATAAGTGGAGCGACCAGCAACTGACGTTCCTGATGCGCCATGCGCGCAATGACTTCTCACGCTGGGATGCGGCGCAAAGCCTGCTGGCGACCTACATCAAGCTGAACGTTAATCGTCATCAGCAGGGCCAGCCGCTGTCGCTGCCGGTTCACGTTGCGGACGCATTCCGCGCAGTCCTGCTGGATGAGAAGATTGACCCGGCGCTGGCGGCTGAAATTCTGACGTTGCCATCCGCAGGCGAAATCGCCGAACTGTTCGACATCATCGATCCGATTGCCATTGTGGCGGTGCGTGAAGCGCTGACCCGTACGCTGGCGAACGAGCTTGCGGACGAATTCCTCGCAATCTACAACGCCAATAAGCTTGACGCTTATCGTGTGGAACATGCTGACATCGGTAAACGTTCCCTGCGTAACACCTGCCTGCGTTATCTGGCCTTTGGTGAGCGCGAGCTGGCAAACACGCTGGTGAGCAAGCAGTATCACGAAGCAGACAACATGACCGACGCGCTGGCAGCCCTGGCTGCAAGTGTTGCCGCCGAACTGCCATGCCGTGATGCGCTGATGCAGGAGTACGATGACAAGTGGCATCAGGATGGTCTGGTCATGGACAAGTGGTTCATCCTGCAGGCCACCAGCCCGGCGGCCGATGCCCTCAGCAATGTACGCAGTCTGCTGAAGCATCGCTCCTTCACCATGAGCAACCCAAACCGCGTGCGTTCCCTGATTGGCGCGTTTGCCAGCAGCAACCCGGCGGCGTTCCATGCGGAAGATGGCAGCGGTTATCAGTTTATGGTGGAAATGTTGACCGAGCTGAACAGCCGTAACCCACAGGTGGCGTCACGCCTGATTGAGCCGCTGATCCGTCTGAAACGCTATGATGCACAGCGCCAGGCGAAAATGCGTGCTGCGCTTGAGCAGCTGAAAGGGCTGGAAAACCTGTCTGGCGATCTGTACGAGAAGATCGCTAAGGCACTGGCCTGATCGAAAGACCCATCCTCCCTCTCCCGGTGGGAGAGGGAGGATGTCAGCCGTGAGCCGTCATTAACGCTCGCTCGCTGACCCCGCGCTTCATCACCCGATTCAGCACTTCCGCCTCCAGCTCTGCCAGTCTTGCCGACCCTACGCGGCGCGGACGCGCAATATCGACCGTGACATCAAGACCGATTTTCCCTTCTTCTATTAGCAGCACGCGGTCTGCCATCGCGACGGCTTCGCTCACGTCGTGCGTCACCAGAAGTACCGTAAAGCCATGCTTTTGCCAGAGCGCGGCAATCAGGTCCTGCATTTCGATTCGCGTCAGGGCGTCGAGCGCGCCGAGTGGCTCATCCAACAGCAGCAAGCCCGGACGATGTATCAGCGCTCGCGCCAGCGCCACGCGTTGCTTCTGCCCGCCGGAGAGCGCAGCAGGCCATTCATCCGCACGGTTTTCCAGCCCTACGGCGGCCAACGCCTGGCGGGCTTCATCCCGCCAGTTGCCGTTGAGGCCCAGTCCGACATTATCAATCACCGTTTTCCAGGGCAGCAGGCGCGCGTCCTGAAACATCATGCGGGTATCATCCTGAATAGTGGCCAGCGGTGTCGCGCCTGCCAGAATTTCGCCGCCGTTGGGGGATTCTAGCCCGGCTAAAAGGCGTAACAGCGTACTCTTGCCGCCGCCACTGCGGCCCACAATGGCGACAAATTGTCCGGCAGGAATATGCAGATCTAGCGCGTTGAGAATCGTGTTTTCGCCATAGCGCTTCGTGACACCGTTAAGGAGCAGCGGTGTACCCTGAGTCAGTCGGGCAGTATTCATGCTTTAGCCTCCTGTGAAATATAGGCTGGATTCCAGCGCAGCCAGCTGCGTTCCAGCCACTGGGCGCTGACGTCGGCAAGTTTGCCGAGCAGGGCATAGAGGATAATGGCCACCACCACCACGTCCGTTTGCAGGAATTCGCGGGCGTTCATCGCCAGATAGCCAATCCCTGAGTTTGCAGAGATGGTCTCTGCCACAATCAGCGTCAGCCACATCAGGCCGAGCGCAAAGCGCACGCCGACCATTATGGAGGGCAGGGCGCCCGGCAGGATCACATGCATAAAGAGGGCAAAACCGGACAGGCCGTAACTGCGTGCCATTTCGACCAGTCCGCGATCGATGTTGCGGATCCCATGCCAGGTATTAATGTAAATCGGGAACAGCGTACCCAGCGCGACGAGAAAAATTTTGGCGCTCTCATCAATACCAAACCATAAAATGACCAGTGGGATCAGCGCCAGATGCGGCACGTTACGCAGCATCTGAATGGAGGTATCGAGCAGCCGCTCGCCCCAGCGAGAAAGCCCGCTGATCAGACCCAGTACCAGGCCGATGCTTCCGCCAATCGAAAAACCAATTACCGCGCGCCATGAGCTGATGGCCAAATGCTGCCAGAGTTCGCCGCTGACGCTCAGCGACCAGAATGCCTCTATTACGCCCTCCGGAGAGGGCAGAATACGGCTCGACAGCCAGCCGGCAGAAGACGCGAGTTGCCAGACAAGCACAATGCCAACGGGTAAAAACCATGGGGCGGCACGTAGCAACCATTTTTGTGAGGGGGCAATCATGGCAACTCCTTAGCTTTGTGCGGCTCTTCGCGGGATAAACTCGTTAGCCACGGCTTCACCCTGAAGCTGGAGCTGGCGGGGCTGGGGTACGTCCGGGATGGCGACATCCAGATGCGGGAATAACAGCTCGCCCACTTTGTAGGCCTCTTCCAGGTGCGGATAACCGGAGAGGATAAAACTGTCGATACCCAGGTCCGCGTATTCATTGATCCGCGCAGCCACCGTTGGACCGTCGCCGACCAGCGCGGTACCCGCACCGCCGCGCACCAGGCCGACGCCCGCCCACAGGTTCGGGCTGATCTCCAGACTCTCGCGCTTACCGTTGTGCAATGACGCCATTCTGTGCTGGCCGACGGAGTCGGTTTTCGCAAACGCCGCCTGAGCTTTAGCGATAGTCTCATCATCGAGATGCGCGATCAGCCGGTCGGCCGCCTGCCAGGCTTCTTCATTGGTTTCACGCACAATCACATGCAGGCGAATACCAAAGCGCACCTTGCGACCATGCGCTGCCGCTTTGGCGCGCACCTGGGCAATTTTCTCTTTGACCAGCTCGGGCGGCTCACCCCAGGTGAGGTAGAGATCAACCTGTTCAGCCGCCAGATCCTGCGCCACATCTGATGAGCCGCCGAAGTAAAGAGGAGGGCGCGGCTGCTGCACCGGCGGGAAGTAGAGCCTGGCGTCGCGAACGTGAATATGTTTACCTTCGAAGGTGACGGTTTCCCCCTCCAGCAGACGTCGCCAGACGCGGGTGAACTCGGCGGACGCTTCATAGCGTTCGGTGTGATCGAGGAACACGCCGTCACCCGCCAGCTCCTGCGGATCGCTTCCGGTGACCAGGTTAAACAGGGCCCGGCCGTTAGAGAGCCTGTCGAGCGTTGCCGCCTGGCGCGCCGCGACGGTCGGGGAGACCACGCTCGGACGCAGTGCCACGAGGAACTTCAGGCGTTGGGTCACGGGGATCATCGATGCGGCTACCAGCCACGCATCCTCGCACGAGCGTCCGGTGGGGATCAGTACGCCGGTAAAACCGATTCGGTCGGCTGCCTGCGCAATCTGCTGCAGATAGCCGTGGTCAACCGGGCGTGAACCCTCTTCTGTGCCAAGATAGTGTCCATCACCGTGGGTGGGTAAAAACCAGAAAAGATTCAGACTCATGATTTGGTTCCTTCTTTGCCTGCGGGTTGCCAGATGCGTTCGCGAATATTCACCTGTTTTGGAACAAGGCGATTTTGATAGAAGAGATCTGCGGTTTGCTGCTGCAGCGCAGCGACGTGTGCGTCCACCGGGGTAATGGTGGTCTGTGGACGGTGATCGAGATAGCTCGCGATCACCGGCTCAGGTAAGCCCATGGTTTTCGCCAGCAGGGTAATGCTTTCCTGACGTTGGCTTTGCGTTAGCGCATCCGCCTGAGTAAAGGTGTTAAGAACATCCTGAATAAAAGCGCCATTCTTTTCCGCATACGGGCGCGCGGCGAGGTAGAACGAGCCGGTTTGTTTCAGCGTGGTGCCATCTTTTAATACCCGCACGCCACCCTGCAGTAAAGCTGCGGAGTAGTAGGGATCCCAGATAGCCCACGCGTCGACATTGCCCTGCTGGAAAGCGGCGCGAGCATCAGCCGGCGTCAAATAGACGGGTTGAATGTCGGTGAATTTAAGCCCCGCCTCCTGCAGGGCCCGCAGCAGCAGGTTATGCGAGCTTGAGCCTTTCTGGAATGCAACCTTGTGGCCTTTGAGATCGGCGACCGTCTTAATGATGCTATTTTCAGGGACCAGAATGACCTCAGCCTTCGGCTTGGCCGGCTCAACGCCGACATAAACCAGGTCGGCCCCCGCCGCCTGCGCGAATATTGGCGGAATATCCCCGGTGCTGCCGAGGTCGATGCTTCCGACATTCAGGGCTTCCAGCATTTGCGGGCCCGCAGGGAACTCAATCCAGGAGAATGTGGTCTTCGGGAAGCGTGTTTCCAGAAGCTGATGGCTTTTAGCCAGCACCATACTGACGCTGCCTTTCTGATAGCCGATGCGTAAATGTTCAGGCGCCGTCTCTGCCGCGTGGGCCGGCGAGGTGAGCGCTAACAGCCCGGCCAGTCCGAGACGGGTTAATCTTTTAAACATGGGCGACTCCCTGTGACGGGTTAAACGCCGGGGCGTGGATATCTCTGCGGTGCAGGGCATGCCAGAAGGTTTCCAGGGCGCTGTCGAGACGGGTTTGCAGATTCGGCGTGAAGTGAGGTTTGTGTTGATAATCGATAACCTGCGAGTCGTCGGCAAAGACGCCGTGGAGGATCTCCTGCGCTTTTAGCGCATTGAGTACCGGCTTGAGGGCATAATCCACCGCCAGTAAATGGGCCACCGTGCCGCCCGTTGCCAGTGGCAGGACTACTTTGCCGTCCAGCGCACGTTCAGGCAGCAGATCGAGCAGGGTTTTCAGGGCCCCGGAAAACGAAGCTTTATAGATAGGCGTCGCCACGATTAAGCCATCAGCCCCTTTAAGCTGTTCAGTCAGCGTTTGCAGCGCCGGACTGTCAAAACGGGCGTAGAGCAGATCCTCGGGGTCGAAGTTATGCAGATTCCAGTGGCATACTTCCACATCCAGAGCATTGAGCTTTTCACGGGCATATTCCAGCAGTGCGCTGGAGCGAGAGGGGAATCGTGGACTTCCGGCCAGGGTTATGACGCGCATGCATGCTCCTTATAACTAATTGTTTGCTTTTATCTAACATTCATAACAATTTTCAGGAGTGTGACACTGCCCGGTTATTCCACTAAATGATTTATCTGCAATTAAAATGCGAAAAAGCGCATAAGAACGGGGCTGCGAGGTAAACGATTGCGTCTAACGGAGTTTTTTTTGCCACAGGTCAATTCCCTTTCCGGGCCGGATCGCACATAATCCCCTCCCGGTTTGCACACCGGGAATCCAGGAGAGTTCATGTACTACCCCTTCGTTCGTAAAGCCCTTTTCCAGCTCGACCCTGAGCGCGCTCATGAATTAACATTCCAGCAGTTACGTCGTATTACCGGAACGCCGCTGGCCGCACTGGTGCGTCAAAACGTGCCGGAAAAACCTGTGCAATGCATGGGCCTGACCTTTAAAAATCCGCTGGGTCTTGCGGCGGGTCTGGATAAAAATGGTGAGTGCATTGATGCCCTGGGCGCGATGGGCTTTGGCTCCATCGAAATCGGTACCGTCACGCCGCGTCCGCAGCCAGGTAATGATAAGCCGCGTCTGTTCCGCCTGGTCGAAGCCGAAGGGCTGATCAACCGCATGGGCTTTAATAACCTCGGCGTTGATCACCTTGTTGAGAACGTAAAAAAAGCCCATTTTGATGGTGTATTAGGCATCAATATTGGCAAAAATAAAGACACGCCGGTAGAGCAGGGTAAAGATGACTATCTGATTTGTATGGAAAAAGTCTATGCCTACGCGGGGTATATTGCGGTGAATATTTCCTCACCAAATACCCCAGGTCTGCGCTCTTTACAATATGGCGAAGCACTGGACGATCTTCTGAGTGCCATTAAAAATAAACAAAATGAGCTCCAGGCGATCCACCATAAATATGTTCCGGTCGCGGTTAAGATCGCACCGGATCTTTCTGCTGAAGAATTGATCCAGGTTGCCGACAGTTTAGTTCGCCATAATATTGACGGAGTGATTGCGACCAATACCACACTCGATCGCTCGCTCGTTCAGGGAATGAAAAACTGTGACGAAGCGGGTGGGTTAAGTGGACGTCCGGTACAATTAAAAAGCACAGAAATTATTCGTGCCCTGTCAGCAGAATTAAAAGGACGACTGCCGATTATTGGCGTCGGTGGTATCGACTCCGTGATTGCGGCTCGCGAGAAGATGGCGGCGGGTGCCTCACTGGTGCAAATCTATTCCGGTTTTATTTTTAAAGGACCGCAGCTGATTAAAGAAATCGTTACTCATATCTAATCTTTTCTCTTTATCAGACAACCAGGGCTTTATTTCCAGCCCTGGTTGTTTTATATTCCGTCATTGTTGCTTATTTAGTCATTATAGTCTTTTATTAATGGTGTTATAAACGAAGCGGCGAACAGGACATTTTTAGTACAGGAAGTTTGGGGACGGGAGAGAAACATGCGAATTAAACCTGACGATAACTGGCGCTGGTATTTTTGTGACGAGCATGATCGCATGATGCTCGATTTAGCCAATGGTATGTTGTTTCGTTCCCGTTTTGCTCGCCGAATGTTAACCCCGGACGCTTTCTCCCCGTCAGGCTTTTGTGTTGACGACGCTGCGCTTTATTTCTCCTTTGAAGAAAAATGCCGCGACCTGGTGCTTTCTAAAGAGCAGCGCGCCGAACTGGTATTAAACGCGTTAGTGGCCATTCGATTCCTGAAACCGCAAATGCCGAAAAGCTGGCATTTTTTACCGCACAGCATGAACTGGACCCCCGCCACCGGCGATGCGGCGAGTGTAAACCTGAGCGATACCGCTGAAGAGGTGAGCCTGCTGGTGGTTGAGCCTGGCGAAAATGCCGCACTCTGTCTGCTGGCCCAGCCCGGAGTGACCATTGCCGGGCGGACGATGCAACTGGGGGATGCCATTAAGGTAATGAATGACAGGCTGAAACCGCAGCAACGCGTAGACGCTTTCAGCCTCGAGCAGGCCGTTTAAGCTTCCAGCTGTACCGACGTTTTCGGAATACAGCTGCAGCACAGAATTGTACCATCATCGCCAATCGCGGATTTTTTCAGCGCGCTGACTTCCCCTTCGACCAGCTTGATTCGACAGCACCCACAGATGCCTGCCCGGCAGGAGTAAGGTACGCGGATCCCCGCTTGTTCCAGCTGTTCAAGTAAAACCTGCTGATTGTTGCCGCGGATAACGGTGCCCTGCCAGTGAATGTCTACGGGCGAGCTGGCTGGCGTCTCAACGTCGACGAACTCTTCTTCCTGACCTGCGCCATACACTCTTGCGGGTCCACGGGCGAGAATTTCGACTTCGTCACCCACGCGGATGACGCCGCTTGAGCGCGGAATGAGGTTCTGGCCGAAATCCACATCGCCATTGTCCTGCGCTGTGCGGAATGACTGCAGGGTTTTTAACGGCTCGCCGGAAGGGTGTTTCTGGCCTTTTTCGGGACTGACGGTGGTAAAGATACAGCGGCTGCAGGGCTTCACGACATCAAATACCACGCTGCCGATACGGATCACCTTCCAGGTATCCTCTTCCCAGGCGTCAGCGCCTGTAACAACCAGGTTGGGACGAAACTGCTCCATCTGGACGCTGGCTTTACAGCGACGCTGCAGGTCGCGCAGGGAGGCGTCGTTAGTCAACAGGAAGGGGAAGCCGTCCGCGAAAGAGAGCGGGACCGCCTCGTGGCGCTTAACGCGCCGCGTCAGCGCCGGGCCGACCCAGCGCAGCTGCACATCCCGGGAGAAGAAGCCGCTCAGCCAGCGGTTAATGTCATCCGGGGCGATGCGCGCGGTAAAATGATTGCCCCACACTTCCGTTGGCGCTTCGACAGGCGCAAAATCAGCAAAGCGGATCACCACGCTGGAGCCATCCGGCGCGGTGAGATGCAAACCGTCATAAAGCGGGGAAGGGGTAAAGCGAACCATTTGTGGGAACTGGCGTGCGGTAATGAACGTACCGTCAGGTTCGGTGACCATAAAGATACGATCGAAGGCAAATCCGCTCATGTCGGCCAGCGCGTGTGAAACGCCGATCCCGCGCATGGATTTCACCGGATGAATAAAAAGCCTGGATAACGTCGCCACTGCACAGCCCCTCGAATGAAAATAAGCCTTCAACTTTATGACATACACGCCATATTAGCTATAATGCGCGACAATTTTCTAAGAGTAAAAGTGACGATATGAATTCTCTGTTTGCCAGTACGGCCCGTGGGCTGGAAGAGCTGTTAAAAACTGAACTGGAAACCCTGGGTGCGCAAGAGTGCCAGGTGGTTCAGGGTGGTGTCCATTTTGAGGGCGACACACGGCTTATTTACCAGAGCCTGATGTGGAGCCGTCTGGCATCACGCATCATGCTGCCGATGAAAGAGTGCAAGGTTTACAGCGACCTTGACCTCTATACCGGCGTACAGATGATCGACTGGACAGAGATCTTCTCCCCAAATGCCACCTTTGCCGTGCACTTTAATGGCGTGAACGATGAGATCCGCAACAGCCAGTACGGTGCCCTGCGCGTTAAAGACGCCATTGTGGACTGCTTCACGCGTAAAAATAAGGAACGCCCAAACGTCGATCGTGAAAATCCCGATCTGCGGATCAACGTCTGGCTCAACGGCGACACCGCCAGTATCTCTCTGGATCTGAGCGGCGCGGGTCTGCACCTGCGTGGTTATCGCGATCGTACCGGTATGGCGCCCATCAAAGAGACTCTCGCCGCCGCCATCGTGATGCGTTCCGGCTGGCAGCCAGGCACACCGCTGCTCGATCCGATGTGCGGCTCCGGTACGCTGCTGATTGAGGCCGCTATGCTGGCCACCGACCGCGCACCGGGCCTGCACCGCGGCCATTGGGGCTTCAGTGGCTGGGCGCAGCACGATGAGGCGCTGTGGAAAGAAGTCAAAGACGAAGCGCAGACCCGTGCACGTAAAGGTCTGGCGGAGTACACCTCCCATTTCTACGGCTCTGACAGCGACTCACGCGTCATTGAGCGTGCGCGCAGCAACGCCCGCCGTGCCGGTATCGGCGAGCTGGTCACCTTCGAGGTGAAAGACGTCGCGAACCTGACCAATCCGCTGCCAAAAGGCCCATACGGTACCGTTATCAGCAACCCGCCTTACGGCGAGCGTCTTGATAGCGAACCGGCGCTGATTGCCCTGCACAGCCTGCTGGGCCGTAATATGAAAAATGACTTTGGCGGCTGGAACCTGTCGCTGTTTAGCGCCTCGCCAGAACTGCTGAGCTGTCTGCAACTGCGTGCCGAACGCCAGTTTAAGGCGAAAAACGGCCCGCTGGACTGCGTGCAGAAAAACTACCATCTGGCCGAGAAAGCGGCGGACAGTAAACCATCGGGTGTGGCGGAAGATTACGCTAACCGCCTGCGTAAGAATCTGAAGAAATTCGAAAAATGGGCGAAACAGGAAGGTATCGAATGTTATCGCCTGTATGATGCCGATCTGCCGGAGTACAACGTGGCGGTTGACCGTTACGCTGACTGGGTTGTGGTGCAGGAATATGCGCCGCCAAAAACGATTGATGCACAAAAAGCGCGTCAGCGTATGCTGGACGTGATTGCGGCAACGATTTCGGTGCTGGGCATTGCGCCTAACAAACTGGTGCTGAAAACCCGTGAGCGTCAGAAAGGGAAAAATCAGTATCAGAAAATGGGTGAGAAGGGTGACTTTATCGAGGTGGGCGAATACAACGCGCGCCTGTGGGTTAACCTGACCGATTATCTGGATACCGGTCTGTTCCTTGACCACCGTATCGCCCGCCGCATGCTGGGCCAGATGAGCAAGGGTAAAGACTTCCTGAACCTGTTCTCCTATACCGGCAGCGCCAGTGTGCATGCTGGCCTTGGCGGCGCGCGCAGTACCACCACGGTGGATATGTCCCGTACTTACCTGGAATGGGCAGAACGTAACCTGCGCCTGAACGGTCTCACCGGGCGTCAGCATCGTCTGATGCAGGCTGACGTGCTGGGCTGGCTACGCGAAACGGACGAACAATTTGATCTGATCTTCATCGATCCCCCAACGTTCTCTAACTCCAAGCGTATGGAAGATAGCTTTGACGTTCAACGCGATCACCTGCGCCTGATGACCGACCTGAAACGCCTGCTGCGTAAGGGCGGTACCATTATGTTCTCGAATAACAAACGCGGCTTCCGCATGGATCATGAGGGGCTGGCTGCTCTGGGACTGAAAGCACAAGAAATTAGCCAAAAAACGCTGTCCCAGGACTTTGCCCGTAATCGTCAGATCCATAACTGCTGGTTGATCTCCGCGGTCTGAAAGGAATAATACATGTCTTTAATTAGTATGCACGGCGCGTGGCTCTCTTTCAGCGACTCGCCGCTTCTCGACAATGCAGAACTGCACATCGAGGACAACGAGCGCGTTTGTCTGGTCGGCCGTAACGGCGCGGGTAAATCCACGCTGATGAAAATCCTCAACCGCGAACAGGGCCTGGACGACGGGCGTATTGTTTACGAGCAGGATCTTATCGTCTCTCGCCTGCAGCAGGATCCGCCGCGTCACGTGACCGGCAGCGTTTACGATTTTGTTGCCGAAGGTATCTCTGAGCAGGCCGAATACCTGAAGCGTTATCACGAGATTTCTCACCTGGTGATGACCGACCCGAGCGACAAGAATCTTAACGAACTGGCGAAAGTGCAGGAGATGCTCGATCACCACGGTCTGTGGCAGCTCGAAAACCGCATCAATGAAGTGCTGGCGCAGCTCGGACTGGAACCGGACATGGAGCTGTCGGCGCTTTCTGGCGGCTGGCTGCGTAAGGCTGCGCTTGGCCGCGCGCTGGTCAGCGGGCCGAAAGTGCTGCTGCTGGATGAACCGACGAACCACCTGGATATCGAAGCGATAGACTGGCTGGAAGGGTTCCTCAAAACCTTCAACGGGACCATTATCTTCATCTCCCACGACCGTTCGTTTATCCGCAATATGGCCACGCGTATTGTCGATCTCGATCGCGGCAAGCTGGTGACCTACCCTGGCGATTACGATACCTATCTGCTGGAGAAAGAAGAAAACCTGCGTGTGGAAGAGTTGCAGAACGCTGAATTCGACCGCAAGCTGGCGCAGGAAGAGGTCTGGATCCGTCAGGGCATCAAAGCTCGTCGTACCCGTAATGAAGGCCGCGTTCGCGCGCTGAAAGCGATGCGTCGTGAACGCAGCGAGCGCCGCGAAGTGATGGGCAGCGCCAGAATGCAGGTTGAAGAGGCCTCCCGTTCCGGCAAAATTGTCTTCGAAATGGAAAACGTCAACTATCAGGTTGATGGCAAAGTGCTGGTGAAAGACTTCTCCGCACAGGTTCAGCGTGGGGATAAAATCGCGCTGATCGGGCCGAATGGCTGCGGTAAAACCACGCTGTTGAAGCTGATGCTGGATCAGCTGAAGCCTGACAGCGGCCGCATTCACTGCGGGACTAAGCTCGAAGTGGCTTACTTCGACCAGCACCGTGCGGAGCTGGATCCGGACAGAACGGTGATGGATAACCTGGCGGAAGGTAAACAAGAGGTGATGGTTAACGGTAAGCCGCGCCATGTGCTGGGCTACCTGCAGGACTTCCTGTTCCATCCGAAACGTGCGCTGACGCCGGTACGCGCGTTGTCAGGCGGTGAGCGAAATCGTCTGCTGCTGGCACGTCTGTTCCTGAAGCCAAGTAACCTGCTGATCCTCGATGAACCAACAAACGACCTGGACGTGGAAACGCTCGAACTGCTGGAAGAGCTGATCGACGGCTATCAGGGAACCGTGATGCTGGTAAGCCACGACCGTCAGTTCGTCGATAACACCGTGACCGAGTGCTGGATCTTCGAAGGTGAAGGGCGAATCGGACAGTATGTGGGCGGCTATCACGATGCGAAAGGACAGCAGTCGCAGTCTCAGACGCTAAAACAGGCTAAATCCAGAACCAGTTCCGAACCTGCTGTAACAAAAGCAGAAACTGTCAAGAAAACCTCGGTTAAACTAAGCTATAACCTGCAGCGCGAACTGGAAGGACTCCCTCAGCGTCTTGAAGAGCTGGAAGCCGCACTTGAAGATCTGCAGGCGCAGGTCGCTGATGCGTCATTCTTTACCCAATCGCATGACTATACTCAAAAAGTACTGGCAGAACTGTCCGCGGCTGAAAAAGCCCTGGAAGAAGCATTTGAGCGCTGGGAGTACCTTGAGTCTCTGAAGAACGGCGCATAAACAGGGATACAATATGTGTGACCAGCACCATGCCGACAGGCATATATTATGCTCTCAATGCGATATGCTCGTGGCGTTGCCAGAGCTTGGTCACGGACATAAAGCCCTGTGTCCCCGTTGCGGTACGACGTTGACAACCGAGTGGGACGCACCAAGGCAGCGTCCCACTGCTTATGCGCTGGCGGCGTTGTTCATGCTGCTGCTTTCCAATCTCTTCCCCTTCATTTATATGAAGGTGGGAGGGATGACCAGCCAGGTCGATTTGCTTGAAATTCCGGGGGTTATGTTCTCGGAAGACTATGCCAGCCTCGGCACCTTTTTCCTCCTGTTCGTACAGATCGTCCCGGCTTTTTGTCTGATCGTCATTCTGTTGCTGGTGAACCGCGTCGCGATGCCCCTCGCGCTTAAAATCTGGCTCGCGCGTATCCTGTTCCAGTTAAAAAGCTGGGGCATGGCCGAAATCTTTCTGGCAGGTATCCTGGTCAGTTTCGTCAAACTGATGGCGTATGGCGATGTGGGTATCGGCAGCAGTTTTGTACCCTGGTGTCTGTATTGCGTGCTGCAACTGCGCGCCTTCCAGTGTGTGGACAGACGTTGGGCGTGGGACGATATCGCGCCGGCACCGAGGCTGGTGCAGACGGTAAAGGTGGGGGTGCCAGGCATCCGCCAGGGGCTTCGTTCTTGCCCATGCTGCACCGCTGTGCTGCCAGCCGAACTGGATGTGTGCCCGCGTTGCGAAACAAAAGGATATGTGCGACGTAAAAATAGCCTGCAGTGGACAATGGCGCTGCTGGTGACTTCCATCATGTTGTACCTGCCGGCCAATATCCTGCCGATTATGATCACCGATTTGCTCGGTGACAAAATGCCCTCGACAATCCTTGCCGGGGTAATACTGCTGTGGGGTGAAGGCTCCTATCCCGTTGCGGGGGTGATCTTTATTGCCAGTATTATGGTACCCACGTTAAAAATGATCGCTATTGCCTGGCTCTGCTGGGATGCGAAAGGCCATGGCAAACGCGACAGCGAACGCATGCACCTGATTTATGAAGTCGTCGAGTTTGTTGGACGCTGGTCAATGATTGATGTGTTTGTTATTGCCGTTCTCTCTGCACTGGTGCGGATGGGCGGATTGATGAGTATTTATCCCGCGATGGGGGCATTAATGTTTGCGCTGGTTGTTATTATGACCATGTTTGCGGCCATGACCTTCGACCCTCGTTTATCGTGGGATCGTGAGCCTGAATCAAGCCATGAGGAACAGTAAGAGCATGGAAAATAAGAGTGGAGAGGCGAAAGTGCAGAAGGTCAAAAACTGGTCGCCGGTGTGGATTTTCCCCATCGTGACCGCGCTGATCGGTGCATGGATCCTGTTTTATCATTACAGCCATCAGGGACCGGAAGTGACGCTCATCACCACCAATGCCGAGGGGATTGAGGGCGGTAAAACGACCATCAAAAGCCGTAGCGTCGATGTGGGCGTGGTTGAAAGCGCAACCCTGACCGACGATTTAACCCATGTGGAAATCAAGGCACGCCTGAACGCGGGCATGGAAAAACTGCTGCACGGTGATTCTGCTTTCTGGGTGGTCAAGCCGCAGGTAGGACGTGAAGGGATCAGCGGCTTAGGTACGCTGCTCTCCGGTGCCTACATTGAACTGCAGCCGGGTAAAAAAGGAAGCCAGCCGGCGCAATACCAGCTTCTTGACTCGCCACCGCTTGCGCCGCCAGATGCGAAAGGCATCCGCGTGATCCTGGACAGTAAAAAAGCGGGCCAGTTAACGGCGGGCGATCCCGTGCTGTTCCGCGGTTATCGCGTGGGATCGGTTGAAACAAGTACCTTTGATCCGCAAAAGCGCACCATCAGCTATCAGCTGTTCATCAACGCGCCAAACGATCGGCTGGTCACCAGCAACGTCCGTTTCTGGAAGGACAGCGGGATCGCGGTTGATCTGACGTCAGCGGGAATGCGCGTGGAGATGGGCTCCCTGACCACGCTGTTTGGTGGCGGTGTAAGTTTTGATGTGCCGGAAGGGCAAGATTTGGGACAGCCGGTTGCAGAGAAAACGGCGTTCAGGCTCTTTGACGATCAACGCAGCATTCAGGACGCACTCTATACCGATCACATCGACTTCCTGATGTTCTTTAAAGATTCCGTCCGCGGCCTTCAGCCGGGCGCCCCTGTTGAATTCCGCGGCATTCGCCTGGGTACGGTGGGGCAAGTTCCGTTCTTTGTACCGGGTCTGCAGCAGGTACTGGATGACGATTACCGCATTCCGGTGCTGATTCGCATTGAGCCGGAACGTCTGCTCAACCAGATTGGCGAGAATCAGGATATTGGTACGCATATTACCGAACTGATGAACCGGGGTCTGCGTGGGTCGCTGAAGACGGGCAACCTGGTGACCGGTGCGCTGTATGTGGATATGGACTTCTATCCAAAAGCCCCGCCGATTACCGGTATCCGGGAGTTCGGTGGTTATAAGATCATCCCGACGGTGAGCAGCGGCCTGGCACAGATCCAGCAGCGTCTGATGGAGACACTGGATAAGATTAACAATCTGCCACTGAATCCGATGATTGAAGCCGCGACCAGTTCGCTCAGCGAAAGCCAGGCAACGATGCGTCGTCTGCAAACTACGCTGGATAACATCAACAAGATCACCGCAAGCCAGAGTATGCAGCAGCTGCCGCAGGATATGCAGAAAACGCTGCGTGAGCTTAACCGCAGTATGCAGGGCTTCCAGCCTGGCTCGGCGGCGTACAACAAGATGGTGGCAGATATGCAACGTCTTGATCAGGTCTTGCGTGAACTGCAGCCGGTTCTGAAAACGCTCAATGAGAAGAGCAACGCGCTGGTGTTCGAAGCGAAAGATAAAAAGGATCCTGAGCCTAAGAGGGCAAAAGAATGAATAAATGGCTATTAATGGTTGGCGCTCTGCTGTTAACGGCGTGCAGTTCAGGCGTGGAGAACAAGAGCTACTATCAGTTGCCTCTTGCAGCGCAAAACGGGGTACAAAGTACCGCCAGTCAGGGAAACCGTCTGCTGTGGGTTGAGCAGGTTGCCGTGCCGGATTATCTGGCAGGCAACGGCGTGGTCTACCAGACCAGCGACGTAAAATACGTGATTGCGACAAACAACCTGTGGGCCAGCCCGCTGGATCAGCAGCTGCGCAACACGCTGGTGGCCAATTTGGGCAGCCAGCTTCCGGGTTGGGTTGTCGCGTCGCAGCCGCTGGGTAACGACCAGGATACGCTGAACGTCACGGTTACGGGTTTCCATGGCCGTTATGACGGTGCGGTGGTGATTAGCGGAGAGTGGTTGCTGAACCATCAGGGCCAGATGATTAAGCGTCCTTTCCATCTTGAGCTGAAACAGCAGAAAGATGGCTACGATGAAATGGTGAAAGTGCTGGCCCAGGGGTGGGCGCAAGAGTCGGCCAGCATCGCCAGGGAGATTTCCCGGCTGCCATAAGTAAAATTCATCGGTAAAAACCGCAGTCGGCCTGTTGCTGATTGCGGTTTTTTTTTCAGTTTCACTTCAGACCGTTACTTGTGCCGGGTCACAATTTTTGTACAAATGATCTTCCAGGTAGCTCACAAATATGACACCCGTATGAATTTTGAACATTGACGCTGCGACTAATTCGGGGTATTCGTTATCTGTGCCTGCGCAAGTTTGTGCAGACACTGTTTTCTTTCCACCAGACAAAAGAATGAGGGAAACGAGGCATGAAGAGACAGAAACGAGATCGCCTGGAACGGGCTCATCAACGTGGTTATCAGGCCGGCATCGCTGGACGATCTAAAGAAATGTGTCCTTATCAGACGATAAATCAAAGGTCACAATGGCTTGGAGGCTGGCGAGAAGCCATCGGCGACAGGGCACTCATAGCCTGATAACGTCTCTTTCAAAAAAAGAAACCTCCGCACTGCGGAGGTTTCGCCTTTATGGGGTCGCTCAACGCGAAATCAGAACGCGGAAGTGTCCTGGAACAGACCCACTTTCAGGTCGTTTGCGGTATAAATCTGACGACCGTCTACCAGCACTTCGCCATCTGCCAGGCCCATAATCAGGCGGCGGTTAACGATGCGTTTGAAGTGAATACGATAGGTCACTTTCTTCGCAGTAGGCAGAACCTGTCCGGTAAATTTCACTTCGCCCACACCCAGCGCACGGCCTTTACCTTCACCACCCAGCCAACCCAGATAGAAGCCAACCAGCTGCCACATTGCATCCAGACCCAGACACCCAGGCATTACCGGATCGCCAATAAAGTGGCAACCGAAGAACCACAGGTCCGGATTGATATCGAGTTCTGCTTCTACGTAACCCTTATCGAAGTTGCCGCCGGTTTCGGTCATTTTCACGACACGGTCCATCATCAGCATGTTCGGGGCCGGTAACTGTGGGCCGTTAGCGCCAAACAGTTCACCGCGACCAGAGGCAAGAAGGTCTTCTTTTGTATAGGATTCGCGTTTATCTACCATGTTCTCAGTAAGCCTTATTTTAGTGAAGGACGCAGGATAGCTAACACGTGTACGCTGAACAAGTCCGATCAGTTTGAACTAAACCAGCCTAACCAGCGTAACGGCCAGGGATAACGATGACGAGCATCCTGCTGCGTCGCCTGAGCAATGCGCTCCTGGATAGTCTGCATCAGGGTTGTTTGCCCTTCGCCGTCCCATACCAGGTTTGTCAGTAAGGGTAGTGCATCATCAATGCCTTCGATGGCCCAGATGGTGAATTGTTCCTGTTCCACGGCATCCAGAATGTCCTGGCTGAGGCTCAAATGGCGCGCGTTAGGGGCAGGAATAATCACCCCCTGTTTGCCGTTTAACCCACGCTGCTGACAAATCGAGAAGAAGCCTTCAATCTTTTCGTTCAGACCACCCACTGGCTGCGCACGACCAAACTGATCGACCGAGCCGGTGATCGCGATGTTCTGATTAACTGGCACTTCTGCCAGGGCGCTGATTAAGGCGCACAGCTCCGCCATAGAGGCGCTATCACCATCGACTTCACTGTATGATTGCTCAAACGTCAGCGAGGCGGAGAAGGGGATTTGCTGCTCAAGCTGCAGCTCTGACATCAGGAACGCCTGCATGATCATCATGCCTTTAGCGTGAATGTTGCCGCCCAACTCGGCTTTGCGTTCAATATCAGTGAACTCACCGTCACCGACATGCACAACGCAGCTGATACGGGAAGGCTCCCCGAAAGCGCGCGGGTGGCCGGGGAATTCAATCACCGACAGGGCATTGATCTGCCCGATACGTTCGCCTTCGGTCTCAACCAGAATTTGTTCCAGCAGAATTTCATCCTGCATACGGTCAGCAAGATAGCCTTCACGCCACTCACGCTGCGCCAGCATCTGGGTAAGCTGCTCACCGGTGAATGCGCCGTTACCGCTGACGACACCCACTTCACGTAGTTGCTTGCCTATCCAGAGCGGGCAGAGCGGCAGCGTCTCCTGGTCACCGGTGTAGCGAACCGCTTCGCGGATCAAACCAGGCCAGGCGTCGGCGGCCGGCGTTGGCAGTGCGAAACGTTCCGCAACGCTCAACACCCACTGGCACCACTGTGCCATATCATCGGCATCGGTAATCTGGATGTTATCTTCGTATTCGCTGTAGACCGCCTGCTCAGCCAGTTCGGGCTCCATCTCCTGGAAGTCAGCCAGCGATTCACGATCACCCGTCAGCACCACGGTCAGCGACAGCGGCATTGAAGGAACTGAGACGGGCAGGGGACGAGACTCGTCGTAGCCAACCCAGTCAAAACGCTGCTGACTAACCACCGTTTTCAGGCGCATCCACAGCAGAGGTTGTGAGAGGAGGGTGCGCAACGAGATGATCAGTACGCCGCCATTCGCGCGGTGCACCAGCCCAGGTTGCAGCGAGAGCTCACCGTTAAACTGGCGCAGACAACCAAAGAGTTGTTCAGCCTCGACCCAGTTAGCGGTAATCACTTCACCCCTGGCAGCAAAGCGGTCGTCGGGCTGCTCTGCCGGTTCGAATGTGACATCATGTCCCGCGATACGATATTGGCCGCCAAAGACGGCGTTCGCTTGCGGTCGCAACTGGCGCATGGCATCACCCAGAAGCGTCAGATATTCCGCTTCTTCCGGGGCCTTGAGCATCATGAAGGGTGATGTTGCCCAGGGGCTTAACACCTGCTCCAGCGCATAATGCAAACGGGGTTGCGTATCGCTAAGGATGAATTCGTGTTCTTTTGCGAGATCGGGTCGTGCAAACAGTTCCTGATAGCTCTCGGTATCCGGAACGAGGTCACGCCATGCAAGTTTCGTAATGGTCAAAGTTGATGTTTTTTAGTTAGATGTAAAAGCGTGGAGTATACCGTAAGCGGGGGGCTCTACCCAAGCAGGATTGGGCATTTCGGCAGGGTGATTGGCTGCATTCACTCACAGGATATGATTTCTTTTCAGCAGATTGCCAAAAAACTGATATTCTGAACAGAGTTACGTGGTAACACTGAGATCGCAATGAAATATCAACAACTGGAAAATCTCGAAAGCGGCTGGAAATGGAAGTACCTGGTCAAAAAGCACCGTGAAGGGGAGCTGATCACCTGCTACATCGAAGCCAGCGCAGCGCAAGAAGCCGTGGATATTTTGCTGACCCTCGAAAATGAACCGGTACAGGTTAACGGCTGGATTGAGAAACACATTAATCCTGCGTTGTTAAACCGGATGAAGCAAACTATTCGTGCGCGTCGCAAGCGGCATTTTAATGCGGAGCATCAGCACACTCGCAAAAAATCCATCGACCTTGAGTTTATGGTCTGGCAACGTCTGGCAGGGCTTGCGCAACGGCGTGGGAAAACGCTGTCAGAAACGATAGTGCAGTTGATTGAAGATGCCGAGCATAAAGAGAAGTACGCCAACCAGATGTCGACGCTGAAGAATGATCTTCAGGCTCTGTTGGGTAAGAAATAGATTTTTGTTTACTTGAGATTCAGATAATAAAAAACCCCGCAGTGCGGGGTTTTTTTATAAGACGATAACTTATGCCGCTGGCTGAGTTACAACGTCTTTGATGCCTTTAACTTCGATCTCTACGCGACGATCTGGAGCCAGGCAGTCGATCAGTGCAGCGCGAGCTTTAACGTTGTCACAGGTGTTGCCAGTAACTGGGTTAGCTTCGCCCATACCACGTGGGGAGATCTTGTTAGCTGGGATACCTTTAGAGATCAGGTAATCAACAACAGACTGAGCACGTTTCTCAGACAGTTTCTGGTTGTAAGCGTCAGAACCGATACGGTCGGTGAAGCCCAGAACCACTACAGAACCGTCTTTAGGATCCAGGTTGCTCAGCTGGGTGTACAGCTGATCCAGTGCCTGCTGACCTTCTGGTTTCAGGGTAGCTTTGTTGAAGTTGAACAGAACGTCAGACTTCAGAGTGAAGTGCTTGGTCTGTACTTCTGGAGCTGGAGCCGGCGCTGGAGCAACGATTGGCGCTGCATCTTCCTGCTGGCCGAAACGGTAGGACACACCTACGCTCAGCATGCCGTTGTCCGGACGAACACCAACGGTGTTGCCGTCGCCGATGTTGTTAACCCACTGGTATTCCAGACGGGTAGCGATATCACGGGTCATAGCCCACTCAACGCCACCAGCGAATACTGGGGAAACACCGGTGTCATGGTCGTCGCCAGCGATGCTGTTGCTGGAGTCAGCGCGCCATACCATGCCGCCCAGACGAGTGTACACGTCCAGATCGTCAGTTACTGGGTAACCCAGTTTAGCGGTCAGCTGTACGCCCTGAGCTTTAAAAGCGCCGTTTACGTTGTCGCCTTTGTATGGCATACGACCTAACCAGTCGTAACCCATTTCAAAACCAACATACGGGTTAACCTGATAGCCACCGAACGCACCTGCACCAAGCTGGCTCTCGTGAGTAGGGCCATCGTTGTTCAGGCTGCTGTTGTACCAGCCGGTGTCATGGAACTGAGACCAGCCCAGTTTACCACCTGCATACCAGGTATTATCTTTCGGAGCGGCCTGCGCTACGGTAGCGAAGCCAGCCAGTGCCACTGCAATCGCGATAGCTGTCTTTTTCATTTTTTGCGCCTCGTTATCATCCAAAATTCGCCATGAAGGTCTCAATAGAGATTCACGGTTAAATCCTTCACCGGGGGGCGTGGTCAAATATAAATCTACCGATATCTTCGGCTTAGGCCGAGCACCCCTGGCGATGTAAAGTCTACAACGTAGCTGAAAACTTACAAGTGTGAAGTCCGTCAGGCATATGAAAAAAAAAGTTCCGTATACCGATTATTTAACATTTTTCGAACGAGTTTTGTGCAATAAAATTAAGGAGAACCGCACCAGACAAGCCTTGCCGCAGTTTTGGCGCCTGGAACTAAAATCGCATCTTGTGGTCAAAAAAAATTCCAGGAATAATCTTAATTTTCCTCAATGATACAAATTTGAGTGAATTTTTAGGCCAGAAAGTTGTCCTCTGCGATAAGAATCTGGTCGAACCGGACGCATGATCAACCCGATCGCACTACCTTCTTCAGCCGCTTCAGTCAGTCGAAAATGATCCTCATCGGTCAATTCGTCGGATAACCATCCAATCACCACGCTGTAATTCCCCGTACGTAACGCCCGGATCATCGATTCCACAGTATCGCAGGGAGAGAGTTGGTTAATTTGCATGACCTTTGTCAGCGGCAGGCCTGCGGACTGCACCCATTCACGGCTCAGTTTTTGTTGAGGCGTCAGCCAAAGCTGCCAGCGCGACTGCTGACCAAGCTGTTGTAATAACGGCAACAGCAGAAGTTGAGTGAGCAGGGGCTGGTCTTCACGATAAACCACTTCACTGATAAGCCCTGTCGAAACACGCCCGGTGGAATTCTGCGTGACATTGCCAGCGGAAGAAGAGAGAGAGGTTGAGCGATTTGCATAGCCTGAAGTGTACATATTCATTCCAGCCCTGTAGTTACTGTATGGATATACAGTAACCCCTGTATGCATAAAGATCAACCTCATTTTCGGAAAGCGACTCGCAAAATTCATTCATTATTGATGCGCCTGGAAAAATCATCTTGCTCAACGACGATAAGTTGCCTATTTTCCTGCTAACGGATCCGCTAGTAAGAAATTTCGTTGTTACTTTATGATTTTGAAGGGAAATATCATGAAAAAGATATCTTATGAACGGATTTATAAATCCCAGGAATACCTTTCACCCTTAGGTGAAATCCACCATCGTGCGCTGTTCGGGGGGTATACCCTGGCCGTAGATGATGCCGTCTTCGCTATGGTCTCCGATGGGGAACTGTATCTCCGGGCCTGTGAGGAAAGTGCAAAATACTGTGTAAAAAATGCCTCGTCATTCTTAACCCTGATGAAACGGGGTCGTCCGGTGCTGCTCAATTATTATCGTGTCGATGACGGACTGTGGCAGGACAGAGAACGACTGCTTCAGCTCTCCTCGTTCGCGCTCAATGCGGCACGAAAAGAGCGTTCGCAGCGTGATCGGCGAAACCGCCTCAAGGACTTGCCCAATCTCACCTTTCAGCTTGAAGTGCTGCTCTTTGAAGCCGGAATCACTGATGAAGAGACGCTGCGGGAGCTGGGTGCCCGTGCGAGCTGGCTGAAGATGCGGGCGAAGAATAAAGCGCTCAGCATTAAAGTGCTCTTCGCGTTGGAAGGGGCCATCGCCGGACTTCATGAAGCGGCACTCCCGGCGGGAATTCGCCGGGAGTTAACGGAGTGGTTTAATGCGCTGCCTGAGCCACAGGAGAATCACTCCTCCAGGTAGCGATCTGCAGTTGCAGTCGGCAAATTTCTGGCAGCAGAGCGATAAGGAGGCCAATCTGCTGAAGAACCAGCGGTGCTTTGCTGTCGCTTCCCGGGTCAATATGCTTAATACGCTGAGCCAGTTCATCCAGCGCGTGTTGGACGCGAGGCTCATCGGCTGGTCGGTGATGAAGCGCGTCATCGACATAGCATACGGCATCATCCAGCAGGGCGAGGATGGCCGGGTGAGTCAATTTCTCACGGTGGGCACCCAGCGTCGAAATATAGCTGGTGAAGGTATGGTTCAGACAGAGCAGGCGGAAAGCCGTTTCCCGAATTTCTGCCGTGGCGCGAGGCTCCGTGGACATGTTAGAGACTACCGAAGCCAGTTCAGCATCACAGTTATGCGCATCGCGACGCGCGATACGATAAGCCAGACGGTTATCGCGACCCTGATGATACTGCTCAAGGATGGCATCAAGGTATCGACAGTTCGCGTTCATCGCCCTGTCTACCACACGCGGTAAATTACGGAACCGCCAGTCCGGCCAGATAAAACTGACCGCCGCCCAGGCGATAGCGCAGCCAATCAGCGTATCTATCACGCGGGGCAGGGCCACTTCAAATCCTTCACCCAGCAGGTTAAAGCAGAGTAGCACCAGCAGCGTGATGAACATTGTGGCATGCGCATACTGCACATTACGGAAGGCGAAGAACAACACACCGGTGATCACGATCAGGATCAGCTGGCCTTCGACAGAGGGCACGAAATAGAGCACCGGCAGCCCAATAGCGACGCCCACCAGCGTACCGATAATACGTAGCGCAAGGCGGTGGCGGGTGGCGTTATAGTTTGGCTGGCAAACAAACAGGCTGGTCAGCAGGATCCAGTAACCGTGATGTAACCCGGTTATCTGAATGATGGCATAACCCACGCACAGCACCAGTGACATCCTCACCGCATGGCGAAACAGTGCCGATTCCGGCGTAAAGTTGCGGCTCAGTCGCAGCCACATATCGCTGAGGCTATGCACGCTGTCATCAGCAAGCTGATTCTCCACATCTTTATCGGGGAGCGCCATCGCCTGCTCGGATTCAATGGTAGCCAGCTGAGCATCTATCGCCCGCAGGTTATTCAGCAAAAATCCCAGTGCTTTAATATGTTCCGGCGACGTTCCACTGGCCTGAACGCGATCGAGCGCCGCATCAAGATGGCTAAATACGCGTTCGAAGCGCGGGTCATGTTGATAGGGCGTACGCAGCAAAATGGAGCGTGCCAGCTGCTGGCACGCCTGAGACTGCATCGACAGCAGGCGCTGGAAGCGGAACATCACGTCGCTGTAGCGGAACTTCTCGCGCAGGGCAGCATACTGAACGTGCGAGGAGCTGGCACGCTCATGTATATCCTGAGCCGCGAAATAGTAGTGCAAGGTTCTTCGCGTTCCGCGCTGACCGCGATCGCCCCGCAGACGGGTAAGCAGTGAGGCTTTCGTCTGGTTAAGTGTGGCGACCAGTTGACCGTTGGCCAGAGCCAAATCGTAGAGCGGAGACTGGCTCTCCTCCTCGATATCCGGATCGAAGAGCCGGGATTTTAGCTCAAGATAGTGGGCCAGTTGCTCAAAGCTGCGGGCAAGGTTGTCCTGAAGAGGGCGAACCGGAAAAATAAGATGCCCGGTTAACGTCAGCAGGTTATACCAGACGGCCCCCAGCAACAGCAGTATGGGTTGCTGGTACCATTGATCGTAAAGGGAAACACCCAGCATGGTGTAAATGGCGATCAGCAGGGCACCAAAGGCGATAGTGGCATAGCGCTGCCCAAGGCCGCCAAGCAAAATAAACCCGCTGGTAGAGAGCGTAAGGCCAATGGCAAACAGCCAGGGCCAGGGGAAGAGCAACTCCACGGAGGCTGACGCGATAAAAAAACAGACCAGCGTAATCACAAGATTACGCAGGCGCCCGGCAAGGCGATCGTCCAGATCCGCCAGCGCCCCCGCAACCACTCCCAGCGTGAGCGGGATGGTGAGTTTTACGTCATTCAGCCACCACGGCAGAGCAACCGTGCCGCACAGTGCGATAAATATTCTGACGTTATAAAGCCAGATGCTGTTCCAGGTATAACGGCGAAGCAGTGGGCTTAGCATAAGCACGGCCAGTCCTTATTTACTGAAAACGACGACGCGCGTTTGCTTCACGTGCCGCCTGTGCCACTTCTACCGGAACGACCCTGCGCCCGACTGGCCAAAGCGCGATGGCGGCAATCTTAAAGTTCGCGATCCCCACCGGAATACCAATAATGGATATGCACTGGGCAATACCGGCAAAAATATGCATCACACACAGCCACCAGCCGAAGAAAACCAGCCACAGAATATTGAGAACCGTGCCTCCCGTGTTCAGCAGTGCGTTTTTGCTTTCCGGGTTCAGTTCGTCAACGTGGACGGCTTCATTCCCGTACGGGATGAAAGAGAGTTTGGTGATTTCCCAGCAGGAGCGGGTCAGGGGGAGCGTAAAAATAAGGACGATGCTCACCAGCGTGGCAAAAAGCCAGGCAAGAGTGGTGGCAAAACCGCCTAACACAAAATTCAAAACATTCAGAACAGTACGCATAAACCCTCAGTTCCTTTCGATATGATTAACGCCCAGTGATTGTAACGTTTTTTTAGGCTGGAGCACCTTAAAACTGGCAGTTAAACTGTCAGGTAAATTATCTCTTCGTGGATTCGGCTGGACATGGAACTGAAAGCAACATCATTAGGCAAACGCCTGGCGCAACACCCCTACGACAGGGTTGTCCTCCTTAATGCCGGAGTGAAAGTCTCCGGAGAACGCCACGAATACCTCATTCCGTTTAATCAACTGCTGGCTATCCACTGTAAACGCGGGTTGGTCTGGGGAGAACTGGAGTTTGTCCTGCCTGACGATAAAGTCGTGCGCCTTCACGGTACCGAGTGGGCTGAGACCCAGCGCTTCCATCATCACCTGAATATGCTCTGGCAGCAGTGGAGCCAGGATATGAGCGTGATTGCCGCTCAGGTACTGCAGCAGGTACTGAACGATATTGCACAAAGTAACGAGCAACAAACGTGGCTCACCCGCCAGCAGACGGCCGGGTTGCAGCAAAAGATCAGGCAGGCGCTGGCGGCACTGCCGTTATCCGTGACGCGTCTTGACGAGTTCGACAATTGCCGTGACGCCTGGCGTCAGTGTCAGGCCTGGCTTGGCGATACAGACAAGAGCCGGCTGGCGCACAACCAGGCGTGGACAGATGCCATGCTGACCCGTTATGCCGACTTTTTCAGCACGGTTGAATCTTCACCGCTTAACCCTGCACAGGCGCGCGCCGTGGTTAACGGCGAGCACTCCCTGCTGGTGCTGGCGGGTGCCGGAAGCGGCAAAACGTCGGTGCTGGTGGCCCGTGCGGGTTGGCTACTGACAACGGGTGAGGCTGTTGCCGACCAGATACTGTTGCTGGCGTTTGGCCGTAAGGCAGCCGAGGAGATGGACGAACGCATACAGGAACGCCTGCATACCCGGGATATTACCGCCAGAACCTTCCATGCCCTGGCGCTGCATATCATTCAGCAGGGCAGTAAAAAAGTGCCTGCCATCAGCAAGCTGGAAAACGACACGCAGGCGCGTCAGGCGTTGTTCATTAAAACGTGGCGTCAGCAGTGCAGTGAGAAAAAGGCGCAGGCTAAAGGGTGGCGTCAGTGGCTGGAAGAAGAACTCAACTGGGACGTACCGGAAGGCAATTTCTGGCAGGATGAAAAACTGGCTCGTCGCCTGGGCTCTCGCCTCGACCGCTGGGTTAGCCTGATGCGGATGCACGGCGGATCGCAAGCCGAGATGATTGAAAGCGCGCCGGAGACGATCCGCGCCCTGTTTTCGAAGCGGGTTAAGCTGATGGCCCCGATGCTGAAAGCCTGGAAAACCGCGCTGAAAGAGGAAAATGCCGTCGATTTCTCCGGTTTGATCCATCAGGCCATTATCATTCTTGAGAAGGGCCGTTTTGTCAGCCCGTGGAAGCATATCCTGGTGGATGAATTCCAGGATATCTCGCCGCAACGTGCCGCGCTGCTCTCGGCGTTAAGGGCGCAAAATAAACATACCTCGCTGTTTGCGGTGGGCGATGACTGGCAGGCTATCTATCGCTTCAGCGGGGCACAGCTCTCCCTGACGACTGCATTCCATCACTATTTTGGCGAAGGCGATCGCAGCGATCTGGATACCACCTACCGCTTTAATTCCCGGATTGGTGAAGTTGCTAACCGCTTTATCCAGCAGAACCCGCATCAGCTGGCAAAACCGCTAAATAGCCTCCGGGCCGGGGACAAAAAAGCCGTTACCCTGCTGGCGGACGATCAGCTGGAGCCGCTGCTGGACAAACTGAGCGGCTATGCGAAGCCGGATGAACGTATTCTGGTGCTGGCACGCTATCACCATCTTAAGCCTGCGGCGCTGGAAAAAGCCGCGACCCGCTGGCCGAAGCTGCAGCTCGATTTTATGACCATCCACGCCAGCAAAGGACAGCAGGCCGACTATGTGATAGTGATGGGGCTTAAAGAGGGGAGCGATGGTTTCCCGGCTCCGGCACGAGAGTCGGTAATGGAACAGGCATTACTGCCGGTCCCGGAAGATTTTCCGGACGCCGAAGAGCGGCGTTTGCTGTACGTGGCGATGACCCGCGCGCGTCATCGCGTGTGGCTGCTGTTCAACAAAGAGGAGCCGTCGGTGTTTGTCGATATTCTGAAGAGTATTGATGTGCCAGTGGTGAGGAAGCCTTAACGGGATAGCGGAGCGGTAATATTGCAGGCCCGGTAAGCATGTCGCCACCGGGCAAAAAACTACTTCAGTCTTTCGGAAAGATAGCGCTGATAATCCGGGATCAGGATCTCAACCGGTGAGTTGAAGTGTGGTGATTCAATGATGAAATCTGCCGTCGACAGGTTCGTCGCCACCGGAATATTCCATACCGTTGCCAGACGCAGCAGGGCTTTGACATCCGGGTCGTGCGGAACCGCATTCAGCGGATCCCAGAAGAAAATCAGTACATCAATTTTCCCTTCAGAGATCTGAGCGCCGACCTGCTGGTCGCCGCCCATCGGGCCGCTCAGCATGGCATTGACCTCCAGACCCGTTTCGCGGTGGATCAGGTTACCGGTTGTCCCGGTCGCTGAGAGAGCATGCTTTTCCAGCAATGGCTGATGGCGGCGAACCCAGTTAAGCAGCATTTGTTTACAGTGATCGTGCGCAACCAGAGCAATGTGTTTGCGTTCCGGTAGCGTGCGTGTTGTCAGTTCCATAATCTTATCCATCAGGTTAACTGACTACACGATGACGGGAACCGCCTGACGCTGCAAGAGAAAGGCGAAAAAAATGTGGCTTATGATGAAGGTTGTTGCTTCACCCACTGTAAAAAACGGGCCCGGGTCTCAGGATCGGCCTGCTGGAACCAGAATTTAAGACGCTGTTCCGTTAACGTCTGGGACTGTGGCGGAATAACATCCAGCTCTGAGACACCGGACAGCAGCGAACTGTCGTCGGCCATCCTGGTGGCAAACTGTGGAAGGGAAGCGCGTTTGCCCGCCTTGTTATAAATTTCGGTCGCGGCCTCGTAATCGGTGCCTTTCGGGGACGAGGTTAACGCCAGAATATCGAGTTTTACCGGAATCGGCATTGAATCCCCGTCCAGCAGTTCAAGGCGCGGAGAGGCGTCAAAGGCCGCCGACTCTTTTTCGGTTTCAAGACGCGGGAGGGTAATGTTCACCTGACTGACCCGCTGGGTATTAAAGCTGACAATCAGCGGCGCAGAGATATACATGCGTTGTTCATGATTAGCGAGGCCGATGGTTTTTTCTACCCGCAATACCAGCTGGTGTGGCCCATTATCAAGTTCGATGCTGTCCGCACCGCGCAACAAGGAACTGGACACTTTTTTTCCGTCCAGCACCAGTAAATCAATATCGGTTGAAAGCCGTAGCGTGGTCGCAAAGACGCAAACTGGCATCACTAACGCAATCACAGCAGTGGCAATGCCGGTTTTCATAGAGGGCTCCTGTTGAAATGACTCGGCCGCGGTAATGTATCCAAATATTTCGATAATCACGTTTACTAACATATAGACATATTCTGCCGTTTTGCCCTCATGCATCTGCATGGGATGCATGGTTGAGATGTGCGCTTTGACGTACACTCATAAAAAAGCCTGGAGGAAAACCATGAAAGAGAACGAAATTGCCGAGATTCTGACATCGACGCGCACGATTGCACTGGTAGGGGCAAGCGATAAACCGGATCGCCCAAGCTACCGGGTGATGAAGTACCTTCTCGATCAGGGCTATCACGTCATCCCTGTGTCGCCGAAAGTGGCCGGTAAAACCTTACTGGGTCAGCAGGGATACGCCACGCTGAACGAGGTACCTGAAAAAGTCGACATGGTGGATGTTTTCCGCAATTCCGAGGCAGCGTGGGGAGTGGCACAAGAGGCCATCGCCATCGGCGCGAAAACGCTGTGGATGCAGTTGGGTGTCATTAACGAGCAGGCGGCGGTGCTGGCGCGAGAAGCCGGTCTGACGGTGGTAATGGACCGATGTCCGGCGATTGAAATTCCCCGTCTGGGGCTGGCGAAGTCATAAAAAAAAGCCCGTTTATCGGGCTTTTTTTACACGCTTAGTTCCGCAGGCGCGGGGCCTGTAACTGTTTGCGGATAGTCTGAGCAAGTTCATCCATCGTGGGTTGCTCTGGATGCTCATCCTGCAGTTCGCTACTCAGCTGCGCTTCAGCAAGGTAGGTGTGAACGGGTTGTCCATCATCCCCCTCCATCACCACATGATACCAGGGCGCGGCGCGAAGCTCTGCATTAACCGCCAGCTCATCCGCTGACGGTTCATCAAGGGAATACTCCGGGTCGATATCCACGACCACACCCAAATACCCTAGCAAAGTGTGGCGGACCTGCTGGCCGATACCGAATTTGCTGGCAATCATAGTCACCTCCCGGGAAACACTACTTACACGTTATGTGCGGGCAATATTTCTCTTTTCAAGTTACATGACGCGACAGGCAAACCCTTTCAGATACAGCCCTTCCGGGTAGGTAGCGATCACCGGGTGATCGGCTGCCTGACGGAACTGTTCTATAAATTGTACATCACGACCAGCATCTATTGCGGCATCAGCGATGATTTTCTGAAATAAATCTGTGGTCATCAGGCCGGAGCAGGAGAAGGTGAGAAGCACTCCACCCGGGTTCAGCAGCTGGATGGCCAGCATGTTGATATCCTTATAGCCGCGGCAGGCACCCATCAGCTGACTTTTGTTCTCCACAAACTTCGGTGGATCCATCACGATGACGTCGAATTTCTCGCCCTGATCGCGATACTTACGCAGCAGCTTGAAGACGTCATCGCGAACAAACTCGGCTTTGCTCAGATCCAGCTTGTTCAGCTCGACGTTTTGTTTCGCCACGTCCAGCGCTTCCTGAGAGGTATCAACGCTGACAACCTGGGCACAGCCGCCCATCAGCGCCGAGACGGCGAAACCACCGGTATAGGAGAAGCAGTTCAGTACGCGTTTGTCGGCAACATACTGGCGAGTGGCCAGGCGGCTGTCACGCTGGTCCAGGTAGTAACCCGTTTTATGGCCGCCCTGGATATCCACCAGCAGCTTCATACCGTGCTCTTCGATTGGCAGCAGGGCAGGCGGCAGTTCACCGGTGACCGGACCTTGCGTCAGCTCCATGCCCTCTTTTTTGCGCACTGCCACATCGCTGCGGTCATAAATGGCGCATTCCGGGAAAACCGATTGCAACGCGCTGATCAGCGCGGCACGTTGATATTCAGCCCCTGCGCTTAACAGTTGCAGTACCAGGAAGTTACCGAAGCGGTCGATCGTCACGCCAGGCAGACCATCGGACTCACCGGCAATCACACGGTAGCTGTCCAGACCGTCACGCTTTGCCAGCCAATCACGCCACTGCTGCGCCTGCTGTAAACGACGAACGAAGAAATCAATATCGATCGTTTCATCTTTATCAAAGGTCCAGACGCGAGCGCGGATTTGGGACGCTGGCGAATATGCGCCTCGCGCTAACCATTTCCCCTGATGGTCAACGATATCGATGGTCTCTCCGAGGCTGGCTTTGCCTTCCATACGGGCTACTGCACCGGAAAAGACCCAGGGATGGCGGCGCAATAATGACTTCTCGCGCCCTTTGGCTAACACTAAACGTACACTCATAATTTGCTATTCTGTCGATTCCAGGGAAATGGCGCGTAGAGTAGCACATTCAGCAAGTCGCAATCATCTGCGGATGCCTTTGAGCGTTTCGGCACAAAATCAAATCGCTTAGGCACAGTACTGCGCTGCAGTGGGCTTTACAGTAGGGTTTCCGGTATAGCAAAGGGAAACACAAATGAAAAAGCGCCGTGCGATAGCAGTAACCACCCTGGCGGTGGTCAGTTTTCATGTTTTAGCGGCATCGTCTTTCACCATCAGCAGTCAGGATCTGGCCAGTGAACGGCCGTTGTCGCAACAGCAGGTGTTTGATGGGTTTGGGTGTCACGGTGGGAATCACTCTCCACAACTGGCGTGGAAAAATCCGCCTGTCGGGACGAAAAGTTTCGCAGTCACGGTATTTGACCCTGATGCCCCTACCGGAAGTGGATGGTGGCACTGGACGGTGGTCAATATTCCCCTCCAGACGCTGACGCTTCCCGCCGATGCCGGAAACCCGAAGGGTGAGACATTACCGGCCGGGGTTGTGCAGGGGCGTAATGATTTCGGTTATTCTGGTTTCGGCGGCGCATGTCCGCCCAAAGGGGATAAGCCGCACCGTTATCAGTTTACCGTCTGGGCGCTGGATGTGGATAAATTGCCTGTCGACAGGAATGCCAGCGGCGCGCTGGTGGGTTTTATGCTTAACAGTCACGTCCTGGCGAAGGCCAGCTTAACCGTTACCTACAGCAGATAAGGATGGCATGGTGCAGGGAGTCCAGTTTCAACATAAACATTTGACGGCCGGTGAAGTGAGCGCCAGTAAAATGCATCACCTGCACCAGGTTAAACTCTTTCTTCCTGCCATTTGCCATATCACTCACGGCAGTAAAGTGATTGTTCAGGACGATAACCGCCTGGTAGCGACGAAAGCGTCGCTGATCATTATTCCCGCCAATACGCCGCTGGAGATCATAAATCAACCCGCGAATGGTCTCTTTCGTTCTGACTTATTGATGTTGTCACCGGAGCTTCTGGCGGAGTTTAAAACGCATTACCTGAAATCCTGGCCGCGCACAGAATTACATTCCCTCTGTGCTCCCCTGAGTGAGGGGCTGGCATTTATGTGGAGTAGCCTGCTGCATGCCGTGCGTCAGGATTTACCGGAGGCGTTACAAAAGCATCAGGCTTTCGGCCTTTTGCTGGCATTGCTTCATGACGGCGTCGCAGGACCGTTGCTTATAGAGCGTAATAGCCACCTGTCCGAGCAGGTGCGGCAGTTCATCATGCTGTCGCCCGCCAGGGCCTGGACTGCACAGGATGTTGCCAGCCGCCTGGCATTGAGCGTGCCGACACTACGCAGACGGTTACGCGAAGAGTCGCAGAGTTTTCGCCAGATTGTTGAGGAGGTGAGGATGGCCGTTGCGCTGTCACACTTACAGTCAACCCGGTTACCTATTGGCGAAATCGCATTACAATGTGGTTATCTTTCCAGCTCTCGTTTTACTGCTCGTTTCCGGCAACATTATGGCTGTTTGCCGAAAACGCTACGTTAAGGAGTAGAAAAATGTCAAAAATCTGCACAATTGCCTGGGTACACGGCATGGTTCAGGGCGTCGGATTCCGTTACAGCACGCAGCGCGAAGCTATGCAGCTGGGGCTCACGGGATACGCGCGAAACAGGGATGATGGCAGCGTTGAGGTCGTTGCCTGTGGTGAAGCGGAGCAGGTTGAAAAGCTGGTGGCATGGCTGAAAGCTGGTGGGCCGCGCAGCGCGCGGGTTGATAAGGTTTTAACCGAACCCCATCAACCTGGCCGGGAATACGTTAACTTCGGTATTCGCTACTAAATGCATTTCACCGGTTTTGGCAGGCCGGCAATTTTGGTGGCCTGTTTTGCCGGGCCTTTCGGGAACAGGCGATACAGGTAACGGCTGTTGCCTTTCTCTTCACCGAATTTATTGGCCATCGCCTTGACCAGCATGCGGATCGCCGGGGAGGTGTTGAATTCGAGATAGAATTCGCGCACAAAACGCACCACTTCCCAGTGTTCCGGGGAGAGGGCGATACCTTCGTTCTCGGCGATTTTTTCCGCCAGCGGCTCGCTCCACTGGCTGCTCTCTTTCAGATAACCGTCGTTATCAGTTTCAATCTCTTTACCTTCAAAACTCAACATAGTCATTCACGCGTCAGTCAAAAACCGCAGCAGTGTACCAAAAAACAAAGCCCCGCATAAGCGGGGCTCTGGTTCACAGCATTGTTGATTAATCGCGGCTGGCGAAGCCCAGGATGCTCAACAGGCTGACAAAGATGTTGTACAGCGATACATACAGGCTCACGGTGGCGCGGATATAGTTCGTCTCACCGCCGTGAATGATGTTGCTGGTTTCATACAGGATTGCGCCAGAAGAAATCAGAATAAACACGGCGCTGATCGCCAGGTGCAGGGCAGGCAGCTGCAGGAAGATGTTTGCCACCATACCTACCAGCACCACCACAATACCTGCCATCAGCATACCGCCGAGGAAGGACATGTCCTTACGGGTGGTCAGCACGTAGGCCGAACAGCAGAAGAACACCAGCGCGGTACCGCCCAGCGCCATTCCAATCACGTCGCCCATACCGGCGGACAGATAGGCGTTAAGGATGGGCCCCAGGATATAGCCCAGGAAACCCGTAAAGGCGAACGCGGACAGAATACCCACCGGTTTGTCAGCAGTTTTGTAGGTCAGGAACATCAGACCATACATCCCCACCAGCGTCAGGATCAGACCCGGTGACGGCAGCATCAGCACGGTGCTGGCCGTTGCGGTCATCGCCGAGAATGCCAGCGTCAGGCTGAGCATGAAATAGGTATTGCGCAGCACCTTGTGGGTACTGAGTAGCGATGTGCGGTCGCGTGAAGAAGTAATTATACGATCCATGAGTCACTCTCTTATGACAGATGTAATTAGCGGAAAGAATAGGAAACGGCGCGCCAGTCTCAAAGTGGTTTTACCCATCTTTACTCAGGACGTTAGCGTTACTGCTGGTTGTTTATTCTTCAGAAAACCTTTTCAGCAGAATGAACAACGGTTTGCTTCATTTATTCAGATCAAGCTCTTATAGGTTACTGAAAAATATTGCGTTATTACACTTTGAGCGCTAAGTGTTATTTCCGGATCGTCAAAAAACAGACAATAAGGCGAAGGAAATGAAACCACAAGCACGCACGCGCTTTACACTCTCTTTGTTAACGGCAGGGATCCTGTGCGCCAGCACGGCGACCTGGGCGGCTAACGTGCCAGCAGGAACACAGCTGGCCGATAAACAGGAACTGGTCAGAAACAACGGTAATGAACCGGCCTCACTTGACCCGCATAAAGTCGAAAGCGATGTCGAATTCAATATTATCAGCGATATCTTCGAAGGGCTGGTTAGCGTTTCTCCAACTGGTGAAATACAGCCACGGCTGGCAGAAAAATGGGAGAACAAAGACAACACCGTCTGGACTTTTCATCTGCGTCCAGGCATCACATGGAGTGACGGCACCGCGATTACCGCGCAGGATGTGGTCTGGAGCTGGCAGCGTCTGACAGACCCCAAAACCGCCTCGCCGTATGCCAGCTATCCGGGCAACATGCATATTGTTAACGCCGCTGATATCGCTCAGGGGAAAAAAGCACCGGATATGCTGGGTGTAAAAGCCATTAACGATACCACGCTTGAGGTCACGCTGACTCAACCTAATGCCGCATTCCTTGCCATGCTGGCCCACCCGTCGCTGGTGCCGGTGGATAAGGTGCTGATTGGCCGGTTTGGTGATAAGTGGACCAAACCCGAGCATATCGTCACCAGCGGAGCGTATAAACTGTCGCAGTGGGTGGTTAACGAGCGCATCGTGGCGGAGCGTAACCCGCGCTACTGGGATAACGCACATACCGTTATCAATAAGGTGACCTATCTGCCGATCACCTCCGAGGCCTCGGATGTAAACCGTTTTAAAGCAGGTGAAATCGATATTGTTTATACGGTGCCAATCAACCAGTTTGCCCAGCTCAAGAAAACCCTGGGTAGCCAGCTGGATGTTTCCCCGCAGCTTGCCACCTATTACTATGAATTCAACACCACCCGGCCGCCGTTCAACGACGCGCGTGTACGTAAGGCGCTGAACATGGCGCTGGATAAAGAGATCATTGCCGGGAAGGTATTAGGGCAGGGGCAGCGTCCGGCGTGGCTTATCAGCCAGCCAGATATTGGCGGTGTGACGCTCCAGAACCCGGACTATGCCAACTGGCCGATGGATAAACGTATCGAAGAAGCGAAAAAGCTGCTGGCCGAAGCCGGCTTTAACGCCAGCCATCCGCTGCGTTTTAACCTGCTCTATAACACCTCTGAATCGCACCAGCGCATCGCGATTGCCGCCAGTTCGATGTGGAAGAAAAACCTTGGGGTGGAGGCGAAGCTGCAAAATCAGGAATGGAAAACGATGCTCGATACGATGCATACCCACGACTTTGACGCAGTGCGCTACGCCTGGATTGCCGATTACGACGATGCTGCCACTTTCCTGAACAACTTCCGTACCGGTGACAGCGAAAACACCAGCCAGTACAGCAATCCGGAGTATGACCAGGCGCTGGTGAACGCCGCGAAAGCCAAAACACCGGCAGAGCGCGGTAAGTTCTATCAGCAGGCGGAAGATTTGCTGGCCCGCGATGTGCCTGCCATTCCGGTTTATCACTATGTCCGCACGCACCTGGTCAAACCGTGGGTGGGAGGATTCACGCCGGACAAGCTGGGGTATTATTTCACCAGGGACATGTATATCAAAAAACACTGAGCATGAACGCTGAATTTTGTGCTGATAAAATGGCCGATACGTTGTCTATTCAACCGATTAAACGCGTTTTGGCTATTTTTAAAGCGAACGAATGCGGTCACTCTTTACAGCATGCGGAGAGGTGTTTATAGTTCGCCTCACTTAGGAAGTGTGGCCGAGCGGTTGAAGGCACCGGTCTTGAAAACCGGCGACCCGAAAGGGTTCCAGAGTTCGAATCTCTGCGCTTCCGCCAGACATAAAAGCCCTGCGATAGTCATATCGCGGGGCTTTTTGCTTTTAAGGGGCATGGATAGCACCCGCAGAAAAAAATAGAAAAATTCCTGCTTTACAAGGCGCTAATAGATGTTTATAGTGCGCCTCACTTTGGAAGCGTGGCCGAGCGGTTGAAGGCACCGGTCTTGAAAACCGGCGACCCGAAAGGGTTCTAGAGTTCGAATCTCTACGCTTCCGCCAAATTTGAAACCCAGGTCGTTATGCGACCTGGGTTTTTTGTTTTTGTCGGTTTTCAGTATGCCATTGCCGTCTGGCTTGTATCGGTGGGGCTAAGAATTCATCGGACGGATTAGTAACCGGCATCTGTTACATCTTGCTCCTGGTGTTCCAGGATAATGCCAGCGATGATGTCATTGGGGTTATCCACCCGTTCTGGTCGTTTAATGACGTGAGTCGTTCCCTTCTCAAAATAGTTAATAGCAAACATCTCATCTTCATCACGATTGCAGTGCCTGTTTTCATCAATGAGAGCATTCAGTCGTCTGGTTACATTTTCATGGTTATCGGATGTAGCCACACGATCTAAGGGAATCAGCTTCACAGGTACGCCCTTATGCATATAACTTACGGAACGATCGACACCCTTCCGAATTTTTTCAAACTACACAGAACAGGTTGTTGTTCAAGGTCGTACCCAGACCTCGAACGATACCTGAGATGTACATATCACGAGTACTGGGGCGAGGCATGCAAAAATCCCCTGTGATATTTGTTTTTCTGATGAAAATAATAAGACCCATTTAAATAAATAATAAAAATGGTGCAGGCCAGTAAATGTCGCCAATTTTTCATACAGGCAGGCACGTTCTGCCTTTCATTTTTTGATAAAAGTACAAAATCAGATATTTCATGTTATTGATGAGATTTTATACAAAGTTGTCCCTAAATTAAATTGATCACTTACTGTACACCCTTATTTCATAAGGGTTAAAGGGGTATGCAAGAAAATTCTTATAAATCAGAAAGATGATCTTTGGCTGTCAGGATTTCTATTGGAAGCATTTTGTTACATTTTTTGATTTCCGATCGGGTGGGGAACGTTCCTACACTCCGGCCATTGGGTCTTATCCGAAATTTTTTCATTTCAGACAAATACTCAAAAACACAATGTCGATATGCTGGTGAATGGAATGTGCCCGCTTTTAATTCCGGGGTTTTGATTTTCGTCCGATGACGTGAGCCTGGAAGTTGTTCTGGCTGGGTTTGCCTTTCTTATTAATTTCTCACTGGCATTGACCGTTTTTATAACTCCATAAAACAGGGATAGCCATGTCTAACTCTTCTTTTCAGTCCGAAATACCCAAGGCACGTATTAATTTAAAGCTTGATTTGCATACGGGCGGAGCGAGCAAGAAAACTGAGCTCCCCCTGAAATTACTGGTGGCGGGAGACTTCAGTAATGGTCAGGAGACTGCACCACTATCGGAGCGCAAAAAAGTTAATCTGAATAAAAACAACTTTGACTCTGTACTTTCCGAATATTCCCCAATCGTAAATATTACCGTTAAAAACACGCTTGCTGGTGATGGCAGTGAAGACAACATCAATCTGACATTCCAGAGTATTAATGATTTCTCTCCGGAGCAGGTTTCGCGGCAAATACCTCAGCTGAAGGCCATGCTCTCCATGCGCAATTTGCTTCGCGATTTAAAAGCAAACCTGCTTGATAACCAGGCTTTCCGGAAAGAGCTGGAAAAAATTCTTCTCGATCCTGCATTAAGTGCAGAACTTAGAGCCGAACTCTCAGCCCTGGCTCCGAAACAGCCATAACGGCCATATGCTTTTAACGGATTAATAAGGAATATGTTGATGTCTGTAAAAAATGAGAATGCCGCGGGTAACGAGAGTGTAGTGCTTGAACGTCCTGCAGCAGGCGGGGTATATGCGTCCCTGTTTGAAAAAATCAATCTTAACCCTGTCTCTGAGCTAAGTGCGCTTGATATCTGGCAGGATGCACAGGCGATGTCGGATGCAACAGCAGACGAACGTTTAACTGCCGGCATGAAGGTGTTCCTGGAATGTCTGACAAAAGCGGGCTCAAAAGTTGAGAAACTCGACAAAAACCTGATTGACCACCATATCGCGGAACTGGATTACCAGATCAGCCGTCAGCTTGATGCTGTTATGCATCATGAAGACTTTCAGGCGATAGAAAGTCTGTGGCGCGGTGTGAAATCTCTTGTCGACAAAACCGATTTTCGCCAGAACGTGAAAGTTGAACTCCTGGATATGTCTAAAGAAGACCTGCGTCAGGACTTTGAAGACTGCCCGGAAATCGTCCAAAGTGGGCTGTATAAACATACATATATTGATGAGTATGATACCCCGGGTGGCGAGCCGATTGCTGCGCTGATTTCTGCTTACGAATTTGATGCGTCTGCGCAGGATGTAGCCCTGCTGCGCAACATCTCTAAAGTGTCTGCTGCTGCACATATGCCGTTTATCGGTTCTGCCGGCCCGAAATTCTTCCTGAAAGACAATATGGAGGACGTGGCGGCCATTAAAGATATCGGTAATTACTTTGACCGCGCTGAGTACATCAAGTGGAAATCCTTCCGCGAGACGGATGATTCCCGCTATATCGGTCTGGTTATGCCGCGTGTATCCGGCGACCTTTGAGGCAGGTGGCCGCGATGCCATATCACAGTGTCTGCTGGGGCTGGTCGGCCTTGGTACGGCAAGACGCAGCTCAACAGCGGGCACCTGGTGGACAATCAGGGCAAATCCCGCGGCACCGGTAGCGAACTGCGCACTGATGAACACGGGGTTATCCGCGCCGGAAAGGGGCTGTTTGTCAGTGCCGATGCGCAGGCGAAGGCGCAGGGCGAGGTACTGGACATGAGCGCCGCCCTCCAGGAAATGGACCGGCTTAACCAGCAACTGCAGCAGCTGGAAATGGCGGCAGAACAGGCGCAGGCGCTGAAGGCGGATGTCGACAGCCAGATACAGATGTTTGAGCAGCGGCTGAAACCGCTCAATGAAGCTGTGCATTTCACAGCCCCGGAAGGCATGGCCCTGACCAGTGGTGAAGATATGCAACTGGCCGCAGCACGAAACGTGGCCCTCAACGCCGGGGGTGATATCAGCATCGGAACAATGGGCAATCTGACCGCGCTGGCCGGAGAAAAACTGGGGCTCTTTGCCCGCACCGGCCAACTGAGCGTCAAATCCGGAGAAGGGCCAATAGATATCCAGGCGCAAAACGCCAGCCTGCGGTTGTTTGCAGAGAAGAAGCTGACGCTGAGCTCGGCGAATGACATCTCCCTGGCCGGAAAAAAACGTATCACGCTGATCGGCGGCGGAAGCTATCTGCGACTTGAGGCCGGGAAGGTCGAGTATGGTACGACGGCGTCTTATTTGCGGAAGGTGAAGCGGACGATGTTTGCTGGTGCAACCAATCTACCAATTGAGTCATTGAAGCAGATGGTAATGATCACTCAGTATTACGACAGAAAGTTAAATTTCTCTTCAAATGTCAATTATCGTGTTGAAACAATGGAGGGAGAGGAAATACTTCAGGCTCTGGCGCAGATGGATATATCGACAAGAAAGACAGTGAATCTGAGTATTGGGTATTTTTAAGCTGAGTAATAATTCAATGAAAAAAATAAATATTGAAGTCGATGGTACACCCTATTTTATCGTTACAAAAAATGAAAAAACGGAATTAGGAGTAAAAGGTAATACCACGCCTGAAAAAGATAAAGAAGTCCATAAAATTGAAGTGCCAAACATTTTGATAATCACAAGAAAAAACGCTGATGTTTTGTTCGTTTTGAGAGGGGGTGAAAAGGATTCTTTTAAAATCATGACAGCTCAAGAGTTGTATGATAAATTCCAGTATCAATGGTTTGAACCATTGGCAGATAACTATCGGAAATTGTTGTATGTTAACGAAGCTGATTACGCAAAAGAAGCTTACAAAATATTCACTTGGGATGATATTGCAGAATTTTCAGTTATCGATAGAACGCCTTTGGCTTTTCGTCCAAAAGGTGAGGGCGACTGGAAAAATAATAGTGTGGGTGGTGCCAGCTATCTCCTCGTAATGATAAATAAAATTCCATACTGGACTGATGCCGTTGGGCAAATACCTTTCGCCATAGACACATATAGAATGGAAAAAAATATACCATCAACAGTTGAAACCGGTATGATATGGGGAACTGGTAAACGTACTGATGTTGCCGATAGAACTAATACGTATGATAATTTCTTTGTGCTCCGAGGGGCGTTATATGCAAGCCAAAGATTTACATATAGCATTAAATCTGGTGGTAGCACTTACCCTGCTGTGAATGTTGTCGAGCAAGATAATGGAGCGTCAACTGATGCATTAGGTAACTCTATAACCTCAGAAGAGTATGATAACTATGCGGCATGGAATAAATAAAAACATTAATTCATTTAATAGTAAACTACTGATCGGCTTGTTAGCATGTATGATCTATAGAATCATCACCATTTCGATTTCTTTACTTTACGCCCAGTTTTTTATTCCACATAAAATCCACATATCAACAAACCTATATGGTTTTTATGTATATTTAATTCTTGTGTTTTGCATATTTATATCAGCATTTGTTCCCAGGCAAGCAATAGGTATCATCGTAGCAATAAGTTCAACTCTGCTATTGGGAATTGAAATCTTTGAAGCTGATTTTCCATATAGGGCCTTATTGTTTATTCTCTCTTCTTCTTTGTCTTATCTATTTGTTTTCTCATTAAATGGTCAATTGAGAAAAGTACCTTCTGAGTCGCACACATCCAAAACAGCAAGGCGACTTAAATATATTCTGTTAATTGTTTATCCAGCATACCTCTTCTTTGAAGTGGAAATGTTCAGGAATGTTTCATTATTCATTGCCTGCGTTATATTTCTGGCCTTTTCTATATCTTGGTTGAATAGAAATTTACAATAAAGGCATGAGCAATATATAAATTCTCACCGGCAATTTTACAGGTAATCTTCTTCTTGAGCTTACAAATGAGGAAGATCCCAGAGTACAGTTAACATTTATGAGTGTCTCAATATATGGGGAATGGCTCCAACGCTTTTCCAAATAGTCGATATCTGCAAGGCAAGAAGTCAACAAAATGTTAGCGCTTTTTGACGGACAGACCCGTTACTTTCTGGATATCAACGACAGCCAGGTAAAACCGGATGTTCTGCGATTTCGGGGCAGGGAAGCACTGAGCGAACCGTTCAAATGGGATATTGAGTTCACGACCCAACAGGCGAATATCCCCCCTGAACAGGTCCTGATGAAATATGCCTCTTTCCGGATGCGGAGCGGTAAAAATGTCCACGGCATTATCACCCGCCTGGAATGGCTTTCCACTTCAAAGGATCAGTCCCATTACCGTCTTACGCTCAGTTCCCGCCTGGCGCTCCTGGGATAGGCCTCATCGGCAAACTGGCTTTCTACCGGGAACGTGTATGTGGTCAGCCACTCCAGCAGCTGCTCACCAAAAGCGCCAATCATCTCCGTCTGCGGGTAATGGACGTGGGTATCGACAAAACCCGGGAGCAGCAGTTTGCCGCGCAGGTCGGTGTACCCTTTGTAGGGATCAAGATACTGCTCGCCCTCCTGCCAGGCCATCTGCGCCAGAATTTTGCCGTTATGGATGAACAACAGCCCGTCTTCAAGGTAGCGTGCCTGTTGGGCGATAACGTCTGCACTGTCGCAGACCCGGGCAATATCAAAAAATGCACCGCGGATCGCAGTCTGGTAGTCCATCATGATTCCTGCCTTAGTGTTTGCGTAGCGGGGTGATGAGACTGAGCAAAAACGGTGCCAGAATGAAAAAGGCCGCAGAGGAACTGCGGCCAGGAGGAAGGGTTACTCTTTTTGCGTTGCCACGCGGGGGCTGAACGACGAGGCGCCTGCCGCTTCACGCTCTTCCCGCGCCAGCCAGCGGTAGGTGACCCCGCCCAGGAAGACGCCGATAAACCAGCTAAAGTTTGCCACTTCATGCAGGGAGGGAATAAAGCTTATCACCAGTCCAACGGCAACGGATGGCACCAGCGCGCCGATGGCTTTCGGGTTGAAACCGTTGCGATACCAGTATTTGCCTTTTGGCGTGTCATCAAACAGATCGTCTACGGAGACCTTGCCGCGCTTAATCAGGTAAAAATCGGCAATCAGAATCCCGAACAGCGGGCCAATAAACGCCCCGAGCACGTCCAGAGTGTAGTGGATAAGCTCCGGCGAGTTAAACAGGTTCCACGGGGTTAACAGGATAGAGCCGACGGCGGCGATCATCCCCCCGGTGCGGAAGCTGATTTTTTGCGGTGAACAGTTAGAGAAATCAAACGCCGGGGAGACGAAGTTCGCCACGATGTTGATCCCGATGGTGGCGGTGATCATGGTCAGCAAGCCAATGGCCACCGCCAGATCGTTGCCCACACGGCTGACGGTTTCAATCGGGTCAGTGATCATGCGGCCAAACAGCGATTGCGTACCCGACACAATCACCACGGTAACGATGGAGAACAGCAGGAAGTTAAACGGCAGGCCCCAGCGGTTACCGCGGCGGATCTCCCCCATGCTTTTACCGTAGCGGGAGAAGTCCCCAAAATTGAGCAGCGGGCCGGAGAAGTAAGAGACCACCAGCGCCGTGGCGGTGATCATCTGCCAGGTCTGCTCACCGGCGCTCAGGGATTTGCTGGCGAGGGTAAAGGAGATGCCGTCAAAACCGGTCTTGTATACAATCCATCCCGCCAGCGCCAGCATCACTACGTAGACCGCCGGACCGGCGATATCAATAAAGCGCTTAATGGCGCTCATGCCGTGCCAGAAGACCATCGCCTGCAGCACCCACATGATAGCGAAACAGATCCAGCCAAGATGCGACAGGCCCAGGAACGAACCGGTGGTGAGCGTCGCGAGTGAAGGCCAGAACTTAAGCGCCACCAGCATCAGCGCGTTGGCGGCCAGGTAGGTCTGAATGCCGTACCATGCGAAAGCAATCAGCCCGCGGATCACCGCCGGAATATTGGCCCCGAAAACGCCAAATGCCTGACGGCAAATCACCGCGTAGGGTACGCCTGCCATCTGACTCGGTTTCGCCACCAGGTTGGCGCACAACTGCACAATGCAAATCCCTATCAGCAGGCAGAGCAAGACCTGCCAGCTTGCCAGCCCGAGCGTAAAGAAGCTCGCGGCAACAACATAACCCCCCATGCTGTGGACGTCCGACATCCAGAAAGAAAAGATGTTGTACCAGCTCCAGTTCTGGTCACGCGTCGGTGCCAGATCCTCATTGCAAAGCCGTGGGCTGTAAACCGCACCGGAATCAGCGGCCGTACCGTGCTGCGCGTTTTGTCTGTTTGGCATGAAACCTGCTCCTGTGAATGAAAACCCGTTAAGTGGGAGTGCAGACGGTGTTGCAGGATCCAGGCCAAAATAATAAATCTTGTATGCAATATTTTATTTTTATGTATACGATTCGATAGCGAAAAGTAAAAATCGGAGTGGTGAATGAACAACATAAACAGCCTGCAGACCGCGCCAGACCTGCATGACAAAGATGAATCTATCTTTCAGGCGCTGATGACCGCGATAGTCGAACATCAGTTGCTCCCGGGAAGTAAATTGCCTGAAGAGGCGCTGGCTGAGGTCTTCGGCGTGAGCCGCACCGGTATTCGCAAGGTGCTGCAACGACTCGCCGCTGTGCAAATGGTCACCTTAACGCCCAAACGTGGTGCACACGTGGCCAGCCCGACGGTAGAAGAAGCGCAGCAGATCTTCCGCACGCGCGCGCTGCTTGAGGTGGCTAACCTGCCGGACGTGCTGGCCCACTGTCAGCCGCCGCATCTGGCTGCACTGGAAGGGATTATTCGCCAGGAGCAGCAGGCGCACGAAGCGTATGACGGCCCCGCCGCAATCCGCCACTCCGCCAATTTCCATATTCAGCTTCAGGCCATTTCAGGCAATCAGGTGCTGACAGAGATGGTGACCGGACTGAGCCAGCGGTCGTCGCTGGTGATCGCAGCCTGGGGCGCGCCGTGGCGTCAGGGCTGCCGCTGCAATGACCACGAGCAACTGGTGGAACTCTTGCGTCAGAAGGCGCTCCAGCCCCTGAGTGAGGCCTTAATGCACCATTTTGAACATATTGTCGCCAGCCTCTGTTTCGAACGGGCCGGTGAGTGCCTGCCTGATTTTGCCCGGCTGTTCGCCAGCCACAAGGAGTCGTAATGTCGTCTGTTTGTATACAAGTGATTAACCCCAACACCAGCCTCGCGATGACGGAAACCATCGGCGCCGCAGCCCGCGCGGTAGCAGCACCGGGAACGGAGATCCTCGCCGTCTGCCCGAGCGCAGGTGTGCCCTCGATAGAAGGTCATTTTGATGAGGCCATCGCCGCCGTGGGCGTTCTCGAACAGATAAAACGCGGACGGCAACAGGGCGTGGATGGACACGTGATTGCCTGCTTTGGTGACCCCGGCCTGCTGGCGGCGCGCGAGCTGGCGCAGGGGCCGGTCATCGGTATCGCAGAAGCTGCGATGCATATGGCCACGCTGGTGGCAACACGCTTTTCTGTTGTGACCACGCTGCCGCGCACGCGGATTATCGCCCGTCATCTTTTGCACCAGTATGGTTTCCAGGACCACTGTGCAGCCCTGCATGCCATCGATCTGCCGGTGCTGGCACTGGAAGACGGTAGCGGCCTGGCTCAGGAGAAGGTGCGCGCGCGCTGCATCCAGGCGCTGAAAGAAGATGGCTGCGGCGCGATTGTGCTCGGCTGCGGTGGAATGGCGACGCTGGCGCAAGAGCTGACGCGCGAGCTGCACGTGCCGGTGATCGACGGTGTCAGCGCGGCGGTGAAAATGGTCGAGTCGCTGGTGGCGCTGGGGCTGTCAACCAGCAAGCACGGGGACCTGGCTTTCCCGGAGAAAAAAGCGTTGAGCGGACACTTTCAGGCACTGAATCCATTTTAATTGAGGGGGTGATAATGGCGCTTTTTAACGAAGATTATCCGCGGGACTTACGCGGCTATGCAGGCAAGCCGCCGCACGCGCAGTGGCCGAACCAGGCGCGCATCGCCGTGCAGTTTGTACTCAATTACGAAGAAGGGGCGGAAAACCACGTTCTGCACGGTGATGCCGGCTCAGAACAATTCCTCTCGGACATCATCGGTGCGGCCAGTTATCCGGACCGACACATGTCGATGGACTCCCTCTATGAATACGGCAGCCGCGCCGGGTTCTGGCGGATCCATAACGAATTCTGCAAGCGTGGCCTGCCGCTGACGGTCTTTGGCGTGGCAATGGCGCTGGCGCGACATCCCGATATCGTCGACGCCATTAAAGCGGCTGATTACGACGTGGTTAGCCACGGCTGGCGCTGGATCCACTATCAAAGTATGGATATAAACCAGGAGCGCGAGCACCTGCACAAGGCGGTGCATGTCCTGACTGACCTGTTTGGCAAACCGCCTGCCGGCTGGTACACCGGGCGTGACAGCCCAAACACCCGCCAGCTGGTAGTGGAGCATGGGGGCTTTGACTATGACAGCGACTACTATGGCGATGATTTACCGTTCTGGACGCAAGTGACGTGCAGCGACGGCACGCGCAAACCCCACCTGATTGTGCCGTATACGCTGGATGCCAACGACATGCGCTTCGCGACCGCGCAGGGGTTCAACACCGCCGAGCAGTTTTATACCTACCTGAAAGACAGCTTTGACGTGTTGTACGAAGAAGGGGAACGTGCGCCGAAGATGATGTCCATCGGCATGCATTGCCGCCTGCTGGGGCGTCCGGGGCGTTTTCGTGCTTTGCAGCGGTTCCTCGATTACCTTGCGCAGCACGATCGGGTATGGGTCTGTACCCGCCAGCAGATAGCCGATCACTGGCGTGAGGTGCACCCGTTTCAACAATAACGGTCCAGCAATGCACCGGGGGGCGGTGACGCCTGTCCCGGCCTGCTGCTTATCTGATGGGAAAAGCGCCACCGGGCAGGGTTATTAACATTACGCCATCACGCTCACCTGCGCCGCCACAATCCGCCAGCCGTAAGGGAAGCGTACCCATGTCTGCTGCTGGCGACCAATCCGCTCCGTTCCTTCGCGGGTGAATTCGGTGCTACACACGGCGTAATCTTCTCCGAAGGTGGTGATTACCGTATGGCGCAACGTCCTTTGCAGACCCGCGGACGGGCGCGCCGCCCGAAAGGCGCGGATTTCCTCAATGCCGTACAGGTTTTCGCCCGCACCGAGACGCACCGTGTTTTTGTCGTGCCAGAACAGCTCATCCAGCACCGGAATGTTGTTGCTTACCAGCGCGTCTTCATAGCGGTAAAAGGCTGCGGTCACTTCTGCAACGACCCACGGAAGGTTAATGTCATCGTGATTTATCATGGTGCCATCTCCGCCGGCCGGGCATCGGTTATTCCGCTTGCTTCCAGCACCCGCGCCACGCGCAGGCAGGCTTGCTCGTTAAACGGTGCGGCGATCAACTGCAGGCCAACAGGTGCGCCCTGAGCGGTGCGCAGCGGGACGGTGGTAACGGGTAAACCTAAAAACGAAATCGGCTGCGTCAGCATGCCCATGCTGGCGCGAACCGGTAACGGCTGGCCGTTGATCTCCATAATCTCTTCGCCAATCCGCGTTGCACTGCGCGGCGTGGCCGGGGCGATCAGCACGTCGGCCTGCGCAAACAGCGCTTTAAACGCCTGTCGGGCCTGCGTGCGAAAACGCTGGGCCTGAATATACCAGGCAGAAGGGATCATCGCGCCGGCCAGCAGTCGCTCGCGCGAATGGGGTTCAAAACGCCCGGGCTCGCGGCGAAGCGCGGGCAGGTACTGATTTCCGCCTTCCGAGGCGCTGATGATAAACGCTGCGGAGCGGGCCAGCTCGGCATCGGGGAATTGCAGCGTTTCCTGCACGTCGAGAGCTTTTGCCACCCGCGCCACGGCGTCTCGCATGTCGCTGTCGCACCAGGTACTGAAATAGCCGCCGAGCACCGCGCAGCGCAAACCATCCAGACCGCGGTCGAGCAGGGGCCGGGTCTGCTCCCGGGAACTCTCTGCCTGAAATCCGTCGCTGGTATCCCGACCCTGCAGTGCATCGTACACCGACGCCAGATCGCTCACACGACGGGCAAACGGCCCGATGTGATCCAGACTGGCGACAAACGGATGGCTGCCGGCGCGTGACAGACGACCAAAAGTGGGCTTAAGACCGTATATTCCGCACAGGGAGGCCGGTACGCGAATAGACCCGTTGGTGTCGGTACCGAGCGAAAAATGAACCAGTCCGGCAGCGACCGCGGCGGCAGAGCCGCCGGACGATCCTCCGGCAATGCGCGTCACATCGTGCGGGTTACGCGTTGCGCCGTAGTAACTGTTTTCCGTCGTAAAGCCGTAGGCGTAGGCATCCATGTTGACCATCCCCGACAATAAGCCACCGGCACTGCGCAGCTGGCGTACCGCAAAGCTGTCAGCGGTGGCGGGGGGGCGCTGGCTGAACAGCTCTGCACCGGCAAGGGTCGTATGCCCGGCGACGTCGAACAGGTTTTTCACCGCGTAGGGAATACCTGCCAGCGGCGGCAGAGGGCGTTTCTCCCGACGCAGGGTGTCGATATTCTCGGCTTCGGCCAGCATGCGTTCTTCCGTGACGGTGGTCCAGGCGTTGATATGGGGATTGATGCGCGTAATGGCTTCCAGGGTCTGGCGGGCGATGTCATGGGCGCTCAGGTCGCCTGCACTCAACGCCTGCTGGATCTCACTGATACTCATTTCGTGTAGCGTCATGCTTTGTATACTCCTGCGATCTCCAGACGGTCATCAAGCGGCAGCGCCATCAGCGGGGCGGCCATCGCCGCGATACGGCAGAACTGCACATGGAGTTCTGCCCGGCGGGCGTCATCCAGCTCAACGCCCAGCACGGACTCCATTTGCGCCAGATAGGCATGCCAGTCAGGTTGTGTGGTATTCATCAGTCTCTCCTTAAAATCCGGCGGCGGCGCCGTTGCTGCGCGGGTCAAATGCCCCTTCAAACAGCCCGTTGGGATGACGAACAATCGCACCCGCGTGGCCCATGGCTTCGCTGAATTCCGGGAGGCACTCCACGTCGTGGCCCAGCGCCCGCAGGCGCGCGACGGTCTGCGGCGTAAAGCGGCCTTCCACCTTCAGGGTGTCGGATGTCTGTCCCCAGGTGCGCCCCAGTAACCAGCGCGGGCGGGCGATGCTCTCTTGCAGTGGTACCCCCTGCACCACATAGCGGGTAAACAGGGTGGCCTGAGTTTGCGGCTGGCCGTCACCGCCCATCGAGCCGTAGACCATGACGCGTCCGTCATGCAGACGCGCGGCTGCCGGGTTCAGGGTGTGGAACGGTTGTTTTCCTGGCGCAAGCGCCAGCAGGTGACGGGGATTGAGGCTGAATGAGGCTCCCCGGTTTTGCCAGACGATGCCGGTATCAGGCAGGACCACGCCGCTGCCGAACTCGTGATAAATGCTCTGAATAAACGACACGGCAAGTCCGCTGTTATCCATCACCCCCATCCAGACCGTATCACCAGGGCCTTTGCCGCAGCCCCACGGTGCGGCCTGGTTATCATCGACCTGGTCGGCGAGGGCGGCCAGTGCGGCAGGTTCCAGCAGACCCTGGATATCGGTTTTCAGCTCGCGCGGGTCGGTGATATGGGCATCGCGCAGACCAAACGCCAGTTTGGTGGCCTCTACAATGCGGTGAACGGTGGTCGCTTCGTCAGCATCGGCCATGGACAGGCGGTCGGTTATCCCGAGGATCGCCAGCGACACCAGCCCCTGCGTTGGCGGCGCAAGGTTCCACACTTCGCCCTGCTGATGCTGTAATTTCAGCGGTGTGGTGCGCCGGGCGACATGCGCGTTTAGGTCAGCCAGGGTGATGGGCAGCCCGAGCGTTGTCATGCCCCGGGCCAGACGCTCCGCCAGCGGGCCGCGATAAAAACTGTCCAGACCGTCTTCTGCGAGGTGCGAGAGCGTGGAGGCCAGCGCCGGTTGATAAAACCGGCTGCCGACCTGCGGCGGTTTGCCGTCAGCCAGCCAGGTCTCTGCGAAGCCGGGCAGGTCCTTCAGTTCATCCAGCTTACTGGCCGTGGCGGCGGCCTGAGACGCGGTCACCGGCGTGCCGTTTCGGGCATAGTCAATGGCGTCTGCCAGCAGGCGATTCAGGGGAAGAGCGGTGCCCGTCAGCGTGCGCGAAACCTTCAGCGCTTCGTCCCAGCCGCTCACCGTTCCCGCCACGGTCAGCGCCGCGCGAGGCCCGCGATGGGGGATCTGAGAGACATCGTCATAGGCGGCAAGCGTCGCCAGTGAGCCTGCTGCGCCGCTGGCGTCAATGGCGACCGGTTCGCCATCGGGCGGCACGATAAGCCAGAAACCGTCCCCACCGAGACCGTTCATGTGCGGGTAAACCACGGCAATGGTTGCGGCGGCGGCGACCATTGCCTCAATCGCGCTACCGCCTTCGCGCAGAATGGCCAGAGCGCTCTGGCTGGCAAGATGGTGGGGCGCCACGGCCATTCCGTGTACGGAGACATTACTTTGCATGGAGAGTCCTTATAACCCAAAAGTCACAAGGTGCTGCAAAAGCTGTTCCAGTTATGAATGAAAAGTTTCACGTCAGTCGTAACATAACGTTTTAAGAAGCTGGCATGCTTAATGAAAGGTATAGTGAGGTGAAACAAAAGTTACAGAGGCTTTATGGAACAGCTTGATGAACGTCTGAAAGCGCAATACGCGTCGTTGTCACCGCAGGAGCAACGGGTGGCTGATTTTATTTTTGATCATTTCGACGACCTCATTAGTTATAACAGCGCCGAGCTGGCGCAACTGAGCGGGGTGTCGAAAGCCACGGTGAGCCGTCTGTTTAAGCGTCTGGGCTATGAGAAGTATAAAGAGATGCGCGACGAACTGCGCACGCTGCGCCAGAGCGGCATGCCGCTGACCGATAACCGCGATGCGGTGCAGGGCAACACTCTGCTGGCGCGGCATTATAAGCAGGAGATGGCAAACCTCACCCAGTGGGTCAACGCTCTGGATGCTCAGCAGTTTGCCGAGGCCATGGCCTCAATGGTGAAGGCACGGCGGATTGTGATTATCGGGATGCGCAACGCCTATCCGGCGGCGCTGCACCTGCGCCAGCAGCTGTTGCAGGCACGCGGACAGGTGCTGCTGCTGCCGCAGCCGGGGCAGAGCCTGAGCGAGGAACTGGTCGATTTAACGCCCGACGATCTGGTGATTATGATGGCATTTCGCCGTCGCCCGCGGATCGTACGGCCGCTGTTGCAGCAGCTTCAGCACAGCGGTATTCCGGTTCTGCTGATGTGTGAGCCGCAGGCACACAGCCTGTTTCCGCTGACCAGCTGGCAGCTCTGCGCCCCGCTGGACAGCGTCTCGGCGTACGACAGCTACTCGTCGGTCAACAGTCTGATCAACCTGCTGGCTAACGCCTTCCTGCATGAAATCCTCGATAAAGGCCGTCCCCGGATCCACGATATCGCCTCCCTGTATCAGCAGCTGGACGAACTGGAACAGCGATAATGGGGCATCAGGCTGGTGCTTTGCATTAAAATAGTGCAGAAAAGCGGGGCGGAAAAGGGAGGCCTTTTCCGCCCCGCTCTCGTTTTATCAGGCCTTCAGAGAAAATTTCCCGTTTTGCCTCATCTGGCACATTAGTTGCAAAATCCAATTCAAAGAATCTTTTGTTTCATGTTAACGTTACGGGGAAGCACCATGAAAAAGTTATTGATTGCACTGACCGGGGCCGTCTGTCTGTTTGCAAACCTGCCAGCAAAAGCTGACCAGCTTCAGGATATTGAGAAACGCGGCACTCTTCGTATCGCCGTCCCGCAGGATTTTCCTCCGTTTGGTTCAGTCGGGACCGATCTCCAGCCGCAGGGCTACGACATCGACATGGCGCGCTATCTGGCAAAACAGATGAAGCTCAAGCTGCAGCTGGTGCCGGTGACCAGTGCCAACCGCGTGCCGTATCTGCAAACCGATAAGGTGGATCTGGTGATCTCAAGCCTCGGCAAAAACGCCGAGCGTGAAAAGGTGATCGATTTTAGCCGTGCCTATGCGCCGTTCTTCCTCGGCGTGTTCGGCCCGAAAGGGGCTGAACTGAAAGATGCTGCTCAGCTGAGTGGAAAAACCATTGGCGTGACGCGCGGTGCGGTGGAGGACATGGTGCTGACCAGCCTTGCGCCGAAAGATGCAGACGTCAAACGCTACGAAGACAATAACACCACCCTGTCGGCTTACCTGTCCGGTCAGGTCCAGTACGTGGCGACAGGCAATCTGGTCGTGGCGGCGATTTCCCGCCAGAACGCCGCCAAAGCCCCGGTTCCGAGCTTTATGCTGAAGGACTCGCCGTGCTTTATCGGGCTGAAGAAAAACGAACCGGCGCTGAAAGCGAAAGTTGATGCGGTGATTGAGCAGGGAATTAAAGACGGCACCCTGAATAGCCTCTCTGAGCAGTGGCTGAAAGCGCCATTGCCGGCAAGCCTGGGCGTGTAAGGCGATGACAGAGCAACTCCATTTCTCTGCGCTCTGGCCGTACTGGCCGGCGCTGCTGGCAGGGCTGTGGGTCACCATTCAACTGACGGTGATGGCAACCCTCGGCGGGCTGGCGATCGGTATTTTCGGGGCGGCGATTCGCAGCGGCCGGACGACGTGGTTCAGCAGGATCTGGGGCGGCTACGTGGAGATTATCCGCAACACGCCCTTTGTCGTGCAGCTGTTTTTCATTGTGTTCGGTCTGCCGAATCTGGGGCTGAAGATGACGGCGGGCGAAGCGGCGCTGCTGGCAATGGTCGTCAACCTGGGCGCGTACAGCACGGAGATTGTCCGTGCCGGTATTCAGGTTACGCCCAAAGGACAGTGGGAGGCCGGCCGCGTGCTGGGGCTTACCCGCCTGCAAACGTTTATACGCGTGGTGCTGCCACCGGCACTGCAGCGTATTTATCCGGCGCTGGTCAGCCAGTGCATTATCGTTATGCTCGGTTCGTCGGTGGTGTCGCAGGTCTCCTATGAAGAGCTGACTTTTTCCGCCAACCTGATTCAGTCAAGAACGTTCCTGAGCTTTGAGGTCTATCTGGTGACCACCGGAATTTACCTGGTGCTGTCAATTACCCTGCGCCAGCTAATGATGGCGGCAGGACGGAAGTGGCTGGGGGTACAGGCATGATGACCACCTTTACCGACTGGGACATTATTCGCAATCTGCTGCTCGCCGGACGCTGGACGGTGCTGCTGTCGCTGGTGGCGTTTGTCGGCGGGGCGGCGGTAACGCTGCCGCTGTTGCTGTTGCGCCTCACGGGTGGGCGTACGGTAAAACGTCTTATCCGCGGCTATATCGAACTGTTTCAGGGCACGCCGCTGCTGATGCAACTGTTCCTGGCCTTCTTCGGCGTGGCGCTGTTGGGTATCGATGTTTCGCCGTGGACCGCCGCGTCGCTGGCCCTGACGTTCTACACCAGCGCCTTTTTGCTTGATATCTGGTTTGGCAGTATTCGTGCGCTGCCGAAAGGGCAGTGGGAGGCGTCGCGCTGTCTGGGGCTGACCTTCGGCCAGACGCTGTTTCGCGTGGTGGCTCCCCAGGCGTTACGCATCGCCATCGCCCCAACGGTGGGGTTCGCCGTGCAGGTGATTAAGGGGACCGCGCTGGCATCCATTATCGGTTTTATCGAGCTGACCAAGGCCGGGACGATGCTGACCAACGTGACCTATCAGCCGTTTAAAGTCTTTGCGCTGGTGGCGCTCGGCTACTTCATTCTGTGTTATCCGCTGTCGCGCTACAGCCGTTATCTGGAGACTAAATTCAATGCCTCTCATCACCATTAATCAGGTGCAGAAGTACTACGGCGATAACCACGTGCTCAAGGGCGTGGATCTGGACATCGACATGGGCCAGGTCATTTCAATTATCGGGCGCAGCGGTTCGGGTAAAAGCACGCTGTTGCGCTGCATTAACGGCCTCGAAGGGTATCAGGACGGCAGCATCAAGCTCGGCGGCATGACCATTACCGACCGGGATTCCCAGGCGCGTGAAATCAGCCGCTCGGTCGGCATGGTATTTCAGAACTTCAACCTTTTCCCGCACATGACGGCGATGGAAAACGTGATGCTCGCGCCACGTCGGGTGCTGAAGAAAAGCGCAGCAGAATGTCAGGTGCTGGCGCAGCGCATGCTGGAGAAAGTCGGGCTGGGTGACCGTCTGGATTACTACCCGTCAAGCCTCTCCGGCGGCCAGCAGCAGCGCGTGGCGATTGCTCGTGCTCTGGCGATGTCGCCTAAAGTTTTACTCTGTGACGAGATAACTTCCGCGCTCGATCCGGAACTGGTAGGCGAAGTGCTCAAGGTGCTGGAACAACTGGCCGCTGAGGGGATGACGCTGATCCTGGTGACCCATGAAATGAATTTTGCCCGCGAAGTGGGCGACCGCGTGGTGTTTATGCATCAGGGGCGCGTCTGGGAAGAGGGCGACAGCAAAACGCTGTTCGCTAACCCACAGACCACTGAGCTTAAACAGTTTATCTCCTCCGTGCGCGGCCTCAATTAACTAAGGACTTAAAAATGGATATCGCTCAATTTCCGCAAATCAATCCGCCACAACGTCTGCTGATGGGGCCGGGGCCGATCAACGCCGATCCGCGCGTGCTGCGTGCCATGTCGAGCCAGCTTATCGGCCAGTACGATCCAGCGATGACCCACTACATGAACGACGTCATGGCACTCTACCGCGGCGTGTTCCGCACGGAAAACCGCTGGACGATGCTGGTGGACGGCACCTCCCGCGCGGGGATTGAAGCGATTCTGGTATCGGCCATTCGTCCCGGGGACAAAGTGCTGGTGCCCGTTTTTGGTCGCTTCGGCCATCTGCTGTGCGAAATTGCCCGCCGCTGCCGCGCAGAGGTCCACACCATCGAGGTACCGTGGGGCGAGGTGTTCACACCGGATCGGGTGGAAGATGCCATTAAACGCGTGCGTCCGCGCCTGCTGTTAACCGTGCAGGGGGATACGTCCACCACCATGCTGCAGCCGCTTGCGGAACTCGGGGCAATCTGCCGTCGTTACGATGTCCTGTTTTATACCGATGCTACCGCGTCGCTCGGCGGCAACGCCCTGGAGACCGATGCCTGGGGGCTGGATGCGGTCTCGGCGGGGATGCAGAAATGTCTTGGCGGTCCGTCCGGCACCTCGCCTGTTACCCTGAGCCCGCGGATGGAAGAGGCAATCCGTCGCCGCAAATGCATCGAAGAGGGGATCCGTACCGATGCCCATCGCGACGGCGACGAAGAGATGATTTACTCCAACTATTTCGACCTCGGCATGGTGATGGATTACTGGGGACCCGAGCGTCTGAACCACCACACCGAAGCGACCACCGCGCTGTTTGGCGCCCGCGAATGTGCCCGCCTCATTCTGCAGGAAGGGCTGGATAACGGTATCGCCCGCCACAAGCTGCACGGGGATGCGCTGCTGAAAGGTATTCAGGCGATGGGACTCGAGACCTTCGGCGACCTCAGGCACAAGATGAACAACGTGCTAGGCGTGCTTATCCCTCAGGGCGTAAACGGTGACCAGGTGCGTAAACTGATGCTGGAGGATTTCGGCATTGAAATCGGTACTTCGTTTGGTCCGCTGCACGGCAAAGTGTGGCGTATTGGCACCATGGGCTATAACGCGCGTAAAGACTGCGTGATGACCACCCTGAGTGCGCTGGAGTCGGTACTGAACTACCTGAAGTTTTCCACTACGCAGGGTGCCGCGATGCAGGCCGCGTGGGATCATTACCGCACTGAGACGGCGCTATGAATCACGCGACACGCCAGAAGGCGGCAGAACGTGTGATGGCCCGCGCCGATGCGCTGGCCGCCATCAGCGAAACCCAGGATTCCCTTACCCGCGTGTATCTCTCTGCCCAGCATCTGCAGGCTAACCAGCTGGTCGGGCAGTGGATGAACCAGGCGGGCATGACCGTCTGGCAGGACAGCGTGGGGAATATCTGCGGACGTTATGAAGGCGAGCAGGAGGGCGCACCGGCGGTGTTGCTTGGCTCGCATCTGGATACCGTGCGCAATGCCGGGCGCTACGACGGGATGCTGGGGGTGCTGACGGCCATTGAAGTCGTTGACAGCCTGCATCAGCAGGGAAAACGGCTGGCGCAGGCCGTTGAGATTGTCGGCTTTTGCGATGAAGAGGGAACCCGCTTTGGTATCACGCTGTTGGGCAGCCGCGCCCTGACGGGCACCTGGCCTGTGGGCTGGCTCGACACGTGCGATGCCAGAGGTATCAGCGTGGCGCAGGCGATGGTACAGGCAGGGTTAGATCCCAGCCGTGTCGCGATGGCCGCAAGACGCCCGGATGATTTCAGCGCCTGTCTGGAGCTGCATATTGAACAAGGACCGTGTCTGGAACAGGCCGGTCTGGCGCTGGGCGTGGTTGAAGCCATTAACGGCGCGCGTCGTCTGAACTGCCGCTTCACCGGTGAGGCCGGCCACGCCGGGACCGTGCCGATGGCGCATCGTAAGGACGCGCTGGCCGCCGCCGCCGAATGGATGGTGCTGATTGAAAACACCACCCGTCAGCACGGCGGCAACCTGGTGGCCACGGTGGGTGAGTTGCGCTGTCTGCCTGGTGCGGTAAACGTCATCCCCGGCGAGGTCGCGCTCTCGTTAGATATTCGCGGCCCGCAGGATGCGCCGCTTGACCTTCTGCTTACTGCACTGCTGACGCAGGCGCAGGCGATAGCGGCCCGTCGCGGAATACATTTTGCAGCCGACGAATTTTACCGAATCGCCGCCACACCATGCGATACACGTCTGCAGGCGCTGCTGGCGGAGGCTGTAGAATCGGTGCAGGGGAAGACATTATCGCTGCCGAGCGGTGCCGGTCATGACACCATCGCCCTGGCGGAGCGTTGGCCGGTAGGGATGTTGTTTGTGCGGTGTAGGGAAGGCGTCAGCCACCATCCGGCGGAATCGGTGATGGCTGAGGATGTCGCGCTGGCGATTGATGTCTTTACGCGTGCGGTAACGCGTCTGGCGGGTTAAGCGACCGAGCGTACCGCTTCATCGATGTCGGCACTCACCCGCACATCCTGCTCGTCAAACACCATGCAGTGGCGATCGTCAAAAGCCACATCAATTTGCTGCCACGGCGCGAATTTCACATCGCCCGGCAGCAAAATCTTCACATTGTCGTGGCCGTAGCACTGACCAAAGAGGTAGGTGTTGTTGCCCAGACGCTCAACCACTTCACAGTTAAACGTCAGCCGCGTGCCGTGGCGGAGATCGGTGGTTAAATGTTCCGGACGAATGCCCAGCGTCACCGGGCTGCCTGCGTTCAACGGTGTGGTGGTCAGGGCCAGTGTGAGCGTCTTCTGCTGGGATAATCTCACCGTCAGCTCACCCGGTTGCCAGGACTCTACCGTTGCCGGCAGGAAATTCATCTTCGGCGAGCCGATAAACCCGGCCACGAACTTGTTCGCCGGTTTGTAGTAGAGTTCCATCGGCGCGCCCATCTGCTCAACCTTTCCGTAGTTCATCACCACAATTTTATCAGCCAGGGTCATCGCTTCTATCTGGTCGTGGGTGACATACACCATGGTGGTTTTCAGTTCCTGGTGCAGACGGGCAAGGTGCAGACGCATCTCCACGCGCAGCTCGGCATCCAGGTTGGAGAGCGGTTCGTCGAACATAAAGACCCGCGGATTACGTACGATGGCGCGGCCAATGGCCACACGCTGGCGCTGGCCGCCGGAAAGCTGCTTAGGTTTGCGATCCAGAAGGTGGGAAAGCTGCAGCGTTTTGGCCACCATCTCGACCTGATGGCGGATCTGATCTTTCGGCACCTTATTGACCTTCAGGCCGTAGCCCATGTTTTCGGCCACCGTCATATGTGGGTAGAGCGCATAGGACTGAAACACCATCGCCACGCCGCGGTGGGAGGGGGCAACGTCGTTCATCACCTCGTCACCAATTAACACTTCCCCTTCGCTAATGTCCTCCAGTCCGGCAATCATGCGCAGCATTGTCGATTTACCGCAGCCGGAAGGACCGACAAAGACGGCAAACTCACCGTCTTCAATCTCAAGATTCACGTTGTGCAAGGTTACGGTGTCGCCAAAGCGTTTGGTGACATTCCTCAATTGTATGTTCGACATCTGTATTCCCCGAGTAAACCGCCGCGTATGTATTACGTATAACAATTATTTGCTACATGGCTGGACGGTGCAATTTGTCTGCTCTGACTATAACTTCCAGTATTCACGCACCCTATACTGATATTCCATTAATGTTATGACGATCACACAACTTACAGTTTTTTGTAGAGTTATCATGATGTGAAGGGTAGCGTATACCAAACCAAAGGCATTTGATGTTATACGTTGTACGCCAGTGTTAGTCGGTTTTCTGGCGAAGGTGTATGGCGGTGAAATGCAATAACAACCATAAAATTGTTATACCTTCACATGAGGTTGATAATGAAAAAGAACATACTCGCTGCTCTGATCCTCTCTACGCTCGCGGTGCAGGCTCACGCCACCACGCAGCTTAACGTCTGGGAAGACATCAAAAAGTCGTCCGGCATTAAAGACGCGGTCGCCGATTTCGAAAAGCAGTACGACGTTAAGGTTAACCTGCAGGAGATGCCTTACGCGCAGCAGCTGGAAAAACTGCGCCTCGACGGCCCGGCAGGAATTGGCCCGGACGTGCTGGTCATTCCCAATGATCAACTCGGCGGCGCGGTTGTGCAAGGGCTGCTGACCCCCCTGAATCTGGAGGCGAAGCAGACCGAACAGTACACGCCGGCGTCGATAAATGCCTTCAAAATGGATAACACCCTTTACGGTGTGCCGAAAGCGGTTGAGACGCTGGTGCTGATTTACAACAAAGACCTGATCGCGAAGCCGCTCAACTCACTTCAGGACTGGTATGACTTTTCTAAACAGCAGCGCGCCAAAAACCAGTACGGCCTGCTCGCCAAGTTCGACCAGATTTACTACAGCTGGGGGGCTATCTCCCCGATGGGCGGGTACATCTTCGGTAAAAACGATAAAGGCGGTTATAACGCCAGCGACGTGGGCCTGAACAAGCCGGGCGCGGTAGACGCGGTCACCTACCTGAAAAAATTCTATACCGATGACGTGTTCCCGGCGGGGATCATCGGCGATAACGGTCTGAACGCGATCGATTCTCTGTTTACCGAGAAAAAAGCGGCAGCCGTCATCAACGGTCCGTGGGCGTTCCAGCCGTATGAAGCGGCGGGCATTAACTACGGCGTTGCGCCGCTGCCGACGCTGCCGGACGGTAAGCCAATGAGTTCATTCCTGGGCGTGAAGGGCTATGTCGTCTCTACCTGGAGCAAAGACAAAGCCATGGCGCAGAAATTTATCGAATTTATCAACCAGCCGCAGTACGTCAAAACGCGCTATTTAGCGACGCGTGAAATTCCGCCGCTGACCGCGATGATTGACGATCCGCTCATTAAGAACGACGAGAAAGCCAGCGCGGTTGCCGTGCAGGCCGCACGGGCGACAGCGATGCCGGGCATTCCGGAAATGGGTGAAGTCTGGGCTCCGGCGAACGCGGCCCTCGAACTGAGCCTGACCGGTAAACAGGATCCGAAAGCCGCGCTCGACAGCGCAGAAAAACAGGTTCAGATGCAAATCGAAGCCATGCAGGCCAGCAACCAGTAGTTTTCTGACGTCGCAGAACGGGAGGGCGTCTCTCCCGTTTTTTGAAAGGAGTTGTTTGTGAGTATCATCCCGGAACATTTTGCCAAACCGCGCGTGGCCGGGCGTCACGCCTGGACCAGCCTGCTGCTGGCGGTCATTCCCGGCTTCGGTCAGTTTTACCACCGTCAGTGGCTGAAAGGGGTCATCTTCCTGGTGCTGCTTGCCAGTTTTATCGGCGTATTTGCTGATTTTCTCCGCGAAGGGCTGTGGGGACTGGTGACGCTGGGTGAGGAGGTGCCGCGCGACAACTCCATCTTCCTGCTGGCGGAGGGGATCATCAGCGTGTTAATCGCTGCGTTCGGCGTGATGGTGTATTACCTGTCGATGCGTGATGCGTGGGTCAATGGCCTGAAACGTGACGAAGGGTTGCAGCTTAACAGCGTGCGTAAACAGTATCAGATGCTATTGAGCGACGGCTTCCCGTATCTGATGATCACCCCGGGCTTTATCCTGCTGGTGTTTGTGGTGGTGTTTCCCATTTTGTTCGGGTTTGCCATCGCCTTTACCAACTACAATCTCTACCACACGCCGCCGGCTAAGCTGGTTGACTGGGTCGGGTTTAAGAACTTCATCAATATCTTTACGCTCTCTATCTGGCGTTCCACCTTCTTCGACGTGCTGCAGTGGACGGTGGTCTGGACGCTGCTCGCCACTACGCTGCAGTGTACGGTGGGCGTACTGCTGGCGATTCTGGTGAACCAGAAAGATTTACGCTTTAAGCCGCTGATCCGCACCATCTTTATTTTGCCGTGGGCGGTGCCGGGCTTTGTCACCATCCTGGTTTTCGCCGGGATGTTTAATGACTCGTTCGGGGTGATTAACAACGCCATTCTGGCCTTCTTTGGGATTGCGCCTAAAGCCTGGATGACCGATCCGTTCTGGACCAAAACGGCGCTGATCATGATGCAAACCTGGCTTGGTTTCCCGTTTGTTTTCGCCATGACCACCGGCGTGCTGCAGGCCATTCCTGATGACCTGTATGAAGCGGCCACCATGGACGGCGCCAGCAGCTGGACCCGGTTGCGGACCATTACGCTGCCGCTGGTGCTCTACGCCATTGCGCCGATCCTGATTACGCAATACACCTTTAACTTCAATAATTTCAACATCATCTATCTGTTCAATAACGGCGGGCCGGCGGTGGTGGGGTCGAATGCGGGCGGCACCGACATTCTGGTGTCGTGGATCTACAAACTGACGATGTCATCTTCGCAATATGCCATTGCGGCGACCATCACCATCCTGCTGTCTGTGTTTGTCGTCGGCCTGGCGTTATGGCAGTTCCGCGCCACCAAATCTTTCAAAAATGACGACATGGCGTAAGGGACGTAACAATGGCTAAATCACAAAGTATTAAACGTGAGAAATGGGTCCGCCTTTCACTCTCCTGGCTGGTTATTGTGCTGGTGTCTGTCATCATCATTTACCCGCTGGTGTGGACGGTGGGCGCCTCACTCAACGCGGGCAACAGCCTGTTAAGCTCCTCTGTTATTCCGCAGAACCTGTCGTTCCAGCATTACGCCGACCTGTTTAATGGTCAGGTGAACTACATGACGTGGTACTGGAACTCGATGAAAATCAGCTTCCTGACCATGGTGTTGACCTTAATCAGCGTTAGCTTTACCGCCTATGCCTTCTCGCGTTTTCGCTTTAAGGGGCGGCAGAACGGACTGATGCTCTTCCTGCTGCTGCAGATGATCCCGCAGTTCTCGGCGCTGATTGCCATCTTCGTGCTCTCGCAGCTGTTGGGCTTAATCAACAGCCATCTGGCGCTGGTGCTGATTTACGTTGGCGGCATGATCCCAATGAATACCTATCTGATGAAGGGCTACCTGGACGCCATTCCTAAGGATCTGGACGAGTCCGCGCGCATGGACGGAGCCAGTAACTTCCGCATCTTCATCGAGATCATCATGCCGCTTTCCAAACCCATTGTGGCGGTGGTGGCGCTGTTCTCCTTCACCGGGCCGCTGGGGGATTTCATTCTCTCCAGCACCATTTTGCGCACCCCGGACAAATACACCTTACCCATCGGGCTTTATAACCTGGTGGCGCAAAAAATGGGTGCCAGTTACACCACCTACGCGGCAGGCGCGGTGCTGATTGCGGTGCCGGTCGCGATCCTCTATCTGGCCTTACAAAAATACTTCGTCTCCGGTCTGACCTCCGGGAGTACTAAGGGATAACCATGAAAAGACTCAAACCCGCTTTGCTTGCTGTTTGTCTTTCTTGCGGTCTTGCCGCGAGTGCGTTCGCCGCGGACGGGGTAAAAACGCGTCCTTTTAACGCCATGCCGGCAGACTTTATTAAGGGGGCGGACATCTCGACGCTGCTCGAGGCGGAACAGCATGGCGCAACATTTTATAACCAGAACGGCCAGCAGCAGGACGCGATTGCCATTCTGAAAGCCAACGGCGTGAACTATGTGCGCCTGCGTTTGTGGGTGGATCCGCAGGATGCCAACGGAAATACCTACGGGGGCGGCAGTAACAATCTGGAAAACACGCTGGCGCTGGCGAAGCGCGTAAAGGCCCAGGGCATAAAACTCCTGCTCGATTTCCACTACAGCGATTTCTGGACCGACCCGGGCAAACAGTTCAAACCTAAAGCCTGGGAGAAGATGGATTACCCGCAGCTTAAAACGGCAATCCATGACTATACGCGCGACACCATTGCCCGCTTTAAAAAAGAGGGCGTGCTGCCGGACATGGTCCAGATTGGTAATGAAATCAATGGCGGAATACTCTGGCCGGAAGGCAAAAGCTGGGGGCAGGGTGGCGGCGAGTTTGACCGCGTAGCCGGGCTACTCAACGCCGCAATCAGCGGGATGAAAGAGAACCTGACCGACGGCGAGCAGGTGAAAATTATGCTGCACCTGGCCGAAGGCACTAAAAATGACACCTTCCGCTGGTGGTTTGATGAGATCACGAAGCGCGATGTGCCGTTCGATATTATCGGCCTGTCGATGTACACCTACTGGAATGGCCCGATCGGCGCGCTGAAAGCCAATATGGATGACATCAGCAAACGCTATAACAAAGACGTCATTGTGGTGGAAGCGGCCTATGGCTATACGCTGGAGAACTGCGATAACGCAGAAAACAGTTTCCAGGCCAAAGAAGAGAAGGACGGTGGCTATCCCGGCACCGTGCAGGGTCAGTACGATTATATCCACGATTTAATGCAGGCCGTGATTGACGTTCCCGATCGTCGCGGTAAGGGTCTGTTCTACTGGGAGCCGACCTGGATTGCCGTACCGGGCACCACATGGGCCACCAAAACCGGCATGAAATATATCCATGATGACTGGAAAGAGGGAAATGCCCGCGAAAACCAGGCGTTATTTGATTGTCATGGCAAAGTGCTGCCGTCGATAACGGTATTTAAATAGTATTCTGTTTCACTTCAGGACGTTTTTAATATGAATAAATTTGCGCCTTTAAGTTCGAAGGTCGCTGCGTTATTGCATGGCGCCGACTATAACCCGGAGCAATGGGAGAATTACCCCGGTATTATTGAAAAAGATATTGCCATGATGCAGCAGGCGAAATGTAATGTCATGTCAGTGGGCATATTTAGCTGGGCGAAGCTCGAACCGCGTGAAGGGGAATATGATTTTGTCTGGCTGGATAACGTCATTGATAAATTATATTCAGCGGGGATCCATATTTTCCTCGCCACGCCGAGCGGTGCGCGCCCGGCATGGATGTCGCAAAAATACCCGCAGGTGCTGCGCGTAGGGCGTAACCGCGTGCCTGCGCTGCACGGTGGGCGTCATAACCACTGTATGTCTTCCCCGGTGTACCGTGAGAAGACATTGAAAATGAATACCTTACTGGCTGAACGTTATTCACAGCACCCGGCGGTGCTGGGCTGGCATATCTCCAATGAGTACGGCGGTGAGTGCCACTGCGATCTGTGCCAGGAGCGCTTTCGCGACTGGCTGAAAGCGCGCTACAAAACCCTGGATGCGCTGAACCACGCATGGTGGAGCACCTTCTGGAGCCACACCTATAGCGACTGGTCGCAGATTGAGTCCCCTGCGCCGCAGGGCGAGGTGTCCATTCACGGTCTGAACCTCGACTGGCGCCGCTTTAATACGGCGCAGGTAACAGATTTCTGTCGCCATGAGGTTGCGCCGCTAAAAGCCGTCAACGCAGCGTTGCCGGTGACGACCAACTTCATGGAGTACTTCTACGATTACGACTACTGGCAGCTTGCGAAAGCGATCGACTTTATCTCCTGGGACAGCTACCCGATGTGGCACAAGGAGAAAGACGAAACCCAGCTCGCCTGCTATACCGCCATGTACCACGACATGATGCGCAGCCTGAAAGGCGGCAAACCTTTTGTGCTGATGGAGTCCACGCCGAGCACCACCAACTGGCAGCCGACCAGCAAGCTGAAAAAGCCGGGGATGCATATTCTCTCGTCAATGCAGGCGGTGGCACACGGGGCCGATGCCGTACAGTACTTCCAGTGGCGTAAAAGCCGCGGTTCGGTGGAGAAATTCCACGGGGCGGTTATCGACCACGTGGGGCATCTTGATACGCGTGTCGGGCGCGAAGTGACGCGTCTGGGCGAAATGCTTGAGCGCCTGCCGGGGGTGGTCGGGTGTCGCACGCAGGCACGGGTGGCGATTATCTTCGACCAGCAAAATCGCTGGGCGCTGGACGATGCCGAAGGGCCGCGCAACATGGGGATGGAGTACGAAAAAACCGTTAACGAACACTACCGTCCGTTCTGGGAAAAAGGCATCGCGGTGGATGTGATTGATGCCGACGGCGATCTCAGCCAGTACGCGCTGGTGATTGCGCCGATGCTTTATATGGTTCGGGAAGGCTTCGCCGAACGCGCAGAAGCGTTTGTCGCCGGGGGCGGCCATCTGGTGACCACCTACTGGAGCGGCATCGTGGATGAAAGCGATCTTTGTCATCTCGGCGGGTTCCCGGGGCCGCTGCGTAAACTGCTCGGCATCTGGGCAGAAGAGATCGACTGTCTCGGTGAGGGAGAACGTAATCTAATACAGGGGCTGGCGGGTAATGCGGCTGGCCTGCAGGGCCCGTATCAGGTTCGTCATCTGTGCGAACTGATCCATGTCGAAAACGCTCAGCCGCTGGCGACCTACCGGGATGATTTCTACGCCGGTCGGCCTGCCGTGACGGTGAACCGTTTCGGTAAGGGGAAAGCGTGGCATGTGGCGTCGCGCAACGATCTGCCGTTCCAGCGTGATTTCTTCGCCGGGATTATTGACGAACTGGCGCTGCCGCGGGCCATGGAATGCGATTTCCCACCGGGTGTGGTGGCAACGGCCCGCACGGACGGCGAAACCACGTGGGTGTTTGTGCAGAACTACACCGCCCAGCAGCAGCTCATTACGCTGCCGCAGGGGTATACCGACTGCATGACCGATGCCGTCGCCGCGGGTGATACCGCTCTGCTGCCGTGGGATTGTCGGGTACTCAGGCGTAAAGCGTAGTCGCTGAGGGCGTCGCGTCGTACAACCCTGGCTAATCAATCTGAAGGCGCCTGCTCTATGAGCAGGCATTTTTTTATCTACATAACAGAGAGGCGTATTATGGACAGTGAAATAACTCAGCGTTTAATTCCTGCATTCGGCGGCGACGATAATATCGAACATGTTGAAGCCTGCATTACCCGTTTGCGCGTCACGGTAAAAGATTTAAATAAGGTGGATACGCAGGCGTTACAACAGGCGGGGGCGCTGGGCGTGATTATTATCGGCCAGCAGGTGCATGCGATATTTGGCCGGCAGTCTGATACCTTGCGGCAATTATTAGATGCGCATTTTAGTCATTAATAATAAAAAAGGGATAGCCAAAATAATGGCTATCCCAAACGAGGAGAATAGACTGCCAGTTGTTGGAGATACAATAACGATTAACGCATATCAGGAAATAAACATTACCACCAGGCTTCCACCTGCACGCCAAAATTCCAGGTATTATTTGCGGTGCCGTCTTCGAAGGATTGTCCTTTCTCGGAGTCATTCAGGTAAGAGGCGAAGACGCGCAGTTCAGGACGCGACATAAAATCAGGCCCATCCGCCAGTCCGAGTGCGAGGGTGTACTTCTCTCCGCTCTGCTTGTAGCTGGAGCCGTCGGTGTAAGTATCTTTCTGGTAGAAACCGCCCACTTCACCAATCAGACGCACGTATTCGGTGAACTGGTACTGCGCGCGACCCACCAGCGAGACAAGGCGCGATTTATCGGTGAATTGCGTGGTGTCATCCGCCGAGCCCCAGGTCAGCACGTGGTTGAAGGAGAGCTTGTCCGTAATCGGAATTAAGCCGGTGTTAATCACACGGTAGCCGCTGGCGTCGTTCACGTAGTTCCACATGTCATACCAGCCGCCGCCCTGGGACACCATGTTCTGCGCCAGGCCTTTGTTCGCATACTGCAGCACCAGCTTGTTGTAGCCGCCTAACATGTCCTGGCTGATCTCACCGGTGACCATGACGCCGTTGTCGGCCTCATACAGCCCACCGTACTCTTTCTGCTTATTGGTGGGGTTTGGCATGGCGTAATCAATGCCCACTTCAGTCCATGCACCCGCCCACGGCTTCCAGCCCGCATAGCGAAGGTCGATGTAGTTGATATTAACGTCGCTATCGCCGTCCACGCGGTAGTCCACGTCGTTGGCATCGCCACGGATCCAGGCCACGGACACTGCACCCGGTCCGAGCGTGTAGTTTTCGATACCGGCACCCGCGCCTGAGATGTTCCAGTATTTGGTGTCAATGATGTGCAGGTCATGGCGCTGGTAGTAGCGCTTACCGCCCCAGATCACCGCGTTCGGATCGCCGGGGATCAGCCCCTTGATCTGCAGATTCAGCTGACGCAACCCGAACTGCGCATCGTCGCCGAAGGTGGTTTCATTGTCGTTAGAGCCGTCAGAGACCATGCTCACCATGCTGTCGAGGTAGAAGCTGACTTCGTTCTTTTTGTACACCTCTGAGCCCAGCTCCAGCTCGCCGTAGGTATCGGCCTCGTTACCCAGACGGCCAATTTTATTTTTTTGCCACTCCTCCATCCCACCATCCCGTGAGACGCCCACACCGGAGCGAAGATACCCATGAAAATCAATTGGTACTGAAGACGCTGCAAACAGCGAAGGAGACGCTAACGCGGCAGCCAACGCAACAGATACAGAGCGGATCGTCGTGTTCATTGTTACCCTCTTATTGTTTTGTAATACGTTCACAAATCCGCTGTCATAAAATGCCTAAACCTTTTTTCTGGCAATTACGCGATCGTTAATCTGTGATTAAGTGCAAATAAAATAGCCAATTTTGTTACGATTGATGAGGTGTGACCAGAAATGTAGTATTGTGAACGTAATACTTTTTGATGGTGTTATGGCAGCCGAAAGTGCCCAGTGGGCGTTTTTTTATATCGCCCCTGATACAATCAGCGCATAACAACATAAGGAACCGGACCATGAAGTCGAAAAGCGCAACGTTAGAGGACGTCGCACGCCATGCGGGCGTCTCCTATCAGACCGTGTCCAGGGTACTGAATAAATCTGCCAATGTATCCGAAGCCACGCGTCACAAGGTGGAGAAATCCATAGAGTTATTGCGGTATGTCCCGAACCGCCTGGCGCAGCAGCTGGTCGGAAAGCAGACCCAGACCGTCGGACTGGTGACGATTTCGCTGGCTTTGCATGCGCCGTCACAGGTCGCCGCGGCGGTAAAACGCTATGCAAATGTGGAAGGGTATCAGGTGTTGATCTCCATGATTGATGAGAACGTCAACCACAGCATCCAGGATTCGATCAATGAACTGAAATCTCAGCTCGTCAGTAAGGTGATCATCAATGTCCCGCTGGAAGCAGAGCAGGCGCAGAAAATCGCGACGGACAACGACGATATCGTCTGTCTGTTCCTCGACGTTGACCCTTACAGTTCCGTGTTTAACGTTTCGTTTAACCCGGCAGATGGCACCCGTGCCAGCGTCAAATATCTCTACGAACTGGGGCACCGGGAAATCGCGTTGCTGGCGGGGCCTGCGTCTTCTGTCTCGGCGCAGCTCAGGCTGAAAAGCTGGATTGAAACCCTGAAAGGTTACGGTCTGGAGCCGGCCTCGGTGATCCGCGGGAACTGGGACGCGCAGAGCGGTTACGCGGGTGCGCTGCAGATGCTGCGCGAGACGCCGCAATTTTCTGCCGTGCTGGTGGCCAACGACCAGATGGCGCTGGGGGTACTAAGTGCTTTCCATCAGCATCAGATTTCCATTCCGGGTGAAAAATCGGTGATTGGCTACGATGACACCTACGAAAGCTCATTCTTCTATCCGGCATTGACCACGGTATCGCTGGACCTGGATCTGCAGGGGAAAGAGGCGGTGCGCCGCATTCTCGACAGTGGCGAAGACAATGCCGTGCGCATGTCATCCATTTTGCCTGCCCGGCTGGTGGTGCGGCAGTCGACCGGGCCGAAAGGTGAGAAGGGCAAAAACCTGCAGGTACTGGCGCAACAGCTTCGTGATATCGCACATCAGCTTGGCGATATGTAAAACGGTGAGCACCTCAACCCGGTGGGTGAGGTGCTGCACTCTTATTCCAGCCCCAGCGTGTACTGCGCAATCTTGAAGTAAATAATCAGACCGGTTCCGTCGATAAGCGTCGCGATAAAGGGCGCGGAAACGACGGCCGGGTCAATGCCGCAGCGCTTCAGTACCATCGGAATAACTGACGAGACAATCGCACTCCACAGCGTAATACAGACCAGCGTCAGGCTGACGATAAGGGTAATTTCCAGCCCGATACCCATCATCCAGGCGCGGACACACCCGGCAAGACCAAGCGTGGCGGCAATCATCAGCGAGGTGGTCATCTCCTTTCGTAACACGCGGCCAACGTCGCGCAGACGCACTTCACCCAGCGCCATTGCACGCACCAGCGTGGAGGTGATCTGCGTCCCGCTGTTCCCACCGGTCCCTATCAGCAGCGGAATAAAAAAGGCCAGGGCAATGGCGGATTCCAGCGCCTCTTCGAAGTGCTGAATAACCGAGCTGGTATAGGCTTCAGCGACAAACAGCAGCAGCAGCCAGACGGAGCGTTTTTTCCACAGGCTGAAGGGGCTGGTTTCCAGATACGGCTTTTCCAGCGGCAGCGTTGCTCCCTGGAGCTGGGCATCTTCGGTGACATCATCTTCCAGCAGATGGGCGATTTCGCGTTCGGTCAGGCAGCCGACCACTTTACCGTGCGTGACCACCGGCACGACATCCGCCTCGCCGTGGGCCAGCAGCCCGGCGACATCGGCACGCTCGTCTTCCGGTTTGACCTGCAGAAACTGAGAAATCATCAGCGTTTTCACCGGCTGTACCGTATCGGCGGTCTGCAGCAGTTTGCGCACCGCAACCATGCCTGCCAGCCGACCGTTATCTTCGAGGAAAATATGCGATGGAATATCATCGTCTTTTAATTTTTCGAAAAATTGCTCGCGTGCCAGCGCCACGCATAATGAAATATCGAGGACGATAAAATCGGTATTCATATATTGCGCGATTGCGCTGTCATTGAATGCCAGGTTTTGATTGTGAATAGCGTAAGACATAGTGAATTCCCTTTGAATAATAAAATCTCTCAGGGGCGAGCAAGACAGGGCATGTCGAAGAGGAGATCCCCACGTCCTGGGTTCAGCACTGTACACCGTATCCCGTAAGGGAAGTTATACTGACAAAGCCTTGATTCGACAGTGCCTGTTTTACCCTGTGCCGGTTCTCTCGAACCCACCAGAGCGATAACGTGTATTTGTACAGGAGCCTCGCCATAACGAGATCGTTGTAAAACGAGAGGGATAATACGCCACTTTAAACATCGCGCTGTGGAATTTAAAAGACGTTTAAGAAACGTTTAGAACAATAATTTAATCCCGCGTATTAATGACATCGATTATTCATCAATGACGGTGGTTATTGCTCAAGAGAGTATAATTCCACACCTCTGTGTTTCTAAATGGCGCTGACATTTTCGCGTGTCGTTAATGCCTTCCTGCTGGAGGTCTGAGCGGTTGATATCCCATTTAAGGTTGTTCGTTTCTAATGGTCAGCATCACGAACGCTGCGGGGTGGAATATGACGTGGTTTGACAATCTGCTGAATCATTTTGCGCTCTATCCGACGCATCTGTTCGCGCTGCTTTTCGTCATCGCGCTGAGCAAGTCTACGGTACTGGTTTCCTCCGTGCTTCCGCCGGCCTCGGTGATGCTGCTGGCAGGGATCACCGTCAGCCAGACCAGCCTGCATCCGGCACTGACGTGGCTGGCTGTCGCGGCCGGTGCCACAACAGGGTCGGTATTGAATTATCATATCGGCCAGTTGATGGGCCACACGCGGCTGGTCACGCGCTTCACCTCCCGGCACGCCGAGAAATTTTTGCGGGTACAACATCAGCTGCAGAAAAACGGCGTGCTGGTGCTCTTTACCGCGCGTTTCCTGGCGGTGCTGCGTTATATCGTCCCGCTGGCAGCGGGCATGCTCAGACTGAACGCGGCGAAGGTGTACGCGGTAAGCCTGATTTCAGCCGTCGTATGGGCGGCGCTGTATGTCGGCATCGTCACCGGCATCAGCGCCTTTTGACCTACAGGTTTCCCATTCCGCCGTCGACCAGCAGTTCCGTTCCCACCATATAGCGCGATTCGTCAGAGGCAAGATAGAGCGCGGCTTTCGCCAGCTCCGTCGGCGTGCCCATTCTGCCCAGCGGCACAAGTTTGGTGATATCCCCCAGCATCGCCTTGAGCGCTTCCTCGCTTAACCCCGTTTTATTAAATGCCGGTGTTTCTACCGGACCCGGGCTCAGGCCGTTGACGCGAATACCGCGCGGCAACAGCTCCCCTGACAGCGTGCGTGCCAGCGACAGTAATCCCGCCTTGCTGGCGGCATAAACGCTGCTGGCAGGCAGCCCGATGCGGGCGCTCACGGACCCGCACAGGATCACAGAGGAGGGATTATTGAGCAGCGGCAGCAGGGCCTGAATCAAAAAGAACGGTCCTTTAAGGTTGATGCCCATCAGGCGATCCCAGGCGTCTTCCTGCCACTCTTCAAGCAGCCCGTGCGTCACATCGCCGGCGTTAATAAACACGGCATCAAGACGTGGCCAGCGAGAGGAGAGCGTGTCCGCCAGCGCTTTTTGCGCGGCGATGTCACCCGCATCGGTCGGAATAACCCAGGCATTATCGCCCAGAATGCGTTGTGCTTCGGCAAGGGTATCCGGGTTACGTCCGGTGACAGCAACGTGCGCTCCTTCGGCAATAAATTCCTGCGCGGTAGCGAGTCCAATACCGGAAGTGCCGCCGGTAATCAGCGTATATTTACCTGCTAAACGACCCATGTGCTTCTCCTGAAATGACTCTGGAGAAAGCACTATAGAAACGTTAGTATCGAAAGGAAACCAGGTACCATTTGGATACTAATGAGGCAAGAGGTGTGCTATGGCGGAATCACTCACTATACCCTGTGAAAAAAAATCTGAGGTTTATCTCTGCCCGATGACGCAGTTTGTAAACCTGATTTCCGGTAAGTGGGCCATCCCGGTGCTCTATCGCCTGATTATGCTCAATGCACCGGTCCGGTTTGGCGATCTGCTGCGCGCCGCTGCCCCCATCACGCAAAAAGAGCTCACGAAGCAGTTGCGCCTGTTTGAGCAGCGCGGGCTGGTGTCGCGCACTATCTACCCGGAGATCCCACCGCGGGTGGAGTATCAGATAACCGCGCTGGGGTTAACCCTCCAGAGCGCGCTCTCCCCGCTGGCCGACTGGATGAGCGAATACGGCGATCGCCTTGAAAAGTAATCCTCAGTTTGCGAAACGCTTCCCGGAAAATTGTCACGAATCTGTCACACTCACTGCGACATTTTAAAACGAGTGAGGAATTAGGGATGAGAAAAGCACTACTCGCGCTGGCAATCGCCGGTTCCATTGCAGTGACATCTGGCGTGCAGGCGCAAGAGACGCCGGAAGGGTATCAGCTGGAACAAGTTTTAATCATGAGTCGCCATAATTTGCGCGCGCCGCTCGCCAATAATGGCAGCGTGCTCGAGCAATCCACACCGAAGCAGTGGCCAGAATGGGAGGTGCCAGGCGGTCAGCTCACCACCAAAGGTGGCGTGCTTGAAGTCTACATGGGCCACTATATGCGCGAGTGGCTGGCACAGCAGGGGATGGTGAAAACCGGCGAGTGCCCGGCCGCGGATAGCGTATATGCCTATGCCAACAGCCTGCAGCGCACTGTCGCCACCGCGCAGTTCTTTATCACCGGCGCCTTCCCGGGGTGCGATGTGCCTGTGCATCATCAGGAAAAAATGGGCACCATGGATCCGACCTTTAACCCGGTGATTACGGATAACTCACCTGCATTCCGTGAAAAAGCGCTGAAGGCGATGGAGACTGAGCGGCAGAAAATGCAGCTTGGCGAGAGCTACAAGCTGCTGGAGCAGATGACGAATTACGCCGATTCACCGTCCTGTAAAGAGAAGAACGTGTGCTCGCTGGCGGAGGCGAAAGATACCTTCAGCGCTGACTATGAAAAAGAACCTGGCGTATCGGGGCCGTTAAAAGTCGGTAACTCGCTGGTGGATGCCTTCACGCTGCAGTATTACGAAGGCTTCCCGGCAGACCAGGTTGCCTGGGGTGAAATTAAAACCGATCAGCAGTGGCGCGTGTTGTCGCAGCTGAAAAATGGCTATCAGGACTCGCTGTTTACCTCCACCGAGGTGGCGCAAAACGTGGCCAAACCGCTGGTGAAGTATATCGACCAGGCCCTCGTCACCGGGCAGGCGAAAGCGCCGAAAATCACCCTGCTGGTGGGGCATGATTCCAATATCGCGTCGCTGCTTACGGCGCTGGATTTCAAACCGTACCAGCTGCATGACCAGCACGAGCGGACGCCAATTGGCGGGAAAATTGTTTTCCAGCGCTGGCATGATAAAAACGCCAACCAGGAACTCATGAAGATTGAGTATGTCTATCAGAGCGCCGACCAGCTGCGTAACGCCAGCGTACTGTCACTGGATGCGCCGGCACAGCGTGTGACGCTGGAGCTGAAGGGGTGTCCGGTTGATGCGAACGGTTTTTGCCCAATCGATAAATTTAATGCGGTGATGAATAACGCGGCGAAATAGGTAAAACCCCCCGCTCAGGCGGGGGGAAACGTTCAGACGTTTTTACGTTCGATGGTTTGCTCACCCCAGAAGAGCGCGTCTTTGTCCGTTTTCCCGAAGGCACGTTCCAGCACTTCATCGCTGCCTTCTTCCCAAATCTGCTCTGCCAGCTTTTCGTCATAGTTCGCGACTTCAAAAATGGCTTCGGCGATCTCCGGAGAGGTGTTGCGTAAACTTGCCCATTCACCCACGCGATGGGCTTTGGATTCTTGAGTTGGCATGCTTGTCCTCCTGTTGAGTTAGCCGTTCAGTTTTTTGGCGAGGCCTGCGACATACTCACCCTGATAGCGGGCGATAGTGAGCTCTTCGTTGCTCGGCTGTCGGGAGCCATCGCCACCGGCAATGGTGGTGGCGCCGTACGGTGTCCCGCCACGAACCTGGGAAATATCAAACAGTTCCTGCGCGCCGTAGCCAATCGGCACAATCACCATCCCATGATGAGCAAGGGTAGTCCAGGTTGACGTAATCGTCTGCTCCTGACCGCCGCCGGTCCCGGTGGAGCTGAAGACGCTGGCGAGTTTGCCGTATAACGCTCCGGATGCCCAAAGTCCTCCGGTTTGATCGAGGAAGGTCCGCATCTGGCCTGACATATTGCCAAATCGGGTAGGGGTGCCGAAAATAATGGCATCGTAATCAGCCAGTTCCTGCGGGGTGGCAACCGGGGCATTTTGTGTTTTCCCCCCGGCTTTGGCGAACGCCTCAGCCTGCATCGTTTCCGGTACGCGTTTCACCACAACTTCTACGCCGTCCACTCTGTTTGCACCTTCTGCTACCGCGTGAGCCATGGTTTCAATGTGTCCATACATGGAATAATAGAGCACCAGAACTTTTGCCATTTTGCATCACTCCTCGTTTGTGTTTTCTGACAGCGGATCGCTGCGTTCATTTAAAGATATGTCATCACAGCCAGACTGCAAAAATGAACGGCATTTCTTTGATTTATAACAATATGGATACAAAAGCGCTTTGTAGCAAAATGAAACAACTTTCCCGCTGCGGATTTTTAAAATGATAAGAAAGGCTTATAAATGGCCGTCGCGTAATCTCACCCGAATGGCTGAGATCATGTTGCAGAATATTACCTCTGACTTGCCGGATAGCCGCATTCCACTAAGCTTAATTTCACGCGGCACAGATAAAGGCACTGTCCTTCAGCCGCGCGGTGAAAGAATCCTCTTTTACTGAATGCAATATGATGTCTAATGTTTCACACTCTGGAGGTTAGAGATGGCAAACCATCGTGGTGGTTCAGGTAATTTCGCTGAAGACCGTGAAAGAGCATCAGAAGCAGGTCGTAAAGGTGGCCAGTCTAGCGGGGGGAATTTCAAAAATGACCCTCAGCGCGCATCAGAAGCTGGCAAAAAAGGGGGCAAAAACAGTCATGGCAGCAATAAGTAATACGCCGGGCTGATACCCTGCCGCCGGGATCTCCCGGCGGTTTTTTATTTCTGCAACATTGAACTGTCACCAAAGGCATCGCACACTAGAGGATTGATGCTTATTTGCTGGTGCCGCATGTCTCTCTCCCGTTTCACATTCTCCGTCAAACCTCAGGAAGCCCTTCTCATTCTGATCACCATGTTCTGGGGCGGAACCTTTCTCGCCGTCCAGTACGCGGTCACGCTGAGCGGTCCGTTCTTTTTTGTCGGCCTGCGCTTTGCGACGGCGGCGATTGCCGTGGGGTTACTCTCGCTTAAAACCTTGCGTGGGCTGACGCTTAAAGAACTGAAGGCCGGGGTGGCCATTGGGGTTGCGATTGCCATGGGCTACAGCCTGCAGACGTGGGGATTGCAGACCATCACCAGCAGCAAATCGGCGTTTATTACCGCCATGTATGTGCCGCTGGTGCCGTTACTGCAATGGCTCTGTCTGGGGAGAATACCGGGTCTGATGTCCTGCACGGGGATCGTGCTGGCGTTTGTTGGCCTTATCTTGCTTGCCGGGCCGGAAAATAACCTGCTGGCGCTGGGGCCGGGCGAAATCATTACGCTGGTGGGTGCTATCGCGATTGCCGCGGAAATTATTCTGATCAGCGCCTGGGCTGGCAAAGTGGACGTCAAGCGCGTCACCGTGGTTCAGCTGGCGACCGCGTCGCTGGTGGCTTTTACCACCATGGTGCCGGCAGGGGAGTCTGTTCCGCCGATGTCCACCGGGCTGGTTGTGGTGGCGCTGGGGCTGGGTATCTTTAGCGCCATTATTCAGGTCACCATGAACTGGGCGCAGCGCAGCGTTTCCCCGACGCGTGCGACGGTTATCTATACCGGCGAACCGGTATGGGCGGGCATTTTCGGGCGTATCGCCGGAGAGCGTTTACCGCTGCTGGCGCTGGTCGGTGCGGCATTTATTGTCGCCGGCGTGCTGGTGAGTGAGCTGAAGCTGAAACGGAAGAAAAAAGCGCTGCCAGAGCGTGACAGCGCTGCGATAAATCAAGAGTCCTGATGTACCACGTCACCCTGCGGTGCGGCCGCTTCCCGGCGGCTCAGCAGGGCGTTAAGCAGGATTGCGCCAAAGGTTGCGGTGCCAATCCCACCAAGGGTGAAGCCGCCCAGCGTCAGGGCAAAATCTCCCGCCCCCAGCACCAGCGTGACCGCCACCATAATCAGGTTGCTGTTCTGGCTCAGATCGACACGATGCTGCACCCAGATGCGTGCCCCGGCAACGGCAATCAGACCAAATACCACAATCGATGCCCCACCAATCACCGGCGCGGGAATGGTGTGGATCAGCGCGCCGAATTTCGGTGAGAAGCCGAGGAGCATCGCCATCACCGCTGCCGCCACGAAGACCAGGGTGGAGTAAACTTTGGTCACTGCCATCACACCAATATTTTCAGCGTAGGTCGTTACGCCGCTACCGCCGACCGAGCCGGAGAGCATGGTAGCCAGACCGTCGCCGACAAAGGCGCGGCCCATGTAAGGGTCCATGCTGCGCCCGGTCATACCCGCAACGGCTTTCAGATGGCCTAAGTTTTCTGCCACCAGGATCACCGCAACCGGCGCGATTAACATCATCGCCTGCGTGTTAAAGACCGGAGACGTCACCTGCGGCAGGCCGAACCAGGCGGCGTTATGCAACAGTGTAAAATCAACCGGCTTGCCCAGACCGAAGACGTTTGCCAGCAGGGCGTACACCAGACAGGCAACGATTAACCCCACCAGGATCAACAGTCGCTGGATCATCCCCCGCGTAAACACCGCCACCAGGCCAATGCAGAGTACCGTGATCACCGCCATCCAGCTTTCAAAGGGCGAACCGGAGACGCTTCTGACGGCTATTGGCGCAAGGTTCAGACCAATTGCCATCACCACCGCCCCGGTGACGACGGGAGGCATCATCCGCTCTATCCAGCGCGTCCCGACCTTCATGACCACCAGGCCAATCAGCGTGTAGACCAGCCCGCAGGCGATAATGCCGCCGAGCGCGACGCTCAGATTCGGGTTGATGCCCTGACCGTTAAAGCCGGTGGTGGCGATGACCACGCCGACAAACGCAGCGCTGGAACCAAGATAGCTGGGCACGCGCCCGCCGGTGATGAAAAAGAACAGCAGGGTACCGATGCCCGACATCAGAATAGACAGGTTGGGATCAAGCCCCATCAGCATGGGCATCAGCACCGTTGCGCCGAACATCGCGACCGCGTGCTGAACCCCCATCACTAAGGTTGGCCCGAGCGGGAGCCTTTCATCCGGCGCGACCACGCCAGGTTCCGTAGAGGTCGATTTCAACTGCCAGTGGGGAAAACCGAACATTGCCATGAGCTGACTCCTTAAGGAGGGTTAACAGGCGGGTCGCATAAGCGCGTGATAGCCGCGGTCAAACCACACCAGCCCTTGCGGCGCGGGGTGGCGAATAATCGAAACGATGTCGCAAAACAGGATGTCGTGCGTGCCCACGCTCACCACCTGGCTGATACGGCAGTCAAACGAGGCCAGCGCCTCCTCCAGACGCGGGCAACCCGTTTCGCCGGTCTCCCAGCGCGCGGCGGCGAAGCGCTCGTCCATCGGGGTTTTCCCCCCAAACAGGTTTGATAGCGGCTCTTGTCCGGCGCTCAGGGTATTGACGCACAGGGTGCGGTTTTCACTGAAGGTCGGCCAGACGGATGCGCCACGGTTCAGGCATACCAGCAGCGTGGGCGGCGAATCCGTTACGCTGCACACCGCGCTGGCGGTGAAACCCGCCATCCCGGCAGGACCGTCGGTGGTGATGATATTGACCGCCGCACCGACGCAGGCCATGGCATCACGGAAGGTTTGTTTATCGGGTGTCATCATGATGGCTCCTTATGCCAGTGCGCATGCGTCTTCAAAGGCCAGACGCGGCAAACGGCCGTAGAGTTTGCTGGTATCGCCATAGCCAATATTGATAAGCAGATTACTTTTCAGCGACGTGCCGGTGAAAAACGCGTCGTCGACTTTTTGGCGATCAAAGCCTGACATCGGGCCCGTATCGAGCCCCAGCGCCCGACAGGCGAAAATCAGGTAAGCCGCCTGCATCGCGCTGTTGCGAAAGGCGGTCTCTTCGGCAAGCGCCGGGCTTGAGGTAAACCAGCTCCGCGCATCCCCGTGGGGGAACAGGGCGGGAAGGCGTTCATAAAATTCACTATCCCAGGCGACAATCGCCGTGACCGGGGCGGTGAGGGTTTTCTCCAGGTTGCCGCTGGAAAGCGCCGGGCGCAGTTTTTCTTTTCCCTCTGCGCTTCGTACAAACACAATCCGCGCTGGCGAGCAGTTGGCGGACGTGGGACCCCATTTCATCAGGTCGTAGATCTCGCGCAGCGTCTCGTCGCTGACGGGGATCGCCTGCCAGCCGTTATGGGTGCGTGCGCCGGTAAACAGTGATGCCAGCGCGCCAGGGGTAATCGCTTCGCTCATCAGGGCTCCTTATAAAGCGGGTTCAGGGCTGTGCAGCAGGCTGGCAAGCCCGTTCAGCAGCAGCGTATTAAAAGTTTCTGGCTCGGTGACGTTGCAGGCGTGCCCGCCCTGGCGCATCACCACCTTGTGGCTGCCGGGGATGGCGGCCTGCAGCTCAGTGGAACAGACTGCAGGGATGAGCAGATCGTCGGCGGAGCAGATGAGGTGTACCGGGCAGTGAATGCCTGAGGCATGGCGACTGAAGTCCGCTTTCTTCAGGGCATTCAGCCTGTGCAGCAGGTTGTGTTTGCCCTGGAAGTGGGCCAGTGCCAGGGCCTCTTCGGCCTCCAGGCGCGGCGCGCGGGCGGCCATCCAGTCGGCCGGGTAAAGAAACAGCGGCTGTGCCTCTACCCACGCCTGTGCACCGCCTGCATGAAGCAGGCGTTCGCGGATCTGGAAACAGCGTCGGGTATGTGCATTCAGAGTGAGCCAGCCGTTCACGCACACCAGCGCGCTGAGGGCATCGGGGTGGTCGAGCGCCAGCTGCAGGCCGATCAGCGCCCCCAGCGCATGACCCACGACGCAGTAACGAACGATCCCGGTGGCATTCAGCGCCCGGGCCAGCTCGTCGGCCATCATCGCCAGACTATAGGCTTCCGGCAGCACGTCGGGATTATTGCCCGTCCCGCGCTGGTCGTAGCACACCACCTGGTACTCTTGCTCCAGGACGGCAAGCTGCGGTAGCCAGTAGCTGCCGCCCCCGCCAAGCCCGGCAATCAGGACAACCGTGGGCGCGCCGTCGTAAGGGGGAGGTGAGACAGAGAGCTTCATGGCCGCCTCACTTTGCGATGTGTGCAACGGTCGCGATTTCAACCAGCGCATCTGGCTTCACCAGCCCACACTGAATGCAGAACCGGGCCGGTTTATCACCGGGAAAGAATTCGGCGTAAATGTCGTTAATCGCGGCGTAGTTTTTCCAGTCGGTGATAAAGATACTGTTGAACGTCACATCCTCCATTGTGCCACCCGCTGTTTCGATCACTTTTTTGATCGTCTCCAGCACGTGGCGGGTTTGCGCCTTTGGGTCGTTGGGGTAGACCACGTTATTGTGCTGATCAAACGGCAGCGTGCCGGATACATACACCACACCATCGGCCAGCGTGCCGGGCACGAACGGGGCAATCGGGGTACTGGTTCCTGGCGGAATAATCACGGATTTCGGCATGGTCTTGTTCCTCAGGCAATACGGGCTAACGGTGGATTCAGGGCGTCGCAAAAATCCGCGACGTTGCTGACCCAGCCAAAAAAGGTTTCGATGTTGAACAGGGCCGCTTGCTGCGCAAACGCCGGCCCGGCCTGATGGGTGGCGTCTTCCAGCACCACGCCAAAATATTCCAGGAAGAAGCCGTCGCGCAGGGTGGATTCCACGCAGACGTTGGTAGCGATGCCGGTAAAGACCAGATGACGGATCCCCCGGCTGCGCAGCAGGCTGTCGAGCGGGGTGTTGAAAAAGCCGCTGTAGCGCGGTTTGGGCAGCACGATATCGCCTGCCTCTGGCACCAGCTCATCCACCAGCTGGTAATCCCAGCTGCCTTTCGCCAGCAGTGTGCCCTGCAGTTCGGGCCGTTTGCGCATGGTTTTCAGGGCGTTCGATTTATGGAAATTGGGAGAGCCCGGGCCACCGGCCTCCACATATTGATCGTCCCAGCCGTTCTGGAACCAGACGATCAGCATGCCTGCCGCGCGGGCTGCGTTGACTGCGGTTTTAATGTTTTCAATCACCGGTCGGGTGGCGGAGACGTCAAATCCCGCCAGATCCAGATAGCCGCCCTGGCTGGCATAGGCGTTTTGCATATCCACCACAATCAGGGCGCTTTGGTGCGGCGCAAAGGTGATGGCTTCCGGACGTGCTGCAAGCGTGGTCATTACGCAACCTCCTTTGTGATGGCAGGAATGTGGGCGCGGCACTGCATCAGCGGCTGAATGCGCTCGCCGAATGTTTCCACACCGGTCAGGAACTCATCGAAGGTCAGCAGCACGCCTTCCGCTCCGGGCACGGCGGCCACTTCATCGAGCATTCTGGCGACGCTGGCATAGGAACCGACCAGCGTGCCCATGTTGATGTTGACCGCTGAGGTCGGGTCGGCCATCTGACGGACGTTGGTGTCCGAGCCGGAACGGGTATCTTTCTGGCTCTGTTCGGTGAGCCAGCTCAGCGCTTCATCGTCCGCGCCCGCCTTATACCGTTCCCATTTCGCGCGGGCGGCGTCGTCGGTTTCGTCGGCAATGACCATAAACAGGACATAGGAACCCACATCGCGACCGGTTTTGTCCGCGGCCTCTTTCATGCGTGCCGCGGTCGGGGCGAAGGCGGCTGGGGTATTCACGCCTTTGCCAAAGCAGAAGTTGAAGTCGGCGTATTTAGCGGAGAATTCCATTCCTGCGTCGCTCTGCCCGGCGCAGATCACTTTCATCGGGGCGGAAGGCTGCGGGCTGACGCGGCAGTCGTTCATGGTGAAGTAATCACCTTTGAAGTCGCTTTTGCCGGTGCCCCAGAGATCGCGCAGCACCTGCACATACTCGGTCAGGTAGTCATAGCGGCGGGAGAAATACTCGTCGCCCGGCCAGATCCCCATCTGCTCATACTCAGGTTTTTGCCAGCCCGTAACCAGGTTAACGCCAAAGCGACCACCGGAGATGGAGTCGATGGTGGAGGCCATTCTGGCAACGATCGCTGGCGGCAGGGTGAGGGTGGCGGCCGTCGCGTAGATCTGAATGCGCGAGGTGACGGCTGCCAGCCCGGCCATCAGGGTGAAGGACTCCAGGTTGTGATCCCAGAATTCGGTTTTGCCGCCGAAACCCCGCAGTTTGATCATCGAAAGCGCAAAATCGAAATGGTAGTGCTCCGCCTTCTGCACGATAGCTTTATTCAGCTCAAAAGTAGGCATGTATTGCGGGGCGGTGGTCGAGATTAGCCAGCCGTTGTTGCCGATAGGTACAAATACGCCAATTTTCATCACGAACCTCTCTTTACGACGTTGCAGGTAAAAAGGGTTTTGCAAAGGCAATGCCAGTTTTGAAAATGGCTTTGTTATTAATGTGTTAATCAATGGTTGGTTAATTGAGATATGCAAATGTGGACTAAATGGTCAAAAACATTGCACAGAAAACAGGCATTCATGCGCGATCGGAGTGCAGAGTGTCGTGGTCGGTGAGGGGTTTTGCTATGCTGATGGCAACGCAAAATATGGAGAGCGGGAATGACACAAGGTGCAGTGAAAACACCCGGTAAACGTTCGCAGGCGGTCAGTGCGAAGAAGCAGGCCATCCTCGGTGCGGCGCTGGAGACCTTTTCGCAGTTTGGTATTCATGGCACGCGTCTTGAGCAGGTGGCGGAACAGGCCGGGGTGTCGAAAACGAATCTGCTCTACTACTATCCGTCGAAAGAGGCGCTTTATATTGCGGTGATGCAACAGATCCTCGATATCTGGCTGGCGCCGCTCAAGGCGTTTCGCGAAGAGCTTGCCCCGCTGGTGGCGATCAGGGAGTACATTCGCCTGAAGCTGGAGGTGTCGCGTGATTATCCGCAGGCGTCACGGCTGTTCTGCCTGGAGATGCTGCAGGGCGCACCGCTGTTGCAGGCGGAGCTGACCGGGGATTTAAAACAGCTGGTTGACGAGAAATCGGCCATTATTGCCGGATGGGTGGCGGGCGGGAAGCTGGCTCCAGTTGACCCACATCATCTGATCTTTATGATTTGGGCCTCCACTCAGCATTACGCTGACTTTGCGGCCCAGGTTGAAGCGGTGACCGGTAAAACGCTCCAGGATGAGGCGTTTTTCCACAGCACGCTGGAAAACGTTCAGCAGATGATCATTGAAGGGATCCGCGTGCGTTAGTTTCCCGGCGGAAGAGGGCAGCTTAAATCGCCCTCTTCACACTGCATCAGTGAGGCAAGAAACGCTTCACGCTCAACGGTTTTTTCGTTCAGGCACTGGCTGATGATCATCGGCTGAACGCTGCCTCCCTCAGTACCCGACCCGATAAAGTTGCAGTCGGCATCGCGCAGGGCAATCCACGCCTGCTGCGCCTTTTTCAGAAGCTCACGCTGTGGGGCTTCTGCGCGTTTGATGGCAGCCTGATACGTCTGATTCAGTTTTTTATCGGCTGCCTGGTACTGCTGCGCCGTACAGGTGTTCATTTCAAGCTGGGTGGTCGCATTTGCGCACTCTTCTGCCAGCGCGTTCGCGCTCAGCAGCAATGCAGCCCCCGCGATCAGATATCTTTTCATCATCCCCTCCATGTAAAAAAGCCGGATGCGCTGTGCTTATCCGGCCCTGGGTTTTTTTGTCACCCCGGTAAGCGTAGTGCCACCGGGGATATTTTACACGATTAACCGATTGTCATCAGGCTCGCGTTACCGCCCGCCGCCGCGGTGTTCACGCTGAGCGAGCGCTCCACGTACAGACGTTCCAGCAGCAGATTGGTTTCGCCGCGGGCAAAGCCCTGCACCGAAACAATCGCACCGCTGCGGGCCGCCACCTGCTCGCACAGTTCGCGCAGCTGGTCGGAATCACCGTGATAGATAACGGCATCAAACGGCTGAGTCAGCAAGGCATCGGGCTTCGCAAAATGAATGCGGGCAGAGACCGCTTTCGGCAGCTGTTTCGCGAGGTCACGATGCAGTGCATCTTCCGGCCACAGCACTTCACAACCGGTTGCAGCAGCAGCGGCCAGTTGAACCAGCGCATCCTGCTCGTTATCTGCCACGCACAGCACACGCTCGCGCGGCATCAGCGTCCAGGTGTTGCGCTCACCGGTTGGCCCCGGCAGCAGGCGCTGGGTACCCGCCTGCGCCAGTTCGCCATACTGCTGTGCGACAGCGCGCAGTTCCGGGCGTTTTTCTGCCCACGTGATGAGCGCCTCCAGCGGCTGTGTCAGCACGGCCTTCAGCTGCGCGTCCACCGGACGTTCGGCATCCTGACGTGCCAGCGTCACGCCGAGCGCATTGTCCGGACGGTTTGCCAGCAGACGGTACAGGTAGAGTGGACCACCGGCTTTTGGACCGGTACCTGACAGACCTTCACCGCCGAACGGCTGTACGCCCACTACCGCGCCGACCATGTTACGGTTGACGTACAGGTTGCCTACTTTAGCGCTGCCGGTCACCTGAGCGATGGTCTCATCGATGCGGGTATGCACGCCGAGGGTCAGGCCATAGCCGGAGGCGTTAATCTGTTCAATCAGCTCGTTGAGGTTGTTACGGTTGTAGCGCACCACGTGCAATACCGGGCCAAAGACCTCTTTTTTCAGCTCGTCGAAGCTGGCCAGTTCAATCAGCGTTGGCGGCACAAAGGTGCCGGTCTGCCACTCGCGGGCATCCTCGCTGTTTTCACGCACGGCCTGGAAGACCGGACGGCCTTTGGCGCGCATGGTCTGAATGTGGTTTTCGATATTTGCTTTGGCTTCCGCGTCGATAACCGGCCCGATATCGGTCGTGAGACGGCCCGGGTTACCCATGCGGCATTCGGCCATCGCGCCGCGCAGCATCTTCAGCGTGTGGTCTGCCACGTCATCCTGCAGACACAGCACGCGCAGGGCGGAACAGCGCTGGCCCGCGCTGTCGAAGGCGGAGGCGAGAACATCGACCACCACCTGCTCGGTGAGCGCGGAGGAGTCGACGATCATGGCGTTCATGCCGCCGGTTTCAGCGATGAGCGGCGTTGGACGCCCCTGTGCATCAAGACGGGTGGCGATGTTGCGCTGCAGCAGGGAGGCCACTTCAGTCGAGCCGGTAAACATCACGCCACGCACACGGTTATCGGCGGTCAGTTTCGCCCCGACCGTTTCACCGCGGCCCGGCAACAGCTGTACGACACCCGCAGGCACGCCCGCTTCCAGCAGAATGTTAATACCTTGAGCGGCAATCAGTGGGGTCTGCTCCGCCGGTTTTGCCAGCACGCTGTTGCCTGCGGCAAGTGCGGCGGCAATCTGGCCGGTGAAGATCGCCAGCGGGAAGTTCCACGGACTGATACACACCACCGGACCGAGAGGACGGTGGGTTTCGTTATCGAAATCATCACGAACCTGGCCTGCGTAGTAGTGCAGGAAGTCGACCGCTTCACGAACTTCGGCAATGGCGTTGCTGAAGGTTTTACCTGCTTCGCGCACCAGGATCCCGATGAGCGACTGCATCTGGTCTTCCATCAGCACCGCAGCACGTTCCAGAATGGCGCCACGCTCTTGCGGCGGCGTCGCGAACCAGATTGGCGCGTTATTCACCGCGCTGTCCAGCGCCTGATCCACTTCTGCTTCGGTTGCTTCCCGCACGTAGCCGACGATATCTTTTGGCTCCGCCGGGTTAATCACGGGCTGCATTTCGCCATCAGCGACGGGCTGCTCCAGAATCGGTTTGGCCTGCCATTTCTGCAGCGCGCTGTTGAGCAGGGCGGAGGAGAGGGAGGCCAGACGGTGTTCGTTCGCCAGGTCCAGGCCCGCGGAGTTCACGCGACCTTTGCCGTACAGTTCACGCGGCAGCGGGATCTTCGGATGCGGCAGGCCAATCTGACCTTCCTGGGCCGCCATCTTCTCAACCGCCTGCACCGGATCGGCAACCAGTTCGTCAAGCGGCAGGGTGGTATCGGCGATACGGTTAACGAAGGAGGTGTTCGCCCCGTTCTCCAGCAGACGACGCACCAGGTACGCCAGCAGGGTTTCATGGGTGCCCACCGGGGCATAAATACGGCATGGACGGTTCAGTTTGCCATCCGCCACTTTACCGGTGACCTGCTCGTACAGCGGTTCACCCATGCCGTGCAGGCACTGGAACTCATACTGACCCGGATAGTAGTTCTGTCCGGCCAGGCTGTAGATGGCCGCCAGAGTGTGGGCGTTATGGGTGGCAAACTGCGGGTAAATCAGGTTCGGCACGCCGAGCAGTTTTTTCGCGCAGGCAAGGTATGAGACATCGGTGTAAACCTTGCGGGTATAGACCGGATAGCCTTCCAGACCTTCCATCTGGGCGCGTTTAATTTCGCTGTCCCAGTAGGCGCCTTTTACCAGGCGGATCATCAGGCGACGGCGGCTGCGGCTTGCCAGGTCAATCAGGTAATCAATCACGAACGGACAACGTTTCTGATACGCCTGGATAACGAAACCAATCCCGTTCCAGCCTGCCAGCTCCGGCTCGAAGCACAGTTTTTCCAGCAGATCGAGGGAGATCTCCAGGCGGTCGGCCTCTTCGGCATCGATGTTGATACCGATGTCGTACTGGCGCGCCAGCAGGGTCAGGGATTTCAGGCGCGGATAGAGCTCTTCCATCACCCGGTCGTACTGCGCACGGCTGTAGCGCGGATGCAGGGCCGAGAGCTTGATGGAGATCCCCGGGCCTTCATAAATACCGCGACCGTTTGACGCTTTACCAATGGCGTGAATCGCCTGCTGGTAAGAGACCATATAAGCCTGCGCGTCGGCGGCGGTCAGCGCCGCTTCACCCAGCATGTCGTAAGAGTAGCGGAAACCTTTATCTTCGAGCTTACGGGCGTTGGCCAGCGCTTCCGCGATGGTTTCGCCGGTAACAAACTGCTCGCCCATCAGGCGCATCGCCATATCCACGCCTTTGCGGATCAGCGGTTCACCGCTCTTGCCGATGATGCGGTTCAGGGAGCGGGAGAGGTTGGCTTCGTTATGGGTCGAGACCAGTCGGCCGGTAAACAGCAGGCCCCAGGTCGCCGCGTTGACGAACAGCGACGGGCTGCGGCCAATGTGTGACTGCCAGTTACCGTTGCTGATTTTATCGCGGATCAGTGCGTCACGGGTGGCTTTGTCAGGAATACGCAACAGCGCTTCCGCCAGACACATCAGCGCTACGCCCTCCTGAGAGGAGAGGGAAAACTCCTGCAGCAGCCCCTGTACCATTCCGGCGCGGCCGGTGGCATTTTTCTGGTTACGCAGTTTGTCGGCAAGCTGATACGCCAGGCTGTGCGCCTGAGAGGCAATGGCTTCTGGCAGACGGGCCTGCTCCAGCAGCATCGGTACGGCGTCGGTTTCGGCACGACGGTAAGCACCGGTAATGGCAGCGCGGCTGACGGACTGAGGCAGGATCTGCTCGGCGAATTCAAGGAACGGCTGATGGTTTTCGTCAGCAGCGGCGGAAACCTCATCACTTTCATTGGCCGCACCCGCCAGCAGCGCGGGCAGCTCTGGCAGCCCCTCATCGCTTTCGAGTCTTTCGAGGTAGTTAAAAATCGCCTGCTTGATTAGCCAGTGCGGCGTGCGGTCAATGCGGGTTGCTGCGGTCTTAATCCGTTCGCGGGTTGCGTCATCCAGCTTAACCCCCATGGTGGTCATACCCATGCCAAAGCTCCTGTTGTTCTGTCGTCGTGTGCTATCGATAGCGTGAAATATCCACCATGTTGCAACTTTGTGCAACCGTGTTAAATGTGACCTGGTTTGCAACCCAGGAAATGAATGGATTGTTAAGAGATGGTTAGCTGGAAAAAAGTGCTGGCTTCTGGATGAGAGGCCTGTTTTTATGCGGGACTTAACACTTTTAAAAGGTGCAACCCGTAAAAGCGTGAGCGAGTGCAACCTATACGAAAGACGTATAAAACCAGGGATGAATTTGATGTAAATGCAGTGTTAAATCGTTTGTGTGCGAGCACTGCTTACGGCAGGATACGCGCGGCCAACAGAAACACATACACACATCACTACGTTCCGGTGATGACATAACAAGGCAACCCGGACGGTTGTCGCTCGACATTTTGGAGAATTTAAATGGCAATTAGCACACCGATGCTGGTGACATTTCTCGTTTATATATTTGGCATGATCCTGATAGGGTTTTTGGCATGGCGTTCAACAAAGAACTTTGACGACTACATTCTGGGCGGGCGTAGCTTAGGGCCGATGGTCACCGCACTCTCTGCGGGCGCGTCCGACATGAGCGGCTGGCTGCTGATGGGTCTGCCGGGGGCGATTTTCATCTCCGGTATTTCTGAAAGCTGGATCGCCATTGGCCTGACCGTCGGGGCATGGATCAACTGGAAGCTGGTTGCAGGCCGTTTGCGCGTGCATACCGAAGCCAACAACAATGCGTTGACCCTGCCGGATTACTTCACCGGACGCTTTGAAGATAACAGCCGCGTGCTGCGCATTATCTCTGCGCTGGTTATCCTCGTGTTCTTCACCATCTATTGTGCCTCTGGCATTGTGGCCGGTGCGCGCCTGTTCGAAAGCACCTTCGGCATGAGCTATGAAACAGCGCTGTGGGCCGGTGCTGCGGCAACCATTCTCTATACTTTCGTGGGCGGTTTCCTGGCCGTAAGCTGGACTGACACCGTGCAGGCGAGCCTGATGATCTTCGCTCTGATCCTGACGCCAGTCATTGTCATCTTCACCGTCGGCGGCTTTGCTGATTCGCTTGAAGTGATTAAGCAGAAGAGCATTGAAAACGTCGACATGCTGAAAGGGCTGAACTTTGTCGCCATCGTTTCTCTGATGGGCTGGGGTCTGGGCTACTTCGGTCAGCCGCACATTCTGGCGCGCTTCATGGCCGCTGACTCTCACCACACGATTGTTCATGCCCGTCGCATCAGTATGACGTGGATGATCCTCTGTCTGGCGGGTGCCTGTGCGGTTGGCTTCTTCGGCATCGCTTACTTCAACAATAACCCGGCGCAGGCAGGGGCAGTAAACCAGAACGCCGAGCGTGTGTTCATCGAACTGGCGGGCATTCTGTTCAACCCGTGGATTGCCGGTATTCTGCTCTCCGCGATCCTGGCGGCCGTGATGTCCACCCTGAGCTGCCAGCTGCTGGTCTGCTCGAGTGCAATCACCGAAGACCTCTACAAGGCGTTCCTGCGTAAAGATGCGAGCCAGAAAGAGCTGGTATGGGTGGGGCGTTTCATGGTGCTGGTGGTGGCCTTAATTGCCATTGCGCTGGCGGCAAACCCTGAGAACCGCGTGCTGGGCCTGGTAAGCTACGCGTGGGCGGGCTTTGGTGCGGCGTTTGGTCCGGTGGTGCTCTTCTCGGTGCTGTGGTCGCGCATGACCCGCAACGGCGCGCTGGCGGGGATGATTATCGGTGCGCTTACCGTGATCGTCTGGAAGCAGTTCGCCTGGCTCGGTCTGTACGAAATTATCCCGGGCTTCATCTTCGGCAGTATCGGCATTGTGGTGTTCAGCCTGCTGGGTAAAGCGCCTTCTGCCTCAATGCAGAAACGTTTTGCTGAAGCAGACGCACACTATCACACTGCACCGCCGTCTAAGCTGCAGGCTGAGTAATCTTTTTCGCTGATAGACAGGCCGGGTAAGCGCGAGCGCTACCCGGCTTTTTTCTTGCCAAAATCCGCAATTTACGATGATATCGCTGTGCTTATAACAATGAGGATAGCGAAGCATGACAATCAAAACAGGGGTAATGGCAGCGGCATTATTGATGCTGGCGGGCTGCAGTGTGCCGTCGCAACACGCGGCGATGGAGACCTGCAAAGCGGATAACCAGATGCAGCAAACCACGCTCTATTTCGGGCTAAACCGTCCTGCAGGGGCGCAAATTACCACCGGCGAGTGGCAGCAGTTCGTTGACCAGGACGTGACGCCGCGTTTTCGCGATGGCCTGACGGTCTTTGATGCGCGCGGGCAGTGGCTGGGTAACGACGGGAAAGTGGCGCGTGAACCGAGCAAGGCGCTTATGCTGATCCACGGTAAAGATGCGCAGAGCGAGAAGAATATTGAAGCGTTGCGCGGTATTTATAAATCACGCTTCGCGCAGGAGTCGGTGATGCGGGTCGATCAGCCGGTGTGCGTGCAGTTTTAATGAAAGACGGCGGGAGAACCCGCCGTTATCGCTTACAGCATCAGTCCTGCAAAGCTGGCGGACAGCAAACTGACCAGCGTCGCGCCATACACCAGACGTAAGCCAAAACGCGATACCACGTTCCCCTGTTGCTCGTTCAGGCCTTTGATCGCCCCGGCCACAATGCCGATAGAGGCAAAGTTAGCGAACGACACCAGGAAAACGGACAAAATGCCCAGTCCGCGTGGTGACATTTGATGCGCAATTTTTTGCAGCTCAATCATTGCCACAAATTCATTTGCGACCAGCTTGGTTGCCATAATACTGCCGGCATTCAACGCGTCGCTCAGCGGAATACCAACCAGCCATGCCAGCGGATAAAATACATAGCCCAGGATCTGCTGGAAGCTCATACCAAATACGCTGGAGAAGAGGGCGTTAACGGCGCTAATAAGGGCAATAAAGCCAATCAGCATCGCCAGAATAATCATCGCCACTTTAAAGCCGGCCAGAATATACTCGCCAAGCATTTCGAAGAAGCTCTGAGACTCGTGCAGCTTTTCAAGCTTGATGTCCGGCTCTGCTTCCGGGCGCGACGGGTTGATAATGGAGAGAATAATAAAGGTGCTGAACATGTTCAGGATGAGCGCGGCAACGACAAATTTGGCGTCGAGCATGGTCATATAGGCACCGACAATCGACAGGGATACCGTCGACATGGCCGTGGCCGCCATGGTGAAGAGACGACGAGAGGAGAGGTCGCCCAGTACACCCTTGTAGGCAATAAAGTTTTCAGACTGTCCGAGGATCAACGAGCTCACCGCGTTGAACGATTCCAGCTTACCCATGCCATTCAGTTTTGACAGCAGTGTCCCGATCACCCGAATAAAAATCGGCAGAATTCGCCAGTGCTGAAGAATACCAATCAGTGCGGAGATAAAAATAATCGGGCAGAGTACGCCGAGGAAAATGAACGCCAGTCCTTTTTCACCCATCCCGCCAAAGACGAAATTGGTGCCTTCGGCCGCGAATTTCAGCAGTGACGCAAAGAATCCCGAGACATATTTAATAATGAACAGCCCGCTTTCGGCATGCAGGAAAAAAAACGCCAGGGCTATTTCAATGACAATCAGCTGTAAAACAAAGCGAATGCGAATTTTTCGGCGGTCGAAACTCACCAGCCAGGCAAGCGCAAGAATAATCACCAGCGCCAGCAGGAAATGGATAATGTTAAACATGGTTAATTTTCAGTTGGTTTTTGAGGCAGATATTTAGCCACAGCCCTGATTAACCGTAAATGGGCATTTTCGCTATAACTTATAAACTTAACGATAACGCCAGCAATTATTACCAGGCTGGGTGTTTACAACTCGTCATCAAAACAACACACATTTCGCTTGTTTTTCTTGCTGGCGTAATGATAATCACTATCACAAGAATTTACCTTTCTTTGCATCAGTTGACCGCGATAAACATTTAAGGTGTCGGCATGTTTGTTCCATTTCTCATTATGTTACGCGAAGGTCTCGAAGCGGCCCTCATCGTCAGCCTCATCGCCAGTTATCTGAAGCGAACCCAGCGTGGACGCTGGATCGGTGTCATGTGGATTGGGGTATTCCTCGCCGCAGCACTCTGTCTGGGCCTTGGCATTCTTATCAATGAAACCACCGGTGAGTTTCCCCAGAAAGAGCAAGAGTTGTTTGAAGGGATCGTGGCCGTCATTGCCGTGGTAATCCTCACCTGGATGGTGTTCTGGATGCGTAAAGTGTCCCGCAACGTGAAGATGCAGCTGGAGCAGGCGGTGGATAACGCCCTGCAAAAGGGCAATAACCACGGCTGGGCGCTGATCATGATGGTCTTTTTCGCCGTGGCGCGGGAAGGGCTGGAGTCGGTTTTCTTCCTGCTGGCGGCATTTCAGCAGGATGTGGGGATCTGGCCACCGCTGGGTGCGATGCTGGGTCTGGCCACTGCGGTGGTGCTGGGCTTCCTGCTCTACTGGGGCGGCATTCGTCTTAACCTGGGTGCGTTCTTTAAATGGACCAGCCTGTTTATTCTGCTGGTGGCCGCTGGGCTGGCGGCGGGGGCGATCCGCGCTTTCCACGAAGCGGGCCTGTGGAATCACTTCCAGGAAGTGGCGTTCGACCTCAGTAATGTGCTCTCAACGCACTCCCTGACCGGTACCTTGCTCGAAGGTATTTTTGGTTACCAGGAAACGCCGAGCGTCAGCGAAGTGGCAATGTACTTTATCTATTTGGTTCCGGCGCTGGTGTTGTTTGCCATGCCGCCGCGCACCGGCACTCAGACGTCGCGCGTTGCGCCGTAATCTGTCTGCATTAGTTACAACATACTTTTAAAGGGAAGAGTCATGGCAATTCAGTTCCGTCGTAGTGCGTTATGCGCAGGCATTGCCGCGCTGTTCGCTTCAGCATTTTCCGCCTGGGGCGCGGATGTTCCGCAGGTCAAGGTTTCGGTCAATGATAAGCAGTGCGAGCCAATGACCATCACGGTCAACAGCGGCAAAACCCAGTTTATTATTCAGAACCACAGCCAGAAGGCGCTGGAGTGGGAAATCCTGAAAGGCGTCATGGTGGTGGAAGAGCGTGAAAATATCGCGCCGGGCTTTAGTCAGAAGATGACCGCCAACCTGCAGCCGGGTGAATATGAGATGACCTGCGGGCTGCTGACGAACCCTAAAGGCAAGCTTATCGTGAAGGGTGACGCCACGGCCGACGCCGGAAAAGGCACGGCCCTGTTGAGCCTGGGTGATGCGATTACTGCTTATAAAGCGTATGTCATCAAAGAGACGGCGGACCTGGCTACCGGTACCAAAGCCTTCACCGATGCGGTGAAAGCGGGCGATATCACGAAAGCGAAATCCCTGTATGCGCCAACCCGCCAGCATTACGAGCGGATTGAGCCGATTGCCGAATTGTTCTCTGACCTGGATGGCAGCATTGATGCCCGTGAAGATGATTTTGAGCAAAAAGCAGCCGACCCGAAATTTACCGGCTTCCACCGTCTGGAGAAAGCCCTGTTTGGCGATAACACTCTCAAAGGGATGGATAAATATGCCAATCAGCTGAACAGTGACGTGCTTGAGCTGCAAAAACGCATCAGTGAGCTGGCCTTCCCGCCATCAAAAGTGGTGGGCGGTGCCGCGGGTCTGATTGAAGAAGTGGCGGCAAGTAAAATCAGCGGTGAAGAAGACCGTTACAGCCACACCGACCTGTGGGACTTCCAGGCCAACGTCGATGGCGCGCAGAAAATTGTCGATCTGCTGCGTCCTCAGCTGCAGAAAGATAACAGCGAACTGCTGGCGAAAGTGGATGCCAACTTCAAAAAAGTCGACACCATTCTGGCGAAGTACCGTACCAAAGACGGGTTTGAAACCTACGATAAACTGACCGATGCCGACCGTAACGCGCTGAAAGGCCCGATTACTACACTGGCGGAAGATCTCTCCCTGCTGCGTGGCGTACTGGGTCTGGATTAAGCACGATGAACAAGCAGAATGAACACGACGTGGTGGAACCTTCACGTCGTCGATTGTTAAAAGGGGTAGGGGCGCTGGGGGGCGCCCTTGCTCTGGCCGGAGGGTGCCCGGTGGCGCATGCGGCGAAACCGCAAAGTGCTCCCGGCACGCTGTCACCCAATGCACGCATGGAGACTCAGCCTTTTTATGGTGAGCATCAGTCGGGCATTCTGACGCCACAGCAGGCCTCCATGATGCTGGTGGCTTTTGATTCGCTGGCAAGCGATAAAGCCGATCTTGAGCGTTTGTTCCGCCTGCTGACGACGCGCATCGCGTTTCTCACCGCCGGTGGTCCGGCGCCGGACACGCCTAACCCGCGTCTGCCGCCGATGGACTCCGGTATCCTCGGGGCATTTATCGCTCCGGATAACCTGACGATAACCGTTTCGCTCGGTGAGTCGCTGTTTGATGCGCGTTACGGGCTGGCAAAACAGAAGCCAAAAGCGCTGCAGAAAATGACGCGTTTCCCGAATGATTCTCTGGATGCTGCTCTCTGCCACGGCGATCTGCTCCTGCAAATTTGCGCCAATACCCAGGATACGGTGATCCACGCGCTGCGCGACATCATCAAGCACACGCCGGACCTGCTGAGCGTTCGCTGGAAGCGGGAAGGGTTTATCTCTGACCATGCCGCCCGCAGCAAAGGGAAAGAGACGCCCGTAAACCTGCTGGGCTTTAAAGACGGCACGGCCAACCCGGACAGCCGTAATGACCCGCTCATGAAAGAGGTGGTCTGGGTGACGGCCGATCAGGGCGAGCCGGCATGGGCTGTGGGGGGAAGTTATCAGGCGGTGCGGATTATTCAGTTCCACGTGGAGTTCTGGGACCGTACGCCGCTCAAAGAGCAGCAGACGATTTTTGGCCGCGATAAACAGAGTGGCGCTCCGCTCGGGATGAAGAACGAGCATGATGTGCCTGACTACGCCAGCGATCCGAATGGCGATGTCATCGCGCTGGACAGCCATATCCGCCTGGCCAATCCGCGTACCAAAGAGACACAATCCAGCCTGATGATGCGTCGGGGATATAGCTATTCACTTGGCGTAACCAACGCCGGCCAACTCGATATGGGGCTGCTGTTTGTCTGCTATCAGCACGACCTGGAGAAGGGCTTCCTGACCGTACAGAAACGCTTAAACGGGGAAGCGCTGGAAGAGTACATTAAACCCATCGGCGGCGGTTATTTCTTTGCCCTGCCTGGCGCACGCGATCGCAACGCCTATCTCGCTCAAGGGTTGATTGAAGCCTGATAATTGTCCCTGCGATAATTCGCGGGGACATTATTTTTTCATATGCCTGTCCTGCTGTTATATTTCTGTAATATTCCTGTATGAGACTGATTTCCACTGTAGGGACAGTCTTAAAGTTACGTTCAGGTAAAATAAATGTTGCATTTATGATAACTCCTGATGTACTTAAGATAAGACAGCGGTAATTCCCGGCAGTGATGCTGAATCACTATGGAGATCGCGAATGGTTGCGTCCTGTACTGGACATGGTAAACACAACACCCGCAGCACCCGGCGCGGAGGCTCAGACTCCGGCAGCGATTTCCTCACCACAAAATTATCCCCCTCGACTCAAGAATCTCTTTCGACCGACGTGCAGAATGGTGCGCGTAGCCGTTCTGTTGCGTCATCCGGTAAAGCAAGCAATGGCTTACAAGGAAGCCAACCCTCTGATGTTCGTGCGCATAATCGTGCTGAAACTGGCACGTGTGATGAATACCAACAACTCAAGGTGCTATCCATGGGAAGACAAAAAGCAGTGATCAAAGCTCGTCGCGAAGCAAAACGTGTGCTGAGACGGGATTCACGTAGTCATAAACAGCGTGAAGAAGAATCGGTCACCTCGCTTGTGCAGATGAGTGGCGTAGAAGCAATTGGCATGGCCCGAGACAGCCGTGATAATTCTCCAATTGTGGCGCGCAATGAGGCTCAGGCGCACTACCTGAATGCTATCGAGAGTAAACAGCTCATCTTTGCAACCGGCGAAGCCGGATGCGGGAAAACGTGGATCAGTGCAGCCAAAGCGGCAGAGGCGCTGATCCATAAAGACGTGGAGAGAATTATTGTCACCCGTCCGGTACTGCAGGCTGATGAAGATCTTGGCTTCTTGCCCGGAGATATTTCAGAGAAGTTTGCCCCTTACTTCAGGCCCGTCTATGACGTGCTGGTGAAACGTCTGGGAGCATCCTTTATGCAGTACTGTCTGCGACCAGAGATTGGCAAGGTGGAAATCGCGCCGTTCGCTTATATGCGCGGACGTACATTTGAAAATGCGGTCGTCATTCTTGACGAGGCTCAGAACGTGACCGCAGCGCAAATGAAGATGTTTTTAACGCGCCTCGGGGAAAACGTGACGGTCATCGTCAATGGTGATATTACCCAGTGCGATCTGCCATCGGGCGTGAAGTCCGGACTGAGCGACGCCATGTCACGTTTTGAGGAAGATGAGATGATTGGGGTGGTACGCTTCACGAAAGAAGACTGCGTGCGTTCAGCGCTCTGCCAGCGCACGCTGCAAGCGTACTATTGAGTTAGCCGTTGTGTTCAAGGCCCGGGAAACCGGGCTTTGTTTTTTGTGCGGGCGTCCTGTCCGGGGAATATAAAAGAAAAAAGCCCGTACTTTCGTACGCGCTCTCATCTTGAATATGGCGGTGAGGGGGGGATTGACTCGCTTCGCTCGCCCTGCGGGCAGCCTGTTCGCTGCGCGCTCAGTCTGTCCAACTGGCTGTCGCCCGTTGTCGAACCCCGGTCGGGGATTCTCATCCCCCCCTGTCCGGGGAATATAAAAGAAAAAAGCCCGTACTTTCGTACGAGCTCTCATCTTGAATATGGCGGTGAGGGGGGGATTCGAACCCCCGATACGTTGCCGTATACACACTTTCCAGGCGTGCTCCTTCAGCCACTCGGACACCTCACCATATTGTTTTGCTGCCTGACCGCTTGGGGGGCAACGGGGCGCTACTATAGGGAGTTGCGCTAAAACGGTCAAGCAGATTTTCTGCTTTAGTGCTTGTTCGGTTAAGCAATAATCAGCTCCACGTCTTTTTGACCGTGGAGCCGGTGATTAACGCTGTGAATCGAGCACTTCGCTGTTTTTGACCACCTCTTGTGCTCTGGTATAGCTTTCGATCAGCAGCTGATAGGCAGGGAAGATATGGGTATACACTTCAGCCCACTCGGCTGCATCTTCCCGGTTCCATGTCCGCTGGATCTCAGAGGCAACCGCCGCGGTATCCATTGGTACCACTCCGGCCTGGACCACGCGCGCCAGGGTGATCTCCTGAGCCATTTTGCTGTAGGTGCCGGAGGCATCAATAACCGCAAACACTTTATAACCCTCCGCGACTGCGCTAATAGAGGGAAACGCCATGCAGACGCTGGTGATGGTGCCGGCGATGATCAACGTTTTGCGCCCGGTGGCTTTCACCGCAGCCACAAACTCCGGGTTATCCCAGGCGTTGATCTCACCTTTACGTGGAACGTATTGCGCATGTGGCGCATTCGCGTGGATCTCCGGGATAAGGGGGCCATTCGGTCCCTGTGGAACAGAAGCGGTGGTGATCACCGGGATCTTCGCCAGGGTAGCGATTTTTGCCAGCGCCGCAGCACGTGCGCGCAACTCTGGCATTGGCATATCCCCCACGGTCTGGAAAAGTCCGCTCTGGTGATCGATAAGCAACATCACCGCATCGTTTACATCAATAACCGGGCGTGAGCCGTTAAAATTTGCAGGTGCAGACATCTTCTTCTCCTTTATTACCATCAGATCTGGCCGAAGCGGCCGGAGTTGAAATCACGAATGGCTTCCGCGATTTCGGTTTTACTGTTCATCACAAACGGCCCATAGCCCACGATGGGTTCATTCAGCGGCTCGCCGGCCATCAGCAGGACTTTGGCATCGAGGCTCGCTTTCAGATGGAGTGTGTCGCCTTGCTGGCTTAATACAACCAGCTGTGCCTCGCCTGCCTGGGCTGTTCCGTTCACCGTAATGGTGCCTTCCATCACAACCAGCGCCGTGCTCCAGCCCTCCGGCTGACTGAGCGTGAGATGGCTACCCTGATTGAGCGCGATGTCCCAGACGTTTAGCGGCGAAAAGGTGTGCGCGGGGCCAGCAACATCCTCGTAGCGACCTGCGATAACCCGCAGCGAGCCGCTGTTATCCGGCAGCGTGACCACAGGGATATCCGTCTTAGTGATGCTCTGGTAGCCCGGCGTCGCCATTTTGTCTTTGGCAGGCAGGTTGACCCACAGCTGCATCATTTTCAGTTCACCGCCTTTCTGCGCGAACGCGCTGGAGTGGAACTCCTCGTGCAAAATGCCAGCGCCCGCCGTCATCCATTGCACGTCCCCGGGGCCTATTACGCCGCCTCTGCCGGTGGAATCGCGATGTTCAACTTCGCCGGAATAGACGAGGGTGACCGTTTCGAAACCCCGGTGCGGATGCTCGCCGACGCCGCGCTTTGCCCCATCAGCCGGGAAGGTGTATGGCCCGGCGTAGTCCAGCAGCAAGAACGGACTGAGTGGCTCGCCGTGCGTCTGGTAAGAAAACATTGAACGTACCGGGAAACCATCACCAACCCAGTGTTGACGGGGAGCGGTATACACGCCTGTTACGTTTTTCATGATGAACTCCTGAAGCGTTGTTGATGTAATTAGCTTATATTCAGCGTTAATATCCCGGTAGATAGTAAAAATGGCATTCACTGTTCTGAAAATAGAACGATGAGGATTTATGCAGGATCTCAATGACTTCGTCTGGTTTGTGAAGGTGGTCGACTACGGTGGTTTTGCTGCAGCGGGGCGTGCGCTCGATTTGCCGAAGTCCCGGCTAAGCCGCCGGATAGCTCAGCTGGAAGAGCGGCTTGGCGTGCGGTTAATACATCGCACAACGCGGCAGTTTACGGTGACAGAAGTTGGCCAGACCTTCTATCAGCACTGTAAAGCAATGATGGTGGAAGCAGAAGCTGCTGAGGAGGCGGTGGCCGCGTTACAGGCTGAGCCGCGCGGTATTGTCAGGATCACCTGCCCGATAACATTGTTGCATGTCCATGTTGGCCCGATGCTGGCGAGATTTATGGCGCGCTATCCAGGGATCGCGCTGCAGCTTGAGGCAACCAACCGGCGGGTAGACCTGGTGGGGGAGGGGATTGATGTCGCGATCCGTGTGCGCCCGCGTCCGTTCGATGACAGCGATCTGGTGTTAAGGGTACTGGCGGACCGGGGACATTGCCTGGTCGCTGGACCTGCGTTGATTCAGCGGATGGGTAAACCGTTGGTGCCCTCTGAACTCAGTGCCTGGCCTGGATTAAGCACGAACGAGGGTAAACACATCCATAAATGGGAACTGAGCGGTCCCGAAGGGGCGAAGGCGGAAATCCATTATCATCCTCGCCTGATCACTACCGATATGCTGGCGCTGCGTGAAGCGGCTATAGCGGGTATCGGCGTGGTGCAGTTGCCGATATTGATGGTGAAAGATCAGCTTGCGTCAGGGGACCTCATTCGCGTACTTGATGCCTGGGAGCCACGACGTGAGGTGATTCATGCTGTGTATCCTTCAAGACGCGGGTTACTCCCGTCAGTGAGGGCATTGGTGGATTTTCTTACCGAAGAGTATGCCCGGATGGTGGAAGATTAATCTTTCCCTCTCCCCTGGAGCGAGGGTGAGGATCTTACACCACACAAGGTCTCATGCTGCACTGGCGGAGAATATAAAAGAAAAAAGCCCGTACTTTCGTACGCGCTCTCATCTTGAATATGGCGGTGAGGGGGGGATTGACTCGCTTCGCTCGCCCTGCGGGCAGCCTGTTCGCTGCGCGCGGAGTCTGTCCAACTGGCTGTCGCCCGTTGTCGACCCCCGGTCGGGGATTCTCATCCCCCCCTGTCCGGAGGATATAAAAGAAAAAAAGCCCGTACTTTCGTACGAGCTCTCATCTTGAATATGGCGGTGAGGGGGGGGGGGATTGACTCGCTTCGCTCGCCCTGCGGGCAGCCTGTTCGCTGCGCGCTCAGTCTGTCCAACTGGCTGTCGCCCGTTGTCGAACCCCGGTCGGGGATTCTCATCCCCCCCTGTCCGGGGAATATAAAAGAAAAAAGCCCGTACTTTCGTACGAGCTCTCATCTTGAATATGGCGGTGAGGGGGGG